>CANQNF010000012.1 GCA_947625125.1 uncultured Clostridia bacterium
ACGAACGAGTCGTCGCGCATGAGCTTAAACGTTATGTCAAACTCCGTCTCGTCGCCGCTCGGAAGCGGCCTTAAGACATGCGCCGTCATCTCGTCGCCCGGCGAAAGCTTAAGGATTATGCTGTAAACGTCGTCGGCGCTCCTGACCTTTTCGCCGTTCATTTCGGTGATGTAGTCGCCTATCCTCAGATCGGTGTTGTAGATATCGCAGTCCTCCTCGATACCGGCGATGCAGAGCCCGGCCGGGGTGCCGTCTATCTCTGCGGCAGCGTCGCTGACCTCGTAAAAGCTTATGCCGACCCTCGGCCTGCTTACGACTCCGCCGTGCTCTATGATATCCTCGACGATTCCCTTTGCGGCGGACGTCTCTATCGCGAAGCCGATGTTGTCGTACTCGAACGCGTCAAGCTTTGAGGATGTTATGCCGATGACCTGGCCCCACATATTTATCAGCGCTCCGCCGGAGTTGCCTGGGTTTAGGGCCGCGTCAATCTGAACGCAGGACATCGAAATGTTGGCCTCGTCGACCTTTATCATCCTGTCTATCCCCGAGACGATTCCCGTCGTCATGCTTCCCTCAAGACCTGCCGGAGAGCCTATGGCGACGACCTGCTCGCCGACGGAGACCTTGTCGGAGTCGCCGAACTGCGCTGCCGGAAAACCCTTGCCGTCGATTTTTATGACTGCGATATCGCTTTTGACATCGCTGCCGACGACCTTTGCGGAGTATTCCTCGCCGTCCTTGAGCCTGACTTTAAGTGCCAAAGAAGCGTCCTCGATGACGTGGGAATTCGTTATTATATATCCGTCGTCCGACATGATTATCCCGCTGCCCTGGCCGAAGCTTTTGAGCGCGTCGCCGTCGACATACGCTTCTATCGTGACGATAGACGGCGAGACTGCCTCGTAAACGCCCTCGACGGTGTATCTGCCGTCGGGCTGATAAAACCTGTCCTCGAGCACGGGATATTCCGCAATCGGCAGGGTAAAGGCATGCTTTTCCGGTTCCTTGTCAAACAGCCTGTTGAGCCAGCCCTTGCCGAACACGACCCTTGAGGTCGCGCCGAAGATGATGACAAAAGCAAATAAGAAAAACAGGAACGCCTTTAAAAAGGTGTGGTCGGCGCGCCGCCTTAAACGGCGTATCGGCTTCGGCATATAGTCCCACTGCTCGGCTTCGGCGCTGGCAAGCTCCTTGAGTTCCTTTACGGCGTCCCTCGGGTCGTCTTTAGGGGCAATGGCCGCCGGCCGATATATTTCCTCCGGGGGCGCTTCCTGCTCCAAAGCGGGAGAGTCCTCCGGGACGGCCTCGGGAGAAACGCCGTCGAATTCTCTTTCGTTTTCCATGTATAAACCGCCTTTCCGGGGGTATTACTTCTTTTTCTTCTTTTTTGAGAACAGCGCCACAGCGACCGCCGCCGCAATAGAAGCCGATACAGCTGCCGCCGCTACTGAAATCAAATTCCAATTATTTGCACTGCTGCGGCTTCTTCTCACCGGCACGGGTAACATTTTTGTTTCAGGCTTCTTTCCCGGGGTCATGGTTATCTTGGAAGCCCTGTCCTCGTTTTCGTTCGATGAGCCGTATAGCTCGGGATGCTTATAGGCGGGGGTGTCCTCCTCGGAGAAATACCTCTCGTCGTACTCGTAGTCAAATCCCTCCGGAAGCTCGCCGTCCTCCATGCTGTCGACCGCCTTTTCCATGCTGTCAAGCTTCTCACCGAGGCTTCTCAGCTCCTCGTGCAGGTGCGCCTCTATCTCGTCTATCGACTTCGGCTCGGGCAGGGTCTCGGCCTCGCTTTCTTCGGCGGGCTGCTCCTCAAAGCCGCTCCATTCGTCATAGCTCCCGTCCGGCTCCTCGTCCTTTTCGGAGGCTATCTCGTCCCACGGCTTCTCGGCCTGTTCGGCTGTCTCCTCGCCGTTGTCTAAGGCTATATCCTCCCAGACCCGCTCCTTGTCGGAGGCTATCTCCTCCCAGGCTTTCTCGGCCTGTTCGTCGGGTTCCTCGGGAGCCGAAAGCGTATCCTCCGAAGCCTCGGGTTCTTCTTTATTTTCTTCATCAGAAGCTTCCGGCGGGTTATCCAAGACCTCGGGCGCTTCTTCGGGAACGTCCTCCGCCGCCTTTTCGGCAAGGTCGGAAAGCTTCTCGCTCACTGCTTCTTCCTCGCTTGAAATCGGCGCGGATAAAGCCTCGCTGTACTGCTCCTTAAAATCGGGAGTCTCGTCCATAGGCTCTTCGACCGTGACGTCGGACAAATCTATAAGCGGTTCGTCGGCCGCAGGCTGCTCAATAACTATATCGTCCTCAGCGCTTTTTTCAAGCTCTCTGAGTCTCTTTCTCTCGGCTTCTTCCTGCTTTTTGGACAGCGGGAAATCCTCGTCAAAGAAATCAAACATTCGTATTCTCCTTTCCGGCATTCTCCGCCAGCTCAAATTTATATCCCACGCTCCAGACCGTTTCAAGAGACCACTGCTTTGAAACGCCGTCAAGCTTATCTCTTAAGCGCTTTATGTGGACGTCTATCGTCCGCGAGCCGCCGTAATACTCAAATCCCCATATCGAATCAAGAAGCTGGTCGCGGTTAAAGACGGTGTTAGGATGGGAGGCAAGATGAAACAGAAGCTCCAACTCTTTAGGAGGCGTGTCGAGGACCCTGCCGTTGACCCGCAGTTCATACTTCGACATATCTATGTCGAGCCGGTCGTAGTGCACTTCCTTGAGTTCGCCCTCGTCGTTTGAGGGGCCGGTCCTGCGGCAGACCGCCTTTATCCTTGCGATGACCTCTTTGCCGTCAAAGGGCTTCACGATGTAGTCGTCGGCGCCGAGCTCAAGCCCCAATACCCTGTCGAAGACCTCGGTCTTTGAGGTGACGAAAATAAGCGGGGTCTGGGATTTTTTTCTTATCTCCCGGCATACCTGCCAGCCGTCGGTGCGCTGTAAAACGGCCTCAAGAAGCACTATATCCGGCTTGAGCTGGAAAAATTTCGCAAGACCCTCTTCACCGTCCTGCGCAGCCGTCACCGAACAGCCCTCCTTTTCGAGGCAGAGCCGCAAAAGCTCCACCGAAGCCGGGTCGGAGTCGATAATAAGAACCTTGTAGGCCTGCATACAAAACCCTCCTTCTTTAAATATCGTAATTCATCTTATATTATATAATAAACCGAGGAATAATGCAAGGGTTTTCGTTAAATTTTGTTGCAGAATCTTTAAGAAAGTGTTAAATAAGGTCAGACAATTCATTTTTTGGTAACATCTTTCGGCGGATTTTATAAATTTGAGCCAAAATTATCCGCAATTATGTACTAAGTCAACGAAAAATCGCAAATTTTAAATTGTACGACATTAACCGCTTGATTTTTTAGAAAACTATGATAAAATAGTATTAGCACTCTAAGCAGGAGATTGCTAATTATTGGCCGGAAACGCAGAGAGCAGCCGGCATGCAAAAAATGTAAAATAATTTTTTAGGAGGATCTTTATGAAATTAAAACCAATTTTTGACCGTGTTATCGTTAAGATGGTCGAGGCCGAGGAGACCACCAAGTCGGGCATCATCCTTACCGGCTCCGCCAAGGAAAAGCCGCAGCTCGCCGAGGTCATCGCTGTCGGCGACGGCAATTCTCACGACGGCAAGGAGCCAGTCGCCATGAAAGTCAAGGTCGGCGACAAGGTGCTTCTTTCCAAGTATTCCGGCACCGAGGTCAAGATAGACGGCGAGGAGCTTATCATCGTCAACATGGGCGATATTTTAGCGGTCGCCGAGTAAATCCGTAAAACTTAACACATTATAAAAGGAGAATGATTGTTTATGGCAAAGGACATTATTTACGGCGAGGAAGCAAGAAAGGCCCTCCAGGCCGGAATTGACAAGCTCGCCAATACCGTTAAGATCACTTTGGGCCCCAAGGGCAGAAACGTGGTTTTAGACCGCACCTACGGCATTCCGCTTATCACGAACGACGGCGTGACCATCGCGAAAGAAATCGAGCTTGAGGACGTCTTTGAGAACATGGGCGCTCAGCTTATACGCGAAGTCGCCACCAAGACCAACGACGCCGCCGGCGACGGCACCACCACCGCCACCCTTTTGGCTCAGGCTCTTGTAAGAGAGGGCATGAAGAATATTGCGGCGGGCGCTAACCCGATGGTACTCAAAAAGGGCGTGCAGAAAGCCGTCGACGCCGCCGTAGCGGCTATTTCCGAGCATTCTCAGGCCGTTTCGGGCAGCTCCGACATCGAAAGAGTCGCGACCGTTTCCTCGGGAGACGAGAGCGTGGGCAAGCTTATAGCCGACGCGATGGCGAAAGTAACTTCCGACGGCGTTATCACCATTGAGGAGTCCAAGACCGCCGAGACATACAGCGAGGTCGTCGAGGGCATGCAGTTCGACCGCGGCTACATTACCCCCTACATGGTCACCGACACCGACAAGATGGAGGCCGTCCTTGACGACGCGTACATCCTTGTCACCGATAAGAAAATAAGCTCGATTCAGGACATCCTGCCCCTGCTCGAAGAAATCGTCAAGAGCGGCAAGAAGCTTCTTATCATCGCCGAGGATTTGGAGGGCGAGGCGCTGTCCACAATACTCATCAATAAATTAAGGGGCACGTTCACCTGCGTGGCCGTAAAGGCCCCCGGTTTCGGCGACAGAAGAAAAGAGATGCTCAGGGATATCGCGACCCTCACCGGCACCGACGTCATCTCCGAGGAGTTGGGATACGAGCTTAAGGACACCACCGTCAACGACCTCGGCCGTGCAAGACAGGTCGTCGTCTCGAAAGAGAACACCATCATCGTCGACGGCGCGGGCGATCCCGAGGAAATCAAGGCGAGAGTTGCTCAGATCAGAAACGAGATCGAGATAACCACCTCCGACTATGACCGTGAAAAGCTTCAGGAGAGGCTTGCCAAGCTTGCGGGCGGCGTTGCGGTCTTAAGAGTCGGCGCAGCCACCGAGGCCGAGATGAAAGAGAAAAAGCTCAGAGTCGAGGACGCCCTTGCCGCCACCAAGGCAGCCGTCGAGGAGGGCATTGTAGCCGGCGGCGGAACTGCTCTGATAAACGCTATTCCTGCCGTTGAGAAGCTTATCCCGACCCTCGAGGGCGACGAAAAGACCGGCGCGAAGATCGTTTTAAGAGCTCTTGAGGAGCCTGTAAGACAGATTGCCGCGAACGCCGGACTTGACGGCTCGGTCATCATCGACAAAATAAAGAGGTCGCGCAAGGTCGGCTACGGCTTCGACGCGTACAAAGAGGAGTACACCGACATGATCTCGGCGGGCATCGTAGACCCGACCAAGGTCACGCGCTCCGCACTCCAGAACGCGGCTTCCGCGGCGGCGATGGTGCTCACCACCGAGAGCCTTGTGGGCAACAAGAAAGAGGATAATCCTCCGGCGCCCGCAGGCGGAGCAGCCGGCATGGGCGGAATGTACTAAAAGAATACAGAAAAGGAGCCGAGGAGGCTCCTTTTTTGATGATAGATGATTAGATGAACAGGGGATAGAAACGCTTTGACATACAGCCGAGCCCCCTCTCCTCCCGCCGGGGGGCGAAGCCCCCGGGGTCCGGCTTCGCCGGACCCGAAACGGCGCGAAGCGCCGTTTCCGTCGGCCGCAGGCCGACGGGGCTTCGCCAGGAGGCGGGAGAAGTAGGGGGCGGCGGTCAAGCGCGCATTTACGCAGTCTATCCCCGGTAGGCCTGCTCGATGTTCGTGCCGCTCAGATAGACCGGGTCGCCGGGCTTGAATTTTTCGTGAAGCTGAATTTTTTCGCTGACCGGGACGGCGTTCTCGCCGCCGTTTTTGTCGGTGACGATGACGTCGTAGCCGTCCGGGGTCTGATTGACCGCCTTGACGGTATACCCGAATTCTTCAAGCTGCTTATTTATCTTCGCGTCCTTGGCCGCGCCGATACCGAGGCCGAGGCACAGCCCCAAACTTATGCCCATGCTCGTCCCGAGAGCGACGTTGTCAAACAGCATGCCGTATACCGAAATCCCTAAAGTGAGCCCGAACAGCATCCCGAGCGGCATAAACATAGTTGCATATTTATTCGTCTTTTTCATTATTTTCCTCCTCAACATAGCTTTTCCTGCGCTTTTTGACGGCTTCCGTGAGAATATACTCCACAAGACCGTTCATCGACCGAAGCTCCTCGGCGCTCCAGCGCATAAGCTCGTCGTAGAGCTTCGGATTCACCCTGAGCCGCAGGTCTTTTTTATTGGTCATGAGTAGAGAGTGCCGGAGTTGACGACCGGCTGTGCGTCATGGTTGCCGCAGAGAACGACTAAGAGGTTGGAGACCATAGCCGCCTTTCTCTCGTCGTCAAGCTCTACCATGCCGCCTTTCTGGAGCCTGTCAAGGGCCATCTCGACCATCCCGACCGCGCCGTCGACTATCATCTTTCTTGCGTCGATTATAGCGCTCGCCTGCTGGCGCTGGAGCATTACAGCGGCGATCTCGGGAGCGTATGCCAAATAAGTGATCCTCGCTTCAACTATTTCAAGGCCTGCCTCGTTGACTTTCTGCTGGATTTCCCGGCGAATCCTCTCTGCCACGACCTCGGACGAACCTCTGAGCGAACCCTCGTCGGCCACGCCGTCGCCGGTGGTGTCGACATTCTGAGCAACGTCGTAGGGGTAGACCCGAACGATATTTCTCAGGGCCGTGTCGCACTGCAATGAAAGATATTCCTTATAATTGTCGACATTAAAGACGGCCTTGGCGGTGTCGACGACTTTCCACATTACCGCAATGCCTATTTCAACGGGGTTTCCGAGACAGTCGTTGATTTTCTGGCGGGAATTGTTCAGGGTCATTATTTTAAGGGATATTTTGTTATTAGTCACAGCTCCCGGCGCGGCTGCGATTTCGCCGTTTGCCCCAAAAATTACGGCAGGTGATGATTTGCCGCCGCCGTTGACGTCGCCGGACTGATTGAGCTTTGTTTTGGCGGCGGGGTTAAAGCTTGAGCAGAACGGGTTGACCCAGTAAAAGCCGTCGTTTTTGAGCGTGCCGTAATATTTGCCGAACAGTGTCAGGACGAGCGCCTCCTGGGGCTTTATGACGTGCAGGCCGCACAGGGGTATCCAGCCGAAGAATAGGCCGATAGCGCCGACCGCGAGCATAATTCCGCCTATGACGGGCGCGGTTTCCGAGTCGAGGATGACGATACCCGCGATGAACAGGACGATCGCCGCGACGATCAAAAGCAGGTCGAGAAACAGGACCTTAAAGCCGTTCGGCTTGACGGATAAAACTTTTTCTTGCATTTTTGTTACCTCACTTTTTGTCAATTATATATTATTTTCCGCAAAGGTGGTACCACCTTGGTACCACTGTGGTAACATCATAGCACAAATAAATCGATTTGTCAAGGGGCGGGGGGAATTTTTGAGGAGGGATGGTCAGCTTGGTTCGGCATTGGTCGATTAAAGAAAAATCCCCCACCGAATCCTTGCGGATTCGGTGGGGATTTCAGCAAGTTTCGGACAGGAGCAAACTCCCCATCAGGAGATTTCTTCCTCCCCCTCATAATACCTCGCCTGGGCGTCCCAAAGCTGCTTATATCTTCCGCCCGCGTCTATGAGCTCGTCGTGCGTGCCCCGCTCGATTATCCCGCCGTCCTCAAAAACCAGTATCTCCCTGCAAAAACGGCAGCTCGAAAGCCTGTGGCTTATATAAATCGCCGTGCGGTCGCCGACTATTTCATCGAAATTCTTATATATTTCGGCCTCGGCAAGCGGGTCGAGGCTCGCGGTCGGCTCATCCAAAACTATAAACGGCGAATCTTTATACAGGGCGCGTGCGATCGCTATCTTCTGCTTCTCGCCGCCCGATACCACAATGCCGTCCTCGTCAAAATCCTTGCCGAGCCAGGTTTCCAAGCCGTCCGGCAGCTCTTTTAACCGCTCTCCGAAGCCTGCGTCCTCAAGGCATTTAACCGCCCTTTTTTCATTCACGTCGCAGGAGCCCGCAACGTTCTGCCCGAGCTTATGCGACATCAGCCAATAGTCCTGAAAAACGACCGAGAAAATCGCTATGTATTCGTCGTAGCGGTATTTTTTTATGTTCACGCCATTGAGAAGTATCTCCCCCTCCTGCGGGTCGTAGAGGCGGCATAAAAGCTTTATGAACGTCGATTTGCCCGAGCCGTTCTCGCCCACCACGGCAAGCTTCGTCCCGACCTCGAATGACGCAAAAACATGCCGAAGCGCCCATCTTTCGGAGTTCGGGTATTTAAAACTCACGTCTTTAAATTCGACATTGTATTTTCTGTCGCGGCGTTTTTCGGTCGTAAGGGTTCCCTGATACATCTTGTTAGGAATATCCAAAAATTCAAATATATCCTTTAAAAACTTCGAGTTTACGCGCAAATTGTTTAACAGGGTCATCGTCCATGTGAACCCGGTGATGAAGTTTGTGACGGCGCCGACATACTGAGTTACCTCGCCGAGTCCGAACGCCCCGCCGAGCGCTTTCAGGCATACAAAGAGATAAATTATGCTCATCAGCGCCTTTTCGCCAAAGACTGCGGCAATCTTCATCAGCCCGCCGACGCCCTTGTTGTGCTTGTCAAAAATGCCTCCCGGAAACCACGGAGTCTCGCCCTTTACCCAGCAGTAATGCTTTAAAAATCCCTCGCTTTGGTTATACATTCTGTAATCGACCATCGATTCGGGGTCTCTTCGCATAAAATTGAAATGCCCAAATAGCCTGTTTCCGAACCTCGCTTTGTCCGCCAAAGCCGCCGACATCTCCATGCTTTTGCCGTTTAAAAATGGGGATATAGAAGCGCAGAAAATCATCAGCGCCAAAAAGCCCAGGACTGCAAAGGGGCTGTTGAGAAATGCATAGGGGCTTTCATCGGGGACTTTGTTTATTATCAGTCCCGCCGCCATCGCAAACGCTCCGATAACGCTGAACAGGTTAGACACAAGCCCCTCAAAATTCCACTGTATCCGCGAAAAACCCCAGCCCGACCAGTTTCTGTTCTGATCTATCTGATCTCTTAGATCCCGAACGCGCTGGTCCTCGACGTCGCTGTAGTCCATCGACATGAACTTTTCGTCCTCGATTCGTTCCAGGTTGTTCCAGAAGTTTGTCGCCTTGACCTCGTAGGCATGATACATAACGCCGTTAATTATGGCGAAAACCGCCGTCGAGATTATCTGAAACGCAGCCCAGAACAAAAGCGTTTCGGGCCGCCTCTCCCCGGCAAGCTCGCCTATAAGCCTTGCGGTCACAAAAAGCGAGGCGTAGGAAAATACGGTATTTAAAAGCGCTTTTATTGTGACGTACGGAAACATCAGCCTGTTTTTTGAATTTAAGAGCTTAATCGCCCTGACATTTATCTTAAACGCCTCTTTCCAAGGCATTTTATCCGATTTATTAGCCATTTCAAACCGCCTCCTCTTTAGTAAAATCCTCTTGATAATAGCGCGCCTGCACCTGAAACAGCTTTGCATATTCCCCGCCAAGCTTTAAAAGACTCTCGTGAGTGCCCTCCTCGGCGATTTTTCCGTCCTTAAGATATAAGATCCTGTCGCAGAACTGCGTAGAAGCAAGCCTGTGGGAGATAAAGAGCGAGGTTTTACCGTCCGCCATCGAGTTGTATTTTTCATACATATCCCGCTCCGCCAGAGGGTCTAAAGCGGCCGTCGGCTCGTCCAAAACAAGGATTTTTCCGTTTTTATAGAGCGCCCTTGCAAGCATGAGCCTTTGGGTCTGCCCGCCCGATAATACCACGCCGTCAAGATAAACTTCTCTTCCGAGGTGGGTATTTATCCCATCCGGCAGGTCGGAAACAGCCTTTGTCAGCCCGGCCTTTTCAATGCAGTCGCGAACTCGCGGCAGGTCGATATTTGTCGCCGACTGCGCGACGGTCTCGGCGACGGTGATGTCAAACATATTAAAATGCTGAAAAACCGCCGAAAAGAGCTTGTAATACTCGGCGCGGTTGAAGTTTTTAATATCGACGCCGTTAAGTAAAACTCTGCCCCCGTCGGGGTCCAAAAGCCCGGTGATGAGTTTTATCAGCGTGGTCTTGCCCGCTCCGTTGAGACCGACTATCGCTATCTTTTCGCCCGGCTTTACGGTCAGAATCATGCCGTCGATAATTTTTTTGTCCGATTCGGGATAGGCGTAGCTTACGTTTTCAAGCTTTATTTCATATGTATAGCCCTCGGGAATCTTCTCGCCGCCGCCGAAGTTAAACGGCTCGGGATAGTTTAAGAATTCAAGTATGCAGGAAAAATCGAGGCACTTGTTCTTTAGATCCAAAAAGTCGTTTAAGATCCCGCTGAAGCGCCCGTTAAAGGAGTTCACCGCCGAGAAATAAAGCATGAATTCCGCCGCGGTCATACCGTTTTCGAGGCACATTTTTAAGAGTATGAAGATGACCGCGCCGCTCCGAAGAAATTCTATTATCATGCTCGAAAACGTGCCGATAAGATAGAATTTGTGCTCTTTTTTAGAATACGCTTCCTTTGCGGCAAGCGCCTTGTCGGTGAGGCGGTTTATCCAGCTCGCGAGCCCGAAAAGCCGGATATCCTTAGCAACGGAAAGTTGGCTCGGCAGGCCCTGCAAATACCACGCCTGCCGGTCGATGTGGGACAGCTCCTCGCGGTGGCGGTAGTTATACTTATAAACATAGCCCGAGATCAGAAAGTCGGCTAAGCTTAAAACGACCGTCACCGCAAACACGACAGGATGGATGTAGGTCAGCATCGCCGTGAAGAAGATGAACATGACTATGTTCACGCCGAGGTTCTGAAGCGTGTTCCATATTCCCTCGGTGGGGGCGGCGTTTGAGTAACCGGCATTGGTTGCACGCTCGGCCGCCCGCAAAAATTTGTTGTCGTAGCAGTGGCAGTAGGATGTCGCGACGGTCTTGTCCGAGACCTCCTGTACGATCTTTGTGCGCAGCTGTACCTGATAAGCCATCTTGAAACCCTCAGCGCCGATGCCGTTTCCGATATAGTTTACAAGCGCGTCGGAGATAAAGCAGCCGCCGATGAAGAATGCCGCCGTCAGAATCAGCTCTTGGGCGGTGCTGTGGTTTTCAAGCTTTGAGAGTATCATCGGGGACATATAAAACCCGAAGACCGCGCTTGAGATGTTGAATATGATTTGGAAAAACAGCAGTACAATGGTTTCGGGACGGTATTTTTTTGCCCGCGAGAAGAACCAGCCGAGGCATTTGAGCATGCCGTACTGCGGCTTTTCGTCCTTTTTCTTATCCTTTTTTGACATTATATCACTCCCTTTTTAGGATGATCATATCATAACACAAAAGTCCCCGAGGATTATATTTCGGGGACGAATTGCAAGCTGTAGGGGACGAAATGCAATCAGAAGTCAGAAAACAGAAAATCAGATTGTCAGAATTATTCTTTAGGGAGGGGCAGTAAAACTTCTGTTGTAAACGCTCCCTCCTCGGAGTTGCGGGAGATGTAGCCGCCAAGGCGTTTGACCACGTCGTCTATCCTGCCGAGGCCGAGGCCGTGCTCTCCGCCCTTGGTGCTTTTAAAGACATTCCCGATTTTTTGGAGCTTGCCGCCGGATGTGAAATTGAGAAAAGAAATATAGAGCTGATTGCCCTTTAAATCGAGATAAACGCGGATGACCCGCCTATCCTCCGGCAGGCCCTCGGAGGCTTCGATGGCGTTGTCAAAGAGATTGCCCAGAATCGTGCAGAGATCGACCGCCGAAACCGAGAGCAGAACGGGGATGTGCGCGTCGACGTCGACACGAATATTTCGGTCGTTTGCAAGGGCGATCTTTGAATTTAAAATCGCGTCGGTCATCGGGTTGCCGGTCTTAATTACCGTATCGACGGTGTAAAGGTCCTTTTCGAGGTCGTCCAGATATTTTGAAACGGCCTCAAGGTCGCCCTTGTCGGCGTATGACTTCAGGACCTGGATATGGTTTCGGTAGTCGTGCCGCCAGCCCCGCATTTTTCTGTACATGTTGTCGACCTCTAAAAAATGCGTTTTCAAAAGCTCCTGCTGATAGGCTTCGATCCGCCTGTTTGCGCGCTTTCCGAGCATATTTACCTACCCTTTCATGTTGATTATCGCACGGTTGACTTTTTCGTACGCGCCTCTCGGCAGCGGTACGGCGTCCCCGCCCTTTAAAAAAATCTCCGACCGAGTGACCCGGGTTATGAAATAAAGATTGACGATATACGAGCGCCCGACGCGGATAAATCTTTCGTCAAGTTCATGCTCGATTTCTTTGAGCGGCTTTTTCAGCGTATATTCCCGCTCGGCATGCACGGTGACATAATTTTTAATCACTTCAATAAATTTTATATCGCATATCGGCACCAAAGCCGTCTCGTCGGGAGTCTCCAAAACGAGCCTTTTGCCGTCGTCCGCAATTTTCTCGACCGCCCTTGACAGCACCGAAAACAGCTTCTCTCGGTCCACCGGCTTTAAAAGATAATGCGTCGCCGCGACGTCGTAGCCCTCCGAGATGTAGTCGGAATAGGCGGTGATGAAGATTATTTGGAGGAGGCGGTTGCCGTTCTGCCGAAGTTTTTTGGCAAGCTCGACCCCCGAGAGCCCCGGCATCTCGATGTCCAAAAGAAGTATGTCGGGCGGGAAGTCGGAGTATGAAAACAAAAGCGCCTCGGCCGACGGGTATTCGCGTATGCTGACGCCCGCCCCGGACCGGTCAGCCCAGTCGAGGACGAGGTTTTTGATGTATGCGCGCTCCTGCGCGTTGTCGTCGCAGAGGGAGATGTTCATGATAGGCTCCTTTGGGGGGATAAGATGATTGTAGCATATTTCGGGGGAGAAATCAAGGTGGGGGATTCCGGGGAGAGTCTAATTCACCCGCATTATTCGATATTATAAAAATGTCGCCGCAGGCGACACCTTGAAATTCTGTCATCTGATTTCTGACCTCTGTCTTCTTGATGTGGCCGCTTTAGCCACTCCCTATCTTCCCCCGCCACTTGACTTTTCCCGGAAACTGCGCTAATATAGTCTAAGCAATTTCTTTTTCGGAGATGAAACCATGCAAAAAATTATTGACTGCCACTGCCATATTTACCCGGATAAAATCGCCGAAAAGGCGTCCGAGAGCATCGGAAAGTTCTATTCACTGCCGATGGCGTATCACGGCACCGCCGCCGAAATGATAAGGGAAAGAGAGGCTGCCGGAATTACCCACAGCGTTGTTTTTTCGGTCGCGACAAAGCCGTCTCAGGTCAGAAGCATAAACAGCTTTATCGCCGAGGAGGTCGCTGCATACCCGAATCTTTGCGGGCTTGGGGCAGCTCATCCCGACAGCGACGACCAGGACGGCGACATCAGAAACATCGTCGATTTAGGCCTTAAGGGCGTTAAGCTTCATCCGGATTTTCAGGGCGTCGGCATAGACGACCCGCGCTGCTACAGAATTTATGAGCTGTGCATAAAATACGACCTTATTCTTTTGCTTCACATGGGAGATCTGCGTTACGACTTTTCGAGTCCCGAAAGGCTTGTGAGGACGCTTGAAATGTTCCCGGGGTTAAGGGTCATAGGCGCGCACTTCGGCGGCTGGGGGATGTGGAAAAAAGCGGAGGAAACTCTTAAGGGGTATAAGGATTTTATTGTGGACTGCTCAAGCTCGTTTGCATTCCTGCCGAAAGAAGAATCTCTCAGGATAATCCGCTCCTACGGCTCGGAACGCGTTTTATTCGGCACCGATTATCCGATGTGGGACTTCAAGGAGGAGCTGAAGCGATTTGATGAGCTCGGGCTCACGGAATCCGAGAAAGAAAATATACTGTATAATAATGCAAACAGGCTTTTCTTCGGGGAAAAGTGACGGCTTGTGCGTTGCCGAACGCGGCCCGCGGGGCTGGGCGGGCAACGGACATTTGTAAAAAACCGCAGCCTTGTGCGGGCGGAGCCCGGAGCCGGCGAAGCCGGCCCGCTTCCCCGAGCCCCAACGGGGCTCGGGGAAGTCCCCCGGCCGCAGGCCGGGGGACGGGCTCCGCGCACGCACTCCGTATAGGGGCCGCGTGGGGGACGATGAAAGGGAAAGCCGGCTGCGTAAAAGGTATGGTCAAAAAAACAGGCTCCGTCCGTGGGACAGGGCCTGCTTTTTCAAAAGAAGTGTTTTACGTCGGTTTTACTCGGCGGGATATAGCCCGTTCGCGTTCATATACGCCCAAAGCTTCTCGCCGTGCTGCTGCTCCTCGGCCTGAATGTGATTCAGAGCCTTTCTTGCGGCGGGGTCGGTGAACTCGAAAACGCTGACGTCATAGAGGCTCGAGGCGTGCTTCTCGGACGCGAGCATATCGGTGCAGAGGAACCTGTCGATATTTTTTGACATATCGTCCTCGTAATTCACCTTTTTCGCCCACTTGTTGTTTTCGTTTTGCAGGCCCGTCGGCATCTGCGGGACAGTCCCTTGGAGCATGGCGGTGATGGAGTTGTAGTGCTGGCGCTCGGTCTGTGCCATCTCGCTGAACATCGACTTTAATTCCTGAGAACAGGCGTCGCAGCTGTACTTGTCGTACTTTTCCCAGCAGAGCTTCTCCTGGCCCTTGAGGTCCTTTAAAAGAGAGGTCTCTTTCTGCGTAAGATTCATGGGGTATCATCCTTTCTGTGCTAAGATGGAAGTATTATGCTCCGGCATGCGGGAAATTATACAGCGCGCCCGACCGCGGGCACAGGGCTTCGGCAGGCTCCTCCGCCTAAGATTTATCCACACCCTTGCGGCTCCTGCGAAGCCCCGGCCCGCGCACAAGTGCGCGGGCCCCGAGCCCGGCAAGCCGGGCTCGGGCCTCCGGCTGAAAGCCGGAGGGGGCTTCGCCCCCGTACTCTGAAGCCGCCCGCGCGGGCGCCCTTGTGAAAAGCACCGATATCCTGCCAAAATTTTAAGAAATTTTTCTCGTTTTCCTCTTGTAACCGGGGAATAAATGTGCTATACTTTACTCTGAGCCAAAATATTTAAAGGAAGAGGAAATTTTTATGAGTATGTTCAAAAAGGATATAGGCATCGACCTCGGCACCGCCAACACCCTCGTCTACGCCAAGGGCAAGGGCATAATCCTGCGCGAGCCGTCGGTCGTGGCAGTCGACACAAAAACCGACGCGGTAAGATACGTCGGCATGGAGGCCAAAAACATCATCGGCCGCACACCGGGTTCTATTCGCGCCGTGCGCCCGCTTAAGGACGGCGTTATCGCCGATTTTGACATGACCACCGCCATGCTCCAGGAATTCATAAGAAAGGCCCTCGGCAATCCCCTCGCAAAGGCCCGGGTCATCATCTGCATACCCTCGGGAGTCACCGCAGTCGAGAGAAGAGCCGTCAAGGAAGCGGCCGAGGGAGCAGGCGCCAAAAAGGTCGCAATTATCGAGGAACCGATGGCGGCGGCTATAGGCGCGGGTCTTCCCGTCGAATCCCCGACCGGCTCGATGATAGTCGACATCGGCGGCGGCACCAGCGAGGTCGCGGTCATCTCCCTCTGCGGCATCGTCACCAGCCGTTCCGTAAGGGTCGCGGGCGACGAATTCGACAATTCGATAATCAACTTCATCAAGAGAAAATACAACCTCCTCATCGGCGAGAGGACTGCTGAGACCATTAAAATATCCATCGGCTCGGCATACCCCGGCGAAGATGATTCCGAGCTTGAGATCAAGGGCAGAAACCTGCTCACGGGTCTCCCCGAAAATATCACCGTCACTTCCGAGGAGATAAGAGAGGCCCTTTCGGAATCCCTGTCGCACATCATCGAGGCAATCAAGGTCACTCTCGAGCGCACTCCTCCGGAGCTTTCCGCCGACATAATCGACGCGGGAATAACCCTCGCTGGCGGCGGCGCGCTCTTAAGAGGGCTCGACCAGCTCATCAACGAAGAGACCGGCATTCCGGTGCACATCGCCGAGAGGCCTCTTGACTGCGTAGTCGACGGCACCGGCAAGCTTCTTGACAACATTGAGGAGCTCTCCGAGGTCCTCAACGCCGGAGCAAGCAACGCGCAATAGAGGGTAGAGAGTTAGGGAATAGAAGATAGAACTGCGGGGCGCGAGTGTCAGCGGTGATTTATCGCTGTAATGTGCTAAATCACTTTATCCTCTAATCATCTGAATTCTATCCTCTAATCATCTATATTCTATCTTCTAATCATCTAATCTCTAACTTCTGCAAAGCTCAAAGGCCGGGCTTTCATTCTGACTTCCGACTATATCAATTCTGTCTTCTGAAAGGGTCGATTGCTTGAAGGAATTTTTCAAATCAAAAAAATTCATAGTTATCGCATGCGTCGCCGCCTTTCTTATCGGCGTGATGATCTATGCTGCGGTGAGCTCCTCGAACGCCATTTCGTCGGCGATCGGGCGGGCTCTTTCGCCGTTTCAGAGGTTTTCAAACAGCATTTCCGGCAAGGTCTCCGAGACTATTGACATGCTCATAAACGCAAGGGACTATTATGAGGAAAATCAGAAGCTCAAGGACGAGCTCGCGGGACTTTATGCCGAAATTTCCGACTATACCCAGCTCAAGCAGGAAAACGAGCACCTCCGCGAGATGATAGATCTTGCTTCGTCAAACGAGGGGATCGAGCTTTCGGAGCCCTGCGCCGTCATAGGCAGGACCGCAAACGACGTCTACGGCTCTTTCTTTATCGACAAGGGCGAAAAGGACGGGGTGGAATACTACGACCCGGTCGTCACGCAAAACGGCCTCGTCGGGTATGTCACCGAGGTCCAGTACACCTATTCAAAGGTCACGACCGTTCTTTCTAACGAGCTGTCCCTCGGCGTGTACTGCGTAAGAACAGGCGAGACCGGCGTTATAGAGGGAAGCTACACGCTCGCCGTGGACAAAAAGATAAGGATGGACTATATCCCGCTTGAATGCGAGCTTAAGACCGGGGATATACTTATAACATCGGGCTACAGCGGGACCGTCCCGAAAGGGATAGTCGTGGGCACCGTCGACGACACCTACATCGCCGGTAACGGCCTTTCAAGAAGCGGAAACGTGACTCCCGCCATCGACCCGGGAGAGCTTAAGACGGTCTTTGTCATCACCGATTTCGACGGAAAGGGCTCTGTGTATGAAGAAGAATGAGCTTAACGAGACCGTCCTCAGACCCGGCCTCAAGACTGCGATAAAGTGGGCCGCTTTTGTCGTCATCATGATTTTTTCATACTCCTCCTCCACTGCCGGAAGCGGCGGGAAGCCGGCGGCGCTGGTCTTATTCCCGCTTGCGGCCGCGGTCGCGGTATACGAATCGGAGATACCCGCCGCAGTTTTCGGCTCCTGCGCGGGGCTTTTGCTCGACGTGTCGCTCGGCAAGCTCCCGGGATTCACGGCGCTCTGGCTCTGTCTTTGCTGTGCGGGAATGTCGGCGCTGTTTTCTATGCTCCTAAGAAAAAACATCGTAAACTATCTCTGGACGTTCGCCGTCACGGGGGCGATGTATTTGGGGATAGATTACTACTTTTACTATAAGATCTGGGAATACGAGGGCCACGAGCTGATACTTAAGAGGATAATGATACCCTCGGCGTTAAAGACGCTGGCCTGGGCGATACCGATATATATTTTGATATACATCCTCGAGCGCCTCAGCGGGGAGTTCAAAAAGCTGACACTTGAGGAGCAGGACAAAAACATAGACAGAGTGTGACCGGGCCTGCCCCCGAAAGCTCGCGGGTAAGCAGCCCGCGGCCCCCTGACCTGAAAGGTCAGGGGGCCCCTCGGCCGAAGGCCGAGGC
The DNA here is from genome assembly GCA_947625125.1 of uncultured Clostridia bacterium. Lineage (GTDB taxonomy): Bacteria > Bacillota > Clostridia > Oscillospirales > Ruminococcaceae > Faeciplasma. Next base: position 17,736 of record CANQNF010000012.1, read on the forward strand.
CCGTGCGCCCCTTTGGGGCGCACGGGCGCGGGCTGCGCCTCGCAGGAGGTTCGGGCAGGCCCGGCACATGCAGACGCAGGAGGCGGCGATAAGGCATGAAAAAGGTTTTTGACATCGTGAGAATAGGCGTCATCATCGCGGTGCTTGCGGTCGCGGTCGTATTCGCAGGCTCGAAGCTGATGAAGATACAGGTCGTCGACGGGGCGATGTATCTTGAAATGTCAAAAACGTCAAAGTCGGCGACCCAGTCCATCTCGGCTGCAAGGGGCCAGATAGTCGACTGTAACTCGGAGCCTCTTGTCAAAAACCGGGTCTCCTATAACGTCGTCATAAATCAGTCATTCTTCCCCGACTCCAAGGAGGAACAGAACAAGGTCATCCTCGACATCGCGAAAATCCTTGAGGCGGACGGGCTGATGTGGCGGGACGACCTGCCGATTTCACGGGAAAGACCCTACTCCTATACCATCGACGAGACCGACCGCAAGGTCTCCCAGATACATGAAAAGCTGAGGCTCAACAGCTATGCCACGGCGGAAAACTGCATAGACGCGCTTATTGACGAATACGACATATCAAAGACGTATACGAGCGAGGAAAAGCGCACCATCGCGGGCATAAGATACCAGATGATACTCGACGATTTTTCCTCAAAGACCGACTATGTTTTTATTAAGGACATCCCCATCTCGACCGCCTCTAAAATCAGAGAGCTCGGGTTTCGGCTCTCCGGCGCGGGCATTGTCGAGGACGCGGTGAGGGTATACTCTTCGGGGGATATCTTCCCGCACGGGATAGGCTACGTCGGACCTATATATGCCGAGGAATATCCGGCGCTCAAAGAAGCGGGGTATCTCATAAGCGACACCGTCGGAAAGGCGGGAATCGAACGCTCGATGGAGCAGTATCTTGCCGGAAAAAGAGGAGAAAAGACCATCACCGTGTCGTCCGACGGCGAGATAACCGAAACGGTCGCTAAAGAAGCCGTGCCGGGAAGAACGGTCATGCTCACGATAGACAGCGATCTTCAGAAAAAACTCCAGACCATCCTTGGAGATTTTATAAAGTCCCTCGCGGACGGGACTCTCACGAAACAGGACTACGATTTTACCGACTGTTCTGCGGGCGCTATTGTCGTCATGGACGTGAAAACGGGCGCAGTAAAGGGCTGTGCGACATATCCGAACTATGACATAAACGACCTTATAAACGACTATTCGTCGGTCCTTTCGGCAGACGGCCAACCCCTCTACAACCGTGCCCTCGACGGACTTTACCGCCCTGGCTCGGTGATGAAAACAGTTACCGCGACGGCCGCTCTGAGCGAGGGGATCATAAACAGCGAAACGAAGCTGACCTGCCACAGAAATATGCAGTACCTTGACATTGAAGTCCACTGCACCGGCAACCACGGCAGCATTAACGTCGTCACCGCAATACAAAAAAGCTGCAACATATTCTTCTATCAGGTCGTCCAGCAACTCGGCCTCGACGGGCTTATGAAGTATGAGTCGGCATACGGTCTCGGCGAGGACCTCGGCCTTGAGATACCGAGCGCAAAGGGGTATCTTGCCTCCCCCGACACTTTTGCGCAGCTGGGTCTTGACTGGACCGTCGGACAGGTCCTCCAGGCCGCCATAGGGCAGTCCGAGGTCGGAGTCACGCCGCTTCAGATGTGCGTACTTGCCTCGACGATTGCCAACCGCGGCGTTCGGTACAGGCCCTATCTCGTCGACTCGCTCTGGGACTACAACATGGTCGAACAAATTTCAAAGACCGAGCCGGAAATCGCCGAGACGATACCCGCATCTGCCGAAGTCTACGACTCTATAATCGCGGGAATGAAGCTCGCCGCCGAAAACACCACTTCGGCGCAGTACTATGCCGCAAACGAGCAAAACGCCTATCTTTCGCAGTTTTCTTTGCAGGCCCTGCCCTACCCCGCCGCCATCAAGACCGGCACTCCGCAGGCCTACAACAAGGCCACCCAGAACTCCACCGTGGTCGGGTTCTATCCTGCCGACGACCCGGAGATAGCTTTCTCGGTCGTCATCGAAAACGGCGAATATTCAAAGTACCTCGTGAGAAAAATCATCGAAGCCTACTACGGCTACGAATCCGGCGTCGAGGAGATCTCGCCGGGGCTTTATAAGAGCGTTGTAAAATAACGGCCGCGTGTTCCCACAGCCGCGGCCCAAAAATAGGTCGGGCGCCCGGAAGCTTGCGGGTAGCCCGACCTTTGTTAAACGAGCCCGCGCCCGGCTGTCGCCGGGCGCCCGCCCCCCAAAAAGGGGGGCGGGCCTCCGACGGCGAAGCCGTCGGAGGGCGGGCTCCCGCAGAAGGTAGCGGGGCCGCGGCCGTCGGGAGAGCATGCACACCCATTGCCCGCAGGTTTTTGCCCCGCTCCCCCAAAAAAGTTTATAAAATTTTGAAATTGTTACTCTTTTGTAATTGCTATTTTCAAAATGTTGTGGTATAATATATCAGAATAGTCACCGTAAAGGGGATAGTATGCCCTTTTGATGACAATAAAGGAAAAATATGTATGGCATCCTGCCTTAAATACAGACGCTTGGAGTTATTATATGGATAAGTTTATCATAAAGGGCGGCACGCCTCTTAAGGGCGAGGTCGTCATAAGCGGCGCTAAAAACGCCGCCGTAGCAATCGTCGCCGCAACTATTTTATCGGACGAGCCCTGCACGCTCGAAAACGTCCCCGAAATAAGAGACATCAACGCCTGCGTCAAGATACTCTACGCGATGGGCGCAAGCATAAAAATAATCGACAAAAACACCATCAGGGTCGACCCACGCGGAATCTCCGACCCGGTCGTGCCGTACGAGCTGGCCCGTGCTTTCAGGGCTTCGAGCTACTTTCTGGGCACGCTCCTCGGCCGGTTCCACAGGGCCGACGTTCCCATGCCGGGCGGCTGCGACCTCGGCGACAGGCCGATAGACCAGCATTTAAAGGCGTTTAACATTTTGGGGGCAAGGGACTCCATAGACGGCGGAATCGTAAGCCTGCGGGCCGAAAGCCTCGTCGGCAGCCAGATCTATTTTGACCTTGTGACAGTCGGCGGCACCATAAACGCCATTTTCGCCGCGGTAAAGGCGGACGGCATGACCGTCATTGAAAACGCCGCAAAAGAGCCTCAGATAGTCGACCTCGCGAACTTTCTAAACTCCATGGGCGCGGATATCATGGGCGCAGGAACCGACGTCATAAAAATAAGAGGCGTTAAATATCTCAAGGGCGTAACTTACGGCATTATCCCCGACCCAATCGAGGCCGGCACATATATGGTGGCGGCGGCCGCTACAAAGGGCGACGTAATTATAAAGGGAGTCATCCCGAAGCACCTTGAATCGGTCACGGACAAGCTCCGCAAGGCAGGAGCGTTCGTCGAGGAATTTGACGAGGCTATACATGTCAGGGCCGAGGGCAGGCTGATGAAAACAAATATCAAGACCCAGCCCCATCCGGGCTTCCCGACCGACATGCAGCCCCAGTTTTCCACCATGCTCTCGACGGCCGACGGGGTAAGCGTTATCACCGACAACATCTTCACCAACCGTTTCAGATATGTCAACGAGCTTCGGCGTTTCGGCGCAAATATAACTGCCGAAAGCTCTACGACGGCCATAATCGAGGGAGTTGACGAGCTCAGCGGAGCCACCGTCAAGGCGACGGATCTGAGGGCGGGCGCGGCGCTTGTCATAGCGGGTCTGATGGCGAACGGCACGACCGTCGTCGAGGACATCTACCACATCGAACGCGGCTACGAAAATATCGACGAAAAGCTTCGCGCTCTCGGCGCGGACATCCGCAGGGCGACCGACTACGACGGCCAAAGAATGGCGATATGAGCGGGTTTCAAGTCTGAGGGATGAATCTTCAATCGCGAGCGCCCTCGCAAAAGCCCTTAATTTGCGGCTTTTGGACATCGAGGATTATTACTTCCCGGCGCGCCGTTTATTGAACCCGATGGGGAACGGGACATCTTAGAAAACGTTAATTTTATCATGGATCATATAAACAAACACCTTGAGCTGTCCCTATGACGGCTCTTATTTTAAGGAGGAATATTTTGGCAAGAATCTACCCTCTTTTTTCGTCAAGCTCGGGAAACGCATGCTTTGTCGGCAGTCCCGATTCGGGGATTTTAATTGACTGCGGAGCAAGCTGCCGAAAAATTATAACGGCCCTTGAGCGCTGCCATATAAGCGCCGAAGCCGTGAAAGCGATATTCATAACCCACGACCACTCGGACCACATAAACGGTCTCAGAGTGTTCACAAAAGCCCGTCCAATGCCGGTTTATGCCTCTAAGGCAACGCTTAGGTATCTCGAAAATTCCGATATGCTCTCCCCGGGCTGCGAGGCTGACGAGGTCGGAGAAACGGGAGTAGAAGCCTGCGGATTTTTCGTGCGCGCCTACCGCACCCCGCATGACGCTATGGAAAGCGTGTTCTATAAAATTGTCATGCCCGACGGAAAAACGGTATGCGTCTGCACCGACCTCGGGACCGTAACCCCGAAAATCGACAGCGAACTTTTAGGCTCGGACGCCGTGCTTCTCGAATCGAATTATGATGAGGATATGTTAAGGCTTGGGCCGTACCCCCCTGCCCTGAAAAAAAGAATCGCCGGAGACCTCGGACACCTCTCCAACCCCGACAGCGCCAAGGAGGTCAGGCGGCTCGTCGAGCACGGCACCCGCAGGATAATCCTCGGGCACTTAAGTCAGCACAACAACGCCCCCGAGGTCGCCGAAAGCACCCACGTCAGGGCGCTCGGCGGGTTTAGGCGAAACGCCGACTACATACTGAAAATTGCGCCGGTAGAGACCGACGGTTGGGGGATGAGTTTTTGAACGTGAACGTCGTCTGCGTGGGAAAGCTCAAGGAGCAGTTCTGGCGGGACGCCTGCGCAGAATACCTGAAACGTCTCGGCGGCTTCGGAAAGGCGGCGGTCGTTGAGCTGCCGGAATCAAAGCTTTCGCAGGAGCCGTCCGAGGCCGAAGTAAGGGCCGCGCTCAACGCCGAGGGCAGGCTGATGCAGCCGTATCTTTCGGACAAAAAGGCGCTTCAGGTCGCGCTTTGCGTCGAGGGCCGGCAGCTCTCGAGCGAGGAGCTGTCCGAAAAACTCGAAAACGCCGGGGTCTCGGGGCTCGGGTCGGTCAATTTCTATATCGGCAGCTCGTTCGGGCTGTCGGAGGACGTGAAAAGGGCCTGCGGGCTGCGGCTGTCGATCTCGAAGATGACCCTGCCGCACCAGCTCTGCCGGGTCGTTTTGCTCGAACAGGTCTACCGCGCTTTTTCCATTTCGGCAGGGTCAAAATACCATAAATAGGAAAAGACGTGCCCCTTGCGGTTTTTTTGGGACATCTCTGCCGGCCGAACCGAGCCGGCATTTTTAAAAAATCAGCGGGTTAAGTCCCTCGGCACGCCCGAGCATAGGTTTTTTGGGACGGAGGGCATGATGAAAAAAGAGGTAAATATGATAAAAATACGAAAGCTTGAGGAGCGCGACCGCGGGCCGGTCAAGGAAATGATGCGGGTTTTTTACGCCTCGCCGGCAGTGATGACCGACGGGTCGGACGAAATTTTTGAAAAAGATATTACGGAATGTATAAGCGGCTCGCCTTTTGCCTCCGGGTATATTTTTGAGGTTGACGGAGAGCTCGCCGGGTATTCGATGCTGGCGCACAGCTTCTCGACCGAGTTCGGAAAGCGTTGCGTGTGGGTGGAGGATTTATACATTATTCCCAAATTCAGGCGGCAAGGTATCGGCCGGGAGTATTTTTCATTTCTCGACCGGGAGTTCGCGGGTTGCCTGCTCCGGCTCGAAGCGGAGGAGGACAACGCCCCGGCGATACGTCTTTACGAGCAGGCGGGTTTTAAGCGAATCGGGTATCGGGAGATGGGGAAGCAGCCGGGATAGATGATAGAGGGTAGGAGATAGAAGATAGAGATTAGAGGATAGAATTCAGAATTTCTGCACAAAAATGCCGCCAAAAAAGGCGGCTCTTTTTATATTCCCCTCCCTCTTCTATCCTCTATCCTCTAACTTTCTATCCTCTACATAGTACCCCGCCTGCGCGTCCCAAAGCTGCTTATACTTCCCCTCCTGCCGGCTCAGCTCCTCATGCCCGCCGTCCTGAACGATTTCCCCCTTATCGAACACCAAAATCCTCTCGCAGAACCGACAGCTCGACAGCCGGTGACTTATAAACACCGAGGTGCGGTCCTTGGCGATTCGGTTGAAGTTTTCATAGACTTGGGCTTCCGCGATTGGGTCGAGGCTCGCCGTCGGCTCATCTAAAATCACGAACGGAGCGTCCTTATAGAGAGCCCTCGCGAGCGCCGTTTTTTGCTCCTCGCCGCCGGAAAATTCTATTCCGTTTATGTCATATTCCCTGCCCATGCAATAGTCGAGCGCGCTTATGCCGTCTTCTTTTGCTTTTTTATTAAGGTCATTAAGCTTCTGCCCCATGCCGGCGCGCTCAAGGCAGTCGCGGGCACGTGCTTCGTCATACCCGAGGCCTGCCGAAACATTGTCGCCGAGAGAAAATCCGAACAGCTTGAAATCCTGGAAAACGACCGAAAACAGCGCCATGTATTCGTCGTATCTGTACCTCGTAATGTCAATGCCGTTAAGTAAAATCTTCCCCTCGGTCGGGTCGTATAGTCTGCACAAAAGCTTTATAAAGGTCGATTTTCCGGAGCCGTTTTCCCCGACGATCGCGATCTTGTCCCCGATTTTAAACTTCATCGTAACGTGCCTAAGCACCCAATTTTCTGTCCTCGGGTATTTAAAGCTCACGTCCTTGAATTCGATTTCATAGTCGAGGTCGTCCCGCTTTTCGACGGCGAGCGTGCCTTTGTACATATTATTCGGCAGGTCGAAAAATTCGTATGTCGTCTTAAGATAGCCGGTGTTGAAGCGAAGCTGCGTGACAAGCTCGGTTATTTCGTCAACAGCGCTCACGAAGCGGCTTATCGCGCCCTCATAGAGGACGAAGCTGCCGACGCCGAACGCGCCCATGAACGCCTTTGCCGCGACGTAGAGGTGTATTATGATCTGCATGGCGGCGTTTTTCGGGGCGTCGAGCGCGCCGAACACAAGCCCTGTTTTCTGGAGTTTCATAAGCCACGGCGGCCGAATCGTGTGCCTGCGGTACTCGTTTAAAACGATGGGGTGCAGCCCGAAGATCGTCATATCCTCGCCCCAGAGCCGACCGTAGGAGTTGTAGCGGCGGTTTGTGAGCGATACCTCCGAGAGAGCCTCTTCCTTGCGCTTTCTTTGTAAGACCCGAAGCTTCACCGTCAGCGCCGAGAACGCCCCGATAATTAAGAGCATTATGAATACCGACAGGCGGGAATTGATAAATCCCAATATGCCGCTGAACTTCCCCGAGGCGCTTGCAAAGAGCGCGGCGGCCGTCAGAGAGAGCGACAAAACAATATCGGTCATCGCCCCTATAGCGTCCGGGATATTATACAAAACGTTCATCAAACCGCCGTAAACCGTTCTTGTATTTGCGTCTATCTTCTCGTATAACAGCTTTACATCGGGGTTTTCGAGATGTTCATACTGCAAGCTGCAGTTTTCGTTGAACATGATTTGAGAATATCTGTAATAATTCTGATTTTCTAAAATGCTTTCATTCATTTGTACAGCGCGGCTAAGAACCGAGAATATAAACCCTCCGATAACCGTCAGCGCCGAGAAAATAATTAACCTTTTCTCATCTCTTGCGCCCGATACTTCGTCAAGCAGCAGCGCGGACATTGTGAGCGAAAAATATCCGGAGACCTGCCGCAATACCTTTTCAATCGTATCAAGAATCCAGTATTTCGACGCGTACTCCCGCCATATCTTCATCGCCCTCTTAAGGCAGTAAATATCGTATTTAAGCCCTTTTTCAGCCATTTTCGGGCACCTCCTCCCGGTAATACTTAGCCTGTATGTCAAACAGCTCGCGGTATTTTCCTTTCTTTGCCATCAGCTCGTCGTGCGTTCCGACCTCGGCGAAGTTCGCGCCGTCAAGTAAAAAAATTCTGTCGCAGAAGCGGGTCGAAGCTAAGCGGTGTGAAATAAATACCGAGGTCGAATTTTTTGAGATCTCGTTATAGCGGCGATACATCCTGTCCTCGGCGATGGGGTCTAAAGCCGCCGTCGGCTCGTCAAGTATCATGCAGAGCGGGTCTTTATAAATCAGGCGCGCCAGCAAAATCCTCTGCTTTTCGCCGCCCGATAAATCTGCCGCGCCGTCGTTCACGGTTCGGTCTAAAGGCGTTTTTAAGCCCATCGGCAGGCTGTCGGCCTTATCCTTAAACCCCGAGAGCTCGACCGCGCGCAAAAGCTTATCCCGGTCAATTTCATCTTCATTAACGGTGCAGGCGATGTTCTTTTCAAGCGATACCGGAAGCAGATTATATTCCTGCGGGATCAGCCCGAACATGGAATACATCTCGTCGCGGTTGTATTCAAAGAGCGTGCGGCCGTCAAGGAGAACCTCGCCCTCGTCGGGCAGCAAAAGCCCGCACATAAGCTGTACAAGGGTAGTTTTACCCGCGCCGTTTAAGCCCACCAGCGCTATCTTTTCCCCCGGCTCTATTTTAAACGAGACATGCTCCAAAACATTCTTTTCGCCTTTAGGATACTTGAATGTAACGTCCCTGAACTCGATTGAAAACGGCTTTTTGGGGAGCGCAATGCCGGGGCCTCGGTTTAATTTTCCTTTATATTCCAAAAGCTCGCGGATATCGCTTATCTGCGCCGAGCCCTCTTTTACCTGCTGGAAGCGCCACGCTATGCCGCTTAAAAGGCCTGCGAGCGAGCTTATCGCCGAGAAATAGAGGACGAACTGCGCGGCGTCGACCTCTCCCGAAAGCGCTTTATAAATCAGCAGGGCGTAGGCGAGCCCGTCTCTTAAAAGCACTATCGAAAAATCGACGAGCGAGACTAAGAGCCCGCGGCGCTCGTGCTTTCTCTGCCAGCCGATACAGTCCTCGATTTGCTTTGAAAATCTGTCGTTTAAGGGCTGCGCCATGCCGTACAGCCGGATTTCTTTTTGGTATTCAAGATTTTTTGCAACGCTCACGGAGATGTAATCCCGCTTTCTGTCGGCGGCGTTGCGCCCGTCGCGCTCTTCATAGTGCTTCCGCCACTGCCAGTTTGACATGCGGCGGTTTACAAATGCCCCGATAATAAGAATCACGACTATCGCCGGGTGGAGCATTGAGACCGTCGCCCCGAAGAGGAAGAATTTGATAATTTCTCCGACCGTCTCGGCAAAAATCATCGGGAAGTGTGTGGCGTGGGAATGGTCGCGGGCGGCGGCGCTTGCGCGGTCGTTGAATTCTCGGTATTTCGTATCGTAGTGCAGATAGTTGTCGGCAAGCCTCGCAGACTCTGTGACCTTATATGACAAAAGCCCCAGCATATGGTTCTCGGCGTTCGATACCATGGTCTGAATCATGGAATTCATGGCGTTTACCGTGGCGCGCGCTAAAACAATCCCGCCGACGGCGAGAGCTATGAACCCGAAGTCGGAATATTTTTCGATGGCGGTTATTATCGCCGGGGAAGCGTAGAGGCCGAATGCCGCCGCCAAAAGCGAGAGCGGCACGACCCCGAGCCCGACGAACACCAAAAACCGGGCGTTTTCCCAGAGCAGGCCGTAGATATATCTCACGCAGGAGAGTATGCCGTACTTGGGCTTGCGCTTTTGGTCCCTGTCTTTTTTCTTTTTTGACATTTTTATCACCTCAGCTCATAGAGTAGCACATTTGCGAAGATTTTTGTGAAAAAGTGTACGAAATGTAATTTTGAGGGTACGAAACGCAGTTAGAGGATAGATGATTAGAGGGTAGAAGATAGAGGATGATTAGATGATTAGAGAATCAGAGGTTAGAATTCAGAAAGTGCGGAAAGTGCAGAAAGTTCAGACAGAGAACAGACGGTCAGAGGTTCGGAAAACAGAATGCAAAATGCGCAAAATCCACATAGTAGTTAGAGAATAGTTGTTAGTAGTTAGTTTCAAGGTATCGCCTGACGGCGATTATTTTAAAGGTGCGGGAGGAGATTACTAACTACTAATAACTAATCTCTGACTACTACACGCTGACCGACAAAATGCGCAAAATGTGCAAAATCCATAAAAGTAAAAATCAGAAGAACAAGCTATCCTCCTGATTTTCTATCTTCTATTCATCTAACCTCTCTATCATCTAAAAGCGGAATCAGAAGTTCCGCCGTGAACCCGCCGTCCTCGCTGTCCGCGGAGAAATATCCCCCGTACTTTTTCACCGTTTCCGCCACCCGCCCGAGGCCGAAGCCGTGGCTGTCCCCCTTTGACGACTCAAAGTGAGAGCCCGTTTTTTTATGCTTACTGCCGGCGGCGTTCGTGACCGAAAGATAAAGCTGAGTGTTTTTTCTGCCCATATAAACGCGTATGAAGCGGCTTTCGGGCGCAAGGCGCTTGTTTTCTTCAATGGCGTTGTCCAAAAGATTCCCGATGATAACGCATAAATCGACGTCCGAAACCGGAGTGCCGTCGGGGATTTTCGCCTTTGCGTTTACGGGTATTTCGTTTTGCGCGGCGATGTTGAGCTTGCCGTTTAAAATCGCGTCGACCATCACCCGACCGGTTTTTATCACGGTATCGACGTTCGTCAGGTCGTCGTTCAGGTCGGAAAGGTACCGGCTCACCTCGTCGTATTTCCCGAGCGCCATCGAAGCCTGCATGGCCTGAATGTGGTTGTGATAGTCGTGCCGCCAGCCCCGCATTTTTCGGTACATCGACTCGACCTCGTCGCAGTACTTCTGGAGCAGCTCGGACTGATACCGGTCAATCCTTTTGTTAATTATCCTATCAAAGATCATTTTTAGCTCCTTTTGTTTAGAAGATAGATGAACAGAGGGTAGAGGATAGAATTCTCTACTAAAATTTATATGGATTTTCAGCATTTTCAGCACTTTCCGAATTCTATCTTCTAACTTCTACCCTCTAATCATCTACCCACTAACAGCGTGAACTTTCTGAACTTTCCGCACTTTCTGAATTCTATCCTCTGATTCTCTAATCATCCTCTATCTTCTACCCTCTAATCATCTATCCTCTAAATGCAGTCTCTTTTTCAGCCCCTCCTGCAAAACGCCGGAGAAGTTTATGTTTGCGGCCTCGGCCGCCTCGTTGAGCCACGACGGGACTGTAAGCGTTTTCTTTACCGAGCGGGCGTCGTGCGCGCGCTTATAGGCAAGCTCGTCGTATTCTATTATCATCATAAAGTCCGGCGCGGCCGTTTTTATATCTTCGGGGCGGGACGGCGCGGGTATAACGCTGAGCCCGTCAAGATAAAGCCCGACAGCTTCCCGAATCATCCCGACCGCCTCGACGACAGTCTCGCCCTGAGAAAAGCAGCCGTCGAGGTCGGGCACGCTCACAGAATAGCCCTCGTCCTCGGGATGAAAAACTGCGGGATAATAAAGTTTTTTCATTTAAAATCACTCCTGTTAAATAATTATTTCAGCCCTGCCTGCTTAAGAATGCTCTGCTCTGTGCCCTTTTTCAGCTCTTTGGCATGAAAGGGAACTATTGCGGTTTTCCCTGTTTTAGGGTTATAATATTTTCGGTGAGAGCCGTTTGAGCTTATAAATTCAAATCCGCTTTCTTCAAGCAGCTTAACTATTTCCCGAGGCGTCATAGGCATTTTATAATTCCCAACTTTCCATGATAATATTATAGCACGTATTATACGTATTGTCAAGAGCTCATAGAAGATAGAATGTTAGAGGGTCAGAGGATAGAAAATCTCTGCCCGAGTTTTGTGAATTTTGCGCATTTTGCGCATTTTGTCGGTCAGCGTGTAGTAGTCAGAGATTAGTTATTAGTAGTTAGTATTTTTTCCCGCACCTTTAAAATAATCGCCGTCAGGCGATACCTTGAAACTAACTACTAACAACTATTCTCTAACTACTATGTGGATTTTGCGCATTTTGCGCATTTTGCATTCTGTTTTCCGAACCTCTGACCATCTGTCCTCTGTTCGCACTTTCTGAACTTTCCGCACTTTCTAACCTCTATCCTCTATCAGAATAATTCTATTATCCGTTTCCCGATTTGCCCCTGCATGCCCCTGCTGATGGGAACCGCTTCGCCGCTTCTAAGAATCACCTCGGTGCGGGTTATCCTAAGGACCTCTCTAAGATTGACGATAAACGAGCGCTGAACTCTCAGAAAATACCCGTCGAGGCGCGTCTCAAGCTCGGAAATAGGGACTTTGAGCCGATACTCGCCGGATGATGAAAAAATAACGGAATACTGCCGACTGGCCTCGATATAGCGAATCTCCCGAAGCGGCAGGGCGACTTCCCCGCCGTCAAAAGGCACAAGAATTTTGCGCTCGGATTGTGAAATCTTCACAGCCGCGCGGTCGAGCACCTCAAAGAGTTTTTCGGGCGTGACGGGCTTCAGGAGATAATGCAGCGCTTCGACGTCGTATCCCTCGGAGATAAAGTCGGGGTAGCCCGTGATGAAAATAATCTGCACCGGCTTGGACTCATGGCGAAGCTTTTTTGCAAGCTCCACGCCGTTCATGCCGGGCATTTCTATGTCCAAAAGCAAGATTTCGGGGCAGCGTTCGGGGCAGTCGAACAGCAGCGCCTCGGCCGAGGGGTATTCGCGCACGCTGACCAACGCCCCCGACTGTGAAGCCCAGTCAAGGACGAGGTTTTTGATGTATGCGCGCTCGTTGGCATTGTCGTCGCAGAGGGAGATGGTCATGGTGTGGCTCCTTTGGGGGGGATAAGATGATTATAACATGAACGAGGGAGAAATGCAAGACGAGGAGAATCATAAACCAATCAATATAAGTGTGCAGGCTGTCTTAATTCAAATCGCAAGCGCACCATTGTCCAACCATTCGTTTAATTTTACAACCGAAATCAAACCGAGCCGCCATTGAAATGCCCGAAAAATGCTGCTATAATAATATCAGAACGGCCGTTCAATAATCTTAAGGAGAAAAATTATGAACATAACATTAGACAAAAATTTACAGGAGCTTCGCCGAAAAAAAGGCAACACCCAGGAGGACCTGGCCGAGTTTCTCTCGATAAGCTCGCAGGCCGTCTCGAAGTGGGAGCGCGCCGAAAGCCTGCCGGACATAGCGCTTCTGCCGAAAATTGCGGCGTTTTACGACGTGACCGTCGACGACCTCTTAGGCGTGGGCGAAATCAGAAAGCGGGAGAGGATAAACCGGTATCAAGCCGAAAGCAGAAAGCTTCAGAACGTCGGGAAAATGCCGGAGGCCGCAGCGCTCTGGCGGGAGGCTCTGAAAGAGTTCCCGAACGAGCATGCCGTAATATCGGAGCTCGCGCACGCGCTTTTCTACCAGAACAGCAGCGACAAAGAGCGCTTTAAAGAGGTGATAGAGCTTGAGGAGAGGATACTTCGAGAATCCACGAATCAGGAACTTCGCGACGTCGCCGTGCAGCTTCTATGCTACTCGTATAACAACCTTGACGACTATGAAAAGGCAAAGGAATATGCCGAAACGGCAAGCGGAATTCAATTTTCCAAAGAAATACTTTTGTCGAACATTTTAAAGGACAACGAGAGCGATATCTTCAACAAAGAGCTTATAACCGTTTTGGCGGATTATATCGGCTTGTGCACCTATCATCTTAATTCGATTCCTTGGGAGAAGCGGCATGAGTTTTATCTGAAAATTTTGGAGCTTATCTTCGACGACGGCTTCTACGGTTTTTATTCGACATGCGCGGCCGAGCGCCATCACTTCCTTGCGAGAATTTACGCGGGTTGGGAGAATCAGGAAGATAAAGTAAAATATCATATCGGGCAGCTCGTCCGGTTCGCGAAGCAGTATGACAGCCTCGACGGAGAGTATACCTATACCTCGACGTTTATGTTGGGCGTAAAGGGCAACTCCAAGGAGGTCTCGACAAACGTAGAGGGCACCGAATGCGAGCAGTATCTCAAGGCGCTCACCGACGGCGACAGCAGGATGTTCGACAGGTTCCGCGGGACGGATTGGTTCAAAAAAGCGCTGAGGGAGCTGGAGGAGAATTAGCAGCTGAGGGGGCGTCAAAAGATGTGGCCTAATGGCCGCATCAAGAAAACAGAAGTCAGAAGTCAGATGTCAGAATTTCGACGTAACAGACGCTCCCCTTCTTCATCCCCGCCCTTGTATTTCCCAAAGATTTATGCTATAATAATCGCGAGCGATTATTATAAATTATTTTAAGTCGCCCTTTTGCTCCCCGGCTTCGCCGGGAACCGCAAAAGATGGCTGATTATAGCACAAAGCTTCGCTTTATGCTATAATACCCATATATCTTTTCCAAGGAGGGTCACTATGTCGCGCTGGGATGATGTTTACTGCGGACTGCTCAAAAAAATACTTGACGAGGGGGTCGAGGTCGAAAACCGCACCGGTATCAACACCCGAAAGATCCCGTCCTACAGCTTCCGCCTCGACGTCGGGGAGGAATTCCCCGTCCTCACCACAAAACAGGTCTTTATCAGGCAGGCCGTGCTCGAAATGCTCTGGTTCTATCAGGCCAAATCCAACGACGTCCGCTGGCTTCGGGAGCGTAACGTCCATATCTGGGACGAGTGGGAAATAGACTCCGAGGGCTACTGGAACGCCGTCCAGAATTTGCCCGGAGACGACGGAAAGCTTCACAAGACCGAGGTCCATAAATTTTTCGGCAGGGAATGGGCGCACACCATCGGCACCGCCTACGGCTGGATAGTCAACAAATTCAACCTGACCGACGAGCTGATAGACAAGCTTAAAAACCACCGCGAGGACCGCCGCATGGTCGTTTCGCTGTGGCAGAACGACTACCTCAAAACAGCCGTGCTGCCGTCCTGCGTGTGGTCGAGCGAGTGGGACGTGACCGAGGGAAAATTAAACGCATGGGTCCATCAGAGAAGCTGCGACGTGCCTTTGGGACTGCCGTTTAACGTCACTCAGTATGCGGTTTTGCTCTGCATGCTCGCGCAGGTCTGCGGCCTTGAGCCGGGTACGCTCGACTGGTCGATAAAGGACGCGCACATCTATGTCAACCAGACCGACGGAGTCTTGGAGCAGCTCGGAAGATATGCCGAAAACGGTTCATATCCCGCCCCGAAACTTTGGCTGAATCCCGATGTAAAGGACTTTTACGATTTCGACAACTCAGCGGAGTGCAAAGACGTCAAGCTGATAGATTATAAGCATATGGGAAAAATTTCTTTCCCGATAGCGCAGTAGGAGGCTCTCATGATAAAAATTATAGCGGCAGTCGGAAAAAACCGCGAGCTCGGCGGCGGCAATTCTCTTTTGTGGGAGCTTCCCGGCGACATGAAATATTTTCGCGATACGACGAGGGGAAGCACGGTTATAATGGGCCGTAAGACGTTTGAGTCTATCGGCAGGCCCCTGCCCAAAAGAAGAAACATCATCGTCTCCCGCAGCGGCGGGTATAAGCCGGACGGGGCCGAGGTATGCCGAAGCCTTGAGGAAGCGCTGAAAGCTGCCGAAAACGACGCGTTTATCATCGGCGGAGCGCAGATCTACGCCCTCGGACTTGAATATGCGGAGGAGCTGTACCTGACCGAAATAGACGGCGAATACCCCGAGGCCGACGTGTATTTCCCGGAGTTTGATCAAAAAAAATATTCCCGCACCGTAATCGGCACGGGAAACGATGGCGGGGTAGGATATACCTTTGCCCTCTACAAAAGACTCTGAGTCACGGCTCCTTTAAAAGGGCGTCGATGAGGCCGAGGACGGCTTTTTTGTCCCTCGGGGAGAGCTGCGAAAATTTTTCGCTGAAGCTGTCCGCAAGGTAGCCGGGACAGCCCGAAGCGGACTCCGACACCAGTTCGTCCATCCTGCACTCCAAAGCCGCGCATATTTTTGCGAGCAGGTCGAGGTTTATGCTTGTTTTGCCGCGCTCCACCTGGCTCACATATCCCACCGAAACCGACAGCGCCTCCGCAAGATTCTCCTGGGTCATGCGGCGGGAAAGTCTCTGCCGCTTTATCTTCGACCCTATCACGGAGTAGTCGACGTTCATAATAATTCACCTCAGATATATTTATACACTTTTTTCGCATTAAATTAAGATAGTCATAGGTATAGTTTCAGCTATAACTGTTACCCGAGATGAATTTTTAATAAATTTTCATATTTTATGACAGATTATAACAGAATGAAAATAATATTTATGGGAGGATTTTTTATGAGAAAGGAAATGGAAGCCGAGTTCAATTTGCTGAAAAGGACGTATCTTGAACGGGGCATAAACGGCATGACCCCGAGGGATTCGGTGGAGCTTCTTTTGTTTTTTGCGGGCATAGAGGACCCTATCATGCTCATGAGGACGCTGTTTGAAAAATTCAGGTCCCCCGACAAAATACTGAACGCCGGGAAAAAGCAGCTTATGGAATGCGAGGGGATGACCGAAACGGCCGCAGAGCTTATAACCGCCCTGCCGACGGTGTTCACAGTAGCAAAGACGTCGCTTATGATGAGCGGCAGGCGGCTCGACGTCCCGGAAAACGCCGAAAGATATTTTAAGCTCCAGTTCGGCAGTCCCGCCGTCGAACAGTTTCGGTTCTGCTGTCTTGACAAGGATTATTCGGCGATTTGCTGCATGACCCCATCGATGGGGGACGGCGTTTCGGTCGAGGTCTCGGCGGACGAGCTGATAAAAACGGCGAGGCAGTACGGCTCGACCGCGATGATAGTGGCGCACAACCATCCCTCGGGAAGCAGGTATCCGTCGCAGGACGACGTCGACTCCACGCAGGCGCTTAAGGAAGCGCTCGCAAAGGCGGGGATAAAGCTTTTGAACCACGTCGTCATCGGCCGCGACGGGGTCTACTCAATGGGCACGTAGAAAAAGAAAACCCCGGCGGAGGCTCTCCGACGGGGCGGTTTTTTATATTTTTTTATTTTATCTCCTCAAAATCTGATGCACCGTGCTTGCAGAGCGGGCAGACGAAGTCCTCGGGAAGCTCGTCGCCCTCGTAAACATACCCGCAGATCTTGCATACCCAGCCCTTTTTGCCCTCGGTCTTGGGCTTCGGCTTGACGTTCTGATGATAATACGCGTATGTCATCGACTCGGCGTCGGAGATGACCCTCGCTTCTGTAACCGAGCAGATGAACATTCCGTGAGTGCCGAGGTCGACGTACTGCTCGACCTTTAAGGACATGAACGCGTTGATATATCTCGACAGGAACACGAGCCCGTTGTCGGAACGCAGGACCTCGCAGTCCTTGAATTTATCGACGGCGCGGCCGCTCTGGAAGCCGAACGTCTCGAAAACCTTGAACGGAGCGTCGGTAGACAGGCAGCAGACGTTCATCTTCCCGGTCTGCTTGATGACGTGGTGGGAGTAATTTTCTTTGTTCACGCTTACGGCGACTCTGAACGGGTTGTCGGTGAGCTGCGAGACGGTGTTGACGATAAGGCCGTTGTCCTTAGTACCGTCGTTTGACGTCACGACGTAAAGCCCGTAGCCGATTTTATTGAGCGCCGTCATATCCTGCTTGTTGGCGGTCTCGCCGGACTGCGCCATATAGTCCATGCAGAGCTCGTCCGAAAGCTCGTCGATTTGCCTGCGGCTGTCGTCCGAAAGGGCGGACAGAATTTTGACGGTGGTTTTTGTATAGTTGATGTTTTTGCAGGGCTCAAGCATCGAGAGCATCGTTTTTGCGGCAAGCGGCGCCCATGAACCGTTTTCCATAAGCGCTACGGTGCGGTCGCGGTAGCCCCTTTCGGTGAGATGATTTATAAATTCGCGCATGAACGGGAAAATTTCGGCATTGTAGGTGGTGGTCGCCAAAACAAGCTTGTTATAGCGGAAAGCGTCCTCGACGGCCTCCGCCATATCCTCTCTTGCAAGGTCCGTGACGACGACCTTGGGGCAGCCCTTGGCCGTGAGCTTTGAAGCCAAAAGCTGTACCGCTTCCTTGGTATGCCCGTAAACCGACGTATAGGCTATCATAACGCCCTCGGATTCGGGGCGGTAGCTCGACCAAATGTCGTAGAGGTTGATATAGTGCGAGAGGCTTCCGCTGATAACGGGGAGGCCGACGTAGTTCAAGGGGTTCTCGCTGAGAACGGGACCGTGGGTCGGGCAGATGATCGAAATGTCAAGTCCTGCGGCTTTCTGTAAGAGCTTTTGCACCTGTGCGCCGTATTTTCCGACGATGCCGATATAGTATCTTCTTGCTTCGCAGTCCCATTCTTCCTCGACGTCGTTCGCGCCGAACTTGCCGAAGCCGTCCGCAGAGAATAATACCTTATCTTTTGAATCATAGGTGACTATGACCTCGGGCCAGTGGACCATCGGAGCAGTCACGAATGTCAGAGTATGCTCGCCGAGAGGGAGCGTGTCGTTCTCGCCGACGACGATTCTTCGGTCGGAGTAGTCGGTGCCGAAGAACTGCTTCATCATCGCAAACGCCTTTGCGGAGGAGACGATCTTTGTCTCGGGATAAATTTTCATGAAGCTTGAGATGCTTCCGGCGTGGTCGGGCTCCATGTGCTGGACTATCAGGTAATCGGGCTTGCGGCCGCCGAGGGCCTCCGCGATATTGTCGAGCCACTCGTGAGAGAAGCGGATATCTACGGTGTCCATTATTGCGGTCTGCGCGTCGACTATGGCATAAGAATTATAGGCCATCCCGTTCGGGACAACGTACTGTCCCTCGAACAGGTCTATCTCATGGTCGTTCACGCCGATGTATTTAATTGTTTCGGAAACGTTGGTGTTCATGGGTATCCTCCTTGAATGTTTTTACTAAGTATAGCACCTTTTTGGCAAAAAGTAAAGTGCGGGAGCGGGATTTTGGGGGAAAATTTTGGGGGAGCTAAAAAAGCCATCCCAAGCCTTTTGCTTTGAGATGACTTTTTCGCATTTTACCGTCCCCTGTTCACTCTTCCCTCTTCAGCCTCTCCTCCATGACCTCGGCGGCGGCCTTTCCCATCACGTCGTAGCCGTTGGCGTTCGGATGGAGCCCGTCGCCCGAATCGTAGAGCGTTTGCAGGGTCTGCGGCTTTTCGGCATAGCAGGTCACTCCCGCAAAATCTATGTAGCCGTCGAAGCCGCTCTCGTCGCTCATCATCCACTCGTTGACGGTCTTTCTTATCTTTTCGTGCAGCTCGGAATACCACATTTCGCTGTTCCCGAACGGGGTTATCGTGCCCGCGTAGACGCTTATCCCCTTTTCATGGCACATTTTTATCATCTTTGAATAGGTCTCGATGAATTCCTCCGACGTGTCATATTGCGCGCCGGGAATATCGTTCGTGCCCAAAAGTATTATGACATGGTGCACGCCCGGAATGTTTAAAACGTCCCTCTCAAAGCGCTTTATTCCGGGTTCTCCCCATCCTCCCGACATGAGCGCTCCGCCTGCTATAGCGGTGTTGACGACGGAGATATGCTGAGTCTCGGGGTTTTGTCTTAAGGCATATGAAAGATTATCGGGCCAGGAATCGAAGCCGTTAAAGGTCGAGCACGCCCCGTCGGTGATGGAATCTCCGAAGCAGACGACCGTCTCGGTACCGGCGGGCGCCCATACGTCGGCTCGGCAGAGGAAATAGTAGCTCCATGCCAGCTCGACCGAATCAAAGGTCTCGTCGGAAATGCGGTTTCCCTCGACGAACCAGCTTGTGCAGTCGGCTTCACGGTGGCCGGTGGCGGTGGCGGGGACGTTCTCCCCGAGGGCCATCGTCACCGAGAGAAAATCAAGGCTGTCAAAACTAAAAGCTATCTCATCGGAAGTCAGGGTCTCTCCGGCGGGAATGGTCACGCTCTCGGCCCCGCCGAACGTGACGGCGGTGTCGGTGGCAATATCTATCTCGGGGCTGCCGGAATTTTTGAGCTTGGCGAGCCTTATCCCCGAAATTTCAAGGGGAGAGGCGCCGTACTCGTTTGAAAACGTCAGTCGTATCTTCTCGCCGCCCAAAGAAACTCTGAACTGCTGGCGGCAGGTCACGTTTTTAAACCCTCGGCGAGGAGTCTCCTCGGCGGTTATATCAATAGAGGCGGCCGCCCAGGTCGCGTACCAGCCGTCCTCGGGCTCGATTTTTCCGCGCTTTTCACAGCCTGTGCTCAGAATAAGCGCCGCACACAAAGCCGCCGCAATTATTTTCTTTTTCATCGGACATTCCCCCGCTTCATGATAAATAAATATCTGTTATTGATATTTTATCACAGCTTAAGGGCAAAGTCAAGAGCAGAAGATAGAAGATAGATGAACAGAAGATAGAGTTATTCGGTAATTTCGGACGGCGGGAGGTTCTTTTTTTCGCGTTCCGTCAGATATGTGCACGCCACCGTCACGGCCGAGCATGTAAGAACATAGATCATCACAAAAGCGGCTCCCGCCGCGCTTTTCTCGGTCTTTGTCAGGGTAGAGTAGTAGCTTTCATGAAAAATCCTTTCATACTGCACGCCGCCGGAGGGATCGGGAGGAATGTCTGACTCGGGATTTTGCATAGTCACGGCAAGCGATCCCGAAGCTCTGTCCACAGTCGTTTCGGTATAGCTGCAAACAAGACTGTTTCCGGAGATCGGCGCGGGACAGGCAAGCACCGCATGCGCGACTATGCCGTTATAGATGAGAGTGTATGCAAAAAACGCGACCGCCCAGACGTTTGCCGCCAAAAACTTAAGAATCTCCCGCTTCTGCTCTCTCTTCGGAAGCTTCACCAGCCCGAGCTCGAACGCGGTTATGCCGACGGTTATAAACACAAACCCGAACAGCGCGCTGAAAAGCCCCGCCCATTCGTCCCAGACCATGAGGGCGATTCCGAAAGCTATGACTACCCCCAAAATAATGAGCGCCGTGCCCACCACGCTGTAGGGCTTCGAGGGGCGTTTTTTCTTTTCGGGCAGCTCCCCGAGCGGCTCTATCCCCTTTAAAAGGTAGTCGGTCGTCACTCCGAATATATCGCTCAGCGCCGTTATCTTTTCAATTTCCGGCAGCGACTGGTCCGCCTCCCACTTCGACACCGACTGTCTCGAGACCCCGCACCTCTCCGCAAGCTCCTCCTGCGACAGGTCTCTTGATTTTCTCAGCATTGAAATTCTGTCTCCTATGGTCATAAATTCGTCCTTTCCCGGGTTTTTCCCGTATCTTAAAATTGTATAAGCCGTCAGAACTTTCCGTCTGACGGCTTAAGTATATCATATTTTTCGGTTGATATCTACCAACCGAGGGAAAAATCCCGTCAACCCACGGTTGCATTTTCGATTGCAGAACATAAAAAGCCGGAATTTTACCACGGGATGATAAAATTCTCCCCGGGTTTTCTCATGTCATAAATTTTTTTCAAATCCCCGTCGACTTCGCTTTTAAGATGTATCAGCGGCTCGGAATGTGAAAGGACGAATTTTTCGGCGGAAAGCTTTTCAAGCCTGTCTATCGTCTCCCTTAAAACGCCGGCGTTGAAGCCGTCCTTTGAGGAGTAGGTCCCATCCCCCAAAAACGCAAGCCCGTTATACTCAAGCCCGAGGCAGCCCTTGGCATGGCTCGAGGGGAGACTGAAAAGGTGCGCGCCGAAAACTTCTGTATCTCCCGCGACGGCCTCTCCCCCGAATTTTTTGCAGGTATATCCCCCGCCGAACAAAAGCTTAGGCTTAAGCCGCCGGATGTTACTTGAGTGGTCGGCGTGAAAATGTGATAAAACTACGGCGGCGTCCCCCGAAACCTTGGCAAGCTCCGAAAAAGCTTCATCCGAAGCGCCCACGTCATATATCACGACCCCGCCCGAGGCCCTTATTATAAACGCCTCGGCCGACAGCGGATTCTCGCTTTTCGGGACGTACTCTACCCCGTCGGAAAGATTGATAAGGCTCATCTTATAAGCTCCCCGACTATATCCTCAAGGCCCTTGCGGTCGTCCTCGGTAAAGTACCCGGGGTCTACGCTGTCCATATCCAAAACGCCCAAAAATTCGCCGTTTTTATACATCGGGATAACTATTTCGGCATGTGTATTGCAGTCGCAGGCTATATGCCCCTCAAAACACTCGACCTCTTCGACGACAATGCTCTGATTTTTCTTCCATGCCGTCCCGCAGACCCCGCTTCCGAACGGTATCCTTGTGACGGCGGGCCTGCCCTGAAATGGTCCGAGCTTTAGTTCATCGCCGTCGCGAAGATAGAACCCCGTCCAGTTCGCCCGCTCAAAGGCGATTTTAAGGACTGCCGAGGCGTTTGACATAACCGCCGTAAAATCGCTCTCGCCTGCGGTGTAAAGCTTTATCTGCTCCTTTAAAAACCGATAAAATTCGCTTTTTTCATCGGGGTATTTAACGTCTTTATACATCTTCGTCCCGCCTTATTCCCATGATAAGCTTTAATTCGATTTTCGGAAGCGGCAGCCTGTATTTTTCGAGCAGTTCCGGCCCGCAGGAGTTTGACCCGACCCCCGCCATATCTCCGTCTATGCAGAGAATTATGTCTTTCGACTTTTCAAGCTCCCAGTCGTGCCGCCTTGCCCAAAGTTCCTCCTGAGTGTATTCCGAGGCGTTGAAGCTTATGCCGCCGTCGCCCTCGAAACGAAGAGTCGTCTTTCCGTCCGAGATTTCGACAAACCCGCAGCCGCAGTGCGACGAGTTCTCCTGGGGCCTGATATATGGCTCGTACATATCCTCGACCCTGCTTTCAAAAAGCCCGATATAGGAGGCTCTGTGCTTGTCCTTGTAGCTTTCGTGCGGCCCGAAGCCGTAGTATCTTACACGGTCGAATTTTTTCGGCAGCGTCAGCCTGACCCCGAGCCTCGGGAGCATGGATACCTTTTCGGAAAACTCAAATTTTCCGTCTAAACCGACCTCTCCGCCGGGGTAGAACGTATAGACCGCCCGGCACTTTGCAAACGGCCGATAGACGTTCCAGCCGAGGGATATGTCCTCGCTGACTACGACGTTTGCGCCGGATTTTTCAATGCCGACGGAATAAATTTTCGCGTCGTAGTCGTGCAGGTGGGATTTGAGCCAGTCCCATCTCTGGGAGTCGTTGTCGGTGGGGGCGCGGAAGAAGTTGAAGCTCACCGGCTTTTCGGTTATAAGATTTCCTGCCGAAATTATTTTTGACAGGACTCCGAGGCGCTTGTCAAAGGTGTATTCAATTTCTCCCGCGGTTATCACATACTCAAGCGGGAATTCCTTATATGCGACCTCTCCCGGGCAGGGCTTGGGCAGGGTGTTCAAATGCTCCTCGTGTATTTCAAGCTGGTCGAACGCCGTCTCATAGCCCGCCTTTGCCCAGGGGGTATCATACTTTTGAGTGAAGATAAATCTTATATAGCGGCTTATATAGCGCTCGCGGGTCTCGGGGATGCTGATTTTCTGCTCGCCGCCGGCCGGGATGTCAAGCTTTATCTCTCCGCTCATGACGACCTCGCCGAGCTCCGTTATCTCATATCGGCAGTTCAGAATATCCCCGGCGTTTACAAACGCAAGCTTGCTTCTTAAGATATATTCGCCGTTTCCGAGGTACTCCGCCCTCACGGGACGGTAGACCTGCTTAAGCTCCAAAAGGCCGGTATGGGGAGTCCTGTCGGGGTAGCAAAGCGCGTCGCAGCAGAAATTGCCGTCGTTGTGGCGCTCGCCCCAGTCCCCGCCGTAGCCGTATCTTATCCTGCCGTCCGGCATTTTCCCGAGGGGCAGAGCATGGTCCGCCCACTCCCAGACAAACGCCCCGAAAACCTTGTCGTTATTGTATATGGCCTCCCAGTAGTCCTCCAAATCGCCGGGGCCGTTGCCCATCGCGTGGCAGTATTCGCAGAGCATGAACGGCCTGTCTCCGGCGCTCCCCTCGCTTTCGGGGTAGTTTCTGACATAGTCCACCGGCGAATACATTCTCGAAACTATCGGAAGTTCGTGGTCGTCCTTTTTGTCGAGACGGTGAACGCTCTCGTAGTGCAAAATCCTCGAGGGGTCCTCACTTTTTATCCATTCCGCCGAGCGCCTCATAGCGTCGGAATAGCCCGACTCGTTGCCCATCGACCACAAAAGCACGCACGGGCGGTTCATGTCCCTTGCCAAAAGCCGCTTATGCCTGTCAAAGACGGCCTCTTCAAATTCCGGGTCTGAAACCGTAAGCGCAATGCCGCCGTAGCCCTCCGGCTTATCCCACTTGAAGCCTTGGTAGACGTCCACAGAGCCGTGGGTCTCGAGGTCTGCCTCGTCGACGACGTATATTCCGAGCTCGTCGCAGAGCTGACAGAGTATCGGAGAGTTCGGGTAATGGGACGTTCTTAAGGCGTTGACGTTGTGCGCTTTCATCATCGAAAGGTCCTTGAATATCTGCTCATAGGAGCTTGCGTAGCCGGTGTCGGGGTAGCTGTCGTGGCGGTTGACCCCGCGGAATTTGACCTTGACGCCGTTTAAATACACAAGTCCGTTTTCGATTTTTATTTCCCTAAATCCTACTTTTTCGCCTATCCGCTCGCCCTCGCTGTCGATGATGAGTTTATACAGCACCGGCGATTCGGCGCTCCAAAGCTTTACGTTTTCGACCTTACATTCAAACGGTTTTTCGGGAGCGGCAGTGCCCTCTGCCAAAAAGCTGCCGTCGGGCGCGTAAAGCTTTAATGCGGCGGCCGCTCCGAAAACGGATACTTTAAGAGCGGCGGAATTGTCCGAAAAATCAACGGAAGTGCCGACGCGGTAGTTCTCAAGGCGCTTTTCGGGGCGTGAGAGCATATACACGTCGCGGAAAATTCCCGAAAGGCGTATCTTGTCCTGGTCCTCAAGATATGTCCCGTCGCACCATTTCAGCACGGCTATGCAGATTTTGTTCTCGCCCTGCTTCAAAAAATCCGTCACGTCGAATTCCGACGTCGAATGAGAGACTTGGGTATATCCCGCAAATTCGCCGTTTATATAAAGGTACAGACAGCTGTCCGCCCCCTCAAAGACGAGGATCCTCCTTAAGCCGTCGGGCGTGTATGTATAATTTCTGAAGTATACGCCTGCCGGGTCGTCGTCCGGCACATACGGCGGGTCGTAGGGGATGGGGTAGAGGACGTTTGTGTACTGCGGCCTGTCGTAGCCGCAGAGCTGCCAGTTCGACGGCACCGAGATCTCGCCCTCGGGGGTCGTTTCGGTGAAATCGTCCTCGAGCTCCACCACGCTCCTGCGATACATAAAGCCCCATCTTCCGTTTAAAAGCTCAAGGCGCGAGGAGGTCTCCCGCCTCGAGAACGGGTCCTCGTCCGAAGAAAACGGAACGAAGTATGCGCGGTTCGGAAGAGTCCCGATGTGGAGCGCGTGGGGGTTTTCGTGATAGATCATCTTCGAGCGTGCCGAGCCCGGTGAAGAAATTTTTGTCAGATCCATAATAATGCCTGCCTTTCATGTTAAGCTTGCAATATAACTATACCATACGAAAGGCGTATATGCAATAAGGTTTTCCGCAAATTTTTGGTTATTTTCTGCATGAAAAAAGGATGAACCGAAAAAATAAAAATTTTTGGGGCAAATTTTCGCAATCCGCTTGACAAATCGCGATTACTCTGTTATAATATGTAGGCTATTTAAATGAGCCATTAGCTCAGTTGGCAGAGCATTTGACTTTTAATCAAAGGGTCTGGAGTTCGAATCTCCAATGGCTCACCACGGCGTCGCAAGCTTTGTATCGCTTGTGACGTCCTTTTTATGCTTACGCATAAACGGAGTCCCAAGCTCACGCCGCTGCTCCGCCTTTACCCCACAAACGCAGGCGTTTGCGGGGACCCTGTTTAATCCGCGTAAGGCGGTTTTTTGATGGTGAGCATAGACGCGATTATTTCTCCGTGAGACGACCGAGGCAATAATTGCCGCCGAGGGAAGTCGAACGGCAAGAAATAACGCTTCTATTGCCACCACGGCGTCGCAAGCTACATATCGCTTGCGGCGCTTTCTTCATGCTTCGCATTTGAAAGCACCTCAAGCTCATTCCGCTGCTCCGCCTTTACCCCACAAACGCAGGCGTTTGCGGGGACCCCTCTTATTTTGCAAGCTACATATCGCTTGCGGCGCTTTCTTCATGCTTTGCATTTGAAAGCACCTCAAGCTCATTCCGCTGCTCCGCCTTTACCCTTCCCCCCACAAACTCACTGCAGCGCTCTTCCGACTTCTGACAATCTGTCCTCTGACAGCGCCCACGCCCTCACGATCTGCCGCCTCATCTTCCCCACCTCGATTTTTTGCGGCGAGCGGGAGCCCGAAAAGAGATTGTACGCGTAAAGGTCGCGGCCGCGAAGCTCGCAGAAAACCGTGTGGAGGCTAAGGCTCCCCGGGTTGAAAAAGGAAATTATCAGGCATGCCGGGCCGATTTTTCCGATTTCATCCTCGATTTTTTTCGGGGGTATCGCCCTCGCGCTTATCCCGAAGCGCTTCAGGACCCGCTTTATTGAGTACGGATTCCCGCCGAAAAATCCGAGCGGCCAAAGAGTAAGCGCGCCCGATGACATAAACGCCGAGCGCACCGACTCATACGACGACGGCACGCCCGAAAATGTGAGCGCGTTGTGCACGGCGATGACCTCGCATGCCGTATTTTCGGCCTTTGCAAGATAAAGCCGCCTGCCCTTAAGACTGCCCTGACCGTAGATAAACCCCTCGGGAAGCGGCGTTTTCGGCCTGAAAAGTCCGAAGATAAGCCCCTGCGGAATGCTTATTATCGATTGAATTTTCAGCAGCAGCCGCTCCCCCGACCACAAAAGCCTCAGGCTCATTCCTCCTCGGCCTCCGGTCTTTCGGCGGCGTAGTCCTTAAAGCATACGTTTAAGTCGACGTTTCCCGCAATGCCGGGGACCTGTCCGTCCGAGCAATACTGCCACATACACCACTTATAGGGCAGGCCCGGGGTGTCGTTGTAGTCGGCATACCATATATCGTAGTCGGATATCCTGCCCAAATCGTACTTGAACACCGCCGTCTTTTTATTCGTATACAGCACCGGCGTGAGTCCCTCGTTTTCGAGGCGCTGTGCAAAGACGATAAAGTTATTTGTCAAGTCTGTGGGCTCGATATAGGCGGTCCTCGCAGTGTCGCCGTCCTGGTCGTGAACGACCTCCCAGTCGTATGCCACGGGATATGTTATGTCATAATCCTTTAAAAGATCGATGACAAAATTCGCCTCGTCAAGGGCTTCCTCGGTGGTCAGGGCCTGGGAGAAGAAGTAAACGCCTACTTCAAGTCCCGCGTCGAGGGCGCCCTCGATATTCTTTCTGAAGTTTGCATCTTCTACCATCAGCCCGGTGACATAGCCCCTGTTCCCGCATCTCATCATCACAAACTCAAACCCGGCCGCCTTTACCTGCTCCCAATCTATATCCCCCTGATAGACCGAAACGTCGATTCCGGGTATGTAGTCCTCGGTCCCGAGGTATTGCATATAGCCGGTCTCGGGGTCCTTGACAAAATACTCCTGGGGATATTCGCTCTTCGGGACATTCCCGAGCACGGGCACCCAGATGGGTCCGTAGCTTGAGTCGTTCAGGCTTATCATCTCGCCCGAGAGGCGGCGCTCATACTCCACCGACGGGTCGAGTATCATGTAGTCCGGGACCTCGACGACGACCTCTTTTTCAACGGTCACGACCTGTGGCACGACGGTGCCCTGTTCACGGTTCCAGCCTATCGCGCATACTATCAAAGCGACGCTCAGGAATACCACGGCCGCGCCGAGCGCGATAATCGCCGCCGAAAAGCTTTTCATCATGCCCTTTTCGCGGTTTATCTTGGTTCGCTCGGTCTTTTCGGAGAGCGCCGTGAGCTCGTCGTATATCTCGGCCGCCGAGCGCTTCTCGGTCTCGGTGGCGGAGTTTTCATAACCCAAATTTGCCATAAAATACCTCTTTTCCACTTCATTTGCCTTTTTTCGGCTTATATCTAAGTTTACCATAAAATCCTGCCGTTGTAAAGCGGGAATATCGCGGAAAATAGAAATTTAAGAATTTTCGGGAAAAGGCGTGCGATTTTGCTTGACAAATTTAAAATCGGTAGTAAAATGTAAGACCGGAAAGAGGGAATTCATACGAGACCGATGCTCAAAAACGTCAAATCGTTCATAAAATCAAACACCGTGATGGTCGTGGCCCTTTGCGCCGCCGTTCTGACATCCTTTATAGTACCTCCCGACAGGGAATATTTGGGGTATTTCGACTTCAAAACTCTGACATGCCTTTTTTGCGTCTTAGCAGTAGTATGCGCATTAAAAAACGTCAATTTTTTCTATGTTCTGGCGGAGAAGATAGTCGAGCGCTTCAAGACCGCAAGAATGAGCATTTTAGCCCTTGTCTACATTACGTTCATAGGCTCCATGCTCATCGCAAACGACATGGCGCTTTTAACGTTTCTGCCGCTCGGGTACTTTGTTTTAAGCGCTTCAAGAAAGCGGAAGTACATGGCCCTGACCTTTATTCTGCAAAATATCGCCGCCAATTTGGGAGGCATGCTCACCCCTTTCGGCAACCCCCAGAACCTCTATCTGTACACAAAATTCAGCATCCCTACGGATGAGTTTATGTTAATAATGGCGCCGCCGTTTTTGGTGTCGGTCGCGATGATAACGTTCTGCTGCTTTGTCTTTGTAAAAAACGAGCCGCTGAAATTCGAGGAGGAGTCCTTAAGCCTCGAACCGAAGCGCACGGGGATTTACCTTGCGCTGTTCGCGCTCGCCATCGCGATAGTTTTCAGGGGGATACCCTACTGGATAAGCCTGATAGTCATTCCTGCCGTCTTATTTTTCATGGACAGAAAAGCCCTTAAAATGGTCGATTACCCGCTTCTTCTGACGTTTGTATTTTTCTTTGTCTTTGCGGGAAACATGGCAAGGATCGAAGCCGTGAGGGAATTCTTCTCGACGCTTTTGGAAAAGAGCACGCTCCTGTTCAGCGTTATTTCCTGCCAATTTATCTCAAACGTTCCCTCGGCGATCCTGCTCTCGCAGTTCACGGACAACTATCCCGACCTTTTAGTCGGCGTGAATATAGGCGGCATAGGCACGCTCATAGCCTCGCTCGCCTCGCTGATAACGTTTCGGGAGTACACCAAGCACCACCCCCACCACGCGATGTATTACGTCGAGACTTTCTCGGCATTTAACTTCTCGTTTTTAGGCGTGCTCTTGGCGTTCATGTTCGTGATGAAAGCCGTGACGGGGTAAAAAAGAAGCATACCAAACCCGGTATGCTTTATTTTTTGCTTTTCCCCCTCACCCCCCTGAAAAAGTCCCTCAGCATCCCCGCGCACTCGTTTTCGAGGACGCCGCCGAGCGACTGCGGGCGGTGGTTGTACGGCAGGTCGAACATCCTCATCACCGACTCTGCCGACCCCGCCTTCGGGTCCTTGGCGCCGTAGACGACCCGCTCTATCCGCGAATTTATTATCGCTCCCGCGCACATCGGGCATGGTTCAAGCGTGACGTACAGGTTGCAGCCGAGAACCCGCCATCCCCCTAAATTTCGGCTCGCCTCGTCAAGCGCCATTATCTCGGCATGGGCAAGAGGCGACTTTAAGCTCTCGCGGCGGTTATACCCCCGGCCGACTATCTCGCCGTCCGATCTTCTCACGACAACAGCGCCCACAGGGGTCTCCCCGAGGGCGTAGGCGGTCTTTGCGAGCTCTATCGCTTCGTGCATATATTCTTCGTCAGATCTCATTTCGATTCTCCAGGGCCTTATAGAGCGTGACCTCGTCGGCATACTCCAAGATCGCCCCCACGGGAAGCCCGAACGCCAGCCTCGTGACCTTGACTCCGAGGGGCTTTAAGAGCCTTGAGAGATACATCGCCGTGGCCTCGCCCTCGGGAGTGGGGTTCGTCGCCATGATGACCTCCTTGACCTCGCCGCCCTGAAGCCGCTTTAAAAGCTCGGTTATCCTGAGCTTGTCCGGCGTTATGCCGTCGATGGGGGAAATAAGCCCGTGCAGGACGTGGTACATCCCCTTGTACTCCCTCGTTCGCTCAAACGCCGAGACGTCCTTTGGCCCCTCGACCACGCATATCGTCGAACGGTCCCGGCCCGCGTCGGAGCATATCGGACAAATTTCTCTGTCGGTGAGATTTTGGCATATTTTACAGGAATGCACCGTTTTATGGGCATGCAAAATAGCGTCGGCGAAAGCCTTTGCCTCTTCGTCGGAATAGGACATCACGAAGTAGGCGAGCCTTTGGGCGGTCTTCATGCCGATACCGGGGAGCTTAGCGAACTGCTCGGCCAAAAGCCGAAGCGGCAGAGCGCCCGTGTAATCCTGTCCCGCCATGTCAGAACAGCCCCGGCATGCTCATATTGCCGGTAATTTTGCTCATGCCGGCGTTAGAGGCTTCTTCGATATTCTTAAGGACCTCGTTGACGGCGCTCGCAATTAAATCCTCGAGCATCTCGGGGTCGTCGGGGTCGATGACCTCGGGCTTGATTTTTACCGCGGTCACTTCCCGGGCGCCGGTCATCGTAAGCTCGACCATTCCTCCGCCGACCGACGACGAGAATTCGCGGGAGGCGAACTCGTCCTGGAAAGCGGTCATCTCCTCCTGCATCTTCTGGGCCTGGCGTATCATCTGGTTCATGTTAGCGCCCTGTCCCTGCATATTCTGGGGTATTCTTGCTTTCATTTTCCATTCTCCTTTGCAGTTTTTCCGGGGTTTGACTTCGCCGTTATCTCCCTGACGGTCAGCTCGGCCGCCATGGTTTTTTCAAGCAGTTTCGGGTTCGGGATTATCCCGAACGTCTCCCGGTATCTTATAAGTATCCTTTCAAGAGCCATGACCTTTTCTTTGCCGTCCAAAAATCTCACGTCGGCAGTCCCCATCACGCTCTCATAGTAAACGGTGGCGGCGCCCTCCTCGGGCTTCGGTATAAGCTCGTAAACGCAGTCCGCCTCGAACGAACATCTCCCGAGCTTTTTTAACAGCTCATATTTTCTCCCCGAGCATGCGCCGTGAATGTAAAACTTAACGGTCCCGCCGCTTATCTGATACCCGAAATTGACCGGGACGATATAGGGATAATCGCCGTCGGGAAGCCCGAGCCGCAGTATATCGCAGTTTGAGATTATCTTAAGGATTTCCGCGAAATCGGTTATCTCTCTGTCTTTTCTTCTCATTTTGCACCTGCTTTAATCGAGCCTGTCTCGGGTCTCGACGGGGACTCCGGCGGCCTTTGCCTTTTCTATGAGCTCGTCGAGCGCGGCGTTTTTGTCCTCCGGCATCGGCTCGCTGTTGTCGCTTTTTGCGCCTATTCGGTACTTTATCCCGGTCACTTCAAGCGCGGCCTCCTGCAAAGACTTCGAGTTGTCGGGGGCTTTTAAAAGCGACAGGAAGAACCGGTTCGGCATGACTATCATCATCCTGTCCCCCGAA
Organism: uncultured Clostridia bacterium; assembly: GCA_947625125.1. Taxonomy (GTDB): domain Bacteria; phylum Bacillota; class Clostridia; order Oscillospirales; family Ruminococcaceae; genus Faeciplasma. The sequence continues at coordinate 49,135 of CANQNF010000012.1, forward strand.
ACGTAGGCGCTCGAGCCCTGCAAAGCGCCCGCACAGCCGGGGTTCTTTTTTGTCAATAGATCGAGTATCTCGTCCCATTTTGCGCACCGCTCAAACTGCTCTTTCGGGGCCTCCGGCTCCTTTTTGGACTCGGGCAGGGGCTCGGGTTTTGTCTCTTTTTTTATGGCAGGGGCGGGAGCCGGCTCGCTTATAGGCCTTTCTCGTACGGCTGCGGGAGCGCCCTCCATAAGCCTTTCAAGCTCGGAAACTCTCTTTTCGAGCGAGGATATATCCCCCTCGGACTTTACGCTGCAAAGCCTTACAAGCGCCATCTCAAGCTCGGTCCTCTTTGACACGGCTCTCGGCAGGACTTCTGCGCACCTCTGTAAGATCTCAAGCCTTGACAGAACGTCCCCGAGGCTCAGCTTTGAGGCGATTTTTTCAAGTCTTTCAAGTTCTCCGGGCAGGCACCTTAAAAGCTCCGGCTTATTCGGCACGGTCTTTAGGAGCATGACGTCCCGAAGTCCCGTGATAAGCTCGTCGCAGAGCCTCGACATATCCTTTGATTTTGAATACAGCTCGTCCGCCAAGGTTATGGCGCCCGCGGCGTCGGATGAGGCCGAATAATCAAGCATGTTAAATATATAGTCCCGTCCCGCGACGCCGGCGGCGTTTGAAACGCACTCGGGGTCGATATGCTCGGAAAACGCCACGCACTGCTCCAAAAGCGACAGCGCGTCTCGCATAGCGCCGTCCGAAAGCCTTGCTATAAGCGCAGCGGCCTCGGGAGTCAGGTCGAATTTCTCCTCCCCTGCTATATACATGAGCCGGTCGACGATGTCCTCCTCGCGGATTCTTCTGAAATCAAATCTCTGGCAGCGGGAAACTATCGTCGGCGGGACTTTGTGGGCCTCGGTCGTAGCAAGGATGAATTTGACATGCTCGGGCGGCTCCTCCATTATTTTCAGCAGGGCGTTGAAAGCGCCGACCGAGATCATATGCACCTCGTCGATGATATAGACCTTATAGCGGCACCTTTCGGGCGTGTAGAGCGCCGATTCCCGCAGGTCTCTTATATCGTTCACGCCGTTATTCGAGGCGGCGTCTATTTCGATTATATCGGGCAGAGTGCCCGCGTCGGCAGCTTTGCATATCTCGCACTCAAGGCAGGGCTTGCCGTCTATCGGATGGAGGCAGTTTACGGCCTTGGCTAAAATCCGCGAGCAGGTGGTCTTGCCCGTCCCACGGGAGCCGGTGAAGAGATAGGCGTGGGCGGTCTTGCCCTCGGCGACCTGTCTTTTCAGAGCGGCCGTGATATGAGGCTGCGAGACGACGTCGTCGAACGTCATCGGCCGCCACTTGCGGTATAGTGCCGTATACATAACCGATCCCCCTTATTCTATCAATAAGTCGATCTCATATGCAGGAGCACGGGCGAGGCTGCGTCACACAAAGCAAGCCGCTTAATGCTGCTCGGTTCCCCGCCTGACATGGTTCACGGAACTCTGTTGCACAGGACCCGTGCGCCTGCATATCGGATCGACTGAAGATATTGTACCACAATCTTATGAGATTTGCAAGTGTTTCCCGATAAATATTTTTGACAAAAGCTATTGCAAAACTTATAAATCATGATATAATAATTTTAACAAAATTTTTTGGGGAGCTGATACCGTGAAAATATTTGCATTTGCAGACGAAGCAGGTTCAAAAATTTCGTCCCAGGTGAACGCCATGAAGCGAAACGGCCTCGACGGGGTCGAGCTTCGGGGCACCGAGTACGGGAACGTCTCCGACTTAAAGCCCGAGCAGGCGCGTGAGATAAAAAGGACTCTCGACGGCGAGGGCCTTAAGGTCTGGTCGATAGGCTCTCCGCTCGGGAAAATCGGCATAAACGACAGCTTCGGGCCCGAGCTTGAAAAATTGAAGAGAACGCTCGAGACCGCCGAGATACTTGATTCAAAAAATATAAGGATGTTCTCGTTTTACATCCCGAAAAACGAGCCGGCGGAGGATTTTAAAAACGAGGTCCTTGACAGGCTGAGCAAAATGGCCGAAATCACTGATTCGCTTCACAGCGGCATAAGGCTCTGCCACGAAAACGAAAAGGGAATTTACGGCGAGAACGATACGCGCTGCCTTGAGATTTTGGAGAACGTCCCCGAAATTTACGGGATATTCGATCCCGCAAACTTCGTGCAGTCGGGGGTCGAGGCCCTTAAAGCGTGGGAGCTTCTTAAGAATAAAATAAGGTATCTTCACATCAAGGACGCGCTCCCCGACGGCAGGGTCGTCCCGGCCGGAAAGGGCGTCGGAAACCTTGGGAAGATCCTTTCGGAATTTATCTGTATGGGCGGGCGGGCCGTGACCGTAGAGCCTCATCTCGCGGTATTTTCCGGGCTGTCGTCATTAGAGCGGGAGGGCGAGCGCTCACAGGTCGGCGAGGTGTACGAATACCCCGACTCCGACGCGGCGTTCGACGCAGCATGCAATGCTTTAAAGGAGCTGATAAAATGAAGACAGGCGCGCAGCTTTATACGGTCCGGGGCTTTACCCAGACTCTTGAAAGCTTTTCTGAAGCCTTAAAAAAGGTCGCGGATATAGGGTACAGGACCGTGCAGGTCTCGGGGACGTGTGAATTTGAGGCGGGATGGCTGAAAAATGAACTTATAAAAAACGGGCTTGAGTGCGCAGTCACCCACACACCTCCGCAGAAGCTTTTGAATGAGCCCGAAAAGGTCGCTGAGGAGCATCTTGAATTCGGCTGCCGGTATGCGGGTCTCGGCTGGAACGCTTTTAATCTTGCGGACGGCGATACCCCGGAAAAATTTGTCGAAAAATATCTTCCGGTCTCAAAAAAGCTCTATGACGGCGGCGTGAAGTTTATGTATCACAACCACGACCGGGAGTTTCAGAAGTCCGGCGGGAGGCTTATTATAGACATTCTGGCGGACGCGTTTCCCGAGGAGCTGATGGGATTTATCGTCGACACGTTCTGGGTACAGGCTTCGGGCGCCGACCCGGCGCTATGGCTTAAAAAACTCTCCGGCAGATGCCCCTGCATACACTTAAAAGACTTTTCCTACGGCAGAAAATTCGCCCCTATAGGCGAGGGGAACATGAACTTCCCGGCGATATTCTATGCCGCGGAGGAGGCGGGCACGGAGTACATGCTTGTGGAGCAGGACGACTGCTACGGCGAGGACCCGTTTGACTGTTTAAAAAGAAGCTATGACTATTTAAAGGCCAACGGCTTTGAGTAAAATCGGAGCGAGCGGTTGACAAACCGTCAAAAGATGACAGAAATCAGAAGTCAGAGGTCAGATTTAAGATGTTGCGCCGTTGGCGCGATCGGAAATACAGATAATAGGTTAAGAATTAAAGGAGAGAACGGGTATGGAAAAAATCAGGCTCGGAATCATAGGAATCGGAAACATGGGCTCGGGACACGCAGGCAGAATCAAAGCGGGAAATTGCCCCGACTTCGTTTTGTCGGCGGTCGCGGACATAAACCCGGCCCGGCTTGAATGGGCAAAAAAAGAGCTCGGCGAGGATGTGAAGCGCTTTGACAGTGCCGAAGCGATGCTTGACTCGGGGGCAATCGACGCCTGCATAGTCGCGGTGCCGCATTACGATCACCCGAAATATGTCATAGAGTGCCTTAAAAGGGGCATTCACGTCATGTGCGAGAAGCCGGCGGGGGTCTATACCAAGCAGGTCCGCGAGATGAACGAGGAGGCAAAAAAGCACCCCGACGTCGTTTTCGGGATGATGTTCAACCAGCGCACCAACTGCGTTTACAAAAAAATGCGTGAGCTTGTGCAGTCGGGAAAATACGGACAGATTCGGCGGACAAACTGGATAATCACCGACTGGTACCGTCCCCAGGCATACTTTGACTCCGGCTCATGGCGGGCGACATGGTCGGGCGAGGGCGGCGGAGTGCTCTTAAATCAGGCTCCGCACAACTTAGATTTGTGGCAGTGGATATGCGGCATGCCGGTAAAAATTTCGGCGCACATGAAATTCGGCAAGTGGCATGATATAGAGGTAGAGGACGACGTGACGGCGTACTGCGAATACGAAAACGGCGCGACGGGCGTGTTCATAACCACGACCGGCGACGCCAAGGGCACTAACCGCTTTGAAATTCAGCTTGACAAGGCAAAGATAGTCGCCGACTATTCGGGGCTGTCGGTACTTGAATTCGACATGCCCGAGCCGGAATTTTCAAGAACCAACACGGTGCCGTTCGGGAACATGGGCGCGCACAATGTTGAGCTTGATTTGGACGGCTCAAATCCTCAGCACGACGGCGTTTTAAGGGCATGGGGAGGCGCGATTTTAAGAGGCGAGCCTCTTGTCGCCCACGGCAGCGAGGGAATATACGGCCTCACGATTTCAAACGCCATGCACCTTTCGGCATGGCTCGGAAAAGAAATCGATTTAAGAGAGTTTGACGAAGACTTATTCTATGCCGAGCTTTCAAAGAGGGTCGCGACTTCAAGAAGAAAGACTAACGTTAAAGAGCAAGTCGCCGACACCTCGGCCACATATGCGGGAAACAAATAATGGAGACCGTGAAGATAGGCATAATCGGGGTCGGGGGCATAGGTTCGGCGCATTTAAACTGCATAGCCTCGGGAAAGATTTCCGGGATGGAGCTTGCGGCGGTCTGCGACATTGATGAAAAAAGGCTTGAGTATGCCCGGTCGGTATGCCCGGGCCTGCCATGCTTTTCGGACTACCGAGAGATGATAAAAAGCGGGCTCATAGATTCGGCGCTCGTTTCGGTCCCGCACCCGCTTCATGCCGAGACAGCCTGCGAAGCGCTTTCAAAAGGACTTAACGTCCTGGTCGAAAAGCCCGAGGATATAACGGTCGGCAGGGCGAGAGCGCTCAACGAGACTGCAAAAAAATCCGGAAAAGTTTTCGGGATAATGTTTAATCAGCGCACCAACCCGCTCTACGCAAGGGCGAGGGAGATAGTCTCCTCCGGCGGGATAGGCGAGCTTAAGAGGACGGTCTGGGTCATCACGAACTGGTACCGTACCCAGAGCTACTACGATTCCGGCGGCTGGCGTGCGACGTGGTCGGGCGAGGGCGGCGGAGTGCTCTTAAATCAGGCCCCGCACAACCTTGATTTGTGGCAGTGGATATGCGGGAAGCCGTGCGAGATAACGGCGTTTTGCGACGAGGGAAAGTGGCATAACATCGACGTAGAGGACGACGTCACTATTTTTGCAAGATACAAAAACGGCGCGACGGGCGTGTTTATAACATCGACGGGAGAGCTCCCCGGGACCAATAGGTTGGAAATTTCCGGCAGCAGAGGTTCGGTGGTCATAGAGCGCGGCAGGCTGACCTATAAAAAGCTCAGGACCGACGAGCGAGAGGTCTGCACGGGATGCAAGGAGAGCTGGCCGCAGGCTGAATATGACGAAGAAATTTACGAGCCGAAGTCCGCAGGAAAGGCCCACGCCGGGATTTTGCAGAATTTTGCCGACGCGGTTTTACGGGGCGGCGAGCTTCTGGCGCCGGGGTATGAGGGGATAAACGAGCTCGAGATTTCAAACGCCGCCTATCTTTCGTCCTGGACGGGGAAAAGCGTGAGCCTGCCGATGAGCATGGAGGACGAAGGGGAGTTTGAGAGGCGGCTTTTTGAAAGGCAGAAGCGCGAGAGCACAAAAAAGCCGCCTGAGTCCGCTCAGCAGACTCATAAGACATACAGCGAGCGCTGGGAAGTGAGGTTTTAGGGGGCAATTCTGACTTCTGACCTCTGTTTTCTGCCCCCTTGACGCGTAAGCGGCTTGACTTTCCCCTTTCATTGTGGTATAATATCCCCGCAGAAAACAAAAGGAGCCTTGACATGACCTTTCATCCCGTCGCGCCGGACGCGCTGTCCGATTTTCTGAACTTCTTCGACAACTCGGCGTTCCAAAAGGGCGACGAGTGGGAGGGCTGCTACTGCCTCGAGGGAAGCTGCGATCGGCACTTTGAAATTTCTTTCACCGACCGAAAAAAGCGCCGGGAGCTCGCTTCACGGCTTGTTTTATCGGGCAGGCTGCGCGGCTATATCATCCGCGAAAACGGCAGAGATATCGGCTGGGTAAAGCTCGGCGACAAGCTCGATTTTGAGGCGTTTAACGATTGGTATCACGGGGAGATGCCAGAAAAAAGGGGCGTCACGGCCGTGCTTTACTGCATTGACCTGATACCGGAATGCCGAGGTAAAGGGCTTGCAAAGGAAATTCTCGACTTTGCGATAAAAACCGCCGCCGAAGAGGGTTATGATTTTTTGGAGGCATACCCATCCTCCGACCTTAGTGAAAAGCGCAACTATCGCGGGCATGCCGGAATGTATCAAAACGCGGGCTTTGAGACAGTCGGCGTGGGCGAGGATTTTCTTATCATGCGCAAGGCGCTCTGAACATTCTGCTAAAATTTAACAGAGGTGTTTGCCTTGATTAACCACCTCTAAAAAACAAGGAGATTTTTTATGCAAAAAAACAGTTTTTCCGCCGTAAGAATCGCAAAATTGGCGGCCGTCGCCGCGCTCTATGTGGCGCTCACCTACGCCCTCGGCTTCATGTCCTATGGCAACATTCAATTCCGGGTCGCCGAGGCTCTGATGCTCCTGTGCTTCTACAAAAAGGACTACGGTATCGCCCTTACGCTCGGCTGCTTCATCGCGAATATTTTCAGCCCGATGATGCTGATGGATATGGTTTTCGGCACTCTCGCCACCGTACTTGCCGTGCTTCTTATTTTCATCAGCCCGAACCTTTACATCGCTTCCCTCGCGCCCGTCCTGACGAACGCGGTCATCGTCGGGATCGAGCTCACCGTGGCGTTCAAAACCCCGTTCTGGCTCAACGCCATTGAAGTCGCCGCAGGCGAATTCGTCTGCGTGAGCATTGTCGGAGTCATCCTCTTTAAGCTCCTCGAAAAAAACGCCGGGTTCATGAGGCTTGTCACCGAATAAAAAAATTTTTTTCGGCATGCAATATTTCGCCCGCGAAAAGCGTATTATTTATTGAGAACTCAAGGTCAGATTTCCGACCCTTTCTCACTCGTTTCACCTCCCGCCCCAAAGCGGGAGTTTTTTTATGGCTTTCGGGAGGCCGAAGCCCTTGAAGCCTATACCTCGGCACGCCTTATCCGCCGCCCGCGCGCCCTGACCGTCTGCGTGGGCGGAGCCCCCCGGCAGCTTCGCTGCCGGGGGCTCCGCCCGCAGAAGCTTGCGGCCATACTGCAAGGGACTGCCTCGCGCAAGCCTCGAGCGCGCGGTCGGTGGGGCACAGGGCCCTGCATTCTCGATTCCGGCCCCGCCCCCGCGTCGCTCTCACTATTCGGATATTCTGCTTCGTATAGCCCTTGCATTTCTCAAAAAAATTTAGTATAATAGAACCAAACTACCGAAAGGACGGTCCCTATGAAAAAAATCTGTAAAATTCTTGCTGTTTTTCTTGTTGTGACATCTCTTCTCGCCTCTCTTTCCGGCTGTTCTTCCGGCTCGGGCGATATCTATGAGATGCGCGAAAACCTTTCCGCCAAAAAGGTCGCCAATGAAATGGGTATCGGCATAAACTTAGGCAACACCTTTGAGGCATATTTCAACGACGATACCAACATGTGCGGCTTCTCGCAGGTCGTCGGCGACGGCAAAATGTCCGACTACGAGACCTGCTGGGGAGCGGTCGAAACCACCCGCGAGATGATAGACGGCATGCGCGACTCCGGCTTTAAAACGGTCCGCATTCCCGTATTCTGGGGTAACGGCATGCCGGACGACGGCACATTTACCGTCAGCAAAAAGCTTCTTAAAAGAGTGGAAGAGGTCGTAAAATGGGTACTTGAGGACGGCATGTACTGCGTCGTCAACATGCACCACTACGACGAACGGCTTATAATGTTTTTGGACAGGGAGCAGGCCGTGAATGCCGCAAAAACGGTCTGGGAACAGGTCGCCGAGCACTTTAAGGATTACGGCGATCACCTTATCTTCGAGGGCTACAACGAGTATCTTGGCGGCGCTAAGAACGGGACCAACCCCTCGGACGCCGAAAAGTTCGACTACTGCAACGAGATGAACCAGGTCTTTGTGGACGCTGTGAGAGCTTCCGGCGGCAACAATTCGGAAAGAATTCTCATCGCCTCCGGCTACAACACAAACATCGACAAAACCACGAGCGCCGGCTTTAAAATGCCGACAGACACGGTCAAAGACAGGCTTATGGTCTCGGTGCATTACATCGACAACAACATGTACTGGTCAAAGCAGATAGGCAGCGAAGCCTGGCACGACTACACTATTTCGCAGTGCGAACTGCTCAAAAACCGCTTCACCGCCGAGGGAATTCCGGTTTTCGTCGGCGAAACGACGGCGGGCTATGACGGCTGCATGGCCGGAAATTCCGCCTACGGCAGCTCACAGGACTGCATCCGCGAGCTTATCAGCATAGCCGTCGACGACTACGGCTTCGTGCCCGCTTTCTGGGACACCCACCACTCCGACGGCGGCGCGTTCTACGACCGTTTGGAGTGCAAGATCAGCGACAGCGAAAACGCCGAAACCGTCCGAAAATTCGGCTGATAATATTTAAGGAGGTTAATTATGGACAAGAATTTATTCGCCACCGTCCCGCCGATGGGCTGGAACAGTTACGACTACTACGACACGACGGTCACTGAGGACGAGGTCAAAAAGAACGCCGATTATATGGCAAAAAATCTTAAAAAATTCGGGTATAAGTACGTCGTTGTCGACATTCAGTGGTATTCAAACGCCGCCGGAACACGCCGAGATACCTACCAATATATTCCTTTTGAGGACTTCGAGATTGATGAATTCTCACGTCTTCAACCGTCGCATTTACGTTTTCCGAGTTCGGCAAATGGTAAAGGTTTCAAACCCCTTGCGGACTACGTCCACGGGCTCGGACTGAAATTCGGCATACACATTATGCGCGGAATTCCGAGAATGGCGGCACACAAACATCTGAAAGTTTTAGGCACCTCTGCTACCGCTTCCGACGTTGCAGACGCGGGTTCTATCTGCGGCTGGAACCCCGACATGTACGGCGTGAAACACAATGCCGACGGCCAGGCATACTATGATTCGATCATTCAGATGTACGCTGACTGGGGCGTGGACTTTATCAAGTGCGACGACATCTGCGACTCGTGGATGTATCCCGTCAATCGCTTCTCGGGATGGGAGGAAACCCGCATGTTAAGGCGCGCTATCGACAAATGCGGGAGGCCCATTGTGCTGAGTTTATCCCCCGGACCGGCGCATGTTGAGAACGCCACTCACTACCTCGAAAATGCCAATATGTGGAGAATCACCGACGACTTCTGGGATAACTGGGAGCTGCTGAAAAATATGTTTTGGCGCTGCGAGCAGTGGCAGGACCACACCCGCACCGGCTGCTGGCCCGACTGCGATATGCTCCCCATCGGAAAGTTAGGTAAGGGGCATGGGCATGAGTGGATTTCAAACTTCACCGAGGACGAGTTAAAGACAATGCTGACCCTCTGGTGCCTCTGCCGGTCGCCCTTGATGATAGGCACCGACCTGCCGCAGCTGAACGAAAGAGATTTCGGATTATTAACAAATCCTCAGATTCTGGCGATGGAGTTTGACGGCAAGGCGAGGCAGCTTAGGAGGAATGACAAGGAAGCGGTCTGGCTCTCCGAGGGTAAAGATTGCGTGAGGGTAGCGCTGTTCAATCTTTCGGACGAGGACGCGGAAATTTCTGCGGAATTGCCCGAAAAACCTGCCGAAAAGGGAACAGAGCTTTGGGGCGCGGGGGACTGCAAAATTATGGAAAATAAAATCTCTGCGTTTGTACCGAAGCACGGTGTGAGAATTTACGGCTTCGGGGTATGATCCCGAGGGCGACTGCGTTCACAGGCGGCTTCTGCTGACCTTGGGCGGAGCCCCCGGCCGCAGGCCGGGGCGCCGTCGGCGAAGCCGCCGGCGTGGTCGGCCGGCTGAAGCCGGCCGACCGGGGCTCCGCCCCGGCAGCAGAAGCCGCCGGTCTGCAGCGCACCCCAAACCCTTAGTTTCAGGCATGAAAAAAGCTCCCTGTTTCGCGGGAGCTTTCTTTATTCGATGTGTAATTAAACCCCGTATTTCGCGGTGTTGCACTTCACGCCGGGACCCATGGTGGAGGTCAGCGTGATGGACTTGAGGTAAGCGCCCTTTGCGGCGGCAGGCTTGGCCTTGACGACTGCTTCCATAAGGGCCTCGTAGTTCTCGGCGAGCTTCTCCTTGCCGAACGAAGCCTTGCCTATCGGGCAGTGGATGATGTTCGTCTTGTCGAGTCTGTACTCGATTTTACCGGCCTTGGCCTCGGTGACGGCTTTCGCAACGTCGGGAGCGACGGTGCCGGCTTTCGGGTTCGGCATGAGTCCGCGGGGACCTAAGACCTTACCTAAACGTCCGACAATGCCCATCATATCGGGCGAAGCGATGACGACGTCGAAGTCCATCCAGTTTTCTTTCATGATCTTGTCGACATAATCCATGCCTCCGACATAGTCGGCGCCCGCTTCCTTAGCGGCCTCGTACTTGTCCTCTTTGCAGAAAACAAGAGTCCTGACAGTCTTGCCGGTGCCGTTCGGTAAAACGACGGCGCCGCGAACCTGCTGGTCGGCATGGCGGGAATCGACGCCGAGACGGATGTGAACCTCGACGGTCTCGTCAAACTTAGCCTTTGCATTGGCGGCAACCAGCTCGCAGGCCTCAAGGGAATCGTAGAATTTTGTCTTGTCGACGGCCTTTAAGCTGTCGTTATATTTCTTTCCGTGTTTCATTCAGATTTACTCCTTTATAATTAGGGTCGTGGTTATACGGTCTATGAAACCTCCCACTTGAAATTCCGTTCCTTTTTTGTTTATCAGTCGACAACAGTTACGCCCATGGAGCGCGCGGTGCCGGCGATCATCGACATGGCCGCTTCAACGGAGCCGGCATTGAGGTCGGGGAGCTTCTGCTCGGCGATGGCTCTTACCTGGTCCTTGGTTATCTTTGCGACCTTGGTCTTGTTGGGGGTGCCGGAGCCGGACTCTATCCCGCAGGCTTTCTTGATAAGAACGGCTGCCGGAGGGGTCTTTGTGATGAACGTGAACGAACGGTCCGCATACACGGTGATGACGACGGGGATTATTAAGCCCATGTCGTTTTTGGTTCTCTCGTTGAAGTCCTTTGTAAAAGCGACTATATTAACGCCGTGCTGGCCGAGAGCCGGGCCGACCGGCGGTGCGGGAGTAGCTTTTCCCGCCGGGATCTGAAGCTTGATGATTCCAGTTACTTTCTGTGCCATAATAATTTTTCCTCCATTTGTGGTGATAGCGCTTCGGCATTACGCTCTCCCTTTTCAGGCATTTTTCGGGAGATAAAGCCGGGTGCGCGTTTTTGGCGAACCGTTAAAATTCCGGTTCTCCCACTGCCGAGGCTTATTCCTCGACCTTCCTGACTTGTGTGACGGCAAGCGTCGCAGGGGTCTCTCTTCCGAACATGGATACCGAGATATCTACGGTCTGTTCTTCCAGATTCACGGACTTGACGACTCCTATCCAGCCGTCGAACGGTCCGCCCATAACGGTGACCTCGTCGCCCTCCTTGAAGTTTACGCTGTCCTGGACCTTTCTTACGTCCACGCCCAGAGCCTCTACCTCTTTATCGCTCAGCGGCACTGGCTTTGAGCCGGGACCCACGAATCCGGTGACGCCTCTGGTGTTTCTTACGATATACCAGCTTTCGTCGGTCATCACCATCTTCACAAGAACATAGCTCGGGAAGAGCTTTGACTCGGCTTCCTTTTTCTTGCCCTGTGCGTCGGTCTGTTCCACGATCTCAACGGGGACTCTTACCATCTGGATGGTATCGCGGAGCTTGCGGTTTTCCACGACCTTCTCAATGTTCTGAGCCACCTTGTTCTCGTAACCCGAATAAGTGTGCACTACATACCATTTTGCAGTCGTTTCAGCGTCCATACTAATCTTCCTTTCGTAGACTTAAGCGCGAACCAGAAGCTGGATAAGCGCTGCGAAAGCAGAATCGATCGCGAAAAGCGCGACGCCGCAGATTATGCACACGACCAAAACGACGGCGGTATTGTTTAATACCTGCTTGCCGGACGGCCATGTGACCTTTTTGACCTCAGCGACAAGATCGCGGAAGAATTTCTTTACCGCGCCGAAGATTCTTTTAAAGATATTCGGCTTCTTTTCGTCTTTTGCCATTTGCTCTCCTCCCCTTACTTGGTCTCTCTGTGGAGAGTGTGCTTGCGGCAGAACTTGCAATACTTGTTCATTTCAAGTCTGTCGGGATCGTTTTTCTTGTTTTTCTTGGAAATGTAATTCCTTTGCTTGCACTCCGTGCAGGCGAGCGTGATGTTTACCCTCATTTTCGGCACCTCCTGAAGATATTTACGCCCTACGGGTCGATAAGGCGCATTTAGATTGCCTCCCTCCGGTCAGTTTCCGCACCTTTTGGGAGAGCCCCAAGCGGCGGGTCGCTGCGTTTTGTTTGCGGGCACACTAAAAAGACCCCGCAAAGAGGTAGAATTATAATACCACGTCAAGAACGGTTTGTCAAGGGTTTTTTTGAAAAAATGCCTATAAAACGAAGAATTCGGGACCCGAGGATGGGGGCGAAAGCTTGTTTGCGGAAACCCGCAGGGGAGTGCGGGGGGGCGGAGCCCCGGGCCCGCGAAGCGGGCCTTTCGTCGGCAAAGCCGACGAAAAAGCCGGCCGCAAAGCGGCCGGCTCGGGGCTCCGCCGTGGCAGAAGCTACAGAAAAGCGCTATCTTTTGATTTCGATGAGCACGACCTCGGGGCGGTTGTTTACCCGCACCGGGATGAGGCTGTTGCCGATACCTCGGCTTATCACGGTGTATCTGCCGGAAAACTCGTGCACCCCCTGGTAAAATTCCGGGAAGAACATCTGGTCGGGCGCGATCAGCCCTCCTATAAAAGGTATACGGGCCTGACCGCCGTGTGCGTGTCCGCAGACCGTCAGGTCCGCTCCCGCTTCGGCATACTCTTTGGCAAACTGCGGGCGATGACTTATTAAAAGGTTAAAGAGGCCGTCCTGCTCCAACGATCTGATCAAATCAAAATCGGGGTATTTCCTGTCGCAAACGCCCATTATATTGACCGCCACGCCGTCCATGACAAAGAGCTCGGAGCTGTCCCGAAGAAGATGAACGCCGGCGTCCTCAAGAGATTTCAGCACCTCGGCATAAATCTCCGGCGGCAGGCGCTCCTCATGATTTCCCGTGACATAATAGACCGGCGCGATCTGGGCAAGAGTTTCCATCAGCGAGACTGCGGCGGAAATGTCGCTGACCCGCGAATCGACAAGGTCGCCAGAAACGGTTATCAGGTCTGGCTCAGTCGACGCCGCAGCCTTAATCAGCGGGCCGTAATCACGGGGCTCGGGCTTTACATGTATGTCGGAAAGGTGGCAGATACGTAGCCCCGCCAGGCTTTCGGGGAGGGCCTGCGAAGCGATCTCATAGCGAGCAAGCTGAATGGCGGTGTTTTCGTAAACGGCGTAGCCGATGGCCGCGCAGGTAAGAACTCCGACTGCGGCGGCTATCCCGACCGCCCTTTTCGCGGCCTTTTTCGACGGTTTTTCAGCAGTCATCACAAGGCTCCTTTCAGTGGTTTTTGTTTATTATAGCATATTTTTTCCGGGATGGCAAGGGCATGCGGCGCATCAAGAATACAGAATTCAGAAATCAGATGACAGAATTTCAAGGTGTCGCCTGCGGCGACAATTTAAAAACAGTGACAACGCGGGCGACCGAACGCCCCTGCTAATTTTGTATGCTCCCCGTACCTCCTGCGCACCGCCCGCACCGGGGGACTGCGAGCCGGAACCTTGCAGAATCCATCGGGATAGTGCAAGGCGGAGCCCCGGCCCGCTCCGCGGGCCTTTCGTCGGCTTCGCCGACGAAAAAGCCGGCCGCCGGGGCGGCCGGCTGGGGGCTCCGCCCCCTCGGGTCAGCAGTCCCTGCGGGCGAAGAAAACGGCATTGCAGGAGGCGGGAGGAGGAGCACGCACGCCAAAAACGCACATTACCCCCGAAATTCCTTAAAACCCCTTGACAGACTCCGAAAAACGTGCTAAAATAAGGGCGTTCCGCGTTTGTCTGCGTAGCTCAGTTGGATAGAGCGACCGCCTCCTAAGCGGTAGGTCGGGTGTTCGAGTCACCTCGCGGACGCCATATTTCAAGCCCGCTTCGGCGGGTTTTTGTTTTTTTGGCAGTTTTTGAGCGTCATCATGCGCCTCATAGAATATATGCACGTATAATCCCGATGAACAAAAATGACTATAATTGAAGCGCACATGTATGCTCAAAAAACAAAAAACGCTGTTCCCGTGCAGTTGACATTTCCCGCCGAACATGATAAAATATATCCGAGGCTTCGGCCACCATTTTTACAGGAGGATTTTACCATGAAAGAATATTTCAGCTATGCAAAATGCCCGATCTGCGGCAATGTCGTCGAGGACGTCCTCGGCAGCCTTGAGCACGTCACCTGCTGCGGCAAACCGATGGAAAAGCTGACCGCAAATACCACCGACGCGGCCGTCGAAAAGCACGTTCCTCACGTCGAGGTTTCCGACGGCGAGCTCGTCGTCAGGGTCGGCTCAGTCGAGCACCCGATGACCAAGGAACACTATATAATGTGGGTCTCTCAGGTCTGCGGAAACCGCGAAAATAAGGTCATTTTGGCGCCCGAGCAGTCCACCGAGGTCCGCTTTCCCTATATGCCCGAGTGCAAAATCTACGCCTACTGCAACCTCCACGGCCTCTGGGTCAAGGAATTCAAGGCATAATTCGGCAAATAAATCGGTTAAATTTGTTTTATTTTTTGACATCAAACTGCGGCGCTGTCTTCAACGCCGCGGTTTTTTGTTTAGGCATTTGTGCGGCCAGCGAGCGCGGATGAGATTTGATGAGACAAAGGGGAGGCATTGTAAGGGGCGACTTAGATCGCACATAATTTCCACCGAATTCGTGGGTCAGATAGTCATTCAGGGGTCTCTTATGAGTCTTTCCGACTAAGCTTGCAGACCACACAGGAACTGCTTTTTTGAATTTTATGCCGGTTGTCATCTGCTCCCCCCATCCCTCGCTCGCGAACGCTGCCGCGTTCGCTCGTTCGGGATTTGTGCCAACCGGTGGGCTTTGTGCCGCGAACCCGCCCCGAACGATGAAAAACAGGTCGAAAGCTTTAATTCCCGCCCATGCCTCCCGAGTAAAAGGTATTCGCGCTGCGCGCTCATGCTATTTTAACTCACCTCCCCCTGTCCCCCTCCTCAAGGAGGGGAAATGCCCGCCTGCACCTTGTCGAAAAAATCCGTATCATTTCCTTGCGGAAATTGATACGGATTTTAAAATGCCCTCCGGCCCGACCCATGAGTATAAGGTATTCGCTTCGCTCATACTATTTAAAGCGCCCCACCCCTGAGCCCCTCCCCGGTGGGGAGGGGAGCTGCTGCTGACTTTCACCTTTCTGCCTCTCCCCCCTCGCTCGCGACCGCTGCCGCGTTCGCTCGCTCGGGGCTTTGCACAAGGCTAAGGCTTTGTGCCTCAACCGTAGACAACCCCTTACCGGGCTTCCCACATTCAAAGCCCTGTGCTCCACGTTCACAATACCCCCACAAACCGAAAGACTCCCCAATCTTAATAAATTTTTAAGAAACCCCGCGTTGATTCTTAAGAATTTTTGCGGTATGCTCGGAGAAAAGGAAGGAGCATGTCATGCAAAAAATTCTTATCGCTATAATATCTCTCGCAGCCTGCGCGCTTTTGCTGCTTGTGTTTTTGTCGCAGCAGGGAATCATACACAGACCCGACGAAAATCTCCCACTACAAACTTTTCAACCTGAAATCGCTCTCCCGCCCGAGACGGCAGCGGCCGCATTTCCCGAAACTGCCGCAGTCCCCGAGCTGCCGGTGACAACCGTTTCCGAAGCATTTGCAGAGGAAACAACTGCCATTGAGACGGAAGCCGCTGCCACTGCGGAAACCGCCGAATCGCTGACTTCCGCTTCTTCCGAAACAACTCCCGTGACCGAGTCCGAGCCTATTCCCGAGCCGGGGCAGGAAATAATCGCAAGCTCCGACTACACCGACAGTAAGGGAAACCGCTGGCGTTACGATTTATACGGCATTGAAATCAGCAACCGCCTGCCCGATGGCATTTCACTTTCCGACGCGGTCGACGCATACGGCACGATCGGCGACGTTACGGATGAATCCGGGCTTGTGACATCACACGGTGACAGAATTTTTGACCATCTTTCCGACACCGGGGAATATGACGGATACCTCGGGAAAAGCTTTGTCTGGGCAACGCTGCGGCTTGATTTGACGCTTGAAAGCGGAGAAAGCGAGTTTATAAATCTTGGCGACACAAATCTCTGCGGCGGCAATCTTATTGAGGTTAAGTACGCGGGAGTGACTGCAAATCGATATGAGACCCAGTATGCGCTCGGGTATATGAACATGCACGATCACATGGAGGACATTCCCGAAAATATGCAGTATTACATGCTCTATGTAAAATCCGGCGAGACGAAGGAGCTTACGCTTTGCTATCTTATTGACGAACAAACCGCCGACGGAAACCTTTATTTGGAGCAGAACATTCACAACAACGGCAGGGCGTATTCCTATTTTAAAGTGAAGTGAGGTGCCGCTATGCTTGGATTTGAGTTGAAAAGAGCCTTTGGCAGCCGATTTTTCGCGGCGGCTGTGATAATAGGCTGTACGATAACCGTTTCGGATATTTTCGGAATATTTGATTTTTTGCATATTTCGGGCGACTACCCGCCGTCATTATATCAATATTGGATAGGAACGGAATTTCGCTCGCTGCAAAACACGCTTTATTTTATGCTCGCTCCTGTTTTGGCGGCTCTGCCCTTTGCTGATTCATATTCATTTGACCGGCGAGGATACATAAAGCAAATATGTTCGCGGACGGATCGAAAAAAATACCTTGCAGCAAAATATTTTTCGGTGCTTGCGTCGGGAGGACTTGCGTTTGTCCTGCCCCTGATTATAAACTTTTTGGCGGTCGCGTGTATATGTCCGGCGCTGCCTCCCCAAGCCGCGCCCGGAACTTTTTCGGTATATGAAAACGGATTTCTCTCCGTGCTTTTTATAAAACGACCGCTTTTATATTGCGGATTTTATGTTTTGTATGATTTTATATTGGCGGGACTTTTAGCAACGGTGTCGCTTACGGCGGCGCTCTTTGTGAAAAACCGTCTTGCTGTGCTGCTGTCGCCGTTTATCGTATACCTGTTGTGGAGCGCGGTTACTAACGGGGCGGATATTGCAAGTCTCAACGTCTACAATCTTCTTCGCGCGTCTCAGGGCTTCAGTCCCAAGCCGACGGCATTGACCGTTACAGCAGTTCCGGCTGCGCTTTTTCTTCTGACATTTCCGCTGTATTTTATCAAAGGCAGCCGCGATGATATTATCTGACAGGTGAATTATGTTAAAAAGAAATAACGGATTTTTCCGAAAAACGTTCGCAATATTTATGTCTGATCTATCACAAAGAAGTGTATATATATTTTTACTGATCCCCCTGACTTTGCTGCTCTTGTATAAAGAAAAGGGAACGGTTCCGCCCGCGGTTTTAAGCGACGGGATATCACAGGATTTTTTCCGGCTCTTCATGGGCGACTATCGAATTATTCCCGAAATGAGCTATCAGCCGCCGTTTGCGTGGATCTTGCTTAACGCCTACATAGCTTTCATCGTCGGCGGATTTCCGTTCGGGAGCATGGAAACGGCGATAATCACAAAGTTCCGTTCACGTGTGAGCTGGTGGATATCAAAATGCTTTTCACTGCTTTTTATAATTGCGCTGTCCCACGCCGCGATTTTTTGCACGGTCGTTTTGACGGACATTTCCGAGCTTAAAGCCGCGTTTTTCGGTTTTGACAAAAACAGTCTCGCGGCGATTTTGCTTCCGTTTGCCGTAAGTACCGCCTGTTCGTTTGTCCAATCGCTGATGAATCTGTATTTAAAACCGGTTTTCGGGTATGTTTTGGTGGTATCCATGCAGATCGCCTCTACATTTATACACTCCCCTATTCTTTTTGCCGGATATTCTCAGCTCAATCGGACGGTTCTTTCCAATCCGAGCGGAATTACCCTGCGGCTCGGCTTTACGGTTCCGGCAATAATAACGCTTCTGTGCATGGCTCTCGGAGCATTTATGTCATGCTGTATTGAAATTTTGGGAGATAGGAGCAGAAAATGATAGAAATAATCAATTACACAAAAATCATTCGCGGCGCGAGCGTTCTGAAAAATATAAATCTGAAATTAAGTCGCGGCATGATTTACGGTCTTTCCGGCAAAAACGGCAGCGGGAAAACCATGCTCATGCGGGCAATCTGCGGACTTATCCGCCCCACCGAGGGGAAGATAATTATTGACGGCGAAACGCTCGGAGAAAAAATTTCATTTCCGAAAAGCGTGGGGATTTTAATTGAAAATCCCGATTTTTTGGACTCCGAAACGGCTTTTTCAAATCTGAAACTTTTAGCTTCAATCAAGCAAATCGCGACCGACGGCGACATAAAAGACAGCCTCTCGGCGGTCGGGCTTGACCCGGGCGATAAAAGAAAATACCGGAAATTTTCACTCGGCATGAAGCAAAAATTGGGGATCGCGGCGGCGATAATGGAAAAGCCGGAGATTCTGATACTTGACGAGCCGCTGAACGCGCTCGATCAGGACGGCGTGGAGCGAGTGCGGCAAATCCTAAAATACTTTAAGGAACGCGGCTCAACGGTGATTTTAGCTTGTCACGACCGCGAGGAGCTGGAGCTTTTGTCTGACGAAATAATCAAAATAGAAAGCGGGGCGATAGTGCCGTGAAAACGCCGCTGAAAACAGGTTTTTGCTGTATTGCCGCAGCCGTTATATCGCTTGTCGACGCGAGAATTTATGCCGTAAATAAAGCATTTCCGCCGGTAGAGATAATCTCTGTAAACGTCGGCGAGACTGTCGAAATAAACGGTATTGAAATTACTCCGAAAGCGGTTGAAATAATCTCCGCGGCCGATATTTCCGGCTACTCTGACCCCGCGAAAGGCTCCGGCGGCGAGGAAAAAATGCTTATTTTTACAGTTGATCTCAAAAACATTTCCGAAGAAAAAATGCTCTTTCCGTGCTACAAATTTGCCACGGAATCGGGTGCTTGGCGCAACGGTTTGGAACAAAACGCGTTCTTTGCGATGAACGATACGGACACGCTGATTTGCGGTATTGAACCCGAAGAGGAGAAAGAGGTAAAGCTCTGTTATGCGCTGTACAAGGCGGATATGCGCGGGTGGGAGGATATTGGCAGCCGCGATTTTTCGGCGGTGTGGCTGGAGTATCCGAGGAAAATCGTGGTGGGGATGGAATAGGGAGAGCCTTACACAAACCCTGCTATATCAAAAGCGCCCAAGCCGTTCAGACTTGAGCGCTGATAAAATCCGCCGTAGGCGTTGCGCATATATGCTCAGATTTAAAATCGGTCCAAAATTCGGAGATATATCATTATCGCACCGTTCCGCCATGCTGCTCATGTTTTAAAACTCATAAATCCTGCTTGATTTAAAACAAAGTAAATTGCGATTCGATATTGGACCTTACCTTTCTTTCGGTTACTTTGTCATCCTCGCCGATCGCCCCGAAAATAATTGGCGAGGACGGGTCGTGTTCTGAATAGTTTTTGGCAGCGGCTGTGCGGCTGTAATTCGCATAGCAGTATACGCAGCCGTTTTCGCAGGTGTTGTATGCCCCTATGTCGACGCTTTCGATACAGCCGCAAGTATTCCTTTGACTTTTGTCCTTTCCTATTTTCAGCGTGTAATTGCCCAAGCGCTCGAATCTTTGCTTATCGACGCAGCAGGCGTGGCTTATTCCGAGCGGCGACAGATCGTATTCCTCGGCGCAGGTGTCGATATAAATTCCCTCGTTTTTTGCAGAGATAACAAAGCTGCTCATCATCTCAACGATCTCATCGTTTGTAAGCGGACGAATATTGAATTTTTTCATGCTTCGCTCCGTATTTTTGTATATGTCTATAAAGCTGACGCTGCATTTTTCGGTATATCGGGACAGCTCGGAGCATAGGATCCGAAAATATTTTTTATGATATTCCACAGTATATTTCTCATTTATAAATATCGGATCGTATCTCCATACTACCCGCTCTTTGCCGACGGCAGAGGAGAGTTTTTTAAAAGCAGGAATGATTATATCTTTTTTCAATGGGACGTTTGGTTCAATATCCTTTCCGTAAGAATTGACGGTAAACTGAAAATAGTAAACATATTTTTTCAGTTCAGATAGTCTGTCTATCATGGGAATGGGATTTTTTGTCCAAAAGACAATACCGTCGACAACGTCGGGAGACAGATCGATCCTGCTGACCTGATGAATATTCATAGGATTGCGGACGCAGACGCTGCCCTCTTTTATTCTGTTGAAAAACCAATCGGAATAATAAGTCGGTATGTCCGTTCTTCTGCTTGCGCTTATAATCATCGGATCGCCTCTATTCTATCTCGATAAGCATTTGTGCGCTCGAGCATTCCTCCCACGGCTTATAAATGTCCAGATCGCATTCGCTTAAATCGAAGAGCATTTTATTGTCGGGGTGCATCTCGCCGTATCTTTGATTCTCATTTTGTATTCTGTAGTCGAAATAATACTGACTTACCCCGCCATGATTTCCCGCGAACCAAAGCATTTCCTCAAAGAAGTCTCTGCCGCGGTTACAGCTGTTTACGTCATTGATCAAAATAACAACAGGCTTGCCGGGTTCTTTGTTATCGATTACATTTTTCTCAATGCTTTCAAATAAATCATGTATTTGTTCAATATGACCCGTATTGTAAAAATGTGAGATCACATATTGAAGAACTACGACGTCTATGCCGTGCATCGGATGCCCGTTAAGATATTCCGTGGCATCGTCGTATTGAAATTGAATTCTGTTGACAGACCTGCCGGAATAATGCATTATTTTCCTATGAATAGGCCTCCATAGCTGATTCATGTCTATTCCGAAATAATTTATTTTCTTATAGGGATTAGTTTCCGAAACATATTCTTCAAAAGCCATCAGGTCAGGAGCGGCGCCGCATCCTATAGAAAGAATATTATATTCGTACATTCTGTTCAGTTTATTGCTTTCGCGAAGCAGATAGAGCATCTCCGAGGCATATTTATTGATATAATCGCACACATAAAAATTTATCAGGTTTTTACAGTCGTAATCCCTTTTGCCGCCGGGATAGCCATTTGGAAAATATATTTGTTTAAGACACTCCTTACAGCCGCCCGAGCATTCCGACGGATGATTACAATTATAGCAAACATGCTCAGTATCGGAACGGCGATATTCGGTGTTGCAATAGTCAACTATTTCATGGATAAGCATAATAATCTCCTCGGAATAAGGTAATGTCAAGTATTTTTCGCAAATTCCCATAGAATGAAGTAAAATTTTTAGGTTATCACCCTCGGCATGCCGAGG
>CANQNF010000013.1 GCA_947625125.1 uncultured Clostridia bacterium
CCACCAAGCTACACTTCCGGCGGCGTGTGGCTCAACAAATGGCTGAATGAGCAGAAATTGATTCTGCAAGGCAAGCGTGAGGGGAAGGCATTGACCGAGGTTCAAAAGACTAAACTTGCCTCTATTGGCTTGACCGCCGACGAGCCGCGAGACATCAGGTGGCAGCAGAGGTATGCAGAGTTGAAACATTATTATGACACCCACGGCAATAGTCACATACCGACCGACTACACCGATTCGAGCGGGCAGAACTTGTATGTGTGGCTGATGAACCAGAAAGTCAGCGCCAAGGCCGGGAAGCTGAGCGACCGAAGAAAGAATCTCCTCCGAGAGGTTGGGGCGCTGAATGGGTAACACAATATAAAGTAGGTGAGGAAATGAGCGAAGAAATAAGTAACATTGCAGTGATGGACAAGCCGGTAGAGGTTGCACCTGCGACCGTCGCGGTGGAGATACCGCATGAGCAAAAAGTCGTCCTGCCATACGAAAAAACAGGAGAGTACTTTGTCGAGCAGATCGGCGATATTCCAAAAAAGCCGATTTATACCGCAGTAAAGCGAATTTTTGACATTTTCGCATCGGCAGTCGCTCTGGTAATTCTTGCGATTCCGATGGCAATAATTGCAGTTTTGATCAAAATAAATTCGCCCGGTCCGGCATTTTATCATCAGGAAAGGCTCGGATTAAACGGCAAAAAAATTGATGTTATAAAGTTTCGGACGATGAAAGTGAATGCTGAAGCATCAGGTGCGCAGTGGTCACAGGGCGACGACGATCCGCGAATTTTCCCGCTTGGGCGAACGCTGAGAAAATTCCGACTGGACGAGCTTCCACAGCTCGCGGCGGTGTTCACCGGACAGCTAAGCTGGGTCGGCCCGAGACCTGAGCGCGAAATTTTTTACGACGAATTTGAGACGTATGTCCACGGGTTCCACGAGCGGCTGAAGGTTAAGCCGGGACTGACGGGTCTTGCGCAGGTCAACGGTGGGTATGATTTGAAGCCGGAGGAGAAGATCGTGTGGGATATTGAGTACATAAAACACCGCGGGCTGCTGATGGATTTGAAGATACTCTTCAAGACCGTGGCGGTGGTGTTTGACCATGAGGGAGCGAAATAGGTGAGTAAATTTCAAAAGGTATTGATAGTGACATTCTCGATTAATGCCGACCATCAGGATATCGTTTTAGGAATGCATGCAGCATTGAACGGTAAAGGTCTTGCGGACAGTTATGCATTATGCAGTTCAGATTTGAAAGTTCACGTCAGCGATAATTCTAAAATATGGCAGGTCAACTGTCCTGAAAAGCCGGGAGTATGTAAGAGAACCTTTGACATTATAACTTTGATTAAAATTCTTAAAAGAATCCGAAAAGAACAGTTTGACATTATTTTTTTTGAGACACTTCATGTTTGGAATTTGCCAATTATGCTGCTAAAGAGCAAGCGTGTTAAGACGTTCCAAATGATTCATGATATTATTCCGCATACGGGTGACAAGCAGGAAAAATCGGTTATTCTCATGAATAAAGCTGTTTGCAGATTGGCTGACAATATTGTCATCTGCAATAAAAAATACGGAAATGTCCTGACAGATTCGTATAATGTTGAGCTGAGCAGAATTAAAACCTATAGACTTTGGCGTTCTTTCCCGGAATATACCGAGCCGTGTTATTCTAAAAAAATCCTATTTTTTGGTCGAATAAACGCATATAAAGGTGTAGACAAGCTTTATGAAATTATCAAGAAATGTCCCGATATTCAATTTGATGTAGTGGGCAGAGTTGACATTAATTCAGAGCAGTTAGTAGAGAAGATAAAAGAGCTGCCAAATGTCGCTGTTACAGATAGGTATGTAACCAATGAAGAACTTGAGAACTTCTTTATTGGATGTGATTGGACAGTGTTGCCGTATAATTCCGCAACACAGTCCGGAGTTATTATTGACGCATACAGATACGGTAAGCCCATTATAGCTTTTGACGTCGGCGCAATATCCGAACAGGTGATTGAAAGCAAAACAGGTTTTCTTGTTTCACCGGACGATGTTGAAGGTTTTTCAGAAAAACTTAGGAACGCAGCAGCCATGAATAAAGAAGATTACGATAGCATGAGCAAAGCTGCATACGAATTCGGACTGAAGAATTACAGTGTTGAATGTGCTGCAAAGGGGTTTGCGGAAATGCTTGAATAATGAGTGGGGATTTCAGTGAAAAAAGCAGATGCAGTAAAAGGTGAACGCCAATCCAACTTTGAACTTTTAAGAATCATCTCTATGCTGATGATTGTGGCGCACCATTTTGTGGCAAAGAATGCTTTCAACGTCGATACGGAAATAATCGGTCTGACGGTAAATAAATTATTCCTTCAATTCATAGGTAATCACGCATTTATAGGAAACAACTTGTTTTTCATGATTTCGGCATGGTTTTTATGCGATGTAAGCAAAGAGTATGGCATAAAGAAATCGTTAAAAAGTGTCTGGAAAATCGAACGACAAATGCTGTTTTACAGTATTTTAATATGTATAGTGCTGATTTTGTGGGGGGGGGTATATAAACCTTCCTTTAGTTGCAAAGTCTGTGTTCCCGCTAAGTACCGGCATTTGGTGGTATCCTACGACATATGCCGTATTTCTTCTCATCAGCCCATACCTTTATAAAGGCATAAGATCACTGTCAAAAAAGGAACTTCAAGGTCTTATCGTTGTTATGATTATTCTGTGGAGCGTGACAACATTGGTACCGTTTTTCAGTTACGGTTCAAACAATTTTCTATGCTTTGTGATGCTCTATGCGATAGTATTCTATATCAGAAATCACGCTTCCGAAAAGAAGTACAATAAGAAACTGTATATTTTGATGATTGTGATAGGGTACATATTGGCGTTTTTGAGTATTGTATTTATGGATTTGCTCGGCACTAAAATCGGTCTTGCGGCGGAATATTCCTGTTATTTCATCAGAGGAAACTACAGGATTCTTCCGATGATAATATCAGTAGGTATTTTTCTGTGGAGCCTTAACCTGAGGCTTCAGTCAAGAGCGGTGAACTATATAGCAAGCTTAATGTTCGGAGTATATTTGATACACATGTATCCTCCGATTGAGACTTTGTTATTTACGAGAGTGTTTGATATTAGCAGCATAATAAACAATGCATATTTGCCATTGATAACCTCTGCCGATATATTGCTGTTATTTGTTGCATGCTCGGCAATTGAGGCATTCAGAAAAATCCTGTTTACCTATGTTTTTGACAGATTGGAATGTCGTATTTTTAGTAAAATAAATCTTTTTAACGGTAGGGAAGAAGCATGATCATCACCAAAACCCCCTTTCGCATGTCATTCTTTGGCGGCGGGACGGACATGAAAGAATTTTTTGAAAAGCACGGCGGAGCAGTGCTGTCGACGACGTTCGACAAGTACTGCTACGTCAACGTGCGCCATTTGCCGCGCTTTTTCGACTACTCGACCGAGCTTTGCTACTCGAAAACCGAGCGCGTGACCGACATTGAGCAGATCAGGCATCCGGCGATCAGAAACGCTATGAAAATGCTTGACATGCACGAAATCCGCCTTACATATGAGTCAGATTTGCCCGCTCGCTCGGGTCTCGGAACGTCATCGTCTTTCGCAGTCGGAATGCTCAACGCCTTTCACGCTTTAAAGGGCAAATACGTTGACAAAGGCAGGCTTGCAGACGAGGCGATTTATCTTGAAAGAACGCTTTGCAATGAAGCCGGCGGCTGGCAAGACCAAATCGCGGCGTCATTCGGAGGACTTAATCGCATCACATTCAGCGCAGACGGGTACGAAGTCCGTCCGGTCATAATATCTCCCGACCGCAAACGCAGGCTGAATGAAAATTTAGTTATGTTCTTTACAGGCTTCACCCGTTTTTCGTCGGAGGTTCAGGAAGCAAATGCCAAGGACCGGGGCGACAAGACCGCCCAGCTCAAGGAAATGCTCGCTTTGGTCGACGACGCGGAAAACGTTCTGACGGACAAGCATGCCAACCTTGACGACTTCGGCAGATTGCTTGACTATACATGGAAGCTCAAACGCCAGACCGGCTCGGCGATTTCCACAGACGGCATCGACGCGCTTTATGCAAAAGGCATAGCGGCCGGAGCCTTGGGCGGCAAGCTTTTGGGCGCGGGCGGCGGAGGATTCCTGATTTTCTACGTTCAGCCTGAGCGCCGCGCAAGCGTGATGGAAGCGATGAAAGACCTGCTCTATGTCCCGTTTGAGTTTGAAAACGGAGGAACAAGGGTCATATATTATTCGCCCGAAAGCTATACCCCCGCGGAGGAGAAAAAGTGAAAGTCGTCATCATGTCAGGCGGGCGTGGTACGCGTATCTCTGAGCTATTTCCCGACATTCCTAAGCCTCTTATCCCTATATGTGGCAAGCCTGTTTTGGAGCACGAAATAGAGTGCCTGCGCGAACAAGGCTTCGCCGACATAATTTTGACCGTCAGCCATATGGCGGAGAAGATAATAGAGTATTTCGGCGACGGAGAACGTCTCGGCGTACATATAGATTATTTCGTTGAGGACAAGCCCCTCGGCAATGCGGGAGCACTGTTCAGGATAAAAGATAAGTTGACGGAAGACTTCCTGCTTCTGAATGCAGACTCGGTTTTCAATATAGACTTTAACCGCTTTGTAGCGTTTCATAAGGAGCACAACGCTCTCGCGACGCTGTTTACCCACCCGAACGATCACCCCTATGACAGCGGGCTTATAATCGCGGATGAGAATAAATCGGTGCAAAAGTGGCTTGCCAAGGAGGACGAGCGCCCCGAGTTTTACAAGAACAGGGTCAACGCGGGGCTGCACATCATCTCTCCAAAGCTTTTGGAAAACGACATCAATTTACCTAAGATAGATTTAGACCGGCACTTGCTAAAGCCCCTTGCAGGAACTGGCAAAATGTTCTGTTATGACAGTCCCGAGTATGTCAAGGATATGGGTACGCCTGAGAGGTTTGAAGCGGTCACAAAAGATTTTGAGGGTGGAAAGGTGTTTGCAAGAAACCTCAGAAACAAGCAAAAAGCGATTTTCCTCGACCGAGATGGTACCATCAACAAATACAAAGGTTTTCTTCGCAATATTGACGATTTCGAGCTTTTGCCGACGGTAGCAGAGGCAATAAAGCTAATCAATCGCTCGGGCTATCTTGCAATAGTTGTGACGAATCAGCCCGTGATTGCGCGCGGAGAGGTAACGTTTGCCGAGCTTGACGAGATACATAACAAAATGGAGACGCTTCTCGGCGCTGAAGGCGCATACCTTGACGGCATTTACTTTTGCCCGCACCACCCAGACAGCGGGTTTAAGGGAGAAGTCAAAGAGCTGAAATTCGACTGCGACTGCCGCAAGCCGAAGCCGGGAATGCTGCTTCAAGCCGCTAAGGACTTCAATATCGACCTTGAGCAGTCGTATATGATAGGCGACGGCGAGCTCGACAGAGGCGCGGGCGAAGCGGCAGGTTGTCGCACAAAAATTATCCCGACCGACGGCGATTTGCTAAAGGCGATTAATGAAATTTTGGAGGATACATATGACCGAAAAAGTTAAGGCGCAGCTCGATCTGCTGATTGAGAGATACCCGAAATTGGCTGTCTGCAAGGACGATATTGCCAAAGCGTATGAAATCATTGAGACCTGCTATGCGCATGGCGGGAAGCTTTTGATTGCCGGAAACGGCGGCAGTGCGGCAGACGCCGAGCACATCGTCGGTGAGCTGATGAAGGGGTTCAAAAATCCGCGAAAGCTCCCAAAAGAGTATGCGGACAGGCTTATAGCCGCAAATCCCGAACTTGGGAAAACGCTTGCCGAGAACTTGCAGGGAGCGCTTCCTGCAATAGCCCTCGACGGTCACCCTGCGCTTTCGACCGCTTACCAGAATGATTGCGAACCGCTACTCTGCTTTGCGCAACAGGTCAACGGATACGGGAACACGGGCGACGTGCTTCTCGGAATCTCGACCAGCGGGAACAGTAAAAACGTGCTTTACGCGGCAGTCACTGCAAGGGCAAAGGGCATGAAGGTCATAGGTCTTACAGGGCAAAAAGAAAGCAAGCTCAGCGAAATGGCGGACGTGTGCATAAGAGTGCCGGAGACCGAGACGTATATGGTACAGGAGCTGCACCTGCCGGTGTATCATGCGATTTGCTTGATGATTGAGGAGAATATTTTTGGAGGGAAATAAGATGAATTATTTAGTCACCGGCGCCGGAGGAATGGTAGGCTCGCATATGGTAGAATTGCTACATTCTCACGGCAAGAACGTCATAGGCACATACTACAAGCCCACCACGGATATAATCGAGCTTTCGCCCGAAATCAAAATGATAGAGTGCGACGTCAGGTATCCGGAAAATATTGAGAGAATCATCTTTGAATATATGCCGGAGCAGATATATCATCTTGCGGCGCAGAGCTGTCCCACCGTTTCTTGGAACAAGCCGTATGAAACTATCGAAACAAACATAAGCGGCACGATTGCGGTCTATGAGGCAATCAAAAAGGCGCGGAAGTTTATTGATAAAAACTATGACCCGATTGTAGTTGTAGCGTGTTCAAGCGCAGAATACGGTGAAACGCTCAACGAGCTTGAGGGCGATGAGGTATATGTCAAGGAAACGGCGGAGCTAAAGCCCCTGCACCCTTATGGTGTCAGCAAGGTCGGGCAGGATTTAATCTCGTTTCAATATTTTATGAACGACCATATACGTTGCATCAGGGCGAGGATTTTCAATTCTACTGGAACAAGAAAAGTAAACGACGTCACTTCGGACTTTACATACAGAGCCGTTCAGGCAGAAAAGACCGGCGTTTATGAATTGAGGGTAGGAAACCTCGAAACACGGCGCGCGATAATGGATCAGCGGGATTTGGTAAACGCGCTTATGCTGCTTGCCGAAAAAGGCACGCCTGGAGAAGTTTACAACATATCCTCGGAGCACATTTACAGGATGAGGGATATTGTTGATATCATCGAGGTACAAATCGGTCATAAGTTCAAAACTATCATAGATCCGAAGTTGCTAAGACCGACCGACGAAAAGATAATCGTCGGCGATGTGACAAAGTTGAAGCGCGATACGGGCTGGAAACAGAAGATAACGATGGAGCAGACCGTTAGGGATATGCTGGAGTATTGGAGAAAAGCAATAAACTAAAATACTTTTACGAGGTGATCTTTCTTGAAGAAAATGTTATATATAACCAGCTTGTCCGGAAAAAGGATAAATGGATTTATGAGATCGGCTATATTTGCAGCTCATCGAGCACAAGTTGATTTTACGATGGCAAGTAATATGGATATGGCTGATAATGAGGGGTATAAGGAAGATTGCAATATCTATGATATTAAAACAGTGCATGTGGGTTTTGATAGAAATCCATGGAGTTTGAAGAATTTTTCAGCATATAAACAGCTGGCAAACGTAATGAAGAATGAGGACTATGACATTGTTCATTGCAATACTCCTATTGGCGGAGTCTTGGGACGAATTGCTGCAAAAAAATACCGAAAAAGAGGGATGAAAGTTATATATACTGCTCATGGATTTCATTTCTTTAAGGGAGCCCCAATAAAAAATTGGATTTTTTATTACCCTGTTGAATGGCTTCTTGCCCATTGGACAGATCTTCTTATAACAATCAATGAAGAAGATTATGAACTTGCAAAAAAGCATATGCATGCTAAGAGCGTAGAACATGTTTCGGGAGTGGGCATTGATCTTCAAAAATTTACTTCAGGAAGACTTTCTGATGA
The DNA here is from genome assembly GCA_947625125.1 of uncultured Clostridia bacterium. Classification (GTDB taxonomy): domain Bacteria; phylum Bacillota; class Clostridia; order Oscillospirales; family Ruminococcaceae; genus Faeciplasma. Next base: position 7,791 of record CANQNF010000013.1, read on the forward strand.
GGAAAAGGAGAAGATTAGGGAATCTATCGGAATAAGTGCAGAGGATAAGATGCTACTGTCTGTTGGAGAACTAATAAAAAGAAAAAATCATGAATCGGTGATAAACGCTTTATCAAAATTAGCAAATCCACATTTAAAATATATAATTTGTGGGCAAGGTGAATTAGAGTCATATCTACAAAATACGATTAAAGAACTTAATTTACAAGATTCCGTAAAGCTGTTGGGATTTCGCAATGATATTTCCGAGCTTTGCGAATGCGCGGATCTGTTTGTGTTTCCGTCGCTTCAGGAGGGACTTCCCGTTGCACTTATGGAGGCGATAGCCTCTAAGACTGCAGTCATATGCTCTCGGATACGCGGTAATACAGATTTAGTCAGCGGGAATGCGCTTTTTGAGCCTAAAAATGTGAGTCAGATCGCAGAAAAGATTAGCCAGTATATCATCTCCGACAACACTGCCGAGGTCGAACGGAATTATATAAATCTTAAGAAATTCGATCTTGAGAAAGTCGTGGAAGAAATGAAATCCCTCTATTCCGACCGGGGGGGGGTAACATGTCTTGAAGGGCTTTATTTATCTCAACAGTTGCGAAAATCTATTGGCGTGCCGATTGATTCAAAGCTTATTTTGTCAGTCGGTGAGCTGAATAAAAACAAGAATCACGAAATAGTTATCCGCGCACTGGCGGAAATAAATGACGTGACGGTCCATTATGCAATTGCCGGAACAGGCGAGTTGCATGATTATCTTGAAACCTTGGCAGAGGAGCTCGGAGTTTCTGAACGTGTGCATCTTTTGGGATACAGAACGGATGTCGCAGAGTTGTATAAAGCGGCGGATCTGTATATCCATCCCAGCCTGCGCGAGGGTCTGCCCGTATCTGTGATGGAGGCGATAGCCTCTAAGACTCCGGTAATATGCTCAAATATACGGGGAAATGTCGATCTGGTCAGTGAAAACTCGCTGTTTGATCCCAGAGATGTTCATCAGGCCACTGAAAAGATCAGGCTGTATATCACTTCAGACAGCGCCGATGATATTGATCGGAATTATTCAAACATTATTATTTGTGACATTAAAAATGTTGAGGAAAAGATGAAAGAGATTTATTCCCAGCAGGGAAGATAAAAAATTTTAAAGGCATAGGTGAAATTTATGTATGATATTTTGCGCCAACTTCAACTGACTCAGCTTGATATACTCACTGACATTGATAAATTCTGCGCAGAATATAATCTCAGATATTCTCTTTATGCCGGGACACTTTTGGGAGCGGTTCGCCACAAAGGCTTTATACCTTGGGACGATGATCTTGACATTTGTATGCCCAGGGAGGATTATGATAAGTTTATCTCTTTGTGGCAAAATGAATCTCCGGCGGGATATATTTTGCAGAACAAAGAGAGTTCTCCGAACTTTACGCCATCGTTTACGAAGATACGCAAAGAACATACCGCCTTTGTGCAACAGGGCGAAGAAAACGCAAATTATCATCTCGGAATTTTTGTCGATATTTTCCCTATAGACCGCATGCCTAACGGGAAACTTAAAAGGCTGATTTTTACATATAGGTGCATGAAGTATCAGCTCTTTACCAGAGAGTTCGTACCGCCTAAAGGCAGTTTTGCAGAGAAGGCCGTATCGGCAGTACTGCTGGCGATGTATCCTACCGAAAAACGCATGGAGGCAAGAAAGAAACTGCTGAAAAAGATAACGCAGCAGAACAATAATAAAAATTGCGAATGTGTTGCTATAGAGATAATGTCTACGATCAGGCAGCCACTGCCTGCTGATCTGTTTGGCGGGCTCGTGCGACTCAACTTTGAATCTGGAAAGTTTTTTTGCTTTAAAGATTGGGACAGATATCTTACCATCAAATATGGCAATTATATGACGCCACCGCCGGAAAGTGAAAGAGAATGGAAACATCACCCCGTACTAATAGATTTTGAGAATAATTATGACGAAATAAAGAAAGGAACGGACAAATAATGCAAACCGAACCGATAAGAGTTTTGATGGTGATAGGATGTATGGGTCTTGGCGGAGCCGAGGCGATGATAATGAATCTTTACAGAATCATCGACCGCAGTAAAGTCCAGTTTGACTTCCTCGTTCATAAGGGAGTTAAGGGTCAATACGAAAGTGAGATAGAAAAACTTGGCGGAAAGATTTATCGCATTGATAAATATAACGTGAAAAACTATTTTTCATATGTCCGGCAGCTCAAGGATCATTTCAGGACCCATCCGGAGCATAAGATCGTTCACTGCCACATAGGGAGTGCTGCGGCAGTTTGCTTAAGAACTGCAAAAAAATTCGGGGCCTATACCATTGCGCACAGTCACAACACAAAGGACACGTCCGGAAACTTTCACAGCGTTTTATGGAGGATAAATTCATTCCCCACAAGATATATAGCGGATTATTTCTTTGCCTGTTCTGAGATTGCAGCTATAGACAGATTCGGTAAAAAGGTCGCAGATTCGGACAGGTGCAGAGTTATCTACAACGGTATTGACTGCGACAGATTTGCTTTCAATGAAGAAAACAGAAATTATATCCGAAAAGAATACAGGATTGAAAACAATTTTGTTGTCGGTCATGTCGGAAGGCATACCGTTCAAAAAAATCCAATATTCCTGCTTGCAATATTCGCTGAAATATACAGACAAGATCAGAACGTGCGTCTTCTTCAGGTCGGTCAGGGAGAGATGACCGAACAGATGAAACAGAGATGCAGTGAGCTTGGAATACAGGACGCCGTTATTTTTGCCGGAGCTCATCTTGACGTGGAGAGGTATTATTCCGCAATGGATATGTTTCTTTTTCCATCGCTCTGGGAGGGGTTACCGGTTACGTTGGTAGAGGCACAGGCTAATGGCCTGACGATAGTTGCGTCAAATACGATTACAACTGAAGCTGATTTTGGATTGGGCAATTATTATATGCTCAGTTGTAGCTGCTTGGCAGCCGAATGGGCAGAGAAAATTTTGAAATTAAGAAATTGCAAAAGGATTTCAAACACGCGAGAGATAGTTAAAATGGCTGGATATGATGTCAAAGATACTGCAGATAAATTGTCAGCATTTTATTGCACACATTATGCAGAAAATTTTGGAAAATAGAGCAGAAAGGTACTGAATAAAAAATATATGAAAAAACGGTTTTTGTCAATAGATTTAGATTTTTTTGAAATAATTGTTTTGGCATGTTTGGCGGCATTTTCTGTCTTTGATGAAACAGGTTTGTTCCATATAATAAGTATACAGACTAATCTCAGAAAAATTGACCAGCTATTATTGATACTTGTTTTTATAGTTTTAATTGGATGTTTTTCCCTTGCTGTCAGAAAAAAACACCATATGGACAGCTTTCAAATAAGTATAAGTATTCTGCTGCTATTGAGAGTTCCCTACTTTTTAATTATGAATATTTATAAATCATTGCCGTCTTTCTATGCATATTTTGTGATCGTGGCAATAGGACCGATCATTTTTCTTGGAATTATTTTTTTATCTGATCATCCAAGGGAGCTTTTAATATATACCTTGAAATTTATGATTTTATTAACTGCTGTTCAACTTATTTTTACATTTATTTCATTGTGGATACAAGGGCATCAACTTGTCGGAATAAAAAATTCTATTGGGACGCCGCTTGCAATGTCGAATACTTTGACAGCGATTATTATATTACAGACTATTCTGGGCTATTTTTTGATTCCCAATAAAATATATTTCTTTTTGTCACTGTTGTCATTGATCTGCACCTTATCAAAGGCAGGAGTACTGTCTCTTGCTATAGTATTGATACTTATGCTTATAATAGATTCAATAAAAAAGCATTCTATCAAAGGCCTTGTTTCTATAATATCTGTTGTGGCATTAATCGTAATAGGTTTTGCAGTTGTATATGAGATTTTCCCTCAATATTTTGTTGTATATCAGCGCTTGTTCAGCGATGTTGGTAGGCTTGACTTTAGCGGATCGGAAAATGGAAGACTTAAGGTTTTTTCAGCATTTTATAATACAATAATTAATGGGAACTTGGTTTTTGGAGAAGGTCTTGGAGCTCTTCCGCCTATAGGAGCTATGGCTCACAATTTATTACTGCAAAGCATGTTTTTTGGCGGCATAGTAGGCACTTTATTATATTTTGCCCCCATTATTGCCATTTTAAATAGATCAAAACGTTGGAAAAACAGAGGATATAAAAAAGGGCTATTATTTGCTCTTTTGGCATTTTCAATTCATGGCATAGTGGAAAATGTATATTTTACCTCACCTTGTGAGCTTGTTATGTGGGTATATATTTCTTTGATATATTTATCTGCCGAAGCAGAAATGAAAAAAGAAAAGAACATTTAAAAGTAAAGAGGCAACGGAATATGCAGGATAAAAAACATTTTATTGTTATTGCCCCTCAGAATGATCTGGGAACACGTTTTTTTGATTTGAAGAATGACAACAGAGTTACATATATAGAGGGGTCAGGCAGAAAGCTCAATAACCGACTTTTACAACTAATTAAAAGAATCCATTTAAGTACGAGAATAAATAAGTATATTGATTTGCCATTTAAATCAATTTGGGGCTGCAATTTAGACAAGATTGATTGGAATGATGACACTACATATTATTTGGTGGCTTGCCAAGGCACATTATGGCCTATTAAGCCGTCATATCTTAAGCAGTTAAGAGATAAGTACAAGATAAAATTTGCTATAGTTTTATATGACTATTGGGATTCAAAATATGCCAAGATTGCAAGATATTATATTGAAAATCTGCATTTTGATTACATTTTTTCCTTTGATCCTAATGATTGTTCAAAATATGGATTTGAGTTTACGAATTGTCATTATTCAAAACTAATAAGCGAATGTCCCAATGATATAGCTGTAAATTATGATATTTATTTCGCAGGAAATAATAAAAACAGAATAGATTTATTACACGAAATATATGATAAAATAAAAAATAATAAGGCGGTTGGTTATTTCAGAATATCTGAAGTTCCTAAAAAGGATCAAAAATATTCCGAGATCGTCTATAACAAAAATATAAGATACGATGAAGTTATTGAAGAAATCATTTTTGCAAACTGCATTCTTGAAATTCTCCAATCCGGCCAATCCGGCGCCACACTCCGCTACTACGAAGCCGTCTGCTACAACAAAAAGCTCCTCACCAACAATAAAAACGTAGTGAACCTCCCGTTTTACAACCCCGACTACATCCACGTTTTTGAGAAGCCGGAGGACATTGATTGGGAGTGGGTTAAGGAGCGTATTCCTGTAGATTATCACTACGACGGCAGGTTCTCACCCACGCATCTCATAGACAAAATAATCGAGCTTGAAGAAGAAAAGGAGCGCAAAGAGCTTGGCAAAGTCGAAGCTGATTGATTTCATAAAAAATCTGTCCTACACATTTGTCTCAAATATTCTGTCCCTAATAATATCCGCCGTTCTGGTTCTCGTGATCCCGAAACTTGTCGGAGTCGAGACCTACGGATATTATCAGCTGTATATTTTTTATACAAGCTATGTCGGCGTACTCTATTTCGGTTGGTGTGATGGAATTTACCTGCGATTAGGCGGAAAGTATTACAAAGATTTAGACAAGCCGCTGTATTCGACGCAGTTTCGCATGCTTGGTCTGATGGAGATAATAATTTATCTCTGCATTTTCCTCGGTTCGCTCGTGTTTGTCAAAGATATTAACAAGCACTTTGTAATCGGCGCAGTATGTATAGCGGCGGTCGGAATGTGCCTGCGCTGGTTTATCACATTTATTTTACAGCCCACTGCACGAATCAAAGAATACGCAATCGTCACAATTTCCGAAAAAATCCTTTTTGTCGTACTTTCCATGTCGCTTATGGCGGCGGGATACAGGGATTATAAGCTGCTACTCGCTGCCGATGTTTTTTCAAAATATGTCTCGCTCGGGATCGGAATATGGTTTTGCCGGGATATTGTATTTTCAAAGACAGCGCCTGTCAAATCGGCAATTCCCGAGATAAAAGAGAACATGTCCGCCGGAATAAAGCTTATGCTGGCCTCTTTGAGCAGTATGCTTATCATCGGCGTCGTCCGTTTCGGCGTTGAGAATCACTGGGACATAGCGACGTTCGGCAAAGTTTCGCTGACCCTTAGTCTGTCAAATATGGTTATGTCAGCTATTGGTGCTGTTTCTGTAGTTATGTACCCCATGCTCCGAAGGACGGGCGAGGGATCGCTGCCGAAAATTTACAGTATTATGCGCGTTCTGCTTATGGGCTTGATCTTCGGAGGCATTGTATTTTACTATCCTGCGTACAGGATTTTGTCGCTTTGGCTCCCACAGTATGCCGAGAGCCTGAGATATGCGGCAATACTGCTGCCTATGTGCGCTTACGAGTCGAAAATGTCAATGCTCGTCAATACATATTTCAAAACCCTCCGCCTTGAAAATCTTCTGATGAAATGCAATATGGCTGCGCTTGCGTTGAGCGCAGTTTGCACCGTCATATCTACTCTTGTTCTCAACAGCGTAACGGCGGCAATCCTGTCTATCCTTATCGTTCTCATTTTTCGATGCATATTGAGCGAATTGCTTTTGGCGAAGCACATCGCCATCGACGTAAAAAAGGACATCGTGATCGAACTTATCATGACTGTCGCATTTATCGTCTGCAACTGGTTCTTCGGTTTTGTCGGAATGCTCATGTACGCCGTTTGCTACGTCATGTATCTCATCATCAAGCGTAAAGATATCCTCGAATCGCTTAACTTTATCAAATCAATGAGGTAGTTTGTGATTCTTTGTGCAATGAAATACCATCTTATGTGGGGTGATAGAGTTAAATATATTTAATAATTTGCATGGTTATATATTACTGACAATAAGTTATTGCTAATATAAGGAAATCTATATGAGTTTTACCAAGGTCACATAATCGAAGCGGCGATGGCTGCGGCATTTATACTGTTTACCAATTTTCTACCTTGGTGGATTGCCTGCGCCGCATATGCTGTTTCATTGGCAGCTTATCTATGGTATTGCAGAAAGGACCTAATTGCAATAGTCGACCCAATATTACATAAATTAAGGAGCAAAAAATGAAAGGCATAATCTTAGCCGGCGGCAGCGGCACCCGGCTCTACCCTCTGACCATGGTAACATCGAAGCAGCTGTTACCAATCTACGACAAACCGATGGTCTACTACCCCCTCTCGACGCTCATGCTCGCGGGAATCCGCGATATCCTCATCATCTCTACGCCCTCCGATCTCCCGAATTTCGAGCGGCTTTTGGGCGACGGCTCGGACTATGGCGTTAATTTCAGCTATAAGATTCAACCCTCTCCCGACGGTCTTGCTCAGGCGTTTATTCTGGGCGAAGAGTTCATCGGGGACGAGCCCTGTGCGATGGTATTAGGCGACAATATCTTCTACGGCAACGGCTTCAGCAAGTCGCTTCGGGCGGCTGTTACGAACGCCGAGGCAGGCCGTGCAACTGTTTTCGGCTACTATGTTCCCGACCCCGAGCGCTTCGGCGTTGTTGCGTTCGATGAATCGGGCAGGGCAATCAGCATTGAGGAAAAGCCGAAGAATCCGAAGTCGAACTATGCGGTCACGGGACTGTATTTCTATCCCGCAGGAGTTGCGGAAAAAGCAAAGCAGGTCAAGCCTTCGGCTCGCGGAGAGCTCGAAATAACAACGCTCAACGAGATGTATTTAAGCGACGGACTTCTGGACGTTCAGCTTTTGGGCAGAGGTTTTGCCTGGCTCGACACAGGAACAATGGACAGCCTTGTAGAAGCCACAGACTTCGTTAAGATGATTCAAAACCGTCAAGGTATTGAAATATCCGGGAGTGGCCATTCCGCCCACATTAAAAATTTTTTTGCATGACGATTTGCCGTTACTAAACGCTTTTCACTTCTCCCTTTTAATTTAAATGTGGCCGCTTTAGCCGCTCCAAAATATCCGCTCCCGAGGAAATAGCTTACATAAACGGTTGGATAACGGAAGAAGAACTTCTGCGTTCAGCTCAGAAGTATGGCAAGTCCCCATACGGTCAGCACTTGAAAGCAGTTGCAGAGGGAAAGGTAAGGTACTGACATGAAGAAATATCTTATCACCGGCTGCGCCGGCTTTATCGGCTCGAACTTCGTTTACTACATGCTCAAAAAGTACGACGACATTCTACTCGTCAACTTGGACAAGCTTACATACGCCGGAAACCTTGAAAATTTAAAAGGCGTCGAGGGCGATCCGCGCCACGTTTTCGTGCAGGGAGATATTTGCGACAAGGAGCTTATTGCAAGCCTCTTTGAAAAATATGACTTTGACTATGTAATCAACTTTGCGGCAGAGTCTCATGTTGACCGCAGCATTGCTAATCCGGAGATTTTCGTCCAGACCAATGTGATGGGAACGGTTAATCTGCTTCAAAGAGCAAAGGAAGCCTGGTATAATCCTGAAACAAAGACTTGGAAAGAGTACAAAAAGTATCTCCAAGTCTCCACCGATGAGGTCTACGGTGCATTGGGCGCGGAGGGTTATTTTATGGAAACGACGCCCATCAATCCCCACAGCCCCTATAGTTCCTCGAAAGCAAGCGCGGATCATTTCGTAATGGCATTCCACGATACCTACGGAATGCCGGTGAATATCACCCGATGTTCCAACAACTACGGTCCCTATCAGTTCCCGGAGAAGCTGATTCCTCTGATGATAAACAACGTCAAGCACCATAAACAGCTCCCGGTCTACGGCGACGGTATGCAGATCCGCGATTGGCTCTACGTCGAGGATCACTGCAAGGCGATAGATATGGTTGCCAACGGTGGAAAAACCGGCGAGGTCTACAACGTCGGCGGGCACAATGAAAAGCCGAATGTCTTTATAGTCAAGACGATCATCGCCCAACTTCATGACCGCTTGAAAGACGACGGTATCAGCGAGGAACTGATCAAGCACGTCGAGGACAGATTGGGTCACGACAGACGCTATGGAATTGACCCCACGAAAATCAAGAACGACCTCGGTTGGTATCCCGAAACTCCATTTGAAGTCGGCATTGTCAAGACGATCGATTGGTACCTCGCCAATGAAGAATGGATGGACCGCGTAACGAGCGGAGCGTATCAGACCTATTATGCCGAAATGTATAAGAACAGGTGAGTTCAATGAAGTTTTTGGTTACGGGTGTAGGCGGTCAGCTCGGATTTGACGTGATGAACGAGCTTGCGAAGCGCGGATATGATGCGATAGGCACAGATATTCTGCCCGAGAGTGCTTTCAACAGTTACATACAGCTCGACATCACCGACGAAAAGGCGGTACGCGAAACAATAACAAAATTGAAGCCTGATGCGGTAGTTCATTGCGCCGCGTGGACTGCCGTCGATGCTGCTGAAGAAGATGAAAACAAGCCGAAGGTTTACGAAATCAACGTCCTCGGAACGAAGCATATAGCCGAATCCTGCAAAGAAATAGGTTGCAAGATGGTCTACATTTCGACCGACTACGTTTTTGACGGTCAGTGTACGGAACCGTGGCAGCCGGACTGTAAGGATTATAAACCGCTCAATTATTACGGTCAAACTAAGCTCGAAGGCGAGCTTGCGGTCAGCAGAACACTTGACAAGTATTTCATCGTCCGAATCGCTTGGGTGTTCGGTCTTAACGGTAAGAACTTCATCAAGACGATGATCAACGTAGGCAAGACACACGACGAAGTGCGTGTTGTCAATGACCAAATAGGCACGCCGACATATACATACGACCTCGCGCGGCTCCTCGTGGATATGTGCGAGACGGATAGGTACGGATATTACCATGCCACAAACGAGGGCGGATACATCAGCTGGTATGACTTCTGCTGCGAGTTTTACAGGCAGTACGGACTCGACACAAAGGTGACACCTGTCACAACGTTAGAGTACGGACTAAGCAAGGCGAAGCGCCCGTACAACAGCCGTCTTGATAAAAGTAAGCTGAGAGAAGTCGGCTTTACGCCGCTCCCGACTTGGCAGGACGCAGTGAGAAGATATTTAGAGGAGGCAAAGCTCTGATGCAGATAAAGGTAGAGAAGAACGTAGGCGGAATTGAGGGGCTTTGCGTTATTGAGCCTGCCGTCCACGGCGACGACCGCGGATATTTCATGGAGACATACAGTCAACGCGATATGGTGGAGGCCGGGCTGAATTATACTTTCGTTCAGGACAATCAGTCGATGAGCACAAAGGGCGTTCTCCGCGGGCTTCATTTTCAGATCAACTATCCGCAGACGAAGCTTGTGCGTGTGATCAAAGGCTCGGTTTTCGATGTTGCGGTCGATATCCGAAAGGGCAGCAAGACCTACGGCAAATGGTACGGCGTAGAGCTGACCGAAGAAAACAAGAAGCAATTTTTGATTCCGAGGGGCTTTGCACACGGGTTCCTGGTGCTGAGTGATACAGCAGAGTTTTGCTACAAGTGTGACGATTTCTACCACCCGAACGACGAGGGCGGAATCGCGTGGAATGATCCGACGATTGGAATCGTTTGGCCGAAAGTAAAAGGAAAATACAAAGGTTCGGCGAGTGCAGAAGGGTATGCGATGGAGGATGGAACGGAACTCAAACTAAGTGAAAAAGACCAGATTTGGATTGGGATAAATCGACTTTGAAAATATTTTTGAGATTACCGCCGAGCCTTCAATCTGCTCCTGACGATTTATTGCAAGAGTGAGAACGTGTGCGATTGGCTGTACATCTTGGTCTAATAAAATTTATAGTTTTTGCAAGAATGGAGCTGCTATAGTATGAATGAGTTACGACGGGTACAACTTGTGGAGTTAGAAATATTAGAAGTATTTAACTATATATGCTCTAAATATAAGATAAAATATTCATTACACGGTGGTACGCTTTTAGGGGCAGTTAGACATATGGGATTTATTCCTTGGGATGATGATTTGGATATTTTTATGCTCAGAAGTGAGTATAATAAATTTTTGAAAGCATGGAACAATGAAAAACCTATAGGTTATTTTTTGCAGAATAAAGATACAGAGCCTGCCTTTACTCGATCCTTTTCTAAAATAAGAAAGGAAAATACAACCTTTTTGCAAGAAGACGAGGATCCATCAAAAATTCATACAGGTATTTTTATAGATGTGTTTCCAGTTGATAGAGTACCTATAAATGAATTTAAAAAACTGCTATATTATTGGAATTGCCTCAAGTATGAACTTTTTTCAAGAGAATTTGTTCCGGCAAAGGGTAATATTATCGCTAAAGCAGTTGCAACACTGATTTTAGCATTAACACCTGAACCACGAAGAACTTCAGAACGAAATAAACTTTTTGAAAAAGTTACAAAATACAATAACGATAATAAATTACCTTTGGCAGTAATAGAAACAACTACTACTATGAGAAAAAACTTTTCACCTAATTTGTTTGAAACATATACTTATTTGACATTTGAAGGTAAAGAATTTATGTGTATACAAAATTGGCATTCCTTGCTTACGCAATGGTATGGTGATTATATGAAACTTCCGCCTTTATCACAAAGAAAAGCTCCTCATAATGCTGTAATTATAGATTTTGATCATGATTATTTTACACATGAGCTTTTATTGAAAAAGGAGAGATAAATAATGATTGTTGGCTACACCACAGGTGTTTACGACCTATTCCACATAGGTCATCTAAACTTATTCAAAAATGCAAAAGGACTCTGTGACAAGCTTGTTGTCGGCGTCACGGTTGACGAGCTCGTTTCCTACAAGGGCAAACAGGCGTTTATTCCGTTTGAAGATCGGATCGAGATCGTCCGCAGCTGCAAATACGTTGACGCTGCGGTCCCACAATATGACATGGACAAGCTTACCGCTTGTAAAAAACTTGGCGCAACAGTTTTGTTCGTCGGCGACGACTGGTATGCCACGGAAAAGTGGCAGGAATACGAAAAGATATTTGCTGAAGCAGGGATTAAAATTATTTATTTCCCGTACACTAAGGGAATTTCGTCAACAAAGATCAATCAAGCGTTAAATGATGCAAGAGATAAGGAGGACTAAAAATGTCAGTAGACAAGAATTTTTGCATGAGTTCCTATTTGGCGTTTCGCTACATAGAAAAGGATGATGTGGACTTTTGCGAGGGTATGAAGCACTCGAATATCAAGCCGGTTCCCGAGAGCGAGAAAATCTTAGTTAAAACCTCTTCGGAGATCGATTCCGCGATACAAAAAGTATTTGACGGACTTAAATGCAAAAAGCTCGGTATAATGCTCAGCGGCGGAATGGATTCTGCAATTCTGGCTTCCTATATGCGCGGAGCCGACGCTTATACTTTCCGTTTTCTTGGCGGAGATCTTCAGAAAGAAGAGCTTGCGCGTGCAGAATATTATGCAAAATATTACGGCTTGAATCTTCATTATGTAGACATCGACTGGAACGTCGTCGAGAAAAATGTTGACGCCGTGATGAAAGCAAAGTGCGCGCCGGTCCATTCGATCGAGCCTCAGATCCTTGAAGCAGCTTTGCAGGCAAAAGCGGACGGTATTGAAATGATGGTAGTAGGCGAGAGCAGCGACCTCATTTTCGGGGGAATGGATCAGCTTCTTGCAAAGGATTGGGATTTTGATGAGTTTGCAAATAGATATACGTTTACCGACCCAAAAGCCGTTCTGAAAGAGCCGGTTGATATGAGCTACTTATTTGAAAGATACCGTCAAGGCGAGAAAATTGATTTCCTCAGTTTTATGGATGATGTATTTTCTGTGGAAAGCTCAAGTTCATATTTGAACGCCTTTAGTGTGGCACGGATGCCGTATGTTGATCCTTATGCAAAGCTTAAAATGGCAGATCCTCTGGATTTATACAGAGTGCGCCACGGCGAGCCGAAGTATCTTATCCGCGAGCTTTTTGCAAAGAAATATCCCGAGATCCCCGTACCGAACAAGGTACCTATGCCCCGCCCGGTTGATGAGTATTTTAAGACATGGCAAGGACCGCATAGACCGGAATTCCGCGAGGATATTGATATGAGCAAGTTCACCGGAAATCAGAAATGGCAGATGTGGTGTTTGGAGAGGTTTATAAATCTGTCGGAATGCAAATCACTCTCGGGGGTAATAAATCTAAATAATTACTTAGATTTACTATTTTGGCACTTTCCTGATAAGGAGGTTGCGGCATGATTATAGATAGAACATATTGTTCAAGCTCCTATTTGATGTTTCGGACGATGGCAGATCCGAACAGGTGTTTTTCCGAAGAATACCCCACGAATCTATATAAACATCCTGCGCGGACAAGTCTGTATCCGGTTTATAATGGTAAAAATCTTCTTGAATATTTTGAAGAACGTATCTCGGATATATGTGCTCGCTCTAAGACAGCACTGGCATTAAGCGGCGGAATTGATTCTGCGGTTCTTGCGCATTTCATGCCAAAAGGCTCTATAGTTTACACTTTCAAATGCGTTGTTCCTGGCGTGAAAGTGACTGATGAAACGCCAACTGCTGCAAGATATGCTGAAATGAATGGGCTTGACCACAGAATTATCGAAGTATATTGGGATGATTTTGAAAAATACGCTCCGATTTTGATGAAACATAAGGGCGCACCAATTCATTCTATTGAAGTGCAGATATACAAAGCGGCATTACAGGCGTTATCAGATGGAATGGACACAATCATTTTCGGTGAGTCAGCTGATTTGAACTATGGCGGTCTAAGTGGTTTGCTGTCAAAAGACTGGACTGTCGGCGAATTTATCGACAGATACTCTTATGTAAAACCATATCAAGTTTTGAAAGAATTTGATTTAATAACAGAACCTTACAAAAGGCATGAATATGATGGTATGATAAATGTTCACGAATTCTGCCGCGGATTTTTCCTATGCGAGGCAATGGGTTCATATACGAATGCTTGCCAAACTGCCGGAATCGAATTAAAAACACCTTATGCGGAAACGACTTTGGCAGAGCCCCTTGATTTGCATCGAATTCGAGCAGGAGAAAATAAGTATGTAGTCCGCGAGGCATTCAGCGCCTTATACCCGGGTTTTGTGATGCCTCCAAAAACGCCAATGCCCCGCCCGATGAACGAGTGGATGGCAAACTGGTCTGGCCCTACCCGCCCCGAATTCTGGCCGCATTGTACGGATAATATGACAGGCGACCAGAAATGGATGGTATGGGCGTTGGAGAGGTTTTTGAATATGCTTGATGAAAAATAACGGAGGGTATCACATGTATAAGGTTGGAATCGAATCGGCTGATAATTATAGGCTTGAGACTGTAAAAGAAACACTGCAGAAGTGCTTTGCAGATATTGGCTTGGATCCGTCAAATCCTTTATCAGGCATTGTTAAACCGGGAGACAAAGTTTTTATTAAGCCTAATTGGGTAGCGTCACGTTGGAGGGAATCCTGCCCGCATAAAGACAATTTGTATTGCGTAATTACACATCCGAGTGTAATCGAGGCAGTGACTGATTTTATCGTTGAGGCACTTCAGGGAAAAGGCGAAGTGATGATCGGTGACAATCCTTCCATTGATGCAGATTTTGATGAACTTATGCAATTTACTGATATTCGACGTCTTGAGCATAAATATGACGTGCCTGTGTCTATAATGGATTTACGCCCGTTGGTCTGTGACGACCTCGCTAATTATGGCAAACGGGATAAAATGGTATCTCATTCCGGAGATCCGAACGGAACAGTAGAGGTAAATCTGGGAAAAGAGTCTATGTTCTACGGCATTGATCCTGCACGGTTCCGCGGCGTCTTTGATGAGCGTGATGAAACGATTGCATCCCATATAGGTGAAACTCAGTTATATACTTTCTCTAAAAGTCTATATGATGCAGACGTATACATATCTATTCCTAAGTTGAAGACACATCAGAAAGTCGGAGCAACATTGAACCTGAAGGGTTTGGTTGGCTCGGTTACGAATAAGAATCAGCTTGTCCATTGGCAGATAGGCTATCCGGAGATTCATGGGGACGAATACCCTTCAAAGGAAGCGTGGGAGGCCGCACAAACAGCCAAAGTTACGCACAGAGGATCATGGCCGGGAAACGACACCATCTGGCGTATGGTAGTCGATTTGTATCAAGCGATGCAGATGAAAGAGAGAAAATATCTTTCCGTTATTGACGGAATAATTGCCGGTGAGGGGCAAGGACCATTTTGCACGACAAGCAAAAATGCAAACACGCTGATTGCAGGAGAAGACCTGCTAGCGGTAGATTTATCCACGGCAAGATATATGGGATTTGATCCGCAGAGAATCAAGTATTTGGCCCACTTTATCAATCGTGGAATAGCGGATTATCAAAATATCCAAGTTTTGTTAAATGGAGAAGTACGAAAAGATTTCTTTATCAATGATTCCAAATATAAAGACTTTTATATTGTGGAACAATGGCGGGGGATAAAGAAGTAATTTATTTACCCAGCGATTATCGATCTGGATACTTTTTCAGCAGTTCAAAAAGAGAAAGCGTCACGCACCGCACAATTCAAATAGAATCCGGTAAAGAAGCGAGCCTATACGTTTTCAGTCTTTTAGTTTGCGCCAATTGCAGAAAAAATTACAGGTGAAAAATCACTGACGCCTGACCTGTATGGATATGCTCTACATACAAATTCTTTGGGCAAATCCGCTGTGCCTCTAAGCTAATCTCCGAGGATACTCTTTTTATATGCTACGGCAGGAGTTCTCGGACGGTCAGATTATAGGGAGGAGACACTGCGCAGTCGCATGAGTTCGATTGTTGTATGCCCAACACATTGGTCAATCATTTGACTGATGGCACGGAAGTCATAAAGCATTTGAAATACTCTTCGGAACCCGTTTTCGTTAAAAGATGACAGCAAAATCCCTTTAATAAACAGCATTTGCAAAAAGAAACTGCACACTCTTTTGATACGGCATTGTATCAAAATAGGCGTGCAGTTTTGGTTGCGGGGGAAGGACTTGCGGAGCGACCTCCGGGTTATGAGGAATTCCTTAATATAATTAACAATATGACAGCGAGCTGAATAGCTTGAAAATGGGCGATATAGAATCAAAACCAAAACGTTAAAATATGGAATGTTCTGATTTGTCCTATTTTTGAGCAAATAGAAAGGGGTTGTATTGGAGTCAATGATAAGGTATCTTTCGCAAAAAGAAAATCGGGACAAAAAAGTAGACATGTCTCCGCACTTCTGATAGAATGAAGTAACCGTAACATCATTCGAGAGGAAGTAAGAAACATGTCCGAAAAAATTATAACATTAAACGAGGATGCCGTCAAGACCGAACTGAAAGATTTGGTGCGCAAAAGCGTGGAGGAGACTCTGAACGAGCTCCTTGACAGCGAAGCAGAAGAACTGACCGGTGCCGCAAAGTATGAACGCAACGAATCCCGAAAAGGTTACCGCAGCGGGCATTATACGAGAAATCTCACCACCACGTCGGGTAATGTAAAGCTGTCCGTGCCAAAGCTCAAAGGAGTACCGTTTGAAACGGCAATCATCGAGCGTTATCGTCGCCGTGAAAGCTCCGTGGAAGAAGCTTTGATCGAGATGTATCTTGCGGGCGTATCTGTACGCCGCGTAGAGGACATCAGCGAGGCACTGTGGGGCAGTCGAGTTTCAGCTTCTACCATCAGTGACCTGAATCAGAAAGCCTATGTACATATTGAGGAATGGCGGCAAAGACCACTCCATGGCAAGTATCCATACATATACATTGACGGCATATACCTCAAGCGGAATTGGGGCGGCGAGTTTGAGAATGTGAGCATTTTAGTGGCAATAGGAGTTGACGAAGAGGGTTATCGCGAAGTTATAGGTGCTGCCGAAGGTATGAAAGAAGACAAGGAAAGCTGGAGAAGTTTCCTTGTATGGCTGAAAGAAAGGGGTTTGGACGGCGTTAAGCTCGTAGTCGGAGATAAGAACCTCGGAATGTGTGAATCGGTTCATGAAGTCTTTCCGGACGCAAAATACCAACGCTGCACGGTGCATTTCTATCGCAACATCATGTCAAGCGTACCGAGAAACAGGATTCGGGAAGTCACTATGATGTTGAAAGCAATCCATGCCCAGGAGAGTAAGGAGGCTGCGAGAAAGAAGGCGAGAGAGGTCGTTGAAAAGCTGCGAGAAATGAAACTCAATGCCGCTGCCAAAAAGCTTGAAGACGGGATCGAAGAAACGCTTACCTATATGGATTTCCCGTCGCAGCATTGGCTTAAGATACGCACGAACAATGTAATTGAGCGGCTGAACCGCGAGATCCGGCGCAGAACGAGGGTGGTCGGTGCGTTTCCCGACGGGAACTCGGCTTTAATGCTCGTTTGTGCGAGGCTGCGCTATGTTGCCGGAAAGGATTGGGAGTGCAAGAGATATTTGGGTATGAAATATCTTGAAGAAGCTGCAGAATAGTTCCAAGGTGGCGCTTCAAAGCGTTAAACTGTCCCTCGGCATGCCGAGGGTGATAATCCAAAAATTTTACTTCATTCTATGGAAATTTGCGAAAAAGGGTTGACAGGACCGAGTCAATAATATCAGCAATTTGTTTTTTTAATAATACCTGTTGATTTTTCCTTGCAAATGTAGTATTATATAAATGGAGTAATGTAAGCAAAGGAGTGATTGCAATGCCGGACTATGAGAGCGAGCGCCTGCGTCAGGAATATATAGCGCGGATACGCGGGTTAAGACCGATCGACGATGACTTTATGAGATGCCTGTTTCGCGACAACATTCCTCTTGCTCAGATGGTTCTGAGAATTGTGACGGGCATTGAAGATCTGGTTGTGACGGAGCTGTCTGTCCAAAAGGATTTAAAGCGTCTCGGCGATTCCCGCTCAATTTGCCTTGACGCATACGCCAAGGATTCAAGCGGCAAGATATTTGACCTTGAGATCCAGAGGGCAGATGTAGGAGCGGACGTCCGCAGGGCAAGGTATCATTCAAGTGCAATGGATATAGAAAATCTTAAAGCAGGGCAGGATTTCAGCGAGTTGCCCGAGACCTATACGATTTTCATAACCGAGAATGATTTTTTCAGAAAAGGCAGAGCGGTTTACCGCTTTGAAAGAATGGACGCCGAAGACAAAACGCCATTCAACGACGGCGAGCATATACTCTATGTCAACGGCGCGTTCAGGGACAATTCGGATATAGGCAGGCTGATGCACGACTTTTCCTGCTGGAATCCGGAAGATATGAATTATGATTTATTGAGAGATAAGGCAAGATATTTCAAGGAAGATGCGAAAGGAGTATCCGATATGTGCAGAGTATTTGAAGAAGTTAAGAATGAAGGAATCAGGATAGGAGAAATCAGGGGAAAGGAAATAGGCGAAGCGATAGGCAGAGAGATAGGAAAAGAGATAGGCAAAGAGATAGGAAAAGAAATAGGAAAAGACGAAGCTACCATAGGCAACATTAAGAGCATAATGGAAACCTTGAATATAACTTCCAAGCAGGCTATGGATATGCTCAAGATTTCTGCCGAAAAGCAGGAGGAGTATTCCCGGTTGCTAAATTCATGACATGTAGCGATTAAGCGTAGAGATGTCACAATAAAAAGAACAAAGCCGTACAGTCTAATTGTACGGCTTTGTTTTATCGTGTTCAGAAATGCGGAAATTTTTTAGCACTCTTGCTATGTAAGTGCTAAATAAGCCTTTGCGCTTTGTTATAAACGACGAAAAACTTTTTTTGGAGTGGAGATAGAGAGGATTTACTTGCCGATGCCTTCATACACGTCTGGAACCACGATGAAGCTTCTGATTTCAAGTACTTGAAGCATGTAAGGATGTCATCAAACAGCGTCTGTGTGTACCGATGGCATAATACTCATCTTTTTGGGCTC
This sequence comes from uncultured Clostridia bacterium, assembly GCA_947625125.1. Lineage (GTDB taxonomy): Bacteria > Bacillota > Clostridia > Oscillospirales > Ruminococcaceae > Faeciplasma. Next base: position 26,672 of record CANQNF010000013.1, read on the forward strand.
AAGTGGTAGATGTATTTCTTAACAAAGGTTGATATTTTATTCCGTCCTCAGTGCGACGACCGGGTCTTTCTTTGCCGCGCTCCTTGGCGGTATGAATCCTGCAATCAGCGTCAGCAACATGCTTATCGCAATCAGAATCAGCGCGGCGGGGATAGGTAGGAATTCGCTAAGGGTTTTGATGCCGGTAGATTTTTTTAAGACTACAAAAGCCTTGTGTACTTCGTCATGCTTTCTCCCCCCATTCCGACCTTTCGGACTGGAGGGAGTTTTTATACACTCTTTTTTCCCTAATTCTTACCTGGCAGAAAAATCGATTGAAAGTCATTGTGCTGTTGACAATCAACCGTCTTGCGGTTATAATAGTCTTGACATCTTGAAAAGAAAGGAAAAATGCCATGGAAGGACGGGTCATCGGGCTTTACTCCGATTCGGACAAAGAAAGGCTTCGCCAAAAAATAAAGCTTTGGTCAATAGGGCTGGCAGTTTTCGGCGCAATATCTCTTGCGGTCTGTATTGCCTCGGCAGCGCTTGTGACGACCGCAAATGCCGTCGGAAACGAGCGGTTGGCAGTCTTTGTCGCCATAATTTCGGGGTGGATAATAATTTACTGCGTTATCTATTTAATAGGCGGGGCGAGAAAAGAGCTTTCGCACGCCCAAACTCTTTCGGACGGCGGGGCAGAGCGGGTTGCGGGCAGCCTCACCCTGACGGGCGAGCGAATGACGATACGCAACAGCGTCGACGTTTTGGGCTGCGAGGTGCTGGCGGAGGACGGCAGACGTCACTTCTGGGTTGCCGCGAGCAGGGCTAAAAAGCTCAAAAATGCGCGCGTCTGTGCGGTCTACGCCGTTCACGGCTACATCGCAGCGATTGAGGTGCAAAATGAAGATCCTTAAAAATATATTTAAAAAGCTTTACCTTTTTGTCGCCTGGGCGATCGTCGCGTTCATCTTCTGGAGCTGGATCTTCACCTTTGCCACCGATACCTCCCCCGAAAGGAAAATCACCGTCTACTGCCATGTACCCGAGATAAGCGGCACCGAGCTTGCCGTGAAGCTTGAGGAGGATAAGCCCGAGGGGATAAAGATGATAAAGGTTCACAGTTTTGAGTATGTGATGTTCGACGTTGAATCCATCGAAAACGGCGATATATTTATCCTGCCCGAATCATTGATCTCGGAATATGACGAGCTTCTTATTGACCCCGAGGGCGGAATAAAAATCTACGATTCCGAATCGGGAACCGGCTCTGCCGACAGCTGTATCGGCTATTCCGACGAGGATTATTACCTGTTTTTAGGAGCAAAATCGGCTCATTTGGTGGACGGAGCGGCCGAAAAGGTCGCGGAAAACCTGATCGGTCTTGACTGAACTATAAAGAGGTATTGAGATGAAAAAAAGGTTGACATTATTCACCGCCCTGGCGGTTGCGATGTCGCTGGCCTGTTCGGCCTGCGGGACGCAAAATGTTGAGAGGAGCGCTTTTTGCGGCGATCTTGAAAGCTTCGCCCCGACAGGAAAGCTCGAGGGGAACGAGCTGTTTGTCGAAAAGGTTGAAAGCCTGCCCGACGACTTCATCATGGGCGTTGACGCTTCGTTGGTCATCGCTGAGGAGCAGAGCGGGGTTATATATCGCGGGTTTGACGGCGCCGAGCAGGACGTCTTTAAAACCCTCGCCGAAAACGGCGTGACGCATATCCGCGTGCGCGTATGGGTAGACCCCTACGACGAAAACGGAAACGGCTACGGCGGAGGAAACAACGACGCCGACAAGGCCGCGGAAATAGGCGCGAGAGCCGCAAAATACGGGCTTCGGCTCATTGTGGATTTCCACTACTCCGACTTCTGGGCAGACCCGGGTAAGCAGATGGTGCCGAAAGCATGGAAGAATATGGACCTCAGCGAAAAGTCCGACGAGGTATATAAATTCACAAAAGACACTCTCAAGAAAATAAACAAGGAGGGCGGGGTCGTCGGCATGGTTCAGGTCGGAAACGAGACTAACGGCTCTCTCTGCGGAGAGACGAGCTGGGACGGCGTTTGCGAGCTGATGTCGGCGGGCAGCAGGGCGGTTCGCGAGGTCTGCCCCGAGGCGCTTGTTGCCGTTCACTTTGCAAATCCCGAGCACAGCGGCACCTACGCCGAATATGCAAAGCAGCTTAATGATCACGATGTCGACTATGACGTTTTCGGAAGCTCATACTACCCGTTCTGGCACGGCACGCTTGAGAACCTCACCAGCGTGCTCTCAAACGTCGCGAACACCTATAATAAAAAGGTGATGGTGCTTGAGACTTCTTACGCCCATACTCCCGACGACACCGATTTCAACGGCAACACCGTCAGCGACAGCGCGACGGGGCTGACGAAGAATTACCCCTATACCGTTCAGGGGCAGGCTAATGCCCTGCGCGACGTAATCGAGGCCGCGGCAAAGGCGACGAACGGCATCGGCGTATGCTATTGGGAGGGTACATGGATAACCGTCGGAGGCGCTTCGCGGGAGGAAAACAAGGCGCTTTGGGAGAAATACGGCTCTGGCTGGGCGAGCAGCTATTCGGCGGCCTATGACCCGAACGACGCGGGGAAGTATTACGGCGGCTGCGCCGTTGACAATCAGGCGCTTTTCGGCCCCGACGGCGTTCCGCTGGCGAGCTTGCAGGTGTTTAACCTTGTGAGATACGGAAACGACGTCGGCGTTGAGGCCGAATCGGTGGAGTGACAGACCGTGAAAACCCGGCGGTAAAGTGATTCAATGAGTAAAAATGTTAAAGCAGCGTTGAGCATTTCACACAAAAAATTTTATAAAAGTTCATCTAAAACGATAACGGGTTTTCGGGCCGAAAATTATTGAATTCGTAAAAAAACTGTGATATAATGTAAAAGATAACAGTTTTGAGCAGAGCATGTTCTGCTCTTTGCCGATCAGCAAAGCTGCGGCAGGCTGTTGTTGACCTATATTTTCAGGAGGTATAAATATGAAAAAATTATTGGCACTCATTTTGGCGCTTGCCATGATGATTTCCCTCGTTGCCTGCGGTGACTCTTCACAGCCTACCGGGGGGGGGATCTGACGGTGCAGACGGTGCGGGCGCAGAGCTTGCAGGTACATATGATATTGTCATTTGGGCGCCCGAAGCGGCGGTAGATCTGACAAAGACTCAGGTCGCCGACTTCAACAGCTCCAACGAATACGGCATTACCATCAACGCGACAGTCGAGCCCGTTTCCGAGGCCGACGCGGCAACCAACATGATCACCGACGTTCAGGCCGGCGGAGATCTCTATTTCTTCGCTCAGGACCAGCTCAGCCGTCTGATCCAGGCGGGCGCACTCTCCAAGCTCGGAGACGCCGCCGTTGAATTCGCAAAGTCCAACAACAACGCCGCTTCTATCCTCGCGGCTCAGTCCGGCTCCGATCTCTACGCCTATCCGCTGACCGCCGATAACGGCTACTTCATGTATTATGACAAGAGCGTCGTTCCGGATTCCGATGTTGACAGCCTCGAGGCAATTATCGCCGACTGCGAGGCCGCAGGCAAGAACATCTCCTATGAACTTGAGAACGCTTGGTACACCGCGGGCTTCTTCTTCGCCACCGGCTGCCATTCCGATTGGGTCACCGATAACGACGGCAACTTCATCTCCATAGACGACGACTTCAATTCCGACAAGGGCCTTATCGCCGCCAAGGGCATTCAGAAAGTCGTCACCTCGAAGAGCTATGTAAACTCCTCTAACGCCGATTTCGCCAGCGGTTCCGCCGTTGTCGTCACCGGCACATGGAACTATGCGACCATCAAGGATCAGCTCGGCGACAACTTCGGCGTTACCGATCTTCCCTCGTTTGAGGTCGACGGACAGAGCTATCACATCGGCTCCTACAGCGGCTGCAAACTCCTCGGCGTAAAGCCCCAGACCGACGCCACCAAGGGCGCCGCAATCGCAAGGCTCGCCCAGTATCTTACCGGCAAGGACTGCCAGCTTGCAAGATTTAACTCATTCGGTTGGGGTCCCTCCAACAAGGAAGCACTTGCTGATCCCGCCGTTGCTGCCGATCCTACCCTCGCCGCTCTCAACGAGCAGGGCAGTTACGCCATTCCTCAGCCCAATATCCACGGTTCTTGGTGGGATATCGCCAAGGTAATCGCCACCGATATCAGGGATTCCGACGGCTCCGAGTCCGCTCTCAAGGCCGCTCTTGAAAAATATGAGCAGAGCATTCAGGCTGTGTTCACCATGTCCGACGACGTTAAGAACGCTTTCACCGTTATAGGCTCTATCAACGGCGACGGCTGGACTCTCGACCTGCCCATGACCGCCGAGGGCGATATCTGGACTTCAAACGAGGCTTACACCATGGACGCCGGCGTTGAGTTCAAGTGCCGCCAGGGCAAGAGCTGGGACGTCGCTTATCCTGCCGACAACTATGTCGTCGAGACCGCCGGTACCTATTACATCCAGCTCAACGCCGCTACCGGCGAAGTAAGCCTTATTCCTGCATGATCAAGCAACCAAAGCAAAAACAATAAATAGCTTTGGCATTGCCTGACAATAAACAACTATCAGTCGGGGCTGCAAAACGGCCCCGACATTTTATTAAGGGGTGATTCAATGAAACGGAAAAAAGGCACCGACCCCGAGAAATCATCGGTGCGCAGAAAACATAAAAGTCCGAAAGTATTTTTCAAAGAGATCGGCGCGCTCTTAAAAGAGTACACCGACAAGGGCTATCTGAGACTTTCAAAGCTCCAGAAATTTATCTATAAGATCCTCGCATTCTTCAAAGCGATCCCGTTTGCAATCGCTCGGTTCTTCAAGAATATCGGCGTCTGCATAAAGAACGCCGCGATCTCGGTAGTTGAGGAATTCAAGGACATCGGCCAAACCTTTGCAAACGGCGACTGGAAGACAAGGGTATCATTTTTTGTGATGGGCTTCGGCAACATCGCCCGCGGTCAGATTCTCCGCGGAATACTTTTCCTCCTCTTTGAGATCGTCTTTATCGTCTATATGATCGTCGCGGGCGGCTACTGGCTGTCGATGCTCCCGTCGCTCGGAAAGCAGGGCCCGACTCAGTCCTACGACGCCGTGCTCGATACATATACCACCGTCTATAACGACAACTCGTTCAAAATCCTGCTCTACGGCGTTCTGACTATATTCTTCATCATCGCCCTGATCTACACTTGGCGGCTGAATGTCAAACAGAACAAGCTCGCCGAGCAGTATCTGAAAAGCGGCAAGAAGCTGAAAAGCGACAAGGACGACCTGAGATCAATGGTCGACGAGCAGTTCTATAAAACTCTCCTTGCACTCCCTCTGACCGGCATTCTTATTTTCACTGTAATGCCGATCGTATTCATGATCCTCGTCGCGTTCACCAACTACGACGGCGCCCACAACGGATTTTCAAACAACCTCTTCTCCTGGGTCGGGCTTGACAACTTCAATACCCTGCTCTCGTGGCAGAGCGCCGGCGGCGGGCAGTCATATTCGGCGACATTCGGCGAGATTTTAGCTTGGACGCTTATCTGGGCTTTCTTGGCGACTTTTACAAACTACTTCCTCGGAATGTTTGTCGCAATGATGATCAACAAAAAGGGGATAGCGCTCAAAAAGCTCTGGCGCACCATTCTCGTCATGACCGTCGCGATACCCCAGTTCATCTCGCTGCTCTATGTTTCAAAGATGTTCGCCAAAAACGGACTTATCAACCTGACACTTAAAGACACTCTCGGCTGGATCTCTCAGCCGCTGCCGTTCTGGGAAGACCCGATGTGGGCGAGAGTGACGGTAATTTTAGTCAATATCTGGATAGGAATACCCTATCTCATGCTGATAACGACCGGTATTCTGATGAACATTCCCGCCGATCTCTATGAATCCGCGAGAATCGACGGTGCAAACGCCTGGCAGCAATACACCAAGATCACTCTGCCCTATATGCTGTTCATAACCGGCCCTTATCTTCTCACCAGCTTTACCGGAAACATGAACAACTTCAACGTCATCTATCTGCTGACCGGAGGAGCACCGACAAATCCCGCGGCCTCGGGCGCGGCAGGCTCGGTTGGCTACACCGATCTTCTGATAACCTGGCTGTTCAAGATAACGACCGGCGCCGAGTCGCAATATTATCTTGCATCCGTCGTCGGCATCATGGTGTTCGTGGTGGTAGCGCTTATTTCGCTTATCGTCTATAATGTGCTGCCTTCGATCAAGAATGAGGAGGACTACCAGTGATGAGTAAAAACAGACACCACATGGGTATAAAAACCCTCAACCGGCTCAGCAACAGCGCGATATACGTTCTTTTGGTGATAATAAGCATTATCTGGCTGATACCGTTTATATTCATCGTTTTGCAGTCTTTCAGGGTTGAAAATACCTATCAGGTCGGATATGTAATTCCCCAGCAGTGGGGGCTCCAGAACTATATCAACCTCTGGAACTCCGACTTTAAGCGCTGGTACTTAAATACTTTCATCATCGCGCTTGCGGCCGCCGTTTTCCAGACAATAATCGTTCTCTGCATGAGCTACACCCTTTCCCGCTTCCGCTTCAAGATGAGAGGCCCTCTGATGAGATTCATGCTCATTCTCGGAATGTTCCCCGGAATGCTCACGATGATCATTTTGTACCGCGTCCTGTCTGACCTCGGGCTCACGCAGTCCAACGCCGTTCCGGGCCTTATCTTAGTCAGCGTTGCCTCCTCGGGTATGGGATATTACGTCTCAAAGGGATTCTTTGACACGATCCCGAAATCCCTCGACGAAGCGGCGAGAGTCGACGGCGCAACAAGACTTCAGGTCCTTTATAAAATCATTCTGCCGCTCGCAAAGCCGATAGTTATTTATACTATCCTCACCGCTTTCATGGGCCCTTGGGGCGACTATGTTTTCGCGAGATACGTTGCGTTCGGCACCTCCGCAGGCTATAACGTCGCCGTCGGTATGTACAGCTGGCTGACCAACGACCAGATCAACAATATGTACACGACTTTCTGCGCCGGCGGCGTAATTGTCGCACTGCCGGTCACTATCCTCTTCCTCTGCCTACAGAAATACTATGTCGAGGGCGTTACCGGCGGAGCCGTCAAGGGCTGATTTGAAAGGAGAATACAGGATTATGGCAAGTGTAAAACTGACTAACGTCAAAAAAATATATGATAAAAACGTTGTAGCCGTTCACGACTTCAACCTTGAGATTAAAGACAAGGAATTTGTGGTATTCGTCGGTCCCTCGGGCTGCGGAAAATCCACTACTCTGAGAATGATCGCCGGGCTTGAGGAAATAAGCGAGGGAACAATTGAGATAGACGGCGAAGTCGTCAACGACCTTCAGCCGAAGGACAGGGGCATCGCGATGGTGTTCCAGAACTACGCCCTCTATCCTCACATGACCGTCTATGACAACATCGCTTTCTCGCTTCGGCTCAAAAAAGTCCCCGAGGACGTGATCTATGACAAGGTCACAAAGGCCGCCGAAACCCTCGGAATAACCGAATATCTGATGCGCAAGCCGCGCGCTCTCTCGGGCGGCCAAAGGCAGCGCGTCGCCATCGGCCGCGCAATGGTGAGAGATTCAAAGGTCTTTTTGATGGACGAACCTCTTTCAAACCTTGACGCAAAGCTGAGAAACCAGATGCGCGCCGAAATCATTCTTTTGAGGCAGAAGCTCGACACCACTTTCATTTACGTCACCCACGACCAGACCGAGGCGATGACCCTTGCCGACCGCATCGTCATCATGAAAGACGGATTTATTATGCAGGTCGGCTCGCCCGACGAGGTTTTCGATATGCCCGACAACCTCTTTGTCGCCGAGTTTATCGGCGCGCCGAAGATGAATATAATCAGCACCGAGCTTCTTTGCGAGAACGGAAAATATTATGTGACCCCATTCGGCGCGAAGATAGCGGTTGACGGCGATAAGGGCGAGATACTCGCTAAGAAAAATGTCAAGGCGGGGCGTGTTCTTCTGGGCGTTCGCCCCGAGCATATCGAGCTTGCAAGCGAGGGCGAAAACGCCATTCCCTGCACGCTTGTGGTAGACGAGATGATGGGCTCTGAGCTTCATCTTCATGTCGACACCGAGGACGGAACAAGGCTTATCGTCCGCGTTCCGACCATCGACATCAGCAAGGAGGAGCGCAAGGCTCTGGTCGCCGGCGCAAAGCTCAATATCACCTTTGAGGGCAAGGCGATGCACCTGTTCGACCCCGAGACCGAAAAGAATCTTCTTGTCTGACGAACCCGCGTAACCGCGCTTTTTGGGCTGTGACCGTTCACGGTCGCAGCCCTTTGACTGCCAATAACAAGGAGGATAAAGTGAAAAAACGCATACTTTCTCTGATACTTGCCGCTCTGCTCCTTTCGGGCTGCGCCGGAGCCGAGGAAGACCCGACCGATTCCGGAATGAACGGTCTCGACAAAACCGGAAAATATCATCTTGCCGAGAGCGGCGAGGCGGTGATCGACGACTGCGGCGGGGCAGTCGCGACCGAGGACAACTACCGCGTGTTTTATGAAATATTCGTCGGCTCCTTTTCCGATTCCGACGGCGACGGCACCGGCGATCTTCGGGGAATCATCAACCGAATGGACTATCTTAACGACGGCGACGACTCCTCCGGCCTAAGCCTCGGCGTCGAGGGAATTTGGCTCAGCCCGATCTTCAAATCCCCGAGCTATCACAAATATGACGTCGACGACTATTATCAGGTCGACCCGAAATTCGGCACCGAGGAAGACCTCAAAGAACTTATAAATATATGCCATGAGAGAAACGTCAAGGTGATTCTTGACCTCGTTATCAATCACACCGGCTTCAACAACAAGTGGTTCAGCGCTTTTCGCGGCGCGCATATAAACGGCGACAAGTCCGACCCGTATTATGACTTTTACGTCTATTATACCGATGGCGAGACCCCGCCGACCGGCAGGACATTCTCAAAGCTGCAGGGTACAAAGGACTTCTATGAGTGCAACTTCTCTGAGAGCATGCCGGAGCTGAACTATGACAACGATGAGGTCCGCCAAGCCGTTTTAGACGTCGCGAAATATTATCTCGATCTCGGCGTGGACGGCTTCAGGTTCGACGCCGCGAAATATATCTACTATGGAGATAACACCGCGAGCGCGGAATTCTGGAAGTGGTATATCGGCGAACTAAAAACAATAAAGCCGGACATATACACCGTCGCCGAGGTGTGGGACAGCGACGGCGTGACCGACTGCTACTATCCCGCGCTCAACTGCTTTGATTTCACCACCTCGCAGACCTCCGGCCTTATCGCGCAGACTGCTCAGGCGGGCGATGTCAACAAATATACAAGCTATGTCGAGGAATATCTCGAGCGGGTCAAAGCTTTGAACGACAGCGCGATGATAGTTCCGTTCATAGCAAATCACGACACCGACAGGGCCGCGGGGTATCTGACCGAGGCGAGCGGGCAGATGAAAATGGCGGCAAACCTCTATATCCTCTCCTCCGGATCGCCGTTTATCTACTACGGTGAGGAGATAGGGCTCAGGGGCTCGCGCGGGGGCTCTGACACCGACGCCAACCGCCGCCTTAAGATGGAATGGGGCGACGGCGACACCGTAAAGGATCCGACAGGCGCGAATTATAAGTCCGCGAGGGTGGAGGCGAGCGCCATGGAGCAGCTCGCCGACGGAGGGAGCCTTTTGAGCTACTACAAAAAGTTGATCATGATAAGAAAAGCGAACCCCGCCATCGCAAGGGGCGACTATACGGCGCTCAGCTTTTCCGGCACAAAGGTCGGCGGGTTTATCTCGACCTATAACGGAAGCTCGGTCGCGGTTATTCACAACACCACAAACAGCGAGCAGACGGTTGACCTTTCGTCGGTCGGAATCGGTGGTGCGCAGCTCAGAGCATTTATCGGCGTAGGCTCGGCCTCGCTCGACGGGAATACGCTCACCCTCAGCGAAAAGACGAGCGCGGTCTTAGGTCTCGCAGCGTGATAAGGAGGGCGGAGCTTGAAATTTATCTTTGACAGTTTTCCGACCCTTGAATCGGGCGAAAAGAACTGCTGGCTTCTGACAAACGGGCTCGGGGGCTTTGCGTCAACCTCTGTCGGCTTTTCGGTGACGAGAGCCGACCAGGGGCTTCTGATTGCGGCCGAATCGCCGAGCAAAAGATATACGCTTGTCCACCGCCTCAGCGAGAGGCTCTCGGCTGGAGATGATAAAGTTTTTCTTTCAAGTCAGAGTTTTTATGACGGAGGCGGCGAGGACGGTTTTTTGCATCTTCGGGAGTTTACTTTAGACGATCTGCCCGAGTGGAGATATTCTGCGCTCGGGGTCGAGGTTGTAAGACATGTCGGCATGGCTTGGGAGGAAAACGCTTCGGCGATCGAGTATGAGATAACTAACCGCTCGGACAAGACCTGCACGCTCGCCGTGACGCCGGTATTTCAGATGGCTCCAAAGGGGAAGCCTCCGCAGAAAAAGCTCGAAGTAAATTCGGGCGATGGCTTTGTCGAGGCTGCGGGGTTTAGGGCGTTCGTCCGCTCAAACGGCGAAATAAAGGTTAATCCGTTAAAATATGAGAGGCTTATTTATCCTGACGACCTAAAAGACGGCAGGCGGGAAAGCGGCTTCGGGTTCAGCTGCCTGAGCGTGGAATTAAGCGTCTGCGCGGGCGGGAGCGGCAGGCTTCGGGTTGTGTTTTCCTCGGAAAAATGCGAAAAAACCGGCGGGGAGATAATTCTCGCCTGTAAAAGCAGGAGAAAAGCGCTCATCGAGAGATCGCGCTTCAAAAGCCCCGAGGCAAGGGAGCTTTCCCGCGCGGCGGATTCTTTCATCGCCTACAGAAAATCGGTGGGCGGAAAGACCGTGATCGCGGGCTACCCGTTTTTCGGCGACTGGGGGCGGGACACGATGATAGCACTTTCGGGCCTATGCATCGCGACGGAAAGGCTTTCGGACGCAAAGAGCATACTTAAGACGTTTATCGGCTTCGAGCGCGGCGGACTGCTGCCGAACTGCTTCCCCGAGGGCAGCGAGGAGCCGATGTATAACTCGGCGGACGCGCCGCTTTTGTTTATAAACTGCGTCTGGGCGGTCTATCGCGAGACGGGCGATTTGGAGTTTCTTCGGCGCGCGTGGCAGACCGTCAAAAGGATAATTTCTACGTATATCAGCGGCACCGATTTCGCCATAAAAATGGATTCGGACGGGCTTATTTCGGCGGGCAAGGGGCTCGATCAAGTGACCTGGATGGACGTTCGGATCGGCGACATTCTCCCCACGCCCCGCCACGGCAAGCCGGTCGAAATTAACGCCTACTGGTACAGCGATCTTATGGCGGCGGAGCTTATGGCTCGGGCTCTCGGCGAGGACGGCGGGGAATACGGAAAACTCGCCGAAAAGGTAAAAAAGTCCTTCAACGAGAAATTCTGGCTAAAGGATAAGGGGTATCTTCGCGATGTGCTATCCGGCACCGAGGCGGACGAAAAGCTTCGCTGCAATCAGATCTGGGCGCTTTCGATGCCCTTTACGATGCTCCCCGAGGAGCGCGAAAAAATGGTCTTGGAGGCGGTCGGGAAGCATTTATACACGCCGTTCGGGCTTCGCACGCTCTCGCCCGACGACCCCGATTTTCACCCGTTTTACGGCGGCTCGCAGTTTTCGCGGGACATGGCGTATCACCAGGGAACGGTCTGGCCGTTCCCCGCGGGGGCGTTTTACCTTGCGGCGCTGCGGCTCGGGGGATATTCAAAGGAGGCGGCGAAAAGAGTCAGAAAGCTGCTCGGGAAGATGCCGGAAATTCTTCGCGAGGGCTGTATCGGGCAGATCGCGGAGATATACGACGGGTTGAATCCTAAGGAATCGAGGGGCTGCTTCGCCCAGGCGTGGAGCGTCGGCGAGATGCTCACGGTCTACCGAAAATTAGAAGAAATTGAGGGCGCAGATGAGAGCGGAAAACGTTGTTTTTGACCTTTACGGGACGCTTGTGGACATTCGCACCGACGAGCACGGCAAAGAGTGCTGGGAAAGAACTGCCGAAATTTTTCACGAAAACGGGGCGGAATATTTACCCAAAGAGCTTGAAAAGCGCTATTTTGAGGTGGTGAGCGAGCTTGAACACGAGACGGATATTGACCTGAAAAAGGTCTATCCCGAGATAGATATTTTGCGGGCCTTTCGGATTTTGTATCGCGAAAAGGGCGCTTCGGCGGACGGTGAGCTCGCTGAAAAAACCGCGGTGGTGTTCCGGCAAGCCTCGACAAAATTTATCCGCCTTTACCCGAACGTCGTGCGGCTGCTCTCGGGGCTTTCGGAGGACGGCGCGAGGGTGATTCTGCTCTCGAACGCGCAGGCGGCCTTTACGCGGCCGGAGCTAAGGCAGCTCGGACTCGACGGGCTGTTTGACAAAATATTCCTATCGTCCGACTTTGGCATAAAAAAGCCCGACCTACGGTTTTTCGGGGCGGCGCTTAAAGACCTCGACCCTCAAAGGACGGTAATGGTCGGAAACGACATGACCTGCGACATTGAGCCTGCGAAAAAGCTCGGCCTCTCGACGGTCTACGTGAGATCGAAGATCTCGCCGAAAGGCGATAACCCGAGCGCGGATATGATCATAAGGAGCGGGGAGATCACGAGAGTGAGGGAGTGGGTGAATAGGGAGAATTGAGGCGCAAAGCCTCAATTTTTTTGAGAGCGGGGAGGCTGTCATTGCGACGGCTTTGGAGCGGCGGATTTTTTGCTTTGCTTTGCAGAAATCCGCGGCGAAGTAATGGTACACATTACATTCGATCCGACATTCCCTGCCGTATTTACGCTCATACTCGATAAACTCAATAATTGTCCCAAGTTCCCAATCGGTGATTTGCGGATAACGGAAGAGCTTTTTATAAAATACCCCATCCCACACCTTGGTACATTCAAAATTGCCGACTTTAATAATCACAATTCTATTTATGGTCGGTCGGAAAAAACATCTCATAGAGTATGCAACATCACTGATTCGCTTCCCCAAAAACTGGAATTTATCGTTCCGATTCACTTCCCGAACAGCAGGAATATCCATCACACTACATCATTACTTTTTCGTTTACATGGGCATATAAAATCCTCTTTGGTTTATAGCTCATGATGCGTCTCCAGTCCTTTTCAAGCCTTGGATTATCTTCATAAGCGTCCAAAAAGTCGATAGGCTCCAAATCGCCGACAATACAATCCCCATCGTCCAAAATTACAGAAACGCTGTCCTCGCTATGGCTTGGCGTGCTGATGATTTCTCCATTAATTCCCATTGAGATAAGAAACGAACGGCTTTCAGCACAGCTTATAACCGTGGCGAGGCTTTCATCTATCGGAATATATTTTATCTGTTTTTCCCGGCTGAAGATTTCATCAGAAAAATGAACATACCCGGTTTGCGTATCAATCAACAGCAGTTTTACGCCGTGTTCCATCAGCTCACTAATAAGGCCAATATGATCTGGGTGATAATGCGTAGCCATCACATACGTTATATCCCGCACATCTATGCTATGCCTTTTTATCTCCTTGTAAAATGTCGGCAGTGTTCCGGCGTAATCTGTATCAATCAGTAAATTGGCCGCCTCCCCGCACAGCAAAAAAGTATTTGTATTCCCATATCGAAGTTTTACCATGTGCGTTGTTCTCCTACATTGCGATTTGACAAAACAACATATCTATCATCAATTCTATAATTTGTACGCTCACGCTTTCAGTTGGTTCATCCATCCCCGGCGCTTGAAAACGACGAGGGAGACGGCAAAGCGGACGCACTCCTCAAGGGACAGGGCGAGGTAAACCAACGGGACGGGCCGGTGGAACACGAAAGCTGAGAGGAGGCCCAAGGGGACGCCGAAAAGCCAGGTGCCCATCAGGTCGATGGCCATGACATAGGTTGTCTTTCCGCCGCTGCGCAGGATGCCGCTGCCGATGATCATATTCAGCACCTTGAAAGGCATGACCGCGGCGTAGGCGGCAAGGATCTGTACTGTCAGCTCCCGGATACCGGTCTCCACCTTGAAAATGAGTACATACCGGTGGCTTACAAAGAATATTACCGCAGACAGCGTCAGGGAGCCCGCCAAGCCGTAAAACAGGAGCTTTTCGGCTTCCCGGTAGGCCGTTTCCGGGTCTCCGTCGCCAAGGCGCTTGCCGATGAGGATCGCCGCTGCCTGGCTCAAGCCGCATAATGCCCCGATAGCCATGGACTGCACGGGGTTCTTCAGCGTCATTGCGGCGCTGGCGTCGGTGCCCAGGTGCCCGTAAATGCCGGCGTATACGTTTTCACCTAGGGCCCACATGAATTCACTGATCAAAAGCGGCAGAAGCATGGAGAGATACTGTCTCCATGCAAAGGGATCTGCCGCAGCGTTGGCCGCCCTCTCCCGATATTTCAGATACATCACAAGAATAACTGCAAAATAGACGAGCTGCGAGAGCAGCGTGGCCAGCGCCGCCCCGGTGACGCCGAGGGTCGGTGCGCCCAGCCGCCCGAAGATCAATATCCGGTTGAGGCACGTGTTGACCGCCGCCGAGGCAAGCCCTGCCCAGAGCGGAAAGGTCGCTTTCTCCATGCACCGCAGATACGTGGACAGGATCGTGATCCCCGCCGTCGGCAGGAAAGTGCAGGAGACGATGGCGAGATACCGACCCGCCGTTTCCGCCGTCGCGTGGGCATTGATGACCACTCCCACAATTTTCGCAGGGTTTTCTGCCAACAGCACCTCCGCCGCCCGCGGCAGATACCCCCGCTCCTCTAAGGCGCGGCGCACACGCACCGCCGTTCGCTCGGACACCATGTTGGTCTTGCCGTGGAGCACATACGACACCGCCGCCGTGCTGAGCCCCAGCTCTTCCGCAATATCCGAAAGCCGCACTTTTTCTTCCATGTTATACCTCTTTTCCATTTCCCGAAAAACGGGAATTTATTTTTCAAACAACCCCTCTGCTATCAGTAATTCAAGAACACGCGCCTCCCGCTCAAACATCACCTGATCATGCGGGCGTTGCACCACATGGCGGTTTTTCCTGATCGCAGCGTCTGGTTCAACATATTCTAAGGTAAACCTTTCTTTCGCTTCATAATCATCAAGTTCTTGGAGACTGACCTCATCAGCCGTTTCGCAAAGATAGTAATAGTTATCCTGAATAAAACACTCCGTTTCGTCCATGTCACTTCTTTGGATTCGATGTACATATCCGTATTCTTTGACGGTATCTGTTTTGACAATTAAGCCCGATTCCTCGCGGGTTTCCCGAATCATCGCATCCACGGGGCTTTCTCCGTTTTCGATCCCTCCGCCCGGAAACTTGTAATAATCATATTTCATGCTGTGAATCATGGCTACTCTTTTGTTTTTGATGATGATACTCCTCGCCGAGTTACGGACAAATGAATGTGTACATTTATCGTAGTCCTTTTTGTCCATTTCAAATAGCAACCTCATAGCAACCTCCGCAATCATAAATCTCGATTTATCGCTCTGATTCCTTATTGCTGCCTCACTGTCTTTTCATCTGCCGCAAAAATGCGAATACCGCTATGGCGGTCACGGCGGCGTAGCCTATTACCCACCAGAGGTGGGGGAACACTCCCGCATAATCTCCGCGCAGAACGGCCCGCTCCATCTCCACGGCGTGGACGAACGGCAGCAGATTTGCGATTTTCCGGAACGTGCCGCCCACCAGCCCCAGGTCAAACCGGATGCCGGATAGCCACGCCGTCAGGTTTGTGAGTAAAGCCCCGCAAATACCGCCCACCTGTTTATCCGTGAAAATGCTGCCGCACAGAAGCCCTAACGACACGAACAGCAGCGCGATGGGGAGCACAAAATTTCCAGATCGTTGCGCTTAGAAAATGACAGAGTTTTCATGCCTGCCATCAGCTCCAGATTTTCCTTGGCAGTGAGATTCGGGGCGACTGCCGTTTCCTGCGGAGACGCCGCAATCGCCGACTTCACCGCCGCGCTCTCGGTCAAAATGCTTTTTCCGAGAAGATATGCGTCGCCGGAGGTGAGTCGTGTGAGTCCCGTCAGCATTTTAATCGTCGTGGTCTTGCCCGCGCCGTTGACCCCCAGCAGGGACAGCAGCTCGCCCTGCTGGACGGTGAGATTCAGCCTGTCCACAGCGGTCAAATCTTTGTATTTTTTTGTAAGATCAATCGTTTTAATGGCGTCCATGCTCTTATTCCTCCGCTGCGCAGAAACGTGTTTTCAGACCCATGTAGGCGTCGGTCAGTACCTCGCTGACGGTTTCCATCTCAAGGTCCAGATACGAGGTGGCGATCATGGACGCGACGCCATGCACGAAGATCCACATTTCCAGATGAAACAGCTCCGCTTTTTCTCTGGTAAGTCCTGTGTTCTTCATGATAAGAGGAATAATCACATCCATTTCCTTCCCCGGCTTCAGCGGCTCCCCTTTGCGGTCACACATGAAAAGCAGCTTAAACAGCTCTCTTTCCTCTCTGGCAAAACGGATATAGCCCATGCCGCTGGCCTTGTAGGTCGGATATTTCCCCGCGGCCATGTCCTCAGCGATATAGCCTTGATACAGCTCGTCTGCGGCAGACAGCACCGACGTCTGCACCTCTTCCATATTCTTAAAAAGCCCGAAAATCGGCTTGACAGAACAGCCGAGCCCCTCAGCAAGCGAACGAGCGGTCAACCCTGCAAGCCCACTCCTTCGCACTATATTCAGCGCGGCACAGGTGATCTCATCTCGTGTAAACATAAATTTTGGCGGCATAATAAGTTTCTCCTTTTTGAGTATCAAGTGTTATGCAACTTATATTACTTATTATACACGATATTTTGAACTTGTCAAGAGGGGAGAGTGAAAATTTTGTGGAGATAGAAAATATCCTATGATTGCTTAGAACCCAATCATAGGATATCTGTGTCAAAACGGCTCGGTCATTTCAAGACCAGCACCACAACTGACATCTATGCTCACGTTATAAATGAGGCAGACGAGCAAGCAAGCGAGAGTCTTGCCGACGTTATGCTGCGAAACAAGACATAACAATTTCCAGTTCTTTTTGAAAAGATTGATGTATTGTCATATTGCAATCCTCATATTTTCGATTATCGCAAAATATCTTGTGCGCCAAATGTGCGCCAAATCGGAGAATTTCAAGAAACAAAAGAAACCGCTTAGACCGGCAAATGTCCTATCTAAGCGGTTTTATCTTGGTTGCGGGGGAAGGACTTGAACCAACGACCTCCGGGTTATGAGCCCGACGAGCTACCAACTGCTCTACCCCGCGATATTCGTGCGCTTTTACGGCGCCTCATTATCATACCACATTTCAAACCGTTTGTCAAGCGATTTTCGCAAATTATTTTCAGAAAATTTCCAATCCGTCCCAAATTACCTGTTTTAAGTATTTTTCATCATCCTTTTCGCGTTAAACTTTTTCCCAGCCCTCGCTTTACTTTAAGTTTTCATTATACCATAGTATAATACATTTTTCAAATTGCCCTTTCCCCCCATCAAAAAACATGCTATAATCCATTCACACCGGCTCGCTCATTTTCGCATACTTCTCAGGGAGTAAAAAATGAATCGCAGGACCGCCGCTATGCTATTTGAAAATATCATGCACAGGCGTGCAGACCGCGTTGAACGCTGCGGGACCGGCATTGCCAACTACGTTTTTATCGTCACTGCCGCCGAAGAAAGGTTCGTTCTTCGATGCAAAAATGACGGCGGCTACGATACTGCCGTTTACCTTCTTGGCAAACTCTCTGCCTGCGGGATACCTGTTCCGGCCGTCATAACTTCCGGCGAGTACGGCGGCTTTGCATATCTTGTCCTCAGCTGCATTCCCGGCGACGACCTCGGAAACGTTTACGGCGGGCTTGATGATGACGAAAAAAGCGGCTTGCCAAGGAAGTTATCGCGGTACAGAGAAAAGAAATCTGCCCGAACGAGACTGAATACCGGGCATTTTTGTTCTACTTCCTGCTCTATTGCGTTGATTTTATGGGCGAAAGGGGCATGCGATTTTTGGATAAAACCGTCCCGGGAGACGCTGCCGCAGTCAAGAAGCTGAACGATATTTTCAATATTTTAATGGAGCATTGGGAGCAGGCCGCGAATCCCCTTGATTTTATGCCGAAAAAGTGTTACAATCGACGTGCAGATTTCGGCATGACCGTCGACGGTTCGACCGCGGCCAAATATATACTCGGGAGGAATTTTTATGCATATTGCAAGCGAAAAAAGATACGAAAAAATGCCCTATCGGCGGTGCGGGAGAAGCGGCCTCAGGCTTCCTGCGGTGTCGCTGGGACTGTGGCAGAACTTCGGCTTTAAGGGCGTTTACGCCAACATGGAGGCGATGGTCCACACCGCGTTCGACCTCGGGGTCACTCACTTCGACCTCGCAAACAACTACGGCAACCCCTACAACGGCAGCGCTGAGGAGAATTTCGGCAGGATTCTTAAGGACATGCGGCAATATCGCGATGAAATGATAATCTCGACAAAGGCGGGCTACGAGATGTGGCCGGGGCCTTACGGCGACCGAAACGGCAGCCGCAAATACCTGACCGCCTCGCTCGACCAGAGCCTTAAGCGCATGGGTCTTGAGGATGTTGACATTTATTACCATCACGTCTACGACCCGAACACGCCTCTCGAAGAGACCGCGCTCGCGCTCGACAACACCGTCAGACAGGGCAAGGCGCTCTATGTCGGGATCTCGAACTACGGCCGCGAACAGACTGCGGAAATACTTAAGATATTTAAAGAACTGCGCACGCCGTTTGTCATCAATCAGCCGAGCTATTCGATGCTGAATCGATGGATAGAGGACGACAGTCTGGACAAATTCTGCATTGAAAACGGAATCGGGCTGGCGGTATTTTCGCCGCTTTATCAGGGCTTTTTGACAAATAAATACCTCAACGGCGTGCCGCAGGATTCGCGGGTCGGTCGGGGCGAGACGTGGATAGGGAACCAGCTCGACGAGAAGATGATAACGAGGCTCAACCGCTTAAATGACGTCGCAAAAAGCCGTGGGCAGACGCTCTCGCAGATGGCGCTGGCGTGGGTGCTGCACAACGAAGCCGTCGCGACGGTTCTTATCGGCGCAAGCAGGCCGGAGCAGATAGTTGAGAATGTGGGGTGCATTGATAGGCTCGATTTCAGCGAGGACGAGATTGAGATGATTGAGGAGATACTGAAATAAAGCTGCGCCGAATTCACATTTTGAACAAAATGCTCCGTTATGCAAATAAACTTAAGGCACCACCGCGCAATTAGCGGCTAACGCCTTTTTGGCGCAACTGCGAATAAACGCGGGGTTTTATCCAAGAGGACGAGTGGGCGGTCGTTTATGTCCACGAAGTCCGATTGGGAATAAAACCAGCTTTTATTGCATATTTTTCGTCATATTTCACAAAAATCCTCGCGAATACACAAAGTATTAGCTCCGGTTTTTGTTTCATCTGACAAAAAATCTGACTGCGTATCTGCACCAAAATAATTGTGCGGTGGCGCCTTAACATTTCAAAAGCCATACCCGGGTTTCGGATATGGCGTTCTTCGTATTATGTACTTTTTACGCTCAATTTTCCCTTGAGGTATTTATCGCGAAAACCACGCCGCTCATCGGGTATATCCACTTGTCCTGGATATTAAACTCAAACGAGTCGACGCTGTGGGTGGCGTTTTCGAGAGAGCTGTCGTCGCAGTCGTTGAGGAACGAAAACGCCTTTACCTCCATCTCTGTTTCGGGATATGACAGCTCGATGACCGGCGAATATGCCGGCTCGGATATCGACACCATGAAGTCGCTGATTCCACGCCTTTGGGGCATCGAGAAGCTTATATCGACGTCGTGGACCTTTGCCGCCTCGTCATGCTCCGAGAAATAGTTTACGGTTATGATATTCTCGCCGAAGCTGAAATCCTCAAGACGGCATGGCTTCCCGTCAATATAAATCGAGAGATGAAGTTCGTTTTCGATGAAGTCCTTCTTTTCTGCCTCCGGCATATCAAGAAGCTTTTTAAGCTCGGCGTCGTTTATCGCAAGATTTTCCTGGAATATATAAGTCCTGTTTCTGAGCGCGTCGTCGAGAGCGTTGGCGTTCATGATAAAGGCGACGCTGAATTTTTGGGGCAAAGAGCTGTCGGCGGCATAATGCTTTCTGTATCTTAAGCTTTCGTATATTCTGTAATAGCTCTCATCGCTGAACAGGTCGCTTTTCGGGCTGCTGCGCAGGGTTATCTTATACCTGAACACAGTCCTGCGGTTATATTTTCCGGTGATATATGGCTCCATCACAGCATATACCATGTCATATGATTCATCGCCGACGAGGTGCTTGACGGTGTTTTTGACAAAGCGAATTTTGTCGTCGTCCTTAAATGCGCCTATCGCCTCGGATTCCCCCAAAAGGGTCTGGGTTATCTTTTCACTGATGTCGCTGGCGATATTGTCCCTTGTAAGATATTCCAGTCCGAAGTCGAATATCAGCAGCGGCGGGATTATACCTATCATATTTGAAACGATGTCGTCTATTATGCTTTCGCCGTCTGCGCCCCAGAAATGAAGCTTGATGACAAACAGCAACGCCCATATTAAAAGCGTTATCGCAAAAAGCATGAATGTCTTTATTTTCATATCCTGCCTGTTTTTACGGTTCATTTTTTTGTCCCCCTATGATTCCTCTGTACATCGCCGGCCTGCCTGTGTAATAGCTCCAGAAGCTGTCGCCGTAGTCATAATGCCACCATTCGAGCGGGTAGTTCGTGAAGCCCGCCTCCGTCATGACCCGATATAAAAGACGGCGGTTGTCGCGTATTTCGGCATGGTCCGAGTCTTCAAAATGAGCGGTCAGAGATTTTTCGGTGAAGTCGTCAAAGCCCGTGCCCATGTTCAGTTCTCTGCCGGAATTGATTTCGATTATCGTGAGATCTATCGCACCGCCCGAGTTGTGTACCGACGGGCGCTCGGGGTCCATGGACGGAAGCGATACGAATTTTTTAGTCTCTACAGTGAGCTGTTCATCATTCCAATCGGGATTATCTGCTTTAAGAGAATCATAAAAACGCCGAAACAGCGCAGTCTGGACCTCGATCGGCCGCCATGCGTCAAAGACCTTGAACGTCAGCCCTTTCGGCAGCCGCTCAAGCGCTTTTTTCAAAAGAACGGCCGCAGATTTGCGCAGATAGCAGCCGTCGACCGCCCCGCTCAGCCCCTGATAAAAATACTGAGGAGAAACCTTTATTCGATTGCCGAAATATTCGGAAAGCGATATAAGCGGCTCGTCGATGAATTCATGCCTCCCGCATTCCCGCGGCGGTTCAGATTTTGGTATATTCATAACATCACCTTGTAAGTTTGGTTGGGAGTTTGGTTGGGGATATTATAGCATAATAATATACGTTTTGCAAGGTGTTTGGTGTAACGGCGTGAATATGGCATTGTTAAATATTAATAGATTAAACTTTTTCTTGTTCAAATAAACATATTTTTGATTGAGCACTTCTTGTATTTTGTTTAAATTCACTTAATTTTTCGGCCAAAAATAAAAAATCTTTCGCAAAGTTACTACATTTGCGAAAGACTCAAATCTTGCTTGTATTATAACACATCGACAAAAGAAATGCAATAGTTTTAGTGAAATTTCTAAAAATTCAGCAAAAATATACGAATGAAATGACAAAAAACAATCAGAAAATATTGAAATTACGCCTGAGACAGCGTGTAGTAAAGCCCTTTCCGCAGTCAAAATCGCAGTCAGATATAATTTTATTGTATAACTAAAATATAACTTTTGGAGGAATTTATGAAAGATGAGAATATTTTCAAGCGCAAGGACGGTCGCTGGGAAGCACGATATGTTAAAAGCCGTGCGCCGTCCGGTCAGATAGTTTACGGATATTGCTATGGCAAATCCTATAAAGAGGTCAAGGAAAAGGTCGCGAGGTTCAAGACAACCGAGCCGAAAAATGCAAATATTTCCTTAAACTCCGGTCGCAAAAAGTTTGCAGTTTTCTGCGATAAATGGCTTGAATCCTGCCGAGGACGGCTTAAAGCTTCAACTTGCGAGAGATACAGGACTGCTATTGAGTGCCACATAAAGCCTAATCTTGGGGAATGCTTGCCGCAGAGCATTACAAGCGAGATGGTAGCAGAGTTTTCGTCAATTCTTTTGGGCGAGGAATTATCCCCAAAAACTGTAAAAGATGTGCTAATTGTGCTGCGTTTGGTGCTGAAATACACATCAAAACAGTTGCCATTCGGTCTGCCGGAGATCGAGATTACATACCCGAAAGAGCAGAAAAAGGAGGTTCGCGTCCTGTCATCAGAGGAGCAGGAACGCTTTATTTCCTATCTTTCAGAGGACATGGACTGCTGCAAATTCGGTGTGCTGCTTGCGATGTTCACCGGCTTGCGGATCGGCGAGCTCTGTGCGTTGAAATGGGAGAATATATCAATCCACGACAGGACGATTAAGGTTACAGCTACAATGCAAAGGCTCAAAAGTGGGAATACCGGGCATACAAAAGTCGTTGTTGGCAGTCCTAAAAGCGACCTTTCGTATCGTATAATACCCCTTTCAGACGCGGCTGTCAAGCTCTGCAAAAGCATGGAGGTCAAGAGCCGAAACGCCTACATATTGACCGGTAACGGCGACTTTATTGAGCCACGGACGCTGCAATACCGCCTTAAAAAATATGCGAAAGACTGCGGAATTGAGGACATTCATTTCCATACTCTTCGGCATACTTTTGCGACGCGCTGTGTTGAAGTTGGGTTTGAGATCAAGAGCCTTTCAGAGATTTTGGGTCATGCTACAACCGCTATAACAATGGAGCGTTACGTTCACCCATCGCTCGCTCTTAAGCGTGAAAATATGCAAAAATTGACTGCGGTGGGGCTGTAATTTTTACGGCTTCCGAAATTTCTCCGCAGTCAAAAAAGTGTGTCAAATGCCGCCTTGATGATGCAGAAGTATCAAAAAGGCGGCTTTTTTGGGCGCTTTTCGGGCGTTTTCAGTTTTCTTTCGCAAATGTAGTAACTTTGCGAAAAACGGAAAAGTCCAAAAGTGCGAAAAACAAACGGGGGGGGTAACTGCCCCTTATCGTCTCCGCAAGCGCGGTTTTTCGGAATCGAAGAACCTTTAGTGCGACGGTTGGCGACAGCGCAGTCGCACTTTTTGAAATGTAGAAATGAGAGTTGCAGGCGAAATTCATAATGTGTTGGCAGAGTGCGGGTCACTATGCCCTCTTGCATTGATTTCGCAAAGGCGGCTTTCGGGCTGCCTTTTTTCGGAGGTGAACGGCATGGCTATCAAGCTTTTTGAGCATAATCGGACGGCTTATGAAGCCGCCGTTTCGATGCTCAAAGACGCCGGCAAGGCAGCTATAATCCACCCCACCGGCACCGGTAAGTCGTTCATTGGCTTCAAGCTTTGTGAGGACAACCCGGACAAGCGGGTTTTGTGGCTTTCTCCGTCGGAATATATTTTCAAAACTCAGCTTGAAGCTCTTAAAAAGGCTTCGGGGTATGAACCCGAAAATGTTAAATTTTTTACTTATGCCAAGCTGATGAATCTCACGGAGTCCGAAATTTTGGACTTGAATCCCGACTACACCGTCCTTGATGAATTTCATAGGGCGGGCGCCGAGATGTGGGGTAAGGGCGTTCAGAAGTTGCTGAATGCGTATCCAGATGTGCCTGTTTTGGGACTGTCGGCTACTAATATAAGGTATCTCGACAATCAGCGGGATATGGCAGACGAGCTGTTTGGCGGTTGTATAGCTTCCGAAATGACCCTCGGCGAAGCAATAGTTTGCGGAATTCTTAACCCTCCTAAATATGTACTATCTATATATAGCTATCAAAAAGACTTGGAAAAGTATGAGCGGCGTATCAAAACCGCGAAGAATAAGGCGGTCAGAGACGCTGCGGAGCGGTATCTTGAAGCTCTCCGCAGGGCTTTGGAGAAGGCCGACGGACTCGACGTAATCTTCAAAAAACACATGACCGACCTGCGAGGGAAGTATATTGTTTTCTGCGCGAATGCCGAGCATATGCGTGCGATGATGGCGGAATCGAAGGCTTGGTTTAGTGGTATTGACCAAAATTATCATGTTTATTCTGTATATTCCGACGACCCGGAAGCCTCGCAATCTTTTGCGGATTTCAAGGCTGATGACAGCAATCACCTGCGCCTTTTGTTTTGCATCGATGCTCTCAACGAGGGAATCCACGTTGATGACGTGGCGGGAGTGATCCTACTTCGTCCGACCGTTTCACCGATCATTTACAAGCAGCAAATCGGTCGTGCGCTTTCGGCATCTTCAACAAAAAATCCGGTTATTTTTGATATAGTGAACAATATTTCGGGACTTTACAGCATTTCAAGCTTGCAGGACGAGATGAGCGAGATTGTAAGATACTACCAATATCTTGGCGAAAATCACTATATCGTCAACCAAAGATTTGAAATTTTCGACGATCTCAAGGACTGCCGGAGGATTTTTGATGAGCTGGAGACCGCTCTTTCGGCGAGTTGGGAGTTTATGTTCGACGAGGCGAACGCCTATTTTAAAAGGTATGGCGACCTACTTCCCGGTAATGATTACGTCACCGAAGATGGCATGAAGCTCGGGAAATGGCTCGTCACGCAGCGGATAAATTACCGAAACGGCTCCGGGATTTCGCAGGCAAGAATTGAAAAATTGAACTCCATCGGCATGGATTGGAGAACTCTTCACGAGCGTCAGTGGGACGAAGGTTATGAGCTTGCAAAGGCGTATTTTGAGCGGCATGGCAGCCTTGAAACGAGCGCGGAAATGCTCCCAAAACTGTCAAACTGGCTAACAAAACAAAGGCAAAGACAACGCGAGAACGAGATGCCGTTTGAACAGTTTGAGAAGTTGTCCGAAATCGGCATGATTTGGGAGTTTGAGGACACCTGGGAGCAGAAATTTGAGCTCGCGAAAAAGTTTTATGAGATTAACGGAAATTTAGATATACCCGCAGCGTATGTGACCGATGACGGCGTTGCTTTAGGAGCATGGCTGCGCGGGGCTAAGAATCAGTATCGAAGCGGAAATCTCTCGGCCGAACGCGTCGCAAAGCTCGAATCCATCGGCGTTGAGTGGGAGTCGGTGCTTGCCCGCAACTGGGCGAATTATTACGAACTCGCGAAGAAATATTTCGACGAGCACGGCGATTTGAACGTCAACGCGCATTATGAAGTCGGCGGAGCGAAGCTTGGCACTTGGATCTCGTCGCAGCGCGAAAGCTTCAAAAAGGGCCGCCTAAGCGATGAACAGATAAACAAACTTAACGAAATTGGAATGTCGTGGCAGCGGTTTTCCGGCAAATGGGATAACGCGTATGAGTATGCGAAGGCATATGCCGACAAACACGGCGCGCTCGACCCGCCTGCCGAGTTTAAGGCGGACGACGGCTTTGCGCTTGGGGCTTGGGTCTCAAGTCAGCGGGCAAAATATGCCGACGGAAAGCTGAAGCCTATGCAAATTAAAAGATTAAACGAATTAAAGATTTCTTGGGACGTCCTGCAGGAGGCTTGGCAGAATGGCTTGGAGCATGCGAAGGCTTATTATGCCGAACGCGGGGACTTGAATGTCCCGGGGCAATACGAATGTGCCGACGGATATAAGCTCGGGGTTTGGATTGCAAATCAGCGGTCAAAGTACAAGTCCGGGAAGCTGGCGGAGGAGCGCAAGGTCGAGCTTGAAGCCCTCGGAATTAAGTGGGACGGCAACAAGGACCGCTGGCAAATCGGCTATGAGCATGCGAAAGTATATTATAAGGAATATGGCAGCTTGAACGTGCCGCAGGACTATATTTGCGACGACGGATACACATTGAACAACTGGATCGCCGCACAGAGAAAGGCGTTCAAAAACGGCAAGCTGACCGACGAACGGATAACATTGTTAAATAAAATTGGCATGGTCTGGAACCAAAACGACAGCAAGTGGGACAACGGCTACAGGTACGCCGCGAGTTACTGCAAACGCGGCGGCGGGCTGCCGATTCCGCAGACCTTTGTCACACCGGACGGGTATCCGCTTGGCGAGTGGGTGAGGTCGCAAAAGAGGCGCTATCGGAACGGCAGGCTAGAGTCCGAAAAAGTCCGCAAACTGGCGGAGATTGGGGTCAGGCTGGACGGAAGCGCGGGATAAATAATTAAGGAGCTAAGGAAATGGCGGAGCCGGAAATGAGAGAGGGAAACGTCGCGACGATCGAAAAAGACGTCGAATTGGGCGGGAATTACAGCGACGTTGTCGCCCCACTTAAAGTACATAAAACCGAAATTGTCGCGGCTGTTCCGACGAAAGAGCGAGTGCAGGTCGAGCCAAAACCGCTGTATGACTTCGTAAAAAGGGCGTTTGACATAATCGTTGCGCTGATTTGCCTGACCGTGGGCCTGCCGGTTTACCTGATTATGATCCTCGCGATCGTGATCGACGACCCGGGGAATCCGTTCTTTGTTCAGGAGCGCGTTGGCCTCAACGGGCGGGTCTTCAAAATGGTCAAGCTACGGACGATGAGGAAGGACGCAGAGCAGATAAAGGTGAATTTGGCCGAGCAGAACGAATATAAATCCGTGCATTTCAAGATTGAAAACGACCCACGGGTGACAAGGGTCGGGAGATTCTTCCGCCGGACAAGCCTTGACGAGACTGCGCAGGTGCTGAATCTTCTGACAGGAAGTATGACGATAGTCGGACCGAGACCGTTTATCCCGAGCGAACAGGAGCAGCTTCCAAGTGACAGATTGCAGGTCAAGCCGGGTTTGAGCTGCTACTGGCAGTTAGAGCGAACGCTTGATATGAATGACGAGGAACAGCTGGAACTGGATTATAGGTACATAAGGGAGCGCGGAATTTTGACCGACTTGAAGATAATTTGGAAAACCGTGTGCTCCGTGGTCGGGGCGAAAAATTGCTGACAGTAAGGATGAATCAAAAATGTATAATTATTTAATCATTGGAGCGGGCTTATTTGGCGCCACATTCGCCCAGCAAGCCCACGCCGCCGGCAAATCCGTTTTGGTCATCGACAAGCGCCCGCACATCGCCGGAAACGTCTACACCGAGCGGGTCGAGGGCATAAACGTCCACAAATACGGCGCGCACATCTTCCATACGAACAACAAAACCGTCTGGAACTACCTGAATCAATTCGCGGAGTTCAACCGCTTCACAAACAGCCCCGTCGCGAATTACAAAGGCGAGCTCTATTCGCTCCCGTTCAACATGTACACGTTCAACAAGATGTGGGGCGTGACGACTCCCGAGGAGGCCGCCGCGAAGATCGACGAGCAGCGCAAGGCCGCAGGAATCACGAATCCGCAGAATTTGGAGGAGCAGGCGATTTCGCTTGTCGGCACCGACATCTATCAAAAATTAGTTAAGGGATATACCGAAAAGCAATGGGGCCGTGACTGCAAAGACCTGCCCTCGTTTATCATCAAACGGCTTCCGGTCCGCCTGACTTTCGACAACAACTACTTTAATGCACTCTATCAGGGCATTCCCGTCGGCGGGTACACGAAGATGGTCGAGAATATGCTCGACGGCATTGAGGTGCGGCTTGGTGTTGATTATTTGGAGCATAAAGCCGAGCTTGACAAGCTTGCCGAAACGGTCGTCTACACCGGCCCGATTGACGCCTACTTTGGTTATAAACTTGGCTATTTGGAATACCGTTCGGTCAGGTTCGAGACAGAGCTTCTTGACATGCCGAATTTCCAAGGCAATGCCGCAGTAAATTACACCGACCGTGAGACTCCGTGGACGAGAATTATTGAGCATAAGTGGTTTGAATTCGGTAAGGATGAGCAGGGGAATGACCTGCCGAAAACCGTCATCAGCCGAGAATTTAGCTCTGAGTGGAAGCCGGGCGATGAGCCGTATTATCCCGTTAATGACGAAAAGAATTCGGCATTGTATGCAGAGTATAAACAGCTTGCAGACGCCGAGAAAAATGTCATTTTCGGCGGAAGATTGGCGGAGTATAAGTATTACGATATGGATCAGGTCGTCGAAAAAGCTTTGAAAATGGTGGGTGAAATATGAAAAAGATTCTTATGATTTGCGAGGCGTTCGGAGGTGGAGTCTTTACATATGTTTCGCAGCTTTGCAACGATATGTGCGGCGAATTCGACGTGTATCTGGCTTATTCCGTGCGCTCGCAGACGCCGAAGGATTATAAAAAATTTCTTGACAAGCGAGTGCATCTTATTGAGGTCAAAAATTTCGGAAAAAGCTTATTAAATATTGTTAATGACGTTAAAGCAATAAAGGAGCTCAGGGCGATCGACAAAGAAATAAATCCAGACGTAATTCATCTTCATTCCTCGATCGCCGGAGGGATAGGCAGGCTTGCGTTTAGCGTGAAAAATAAGCCGGTTCTTTATACTCCTCACGGATATGCGCATATTCTGATGGGCTCGGGAATGAAAAGTCATGTATATAAATTTGCCGAAAAACTGCTCGGAAACCGCGCTATAACGCTGACCTGCTGCGAGAGTGAGGATGAGGAAGCGAAGAAATTCAGCAAGAAAACCGCTTACATAGAGACGGGCGTGAATCTTAAGGATCTGTCTGCGGCGCTTGACGGGATAGAACCCGTTAAGAATGATAAATTCACGGTTTTTTCACTCGGAAGAATTTGCGTGCAGAAGCAGCCGCAGGTGTTTAACAAGATTGCCGAATTAGTGCCGGAAGCGAGATTTTTATGGATAGGGGACGGCGAGCTGAGAGATCAGCTGACCGCGCCTAATATTGAGATCACAGGATGGAAACCGAGACATGAGGCGCTCGCGATGGCGAAGGGAGCAGACGCGTTTGTCCTTTGTTCGCTCGGTGAGGCAATCGCGATGAGTCTGATCGAGAATATGTATATCAAGAAGCTGTGCCTTGTCAGCAACACTATGGGAAATAAAAGCGTTATTAAGGATGGCGTGAATGGATATGTTTGCAATAAGGCTGAGGAGTATGCGGAAAGAATCAAAAGCGCTATGCAGAGCTTTCCGGATGAGCTGCCGAAAGCGGCTTATAATGATGTGATGGAGATATATAACACGGACGTGATGAAATCGAAATTTGTGTCATATTACAACACGTTGTCAAAAGGATGAGCAAGATATGAAAAAGACAGCTGTAGTTTCATGCTATTATATACATAATTATGGAAGTGCTTTACAAGCATATGCCACTCAAAAAGCTTTAAACAGACTGTCTGTTGATAATGAAACTATAAATGTGGACGGGTTTATTAGCAGACTTCGGAGCGCTCAATATAAATATATTTTAAAATCCGGAATAAGGTCGGATATATTTAAGGATAGAGCAGGAAAAGCTAAAAATGTGCTTGTAAAAAAATTTATAAAGAATAAGTATACAAAAAACATAAGAATTAGAGATAAACGGTTTGAAGCGTTTACTGATAAATATATAAATAAATCCATTGTTTTTAGCTCAATGGAAGAACTTAACAAGGACTGTATAAATAAATATCACACTGTAATTGTAGGAAGTGATCAGCTATGGTTACCTACAAACATAGTGGCAGATTATTTTACACTAAGTTTTGTACCAAAAGAAATTAATTCAATTGCTTATGCGACAAGCTTTGGGGTGGCGTCATTACCTGTTGATACAGAACAGGCTGCAAAGGCTTTTCTTCCGAAAATAAAGCACATAAGCGTGAGGGAAAGCGCCGGACAAAGACTTGTGAAAAACCTCATTGGCAGGGAAGTCCCAGTAGTATGTGATCCGACTCTGCTTTTTACCGGTGAAGAATGGATGGATATTCAAA
Organism: uncultured Clostridia bacterium; assembly: GCA_947625125.1. GTDB lineage: Bacteria > Bacillota > Clostridia > Oscillospirales > Ruminococcaceae > Faeciplasma. Next base: position 56,516 of record CANQNF010000013.1, read on the forward strand.
ACAAAAATCCCCTCTATAATGAGCCGTATGTATTTTGTTATTTTATCGGGAGTACACGGCTGCATCGTGAATTTGCATGTAAATTAGCAGATAAAACAGGGTGCAAGATTGTAGCCTTGGCGCATATTGATCATTATATGAAATCTGATGAAGGATATGCGGATTATATGCCTTATGATATTGGCCCTGAAGATTTTTTAAATTTGATACGAAATGCGACATTTGTCTGCACTGATTCATTTCATAGCACCGTATTTTCTATTTTATATAAGAAAAATTTCTTCGATTTTCGCAGGTATACTGAAGACACTAAACTTTCAACAAATGACAGGCTTGATACACTGTTAAATCATTTGAATATAAGCGATAGGATGCTGTTGGGCAATGAAGATATACAAGAATGTCTTGATAAAAAGATAGACTATGATACAGTACATTATAATCTTTCTAAATTAAGGGAGGCGTCTTACGATTATCTTATTAAAGCCCTGAAAGATGAAGGGAGTACAGACCTTTGATAGAACTAAAAAATAAAACAGACTGCTGTGGGTGCAGTGCCTGCATGAATATTTGTCCACGAAAATGTATACATATGCTGTCTGACAACGAAGGTTTTTTATATCCTAATATTGATATAGATCAATGCATAAATTGTGGTCTTTGTGAAAAATGTTGTCCTATTATCAATTTTAAAGAACGAGCTATGAAAGTTCCGGAGGCTTATGTTATACAGAATAAAGATGCTGCAGTTTGTCACGAAAGCACATCCGGCGGAGCATTTACTGCAATAGCGGAATATGTCATAGAAAATCATGGCATAGTTTTTGGCGCTGAAATGACTGATCAATACAAAGTTCGGCACTGTGCAGTAGAAGCAAAGGCAGATTTGAAGAAATTCAGAAATTCAAAATACGTCCAAAGCGATGTTGGACAAACTTATCAAGAGGTCAAAAAGTATCTCAAAGAGGGAAGATTAGTTTGTTATAGCGGAACGCCATGCCAAATTGAGGGCTTGCTTCAATATCTCGGTGAATGTGAAAAAGATAGTCTTGTATTGGTAGATTTGGTATGCAGAGCAGTACCATCACCCGGGGTGTGGAAAAAATATGTAGCATTTCTCGAAAATAAATACGGCAAAATTTCATCTATAAGATTTCGCGATAAGACATTGGGATATCAATATTCTACAATGGAGATTATCTTTGAAAATGGAAAAGTACTGCGCGAAGGAATTGAATCTGATAAATGGCTTCGTATGTTTTTCTCCGGAATGATAATAAGACCATCATGTTCGTCGTGCAAATTCCGGTCTATAAATCGAAGAAGTGATTTTACACTGTGGGATTGTCTTAATATACATAGAATAGATAAAAGCTTGGATGAAAAACTGGGTGTGACGCGTGTTTTGGTTCATACTAATAAAGGTAAAAAGATTCTTGATGCAATAGGTGATAAAATAGAATGTCATCATATTTCAGTAGATGCAGCTATTAACCATGTCAATGAGCTTTCTGTATCACCTAATATAAACGAAAAAAGGGCGTCTTTTTATGAAGATATCGGTAAAACTTCCATGGAGAAAGTACTGAACACATACTTTCCGAATACTTCAGCAATAAAAATAAAAAGAAATGTTCGACGCATAATGAATCGTTTAGGGATCGATGTAATAATAAAGCATTTCATTCGTAAAGGATAATAACAGGATAAAAAACTATTATTAAATTCCAAAAAAGTGGTGATAGATTATGAAGTTACTATTTATTCAGGGAGGATCACGTTGGAAATTTGACACAGATGGTAATGTTTATACGGATTCCAATTTTAATGAACATATTTGGAATCGATATAGAGAATATTGCGATGACCTAACTGTTATTCTAAGAAAAGAACAGAATGTATATAGCCCTCAAGAGGCAAAGAAAAGGTTTAACCAATTTGATATTAATCAATCGTCAGCGGTTGCATTACCTGATTTATATAGACCGGTTACAAACAGCCTCAAAGTCTCAATTCGGGCATATATTGAAAAAATGATTGCCAAAGAAGTAAAGACAACAGACAAAATCATAATTAGATCATTAGGAAATATATATACAAATACCGCTTTGAAATATGCGAAAAAATATCATAAACCGTATTTGGTGGAAGTAACCGGTTTTGTTCGTGAGTCACTTTGGTTTCATAGTCTGCATGGTAAGATTCTAGCGTGGCCAAAAGAGTGGCAATATTGCCATTTGATGAAAGATGTTCCTTATGCAGTGTATGTAACTGACGAAGCATTGCAAAACCGTTATCCTTGTAAAGGAGTTTCGATTGGATGCTCAGATGTAGAAATTCAAGACATGGATAAAACAGTATTAGAAAAACGCCTTGATAAGATTCAGAAAGGAGGAACTAAACTCATTATAGGAACGGCTGCATTACTTGATGTTCGTTGGAAAGGTCAAGTTACCGTAATAAAAGCGCTTGCAAGATTAAAGAAGGAAGGCATTACAAATATCGAGTATCATTTAATAGGGGTCGGTTCAGGAAATTATCTAAAGGAACTGAGTAAAAGCCTTGGCGTTGAGAATCAGGTTTGTGTAATTGGCGCTTTACCACATGAAGCTGTTTCCAAGTGGATGGATTCAATTGATATATATGTTCAGCCCAGTTTCCAGGAAGGCTTATGCCGCTCCATAGTTGAAGCGATGAGCAGAGCTTGTCCTGTAATAGCAAGTGACGTGGGCGGCAATTATGAACTGGTAAATAAAAAATGGTTGTTTAAAAAGGGAAATGTTAGCGAAATTACTGCTTTGTTAAAATCGATGATCAGTAATGGAGCGATGAAACAAGCAGCTATAGACAATTTTGAAACAGCAAAAAAATACAGTAAAGACATATTAGACAAAAAACGAGATGAATTTTATACAGAGTTTTTAAATAATTAAGTAAAATCAGATGCGCAATAATTTCAGTGGATTTTCTGATGTGATTATATACAGTTTGTCAATTATATATTAAATCTGTTAATTGCAAGAAAGCAAATAAGATTAAACGAATACTTGACTGCAAAGGAGAATGGAATGATCAATATTTACATAGTTACACACAAGCCTGTTGACCTGTCATCATATAATCTGGATAAATGTTATAAAGTAATCCGTGTAGGCAATTATGCACAGGAAAATAGTGATTTATTATCAGACAACACAGGGGAAAACATATCAAAGAGAAACAGTAATTATTGTGAGCTAACCGCCTATTATTGGATATGGAAAAATGATACGTCTGACGTAGTGGGGCTTGTTCATTACAGAAGATTTTTTACAAAAGCATTGATAGATAATTCACCCCGACATTTTTTGAGGGAAAATGACGTCAGAAAAATATTGGAAAAATTTGATGCAATTGTTGCGCGAAAGAGCATAATTACAGAGGGCGCATATGTGAAGTATTTGAGGTGCGGATATGCTAAAGATTTGGATCACGTCAAAGAAGCTATAAGAATACTATGCCCTGAGTACCTACCTTATTACAATAAATATTTTGAGTACAGTGCAGGGTTCAGACCATTTAACATGATTATTACACGAAAAGAAATTTTCGATTCGTATTGCGAATGGCTATTCAAAATTTTGGAATACACTGAGAGTAAAACCGATTTGAGCGGGTATACACCTCAAGAAAAGCGCATTTATGGATATATTTCTGAACGTTTGTTAGACGTTTGGCTCGAAGCCAATCAAATTAAATGCAAAAGCATGAAGGTTATCAATACTGACGAAAAATTCAATTTAAAGTATATTTTAAGAAACACGAAACTGTGGAAATGGATCAAATTAGTAAGATTTCACTTAAAAATGAAAAGCAGGGAAGCAGATGTCGAAAATATCAAATAGAATAATCGTATTTTTGAGTTATGTTTCTATTGCTTTATGGCTTGTTATATCGTTTTTCCTGTGTATGGAATATATGCGAAATATTTACCGAAACAAAATGGGCGTGATTTGAAGTGATTACCAAACAACAAATATGGGATATTTTTGAGTATATAATTATACTTTTCTTTATATTGGATACAAATACAGTATATTCGACAGCACTTGAAGTTAATTTCTATATTCCAGAAATTACCATAGTTTTGCTCGCGGTATACCTGATTATGCGATTTTCAAAAAGAAGCATGAAAAAAACTCTCGTCGGAAGAATTGCAGGCGTTTTGTCCATTTATTATTTTTCAATGTTTTTCCTTTTTATAATGAGTGTCAGTGAAAAAAGCCGCTTTACTTTTATTGCTCGGATTCTCCTTGCTTTTCCAATGATAATTTTGTACTTTTGCGATCACATAGACCGCGAAGCGCTGTTTGACCCGATTTATATGTATATTAACGTAATGACGGTTATTTCTGTTATTTCGCTTTTCTTCTGGATATTTGGTTCACAGTTGCATATCATTTCACCCACAGGTAGCATTTGCAGCGGATGGGGGGCTCAACTGCGCGGCATATCTTATCCGAGCTATTTTGGCCTTTATTTTGAACGACAAGGAGTTACATTCTTAAGCTATTCTGGCATGAGAAACCAGGGAATATTTGCAGAAGGCCCGATGTTTTCCCTTTGCCTTGTATTGGCCATTGGAGCAGAACTTTTTTTGCCAGCGAAGATGACGAAGATGAAGCGAAAAGATTTTCTTTTTTCCACCTGGCGTGGTAAGAGACATATGGTCAATCTGAAACTACTTTCCTTAATGACTACACTGATTACAACTTTTACAACTACAGGCCAGATCTTTCTGATACTTATGCTTGCGTTTCGCTTTTTTATGCAAAAACCAAAAGTTAAATTTAATAATCTGATAAAGCTGCTGATAGGGGGCATTTTGGTTGTTGTAGGCGCTTATGCAACAATTTCCATCTTTTTGCTTAAAGTAACATCGGTTTCTTGGCTATTACGAACTGATGATCTTAATGCTGGATTTCATGCGTGGCTGTCCTCGCCGATTTGGGGAAAAGGTTTTGGGGATCTGTCAGTCGTGAATTCCTTTCGTTCGCAAACTGCTTCTCAGTTTACAAGAGGAGAAAACGGAAGCAGCAGTTCCCTTATGATGGTATTGTCCCAAGGTGGAATGTTGCTTTTATTCATTTATATATTCCCTATATACAGGGCCATCCAAAAGGCCTTGTGGGAGAAAAACGTAGGCATGCTCATGATGATTACGATTATGATTCTTGAATTTGTCTTTACTACCGCAGCATATCATTTTGTGATAATGTTCTTTTTTTCTCTTTTATATGCTTATATGCTGGCGGGATATTGTGCAGTATGCGGAAGCGAAAAAGCTGGATAAAAAACATCGTGTAGAATATCTGATGTTAAAAATGTGATTATTATTGCTTATTTGCTTTTTCTATTATGTTTGTTATGAATATATGCAGAAGAATCAGAGAATAAAGCATTCTTTGATGCTCTCTGATGATTAAACTGCTATGATAATGCTTTAGTTTAATTTAGGAAAATAAAGTTTTTGAAAAGGAGATGTCAAAATGTTGAAGGAGAGAATTAAATCATCAGAATACATGCATAGATTCATATTACGCCATATGCTAAAAAAGAGTCCAATATTTAGAGAATGGTGTAATGACTATTATGAATGCCATACCATGTTCAAATTCCAAGAATTTGGAAAATTGAATCAGGATAAGCTTATATATTGTATTAAAATTACAAATCCTACATGGGGCTTCTTTGCTGCATGGAAAAGAGTGTGTATGGGGCTTTTGGTAGCTGAGAGGTATAATTTTATTCCTGTAGTGGATTGGACCGATAGCTTGTATTTTGAACCTAAAGGAGTCAACGGGGTTTTTAATCCCTTCGAGTATTATTTTGAGCCAGTTTCAGATATTTCTCTAGATGAAGTTAATAACAGTTATAACGTAACTTTTTATGGTAAAAATTCAAATGGGATGATAGATACTTCATATGGGGTGGATAATAAAACGATTGATGACTTTGTTAGAGTTAACCAGAAATATATCCGCATCCGAAATGATTTATATAATAGTTTAATAGAACAAATCAAATCATTATTTGGTCACAGAAAGATACTAGGCATGCACGTTCGTGGGGTGGAATGGGGGAACATAAAGGCCCATCCAATCCCCGCGGGATTAGATGATTATGCAGATAAAGCAGATAAGGCAATAGAAGCGTATGGGTTTGAAAAGATATTTATTGCAACTGACAGTGAGGACACAATTGCTTTCTTTCAAAAGAAATATGGCGATAATCTAATTTTTTATAAAGATTCACTTAGATCAAGTAGCGGTAAAAAGGTACTTGCCATCTATGATGACACAATTCAAAGAGACGAGAACCATTATTGGTTGGGATATGAGGTATTAAGGGACATGTTAACGCTTTCTTTTTGTGATGGCATTATAGCAGGTATATCTAATGTGAGTCTTGCTGCAGAGGTGTTCAAAAAAACGCGGGAAGAAGTATGGGACTATAAATATATATTGGAGCAGAAATTGTGTGAAAGTGGGATTTCAGTCAGTAAAGCAATAAAAAAGATGAAGAAAGAAGCAAACTCATATCAAAATGGAACTAAGTAGCAAAGAAATACCCGCTGACGAAGCTCCTAAACATGGCAAAGGAGTCAAGCAATGTCCGTAGAAAAGCAAAAATCGTTGAAATTGAATATGGTTTTAAACGCCGTTCGCGGCGTGCTATCCGTTTTGTTTCCATTGATTACATTTCCCTACGTTTCCAGAATTCTCGGCGTTGAAAACATTGGCAGATATAATTATTCAAGCTCGATAATAAGCTATTTTATCTTATTATCAGGGCTTGGCATAGCGAACTATGCAATCAGAGACGGTGCAGCGCTTCGTGAAAACAAGCTCGAATTAAACCGCTTTGCCAACGAAATGTTCACTATAAATATGCTTTCGACCATCATTTCCTATGCTCTGCTTATAGTCGTAATGTTTGCATTTCCGGGGATGAAGGCATATTGGACTTTGCTGATTATCCTGTCGTTCCAGGTGATTCTAAAAACTATCAGTATAGATTGGATATATTCGATCTATGAGGATTACCTCTATATAACCGTAAGAGGCATTGCGTTTCAGGTCTTATCTCTTATTATGCTTTTTTGCTTTGTACATACTGCCGAAGATTTAAATTTATACGCCTTAATCACAGTAATTGCAAATGCTGGCTCAAGTATTCTAAACTATATTCATGCGCGAAAATATGTTAATCTGAGGCTTACCAAAAAAGTCGATTGGAAGAAGCATATGCGCCCGATAATGATACTGTTTGCTATGTCTCTGACTGTAACGATTTATGTCAGCTCGGATATAACGGTGCTGGGAATACTTTGCGGTGACGAAAGGGTCGGCATTTATTCTGTATCTACCAAAATTTATTCAATCATAAAGAACTTACTGTCTACAATACTTGTTGTATCCATACCTCGGCTGTCCGCGCAATTCGGAACGGGAAGGCTTGAAGAATTTAGGGAAACTGCAAAGGACATTTACAGCACTCTGATTACGGCCGTACTGCCCGCAATCACGGGAATTATTATTTTAAGCAAACCAATCGTTTTGCTTATTTCCGGTCCCGAATACGCCGAGGCTTCATCTTCTTTGGCAATACTTGTAGTGGCGCTGTTTATGTGTATGGCTGCTTGGTTCTGGGGACAATGTGTTCTTGTGCCTATGAAACGTGAAAGTGAAGTCTTTAAAGTCACGCTGTTCAGCGCAGTTTTGAATTTGGTGCTTAATTTATTGCTTATTCCGAAGTGGCAGGAAAACGCCGCTGCGTTTACAACGCTGTTGGCGGAAGGAAGCACTTTGCTGTGGAGCATGATTCGCGGTAAAAAGATGAGTGGAATTTCCGGAGAAGGAAGGACTTATATCAAAGCGGCAATCGGATGTATAGGGATAGTCGTCGTTAATGCCGTTACAGGGCGGCTTATTTCGGACAACGCAGCATATGTAGTGACTACAGTAGCATTATCTGTCGTTATTTATGCCGTTATTGAAATTATTCTGAAAAACGAAGCGGTTTACAGCTTTATATACGGAATAAAGAATAAATTAAAAAGAAATAAAAATTAGAGGAGGAACATATATGAAAATTTTGAAGTCTGCAGACATCTCAGAGCTTATTCAAAAAGCCATTTCCGATTGGCATACTCAAAGTCAGCACCGTCCCGAGGACTATGTAATAGTCACAGACGAGATACGCAGGATAAGGCCGCTCAACGAGCATCGCGACGATATTGAACAGGTAGTGCGTGAGCTTGTCATCACAAATACCGAGATGTGGCATGAGGAGGATAAGGTTCGCAGCCAAAAGGACGACGTCGTCCTCAAAGCCATCAGAAACATCAACCCGCTTAATCAGCACAGAAACGATCTTATTGAAGAAATTGACGAGATTGTTCTTGACAAAGTAGGTAAATAAACGGAGGAATAATTATGGAAACAGTAGGAAGCCTTATAGATAAGCTCAGCATAAATGAGCTCAAGATTTATCATATGAAAGAGCAGCTTGAACGCGAAGACGTCGGCAGCGAGTTTAAAAAGGATTGCGAGAATCGCCTTGCCATATTATCCACACAGCGTTCTGATCTCGAATCCGAGCTGCAGGAATTACTTGACGATGTTTTGTCCGGCAGAAAAAAGCTAAGGCTTTATCGTCAGATGAAGATGTATAATGAAAAGAAGTTTAAGGATTAAGACAATAAATGATAGGGGATAGAAAGCGATGAAAATGGATTACATAATCGTACAAGCCGGCGGGAAGGGAACACGCATGGAGTCCCTGACCCGCAATAAGCCGAAAGCACTTGTTCCTGTCAACAATCTCCCGATGATTTTTCATTTATTCAAGCAGTTTCCCGACAAGAAATTCATTGTCATCGGAGATTACAAATATGACGTTCTGAAAAAGTATCTTGCCGCATTCGGCGGAGACTATGACATCAGCCTTGTCTGTGCGACCGGTAAAAACGGTACCTGCGCGGGGCTCTCCGAAGTGCTTTCATATATTCCCGAAAACGAGAGGTTTATGCTTATCTGGTGCGACCTTGTGCTGCCGGAGGATTACGAGATCCCCGACACCGAGAATAATGTTATAGGCATTTCGAGAGATTTTCCGTGCAGATGGCGTTATGAGCACGGCGAGCTAAAGGAAGAGAAAACCGTAAGCTGCGGTGTGGCGGGACATTTTATATTTAAGGATAAGTCCGTTCTGAAAAATGTTCCCGACGAGGGCGAATTTGTTAAATATCTGAAAGATCAGCAGATTGTATTTTATGAACAGTCGCTCTACCGAACTCACGAATACGGCCTATACAGCGAGTGGAGCAAGCTGCCGGCCTCGCGTTGCAGACCCTTTAATTCGATGGAGATAACCGATGATGTAGTTAAAAAAATTCCCAACGACGAGCAGGGGATTAGGCTTGCAAAGTATGAGACCAAGTGGTACCAAAAGCTTAACGACAAAGGACTCACGGATAATATCCCGAAAATATATTCTTATGAACCTTTGTGCATGGAGAGAATCAAGGGCAAAAATATTTACGAGATGTCGGACTGCCCCGTAGAAAGAAAACGAGAGATTTTAAAAAGAATCGTAGATTCCTTAAAGCAGCTTCATTCGGCGGAATCGGTTCAGGCAGATGCCGACAGCTACGGCGAGGCATATCTTGATAAAACGTTCGACCGTCTGAAAAAGGTCAAAGAGCTTGTCCCGATGGCGAATAACGAGACGGTAATGATAAACGGAAGACTTTGCAGAAACGTCTTTTATCATAAGGAAGAGTTGGAAAAGCTCGTTATGCAGTATCTTCCCGAAAAATTCGTTCTGCTTCACGGCGATTGCACGTTCAGTAATATGATGCTTCGTGAGGACGACAGTCCGGTTATGATAGACCCGAGGGGCTATTTCGGGCATACGGAGCTTTATGGTGATGCGGCCTATGATTGGGTCAAGCTGTATTATTCTCTTTTCAGCAATTATGATCAGTTTAATCTTAAAAAGTTTTCATTAACAATAGGCGAAATGAGCGTTCAACTCGACATTGTATCAAATAAGTGGGAAAGTCTGGAATACGATTTCTTTGAGCTTTTGAAAGGCGAAGTGACCCGAGAGCAGATGAAGCTCCTCCTATCTATAATATGGCTTAGCCTGACTACATATGCCTGGGAAGATTATGATTCTATCTGCGGCGCGTTCTATAACGGTCTTTACTATTTTGAAGAGGCGTTGAGAGCTTATGAAGAAAAGACAGTATGGAACTATTTCCGAGACGATATGACGATTATCGAGGACGCCTTAAAATCTATCGACAGAAATGTCCTTAACGAGCTTTTGGACGAGTGCAAGCAGACCTTACTTTCAAATCACAAAATTATAGTGTCGGGTTTAGGCAAAAATGTTCCTATATGCGATAAATTTGTCGGAACGATGCTGTCGCTCGGACTGAATGCTGGATTTTTGCACACAAATTCGGCAGTCCACGGCGATATGGGCATGGTCAAGGCCGGGGATTTAGTCATCATTTTGACGAAAAGCGGTTCTACAAGTGAGTCGGTATATCTTGCCGATCTTCTTAAGCAACGCAAGGATGTAAATCTCTGGCTTATGAGTTTTGAAGAAGATGGAACTCTTGCCAAGAAAATGGATAAAAAGCTTATTATTCATCTTGAACATGAGGGCGATATCTGGAACATCATGCCGAATAATTCGACGACGCTTTATCTTATTATCTTGCAGACGATAGCGATGGAGCTTAAGAAATCACTTGGACTTGAGTTGGAAAAGGATTTTATGCCCAATCACCCGGGCGGAGCGATAGGAGCGCATTTGCGGCATGAAGAAGAATGAGCTTACACTTTCAACCTTGGGCCATACATGGATTTTCGATTTAGACGGAACAATAGTAAAGCATAACGGATATCTTATTGACGGGCATGATACTCTGCTCCCCGGTGTGCTTGAATTTCTGCATAATATACCGGAAAAGGATATGGTCATAATTGTTACCTCAAGAGAGGAAAAGTACAGAACCATGACAGAAAACTTTCTTAATAAAAACGAAATTCGCTATGATCACATCATTTTTAATGCTCCTTATGGCGAGAGAATTTTGGTGAATGATGATAAACCAAGTGGGCTGAAGATGAGCTATGCTATATCTTCAAAGAGAGATGAGTGGTGTGGGGTGGAGTGCTGCGAAGACGCGGAACTTTAGAACAATAAAACCGAATCATAGTTAGTAATTTTACAGGTAATTAAAATTATAATTATGCCCTGCACAGTTATACTCTTTATAATCCATTTCCTAGTCTAACGTTGGAGGGATGACCGACAAACCGTTTTCAGCACAAATGCGGTCGCTTATATCTCGCATATCATAGTAAATTTTCTTGTAGCTTTTATAGGCGTGATGATCCACGAAGCTGACCGCATTGAAAATAATATGATTATGAATATGGTTTTTATCAACGTGAGTAGCTATCACATATTCGTACTTGCCCTTTAGCCATTCATCAGCAAACTGCAGACCAATTTCATGGGCCTTTTCTGCGCTGACTTCTCCGACATCGAACGATTGAATCAGGCGTCGAGCCAACACTTTCACACTTGCCAAGCCGTCCTGTTTCGCCGCCTCCCATGTCCATTCAAACTCCCGCGCTGCCATTAAATTCGACGAGCAGCCATAAGAGGAAACGAGAAGTTTTTCATCGGTCTTTGCAGGGCTGATTATGTACGCAATCGCGCTGTCAACCGTGCTTCTTATAGCTTTGATTTTAGTAACTGCCACACGTCCTCCATGTGAGATTTCAGTTCCAACACGTCCTCAGCAAACGCCCTGCCTGTTTCATTGATTCGTTTGCAAACTTGGTTTATATTGACTCCAATCTTGTTGACTTCGGCGGCAAGTTTCCGCTGCTCCGAATAATCGACTTTGATGATATAACCATCAATCAACATCTTTCTTGCATACGCCCCAAAGTTGCAAGTGCCGAGTATTTTCATCTTCTCCTCAATTAGTTTTTTCTCATCTTCTGTCACTGCGTGGCGCATAATTATCGGTCTTTTTCTGTTTGGCATAGTGTTCTCCTTGTATAATATAGTAGGTAGTTTTAAATGGTCCAATCAAAGGTCATGTGCTACAATGTAAGGGATGCTGTGGATTGGTAGATTCCTCCTACCGCAAGACGGTTTTCAAAAGGCTCCAACCGCAGCCCCTTGCAGTTTTGTTAATTAGGTAGATACCGCCGGACGGTTGATGTAGAACAAGGTTACAAGGCAAGGTGTTCTGTGGGTACAGCATCAAATTTATTATCCGGAGGTTTTCTTATGGTTTGTATCGGTATTGATGTCTCGAAGGACAAGCATGATTGCTTTATCCTGTCTTCTGAAGGACAAGTACCGGCAGATGTGTTCACCGTTCCAAACAGCAGAGAGGGATTTCAGATTCTTCTAAATAAAATCCATAGCTGTGTTCCGCCTCAAGAAAGCATAAAGGTAGGGCTTGAGGCAACCGGGCATTACAGCTATAACATCTTGGGTTTCCTTCTCGACTGCGGCCTGCCAACCTATGTCTTGAATCCCCTGCACACCAACCTGTATCGCAAAAGTCTCTCCTTGCGGAAGACCAAAACCGACAGAGTTGACGCGCGTACCATTGCGGCTATGCTGTTATCCGGTGTGGATCTCAAACCCTACACAAGTACAGTATACCACAATGAGGAGCTAAAGTCACTAACAAGATACAGATTTGACAAGGTCAGGGAGCGTGCCAAACTTAAAACGTCTGTTTCCCGTCTGGTATGTATCCTGTTCCCGGAGTTGGAAAAGCTGGTTCCGTCCCTCCACCTGAAATCAGTTTACGCTCTTCTGGAAGAATTTCCGAGCGCTAAACAAATAGCCGCAGCCAATCTTACAAGGTTGAAGTTTCTGCTGTCTGACGCTTCCAAGGGTCACTACGGTCGGGATACTGCGGTTACCATCCGGGACGCTGCCAGAAATTCAATCGGCTCTTTTATGCCTGCAAAATCTTTGGAACTCAGGCACACCATCCGTCTCATTCGGGAACTGGACGCTGAGATAGATGACATTGAAAATTCTATCCAATCCCTTATGGACGAACTGCATTCTCCCATTACCTCCATTCCCGGTATTGGGTTCCGCATGGCTGCTATGATTTTGGCTGAAGTAGGCGACTTCTCCCGCTTTGATTCCCCGGACAAGATTCTGGCTTACGCCGGAATGTCGCCTTCTACTTACCAATCCGGGCAGCTCAACAACTGCTATGCCCACATGGAAAAGAGAGGCTCAGGATATCTTCGCTACGCACTCTACAATGCTGCAAAATACGTTTGCCACTGGGATCCTACCTTTGCCGCTTATCTTGCCAAGAAACGAGCGGAGGGCAAGCATTACAACGTGGCTTTATCCCACGCTGTCAAGAAGCTGGTTCGGCTCATCTACGCTCTGGAAAAATCCGGTCTGCCTTACAGACCGACGGCTTCTCTCTAACCTTTTCACTCCTTTGTTTTCTCATTTGTTGTCGGCGCCTCTACAAGACGCTTGGTTTCTTATACTCTTTTTTCCGTCTTTCAATCCTTCTTCCCTTTTTTATATTTTCTCTTTTTTACTCTTGACTTTTTATAGGGAGGCTTTTTTAAATTTTGGGGTTTGGAGCGGCTGCTCCAACAAGCAATTTTTCATTTTGGGGTGCGGGTGTCCGGCGGACACCTCTGCCGACCGAGGCGACAGCCGAGACAGGGTACCAAAAGTGAAAATGTCGCAAGTGTGGCTGCACTTGCTGTGCTTGCTG
>CANQNF010000014.1 GCA_947625125.1 uncultured Clostridia bacterium
TACGAGCGCGAGCACGTCCACAGCTACGGCGACGACTATAAGACAGACGAAACAAACCACTGGAAAGTCTGCGAGACCTGCGGCGAAGCAGGGGACAAGGAAGCCCACAACTTTGACGGCGACGTCTGCACCGTCTGCGGTTACGAGCGCGACCACGTTCACAGCTACGGCGACGACTATAAGACCGATGAGAACAACCACTGGAAAGTCTGCGAAACATGCGGCGAAGCCACTGACAAGGAAGCTCACAAGTTTGACGGCGACGTCTGCACCGTCTGCGGCTACGAGCGCGAGCACGTCCACAGCTACGGCGACGACTATAAGACAGACGAAACAAACCACTGGAAAGTCTGCGAGACATGCGGTGAACCCACCGAAAAGGAAGCCCACAACTTTGACGGCGACGTCTGCACCGTCTGCGGCTACGAGCGCGAGCACGTCCACAGCTACGGCGACGAATACAAGACCGACGAGAACAACCACTGGAAAGTCTGCGAAACATGCGGTGAAGCCACTGACAAGGAAGCCCACAACTTTGACGGCGACATCTGCACCGTCTGCGGTTACGAGCGCGACCACGTCCACAGCTACGGCGACGACTATAAGACCGACGAGAACAACCACTGGAAAGTCTGCGAGACATGCGGCGAAGCCACTGACAAGGAAGCCCACAAATTTGTAGGCAACAAGTGCTCCGTATGCGGCTACACCAAGTCCGGCGGCACCGGCACTCCGAGCCGTATTCCCGAAAGATACCGTCCCGGCGCTTCGACTCCCGCCAAGGAACTCATCGTAGAGCCCGTCGAGGTATCCGAGGACATCCACTCCGAGGTCGTGGGCATTGTGTCCGCCGCCGGCATGGTCCACGGCGTATACTTCATCTCCCTCGGCACGACGGACTACAAGCCCGGTCAGCCGGTCAGAGTGAGGGTCTACGCCCCCGGCGCTACCGGCGACAGCGTCGTCCTAATCCGCGACGAATGGGAGCTCCTCAAGGACGCCAACATGACGGTCGACGGCGACTACGTCGAGTTTACCGTCGACGCGGGCCTCATCGACGCCTACCACTACTTCGCGGTGGTCACCGGCTTCGACGGCTACGTCGAGATCGGCGTTCCCCAGCAGGCTAAGATCTCCCACGAGACTGAAAACACCGTAAAATAAGGCTTTTACAGCATTAAAGGACGCGGCCGGGCGCTGCGTCCTTTTTCATGTAAAGAAAAAAGCTTTACACATATGATATACCTTTTAAATATATGTAAAGCGGCCCCGCTTTACAGTCTTATAAGCACTATAATTTTTTGATATGCGCAGTATTTTTGTGCATAATGCGAATTTTCGGCAGGTTTTTCTTCCGAACCCGTGAATAATTATTCGTCCGAAAATGTATTATTGTATACGCATTTTAATAGGTGTGCTTCATAAGAAAACGCCTGTGCACCGGGTAATTACAACCCGCCTTTGCATGCCCGTAAAACCGCGTTTGGACAATGCGGAAGAAAAATTAACCTAATCTATCATCAACATTGCCGTTTATGCAGGTTGAAAACAAAAAAATTCAGTGCAAAATACCGAAATCTCGAAAAAAATATTGACAAACCCTCGGTCTTAGTAGTATCATTCATATAAGCTTATCTTGGCAATACTCCGTATTTCCGGGATAAAGCGCACACCTGCTGCTATAAGCAGCTACCCTTATAAGGAGGCACTATCTGATGAAAAAGTTTTTAAGCTTGTTGCTTGCTGCCGCTATGGTTTTAAGCCTTGTCGGCTGCGGTGACAATGCCGACGCTCCCGTTACCTCGGGAGATGAAGGCAACACTCCTCCTGCGGTTGACAACGTAGAAGTCAACACCGACTATGTCGGACCCGACTGGGAGGCTATAGACGCTATGGACTACGACGCACAGTCCGACGCTGTCTATGAACACAACCTCGGCGAGTTTGCCGCTGCTTACGCGACCGCCAAGGAAGAACTCGACGATACCGACAAGCGTCTCGCCCTCATGGCTGTTGCCGAGGCTAAGATGCTCGAATCCGGCGTTTTCGTCCCGATTTACGGCGACGGCGGAACCTACGCTATGACGAGAGTCGTACCGCGTTCTGCTACCACCACCTCTTGGGGCCTTGACGAGTACAAGGATTACACCATGCTCGTCACCAACGAACTCCTCAAGAGCACCGACCGCGACGCTCTGACCGCTCTCTGGTCCGAGGCTGCCACCGCTGACGACTATGTCGCTTCCGCCAAGCAGTACCTCGCCGACAACGGCTACACCCTCACCGATACCTACAACGCTCTCAACGGTTACGACCTTGAGACCTGGGATATCATCGCTACTTCCTACACCTCCGACTCGTTCTTCATCGCTCCCACCTACACCGGACTTCTTGAGTACGATCTTAAGAACGTACAGCAGCCCGCTATGGCTGAGAGCTATGAGATCTCCGACGACGGCTGCGTTTACACCTTCCACCTCAGACAGGATGGCAAGTGGGTCGACCAGCAGGGCCGTGAGATCGGCAATGTCACTGCCGACGACTGGGTCGCTTCCATGGAGCACGTTGCCGATAACAACGACGCCCTCGGTTACTTAATGTCTTCCGACGGCGGCTGCGGCATCAAGAACTACGACGCTTTCATCAACGGCGAGTGCGACTTCTCCGAGGTCGGCGTAAAAGCCCTCGATGATTACACCCTTCAGTACACTCTTGAGCAGAAGTTCCCTGCATTTATCACCATGCTCGGCTACGGCTGCTTCGCTCCTCTGAACCGTGACTTCTACATGTCCCAGGGCGGTACTTTCTCCGCCGACGGCGTAGAGTACACCCCCGGCGACTACGGCAAGACTCCTGCCAACATCGCCTACAACGGTCCTTACACCATCACCAACTACACTGCTCAGAACGTAACCTCCTACGCCGCCAACCCGCTCTACTATGATCCGGACGCTCTCGGCGTACAGGCTATCAACTTCTACTACAACGACGGTACCGATGTTCTTCGTGCTTACAACGAAGCCAAGGCCGGCACTGTAGCCGCTTGCGGCTTCAACGCCAACGCCTTAGAGCTTGCTAAGACCGAGGTCCCGGACGGCGAGACTGAGACCTACTTCGATCTCTATCACTACACCACCGTCAACTCCGCCACCACTTACTGCGGCTGGCTCAACATCAACCGTAAGGCTTTCGCCAACTTCAACGACGCCACCCTCGGCGTATCTCCTCAGTCTGAGGAAGACAGAGCAAGAACCCGTGAAGCCATGAACAACCAGAACTTCCGTCTTGCCCTCGCCATGGCGTTCGACCGCGGCGCTTACAACGGCGTTCAGGTCGGTGAGGATCTTAAGTATGCGTCTCTTAAGAACTCCTATGTAACCGGTGCTTTTGCACAGCTCGCAAACGAGACCACCGTTGACATCAACGGCGAGTCCAAGACCTATCCTGCCGGTACTTACTACGGCGTCATCCTCCAGGATCAGATCACCGCTGACGGTTATCCGATCAAGGTTTGGGATCCTACCGCTGATTCCGGCGCAGGCTCCGGCGACGGCTTCGACGGCTGGTACAGCGTAGACAACGCAAGAGCATATCTTGCTTCCGCTATCGCTGAGCTCGCCAACGAGGGCGTTGAGATCTCCGCTGACAAGCCGATCTACATCGACTATCCTTACGGCACCTACAGCGAAGTCAACACCAACATGGCCAACGCTTACAAGCAGTCCATCGAGGCTTCTCTTGAGGGCAAGGTCATCGTCAACCTCGTAGGCTTCGACGACAGCCTCAACCTCCAGTATGCTTACTACCGCAACACCTACGGCAGCGAAGCTAACTTCGACATCTCGACCGGTTCCGGCTGGGGTCCTGACTACGGCGATCCTCAGACCTTCCTTGATACCATCCAGTCCTACGGCTACATGTGCAAGAACCTTGGTATCTACTAATTCTATCTTGAACTTAACAGTCTAAGATAAAGCCGCAAGGGGGTGGGAATTTCCCATCCCCTTTGCGCTTATTTCGGAATATGCTTTGTGCAATATGACGAAAACACATCATGCCGCACACATTCAATAAATTGCGACAGTCGCAATCAAGAGACGGAGTGAAGCAAAAAAATGGGCAAATATCTTGTGAAGAGGATTCTTCACGGCATCGTGTCGGTTATCTGCGTTGTCATAATAGTTATGATCTTGGTCTATTCGCTGCTGCAAAGAGAGCTCATCTTCGGCGGCGACCCCAACTACTCCAAAATGGTCTCCAACGCGCGTACCACCTATGAGTACAGCCGCTACGAGGCCTTCGGCTATGTAGACTACATACCATATGCCGACTACATCAACTCCCTGATTTCGAGCGGAGAGCTCAACTCGGAAACCCGTAAGGACGCCGTCAGACTCGGCAGGACCGCCGACGACGACAACGAGACCGCCGCTAAATATGTCAAGCAGTTCAGCGAGATGTATCAGTCAAAGGGCTACGAGATCATGAGGCTCGACGCCGATACAAAATCAAACGGCCAGATTAAGGACGGCGGCCAGCCGACCATCTTCGCCGTAAGAGACAAACCCCTTATAAGCAGGGTCGTCAATTATTTCACCCATATGCTGTTTATCGACAATATCCACTATGTTGACGAATCTGTCGATATCGGCAAGAGGGGACTGACATTCACCCTCTACGACCCCGTGTATAATCCGACCGGTACGGAGCATAAATTCTCTCCGGCAATTATCGGCAACGGAACACTGCACAAATATCTTCTTTATTTCGACGGGCATTTCCCGTTTATTCACCAGCAGTTTGCGACTCTTAACCTTGGCGAATCCTATACCGTCAACCGCGGTATCGACGTTTTCACCACCATGACCGAGTCGCAGGGCTCATACGTTTTAAAGCCTATGACGTTCCCGACCGGCCTCGTTGAGGATTCTGCGGACGATCTGCATTCCGCGACCTACTCTGCGGGCTCAAGAGACATGAACAAGGCTTACGCTGAGCGCTTTACAGACGACTATACTAATGTGCTTACCCATAAGGTAGGTAAATCCAGACTCGGATATTCCTTCGTTATAGGTATAATTTCAACCATTTTGGCATATATCCTCGGACTTCCCATTGGACTCCTGATGGCAAGATACAAAGACGGCATCTTAGACAAGATAGGCACCGTCTATATCATGTTCATCATCGCTGTCCCGTCCCTGGCATACATCTTCCTCTTCAAGGCATTGGGCGGAAGCTGGTTCCACCTGCCGACGCTCTTTAACGTCGACTCTAAGGATAAGCTTATGTACATCCTGCCGATCATCTCTCTGGCGCTCCCGAGCGTTGCGAACCTCATGAAGTGGATGCGCCGCTACATGATCGACCAGATGAACTCCGACTATGTTAAGTTTGCCCGTTCGGGAGGACTTTCCGAGACGGAGATCTTCACAAAGCATATATGGAAGAACGCCGCCATCCCGATCACCCACGGCATTCCCGGAAGCGTTATCTTTGCGATGACCGGAGCCATCATCACCGAGCGCGTCTACTCCGTACCCGGCGCCGGCGGACTCCTGACAGTCGCCATAAACAAATACGACAACGGCGTTATCGTCGGCGTCACGCTGTTCTACGCGATACTCTCGGTTATTTCCATTATACTGGGAGACGTGCTGATGTCGATGGTAGACCCGAGAATTTCGTTCTCAGATAAAGCGAGGTGAGCATGATGGATAACGAACTCAATTTAAAGTACAACATGACCGACGAGGAGCTTTTCGCCCCTGTCGACCATAACGACCTCGAATCCGAGAAGATCACCGCTCCCCGTTATTCCTACTGGCGCTCGGTCTTCAGAGTATTCTTCCGCAACAAGCTCAACATCATCATCCTTCTGCTGCTTGTGTTCATCATAGTGTTCGCGTTCATCTACCCCGCGGTCACGCACTATGACGCCGACGTCACTCCCTACGTCAACCTCCTTGACCCGAACTCGAAGCACCTTTCTCCCGCAAAGGCTTTAAGCTACTTCGGCAAAAACATCCACTGGATACTCGGTTCGGGCGCGTCGGGCGAATCCACGTTCGACTCCATCTGGTACGGTTCGAGAATTTCCATTTCTTTGGCATTCATCTGCGCCGCCATCAACATGACGGTAGGCGTTCTGATAGGAGCGGTCTGGGGCTTCTCGAAGAAAGTCGATATGGTAATGACCGAGGTCTATAACATCGTCGGCAACGTTCCGTCGATACTTCTCATCTCGGTTTTAGCGATGCTCTTCTCCCCGACGTTCTGGACGATGGTATTCGCCCTTACGGTCATCGGCTGGCTCGGGATTGCTTACTTCATCAGAACTCAGGTCGTCATCATCAGAGACCGCGAGTACAATCTCGCCTCAAGATGCCTCGGCACCTCTACGTTCAAAATAGCGATGAAGAACATTCTCCCATTCATGACCTCCGTCATCGTCACGATGCTCGCCACCGAGCTTCCGAGCTACATCTCCACCGAGGTCTTCCTCGCCTACATCGGCATGGGCATGTCCGATATGTCCTTAGGACGTCTCATCTATGCCGCCGAGGGCGCGATGGTAACTCCCGGCTGGCAGATGGAATTCTGGAGCCCCGTTGCAATAGCGTCGATAATCACCGTCGTTCTTTATGTGGTCGGCCAGAACTTAGGCGACGCCTCCGACCCGAGAACGCATATGTAAGGAGGGACAGAAGTGGAAGATAAAAAGGTACTTTTGTCCATCAAGGACTTATCGGTAAAATTCCGCGTCAGAGGCCGTATTCTTACCGCCATCCGCGGCATCAGCCTCGACATCTATGAAAACGAATCCATCGCGATAGTCGGCGAATCCGGCTCCGGCAAATCTGTATTCACGAAAACGTTCGCCGGCATGCTCGATTCAAACGGCTTCATTAGCGAGGGCCAGATAATCTTCTCCGACGATGAGCTCGCCGACACCAAGGTCTCTCTGAATCCCGTCGCAAACTCTCTTATCAACTTCTCTCTCAAGAAGCTCAACGAGTATTCAAAGCTTGAATACGGCTCCGAAGAGTATCTTGAGATGATTAAGTTAGACGCCGAAAAGCGCGAGAAATCGACGGTAGGGGAGGAGGAGCTTGCAAAGTATACGAAGCAGATAGCCGACCTTACACACGAGCGCACCAATCTCTTCAATTTAAAGCAGACCTTTGACCCGAAGAATGAAAAGGACAAGATACACGACGCAGCCGCCAAGATAAAGGACTATGACCATAAGATAAAGGCCTTAGAGGACGAGATGGCCGAAAAGACCAAGGTCAAAAAAGCCGAGGCGAAAAGCGATACCGCATATCTTGCAGCATACTCTAAGAAAAAGAGCGAGCTGACTGCCCAGAGAAATGAAAAAATCAAAAAGGACATCACGCCCGAGACTGTCAAGAGAAACGAAATCCTGGCAAAAGAGATCTATCTCTCGGTCGGCCGCTACGGCTTTGTCAAGAGAGTAAAGCTCATCTTCGGTCTCCTCAAGGCCCTTAAGAAAGCCATGGAGATGGGCGTCGACCTGAGCGACGAGACCCTAAGGAACCACGTTTTCGACGAGGTCGTGTTCAGGGTAAGATATCTCGACGAGACTCCCGAGCAGCTCCACGGCACCTGCATCTTAAACCTTGCCAACGTCAAGTACGACAAGGACTGGATGCAGATAAGAGGCCGCAGGATAGCTACGGTTTTCCAGGACCCGATGACCTCTCTGAACCCGATCATCACCATCGGCAAGCAGATAACCTCCATCATCATGAAGCACCAGGGCTGCACCGAAGCCGAGGCGAGAAAGCGCGCTATAGAGCTTATGCACAAGGTCGGCATCCCGAAGCCCGAGATGCGTTTCGACGACTATCCGTTCCAGTATTCCGGCGGTATGCGCCAGAGAATCGTTATCGCGATAGCCCTTTCCTGCCAGCCTAAGATACTGATATGCGACGAGCCCACCACGGCCCTCGACGTCACCATCCAGGCTCAGATCCTCCAGCTTATAAAGGATCTCCAGAAAGAATTCAACTACACCATCGTATTCATCACCCACGACCTCGGCGTCGTTGCGAATATCGCCGACCGAGTAGCGGTTTTGTATGCAGGTCAGATAGTCGAGCTCGGCACCGTAGAAGAGATATTCTACGAGCCCCACCACCCCTACACATGGGCGCTTCTGTCCTCGCTGCCTCAGCTTGCCAAGAGCGATGAGAAACTCTACTCCATCACCGGCACGCCTCCGTCCCTGTATAACCAGATAATCGGCGACGCGTTTGCACCGAGAAACCCCTACTGCCTCAGGATAGACACCTTAGAGGAGCCTCCGATGTTTAAGATCTCCGAGACCCACAGCGCCAAGACATGGCTTTTGGACTCCCGTTCCCCGAAGATCGAAAAGCCCGAGGGCATCAGGGACATCCATGAAAAGATACTCTCGGCGTATAACATCGAGGAAATATAAAGGAGGCGGACAGATTTGGCTAACGATAAAAAGCACACCATAATGGGCGAGTGCCCTGTCGACGAGAACGGCAGAGAGATACTCTTGCAGCTCAAAAACGTCGACATAACATTCGGCAAGGGCGACACTGCCGTAAAAGCGGTCCAGAACGCCACCTTTGACATCTATAAAGGCGAGACATTCTCGCTGGTCGGCGAGTCCGGCTCCGGCAAGACCACGATAGGCAGAGCGGTCATCAGGGTAAACCCCTTGGCAGGCGGTGAGATTTTATATCGCGGCACAAGGATCTCCGGCAAGATCTCCCACGCTCTTGACCGTGAAGTAATAAGAAACATCCAGATGGTATTCCAGGATCCCGCCGCTTCTTTGAACGAGCGCGCAACGGTAGATTACATCATCTCCGAGGGTCTTTATAACTTCCACCTCTTTGAAAACGAGGCCGACAGAGTCCACAAGGTCGAAGAAATGATAGAGGCTGTTGGACTTTTGCCGGAGCATCTTACCCGTTACCCTCATGAATTCTCCGGCGGCCAGCGCCAGAGAATAGGCATCGCAAGAGCGATGGTCATGGAGCCGGAGCTTGTCGTCGCCGACGAGCCCATCTCGGCTCTCGACGTATCGGTAAGAGCCCAGGTCTTGAACCTGATGAAAAAATTCCAGCGTGAGAAAGACCTCACCTATCTCTTTATCGCCCACGACCTTTCGGTGGTACGCTTCATCTCCGACCGAATCGGCGTTATCTACAAGGGCAGGATAGTCGAGATAGCCGAGGCCGAGGAGCTCTTCAACTTCCCGCTCCATCCCTACACTCACTCCCTTATTTCCGCAATACCCATCCCGGACCCGCTTCTTGAGAAGAACAAGGTCCTCTATACCTACGACCCGTCCATCCACGACTACTCCGTCGATAAGCCGGAGCTTGTGGACATCGGTCACAATCACTTCGTGTACGGCAACAAAAAGGAGATCGAGGAGGCAAAGGCCATCCGTGAGAAAGGCGAGCCTGTAAAGGCCATCACCATTACACACGATCCCGCCAAGCTCAAATCTGCGGCAGCCTCCGATGACGCCGAGGATGAGGCGGCAGAGGCACAGTTCCTCCGGGCGCCTATCCACGATACAGGCTCAAAGCTTTACACCGTTTTATCATTCCTGCTCCCCGTCATAGGAATCATTTTGGGCCTTATATTCAGAAAGGCCAACCACATCCGCAACTACAAAGCCTGCCGCAAGGGGGCCATCGCCGGGTTTATACTTATCGGCGTGATTTTGGTCATCTTCCTGTTGCTGCTGCTTTTAGCGGTAATCTGACGTGGGACGCACAGTAAGACAAAGAGCGCCGAGGCCGCCTGCTGAGGTGGAAAAGGTCGAGCTCAACGACAAGCATCTCGGTCTGAGAATTGCCGGAGCCGTCTTCTTCCTCATAGTAGGCGCTTCGGCGCTTGCCTATGCTATCTCGGGGTTCTTCACGGGTTCAAAGGGCTGGCGCGAGGTGGGAACGCTCGAATCCGACGGCGTGACATGCGCGCAGGACTTCACGTTCATGTACGACATAGGCTCAAACGGCTCCGTCAGCACCGAAAACCGGGAGCTCACCGAGCTTTACTCCCATGCCGCAAAAAAAGCATACGAGCAGTTCAGCCTCATGGAAATAGACGGCGTGACCAATCTTCGGACGTTGAATCAGTCCCCGAACGTCGAGCTGACCCTCGACCCGCTTTTATACGAAGCCCTTGAAAAGGTCTGCGAAAGCGGCGACAGGACCGTCTTTTTGGGCCCTGTGTATGAAATTTACAACGGTCTTTTCAAGCTTGAATTCAAGGAAAACGCCGCCGACTACGACCCGCTTCTGAACCCGGATATTGCCGAGCTTTTCAAAAATATTTGTTTATATGCCGCCGACCCGTCTCACATAAGCCTTGAGCCTTTAGGCGGCGGCAGGCTCAGGCTCAACGTCTCACGCGAATACCAAAGCTTCATGCAGGAAAACGAGCTCACAAACTACGTCGATTTTTGCTGGCTGAAAAACGCCTTTATCATCGACTACTTTGCCGAGGAAATATCCTCAGCCGGGTACCGAAACGGCACTCTTTCAAGCCGCGACGGCTACAGCATAAGCCTCGGAGGCGAAGAAGCCGGTTTCACGGTCTTTCACAGGCTCCTTGACGGCGTTTACCCCCTCGGAGTCATGAGATTCACCGCCCCAAGAAGCGTGGTATATTTAAGAGATTATATCATCTCATCCTCCGATTCCGAAAGCTATATCGAGCTTGAAAACGGCGAGGTAAGAACGCCCTATCTCGACCCCGCCGACGGCGTATGCAAAAGCTCTACCCCTGACGTCACTGCCTATTCCGACGGATATTCCTGCTCGGACATCGCTTTAAAACTGGCTCCGATATATTGTGCTGAATCTTTTGATGAGACTGCGGCAAAGTCCCTGACAAAAGAGGGGATATATCTCTTATACGGCACCGACAGCGCCGTATACTACACCGGCGACAAGTCGCCCCTGACCGAGCGCTACAGCGAAAGCGAAGCCGTGGAAATATTAAGGGCAGAGTAAATTTTCCCTATGCCGTCTGCAAATGAATTTTTATATTTAAAAAAGCCGTATCCGGAATTCCCGGGTACGGCATTTTCATCATCCCACCTCAATTATCAGCACATTTTCTGTGCCCGAAAGCCAGTTTTCATCCTTTTCCATCGCCGCCCACTGCTCGGGCGTGCCCTCAAAAACTATCCTCTCGGCAGCCTCATTATGATGGTTCACGGCTCTCACCCCGCCGTACTCTATCCTCTCAAGGCTCGCCGGCAGGCGTATCTCCCCGATATATTCATAGTCGGATATCCCGCCGGATCTTATCTCGGTAACGCCCTCGGGAACCGCGACTACTTCGGCGTTTACGTTTCCGTATGCAAACGGCCCGATTATTTTAACGCTTCCGTCGTCGGGCAAGCTCCCCGGGTCGAGCGTTAGCACCAACTCGCCCTCGTCCCTCGTGATAACACATCCTCCCGTGCTGTAATAAACGGGATTTTCCTCGCTTATAACTATCTCGGAAATCCCGGCGCTGTCTGAAAATTCATACCTACCGCCGAACGCCTCGAAGCCTATTTCTTTAACGCTTGCGGGGATAAAAACGCTCGTTATCCCCGTGAATTCAAACGCCCTGCTGCCGATAATTTCAAGCCCCTCCGGCAGTGTTATTTCATCAACAGGATTACCCATAAACGCGTTACTTCCGATTTCTTTAAGGCCTTTCGGCAGAATAATATCTTCAAGCCTCGCCATATTGAAAGCCGAGTCCGAAACGGTTTTAACGCTTTTCGGCAGGTCGATGTGCCTGAGCGAATTGCAGTCGTTAAACGCATGCTCGCCTATGGACTCAACTCCGTCGGGGAGCGTGACGCTCTCAAGCAATGTGCAGCGCGTGAACATATACGCGGGTATCTCCTTAAGATTTTCCGGCAGCGTGACCGTGACAAGCCTCTCGCAATTCTCAAAAAGATGCTCTCCCAAAAAATCGACTTTTTTCGACAGAACGGCCCTTTCAAGCCCTCGGCAGTCCGCAAAGACATACCCCTCGATATATTTAACGCTGTCGGGAACGGTGATTTCGGTGATTGAAGTGCTCTTAAAAGCGCTCTCGCAGATTTTTTCGACAGTATCGGGTATGACGACCGATGTGATATTTCGCTCATCCCGAAACGCCCATCTCCCGATTTCCTTTACCGGAATTCCGTCCACGTCATGCGGGATAATAAGCTCGCTTTCGGAGTATGACCCGAGCCCGGTGACGGTGTAAAAGCTACCGTCGTCGCTGAGTTTCATCGCAAGGACGTTTTCATCGCCCTCGCTGTCGCCGACGGTTTTTTGCGGCCTTGTCCCGAGGTATGCAAAAAGCGCCGCGACCGCAATTAAAACGACCGTCCCGAAGATTATCGTAGGCAGATATTTTTTCATATTTCCTCCTCGGCATTTTATTCATAAAGTAAATGCTCCGAACCCCCGTTTTATTGCAAGGCAGGAGATTTTTTATATAAAAAACGGCTGCTCAACGGCAGCCGTTTGACCGATTCGTCGGTTTACATTTTCATCGTATAAGAGCAGCTCCGCAGGCTTGCTCGCCCCCTCACTTCTTCACCTGTCCGTAATATGCGTTCGCGCCGTGCTTTCTTAAATAGTGCTTGTCCAAAAGCTCCTGCTGCATGGTCGGCACGTCCCCGCCGTAGATGATTTTTGAGTACATCGCCATCTTTGCGCATTCCTCAAGTATCACCGAATGATGCACCGAATCGACGGCGTCCTTGCCCCAGGTAAACGGCCCGTGCGAATGTACCAAAACGCAGGGGACTGCGTTCGGGTCGATGTCCTTGAATGTTTCGATAATTACAAGCCCGGTATTTTTTTCATATTCCCCGGCGATCTCCTCGGGGGTCATTTTTCTCGTGCAGGGCACTGCTCCGTAGAAATAGTCTCCGTGGGTAGTCCCGAGCGCAGGTATCGGTCTGCCGGCCTGGGCAAACGACGTTGCAAACGTCGAGTGAGTGTGCGTGACCCCGCCGATGTCCTTGAACGCCTTGTAGAATTCGATATGGGTAGGAGTGTCGGAGGACGGCCTTAAATCGCCCTCGACCACCTTTCCGTCAAGGTCGACGACCACCATGTCCTCCGGCTTCATCTCGTCGTACTCAACGCCCGACGGCTTGATGACGACAAGACCCTTTTCGCGGTCGATGCCCGAGACGTTTCCCCATGTAAAGGTGATGAGCCCGTATTTCGGGAGCATCATATTGGCCTCATAGACCTCTCTTTTTAATTTTTCCAGCATTTTTTTCAGAACCTTTCTTTTTTACGGCAACATCCTGCCGCTTGATTCATATAATGTTATTGCAGCTCGGCATGGCTCACCAAAATCCCCTGCGGAATTATGTCGATAACGGCATAGGACGGCGCTCTGCTGTCTCTCGGCTCGCCCAAGCTTCCGGGGTTCACGAAATACACCCCGTCCTTGTAGTCGCAGTATCTGACATGCGTATGCCCGAAAAGAACCATATCCGCCCCGTTCTGCTCAGCCAAGCTTTTCAGCTGTGAAATCCCGAAGTTCACAAGATGCCGATGCCCATGGGTAAAAATAATCTTTTTACCGGCGGCCTCGGTAACTCCCACCGCGGGATTTAGCGAAGCGTGGTCGCAGTTTCCCGGCACCGACAGAATTCTCTTGTCCGGATACAGCGCGAACATATTGTCTATATCGGATTCTATGTCCCCGAGAAAAATATAGAGGTCCGTCGTAAGATGTGTTTGCTCAAAGAGCCTGTGCACCCTGTCGTGATGGCGGTGAGTGTCCGAAAAGGCGATGATACGCATAAATACGCTCCTATCATGTTTTATACATTCATTATATCATACCCGGTTAAATTTTTCAATAGCAGGAGGAAATATTATGGACCTGAATAAAAATCAGCAGGAAATGTTAATTTCGATGACTTCAAAAAAACTCGGCGTAGGGGAGGACGACTTAAGGCGGGAGCTCTCTGCCGGAACCTTTGACAGGCTTTTGAACACGCTTCCGCAAAACGACCGCCAAAAGCTCACGGCCGCCCTGTCAAATCCCGCGACCGCACAGGCCGTCCTTTCAAGCCCGCAGGCCAAAGCGCTCATGCAGAAGCTCTTCGGCGGCAAAAAATAACATTCGGAGGCGAAAACTATGGAGGATCTGGCCGAGAGGATAAACTCGCTTTTGAGCGACCCGGAATCTTTAAAACAGCTTAACGAGCTTGCACAGTCTCTCGGCCTGCCCGGCCCTCCGACGGAGGCGCCCGCGTCATCCGAGCCGGTTCCCGATATGACCGCCCTCATGGGACTTGCCTCAAAGATCCGCTCCGCCTCCGAAAACGACGACAACATCAATTTTCTCATAGCCCTGCGGCCGCTTTTGAGCGATGAAAAAAAGCCCCGTGTGGACAGGGCCGTGAAGCTTCTGAGGCTTATAAACGTCCTGCCGGCGCTTAAGGATTCGGGGCTTTTGGGAAGCGATTTTTTAAACCTGATATAAGGGGGAGAGCATATGCCGGGAGATAAAAGCGATTTCAACGCCATGCAGGAGGAAGCCCTGCGAAGAATGAGGGAGATGCAAAAGCGCTCAAGGACCGCTGTCTCCCCGAATACGGAAAGGGCCTCTTTGCACCCCGAGACCCGTGAAACCCCTAAAAAAGCAGGGGAATCCGGGCCGTCAAGGGAACAAAGAGACCCTCTCGGCACGCTCTTGGGGGACTTTAAAATCGACCCCGAAAAAGCGATGATACTTTTGATGCTTTTGATACTTTACCGCAACAAGGCCGACATGAAGCTTTTGCTCGCCCTCGGGTATCTTCTGATGTGAGTTTTCAGCATTCCCGTCTCTCATCCACCCTGTCCGCGAGCCATGCTATTGCTAAAATTGCGAAAACTATCCCGAAAAATCTTCTCATACTAATCCTCCTTAGCGCCGCTGACGATATTGTAGTAGGCGTTGGAGGTTATTTTATACACTGCCACATAAAACAGCGAGAACACCCCGAGGCTTATTCCCGTCGCCATCAAAAACACAAAGTCGTTTCTTAAACTGAATAACATCAGCATCCTTTTTATTATCGGGAACGCAAAGCACATGTGCACGGCGGCAAGTCCCAAAGGCAGGAAGAACACCGTCAGCAGCTGCGAATTTATGCTTTGGCGTATCTCCTTTTTGGTGATGCCGACCTTTTGCATTATTTCAAACCTCGAGCGGTCCTCGTAGCCCTCCGACAGCTGCTTATAATATATTATAAGCACCGTCGCAAACAGGAACACGATAGATAGAACTATCCCGAGATATAACAGCCCGCCGTTCATCGCGATATTGTACTCTTTCTGATACTCTCTGCTTTCAACGTACTGAAGCTGCCATGTGTCATTCTCGACAAGGTCCGATAGGCGGTTGATAAGGCCCGACGCGAATTCATGCTGCCTGTCGTCGGGCAGGTCGGTGTCAAAGCAGAAGTCCCAGTAGTATGTGACCGAGCTGTCTCCCGCGATGTTTGCTATCTGCGGCAGACCCTCTATAGCTCTGTTCACGTCCGGCACTATAAAGTACATGCTCGGAATTATCGACGTTGCGGACAGGCCGGTGAAATAGAGCGCGTTTATTTTTTCAAGCTTAAGGGTACGTCCGCCGTTAAAAGTTATTGTATCATACGGATAGCTTCCCCTATAGCAGTAGACGAGCGCTTCGCCGTCCGAAAGCTCGGCCCTCGTGCCCATGACGGCGTTATAGTCCTCAAGCGGTATGAAGAAAAATTCATACAGCCCTTTCATCGTCAGCTCGTTATACGTCAAAGACTTCGACTGGTCGGTCTCGGCGACGTCTTTCTCTATCATTCCCGCCGTATAAGCGTATTTGTATTCCGAGCAGTTTTCCGTCGCAGTCCCGTTTTCCCCGGAATAATCTATAATTTCACTTCTTATCTCATCAATTTTATCGCTGCTGTCAAGGTCCGAGCCGTCGATTTTAAAAGCAGTGTTTATCTGTCTCGGGTACTGTTCCGCTATAGCGTCCTCGAGTCCCGCATAAAGGCTCGTCGTCGACGACACCATGACGAGCACCATCGTCGCAAGTATGCAAATAGAAGCAAGTCCCGCGCCGTTTCTCTTCATCCTGTACGCCATCGATGACACCGAGACGAAATGCTTCGGATTATAATAAAACGACTTGTTTTTTTGGAGCATTCGGCAGAGCGTCACCGACCCCGAGATCATCAAAAGATAGGTCCCGCCGATGACTAAGAGCACCGCCACCAAGAAAAGCGTTATAGCTGCAACCGGGTTTTCAACCGTTACGGCGATACAGTACGCTGCTGCTAAAAACACAACTCCCAAAACTCCGTACAAAACATTTCCCTTTGGAGGCTTTTCACCCACGTTTTCGCTTTTTATGAGATTTATCGCCGTCGCGGAGCCAATCTGCCTCAGATCGTTTAAAAACAAAACCGCAAATATCACAAGGTAATTTCTGACCGTCATGATGATCGAGTCGGGCGACACGGTAAACATGTAGTTCACATCTCCGCCGACGGTATAGATAAGCCCCAATTCCGCAAGCTTTGAAAATAAAATGCCGAAAGAAATTCCCGCTATCAAAGCTATCGCGGCGGTGATGACATTCTCCCAAAGAAGAATGAGCGCGAGGTTTTTCTTACCCATCCCGAGCATGTTATAAAGCCCGAATTCCTTTTTTCTCCGCCTTATTAAAAACGAGTTTGTGTATATCAAAAACAGCAGCGAGAAAGCCTCGATCACAAATACCCCAAGCGACAGAAATGCCTGTATGGTGTCTCCGCCCCGAAGCGAGGCTATCGTATCGGCCTCCGAAATAAACGCCACGATGTAGTGCATGAGCACCATTCCCGAGCAGGTGAGGATATAGGGCAGATACAGCTTTGAATTCTTGCCCATCCCGTCGAGCGCGAGTTTCGGATAAAACATCGTTTTCATTGCCGGTCGCCTCCCGTCGCCAAGAGAGTGAGCGAGTCGGTTATTCTCTGATACATCTGCTCGTCGGTGTCCGAGCCCCTGTACAGCTGATGATACACGGCCCCGTCCCGGATAAACAGCACTCTTGAAGCCACGCTCGCCGCCTTTATAGAGTGCGTGACCATTATAATCGTAAGGCCCGAGCAGTTCACGTCCCTAAAAAGCCCCAGCAGATCGTCCGATGACCTTGAATCCAAAGCCCCGGTAGGCTCGTCCGCCAAAATCACCATTGGGTCGGTTATCATAGCTCTTGCAACGGCTGCGCGCTGCTTTTGTCCGCCGGAAATCTCATAGGGATATTTTTTGAGTATCCCGGCTATCCCGAGCCTTTGGGCTATGTTCATAAGCTTTGACTGCATTTCCTTATAGGGCTTAGCGGCAAGAACAAGCGGCAGGTATATATTGTCCTCCACGGAAAACGTGTCCAAAAGATTGAATTCCTGAAACACAAATCCGAGATTATCCCGCCTAAACGCAGCTATAGACGACTCCTTTATCCTTGAAAGATCCACCCCTCCGAGGAGCACGGTGCCTCCCGTAGGCTTATCAAGCGCCGCTAAAATGTTCAAAAGCGTGGTCTTACCCGAGCCGGATTCGCCCATAATGGCGATGAATTCGCCCTCCTCAACGGAGAACGTCACGTTTCTCAGAGCCTCGACCTTGTTGCCGCCGAAGCGTGTGGAATAGGTCTTTTTAAGACCGCTGACCTCAATAAAGCTCATAATATCACTCCTGAAAAAATAATGCCGGAAATCACTTTCCGACGTTATTTTATAACATCCGGGCGCTCCGTTTCAATTTGATTTGCTTACAAAAGCCCCTGTATTTCTTACAATTTTGTAAGATTCAGTCTTTTTCGACCCTGTGCTGAGAAAGCCTGAGCACAGCTTCGGTGCCCTTTCCCGGCTGAGAGCTGACGCTTATATCGATTGAAAGATTTCTGCATATCTCCCTGCAAAGATAAAGTCCGAGGCCCGAGGCTTTCTTGTCGAGCCTGCCGTTTATGCCGGTGAATCCCTTTTCAAATATCCTCGGCAGGTCCTCGTCCGAAATGCCTATGCCCTCGTCTTTTATAATTAAGCAGTCGTTTTCCTCATGCACATACACCGACCCCTCGGGCGTATATTTTAAGGCATTTGACAGAAGCTGCTCTATGACGAATTCCAGCCACTTCTCATCCGTCACGAGCCTGATTTTCGTCGGCTTATATTCAAGCCGCAGTTTTCTGTCTATAAATTCCGGCGCAAACTTTCTCAGAGCCTGCCGTATGATTTCGTCGAGGTCGTATTCTTTGAACATATAATCCGTCGAGACCGAGCCGAGCCTTAAGTACGCGAGCACCATCTCGACGTATCGCTCTATCCCCGAAAGCTCCGTCCCGAGCCTTAGCGACAGGGGACTGTCCTCGCCCTGCAAAGTCAGCCTCATTGCGGCTATCGGGGTCTTTATCTGATGCGCCCAAACGGTGTAGTAGTCGATTATCTCTCGCTCTCTTTTTTCCGATTCATCGCTGAGCCTGCGGGCTTCGTCCTTTAGCGACCATATCAGCGCGCAGAGGTCCTCCGACTGCAAAGAGTCCGGTTCGGGCAGCCGCTCTATCATCGCCGCCGACTGCTCCAAAAGTCTTTCAAGCCGCTCATGCTCAGTCTTTGTTTTTCTGTAGTCCAAAACGGCGGCAATGACTAAGAATACTCCGCAAAGCGCAGCCGGATACGCTATCGCCGATACCGGCAGCCGATAAAGCGCAAACGACGCCGCAAAGACCGCCGCCGAAACGACAGCGAGCGCTATTTCCCGCCGCCTGTAATAAAGATATTTTTTCAGCATTTCACTCACCCGGCCTACTGTCTATAAAATATCCCTCGCCGAATTTTGTCAGGATAAACCCCGTAAGACCGGCGCCGTCAAGCTTTTTTCTCAGCCTGTTGACGTTTACGGTCAGGGTATTTTCGTCCACGAAGCTGTCGGTGTTCCAAAGCCCTATCATAAGCTTTTCCCGGCTCACCGTCTTTCCCTTTTCCTGCATGAGCATAAGAAGAATTCGGTACTCATTAGGCGTAAGGGGTATCTCCTCGCCGTTGTAAATAAGCTTGTTTTCCTCGGTATTTAAAAGCGCTCCACGGTGCTCTATTATGGGCATGCTCTTGGCGAAGTCGTAGGTTCTTCGCAGGAGCGCCTGTATTTTCGCTATCAGCACCTGCATATCAAACGGCTTTGCGACGAAATCATCCGCACCCAAATTCATGGCCATTATCATGTTCATGTTGTCCGAGGCCGATGAAATAAAGATTATCGGCACTCTTGAGACCCGGCGTATCTGTTCGCACCAGTAGTAGCCGTTGTAAAAGGGCAGGGATATGTCAAGCAGGACTATGTGCGGAGAAGCGTCGGCGAACTCACGCATGACGTCGCGAAAGTCCGATACGGCGACCGAATTCATCCCCCACGGCTCGGTCTGTTTTTTTATTTCCTCGGCGATCACCCGGTCGTCCTCAACTATCAAAACGTTATACATAATATCTCCCCAAAAATTAAATTAAAATCATTATATCACGCCAAAGGGAAGAAATCAAGTTATGATAAACCGTTCCGTTCCTCCTGCAATTTTTCTCCACATCCCTCTTGCCAACCCCTTGATAATATGCTATAATATTAACATCTCCCGTTACGTCTGCATATTCTGTACCGGGAGGCGAAAATATGCCGGATTTGATTTTTATTTTGATACTCACGGCTTCCACGGCCGTTCTCATCGCCCTGATACGGCTTGCGGTAGGGCTTTTAAAGCGCCCCTGCAAAAAGCCGGAGGCGGAGCTTCGGGTCTTCTTTGACGACGGCTGCGAGTGCGTGGAATACACCCTGAGCCGGCTCGTTAAAAGCCCCGCTTTAAAGGATTTCCGACTTCATATTACGGTCGTGGACAGAATAGGCACGCTTGAGAGCGAGGCATGGCTGAATGAGCTTAAGCGCAAGCTCGGCTTTGATTTTATCATCGAAACGGAGGCGAACCCCGATAGCTAACGAAATTGTTGAGGTAAAAGGAAGCGTCGACAGCGTCACATACCGAAACGACGACAACGGCTTTGCAGTCATCGTCCTGGACTTCGGCGGCGAGCCTCTTACCGTAGTGGGCGAGCTCGGAAACGTCGAGGAGGGCGAGGAATTAGAGCTTACCGGCGAGTTTATGACCCATCCTAAATTCGGCGAACAGTTTCGCGCCCAGACCTGCGTAAGGACTCTCCCCGTAGAGGCTTCGGCCATACAGCGCTACCTTGCCGGCGGGGTCGTCAAGGGCATAGGCCCGGTTCTTGCAAAAAAGCTCGTAGAAGAATTCGGCGACAAGACCCTTGAGGTTATGGAATCCGAGCCGGAAAAGCTCTGCCGGATAGACGGAATAACCCCAAAACGCGCAAAGGAATACTCCGACGGCTTTAAAAAGGTCGTCGGTTTCCGCACGCTTTTGGCGTACTTCACCGAGGCAAAAATACCCGCCCTGTACGGCATCCGGGCCTGGAAAAAGTATGCCGAGAATGCCATAACCCTCGTCTCGAAAAATCCCTACATACTCTGTTCTCTCGGCATCGAGCTTCCGTTTTTAAAGGCTGAGGAGCTTGCGGCCGAGAGGGGAGTCTCCCCCGACAGCGAGCTGAGGCTGTCCGCAGGCATAAAATATATACTTGAGGAGAATGCAGACGCCGGCCACACTGCTTTACCGCAGGACAAGCTGATAGAGCTTGCCGCAAAGCTTTTGCGGGTCGGCATAGACGATATTTATGCGACGATACAGCGCGAAATCGAGGAAGAAAATCTCTATTCCTATTTAAAAAAGGAGCGCCCGTTTATCATGCTTCGCTCCTATTACACCGCCGAAAGCTATATAGCGGGCAGGCTTGCCATAATGAACAGCCTCTCCTATGACACCAAAATAAACTACGACGAGGTCATCGACATCGCCGAGCAGGAGTTCGGGATCGAGTATGCCGAAAAGCAGCGCGAAGCCATCAACACGGCTCTTTCAAAGGGCTTCATGGTGCTGACCGGCGGCCCGGGCACGGGCAAGACCACCGCTCTTAACGCCATAATTTCTCTTTATGAGCAGCAGGGTATAAAGCCGCTTGTCTGCGCGCCCACCGGCCGTGCTGCAAAGCGCGCCTCCGACCTTACCGGCCGAGAGGCAAAGACCATCCACCGGCTTTTGGGCGTAAAGGCTGGCACCGATTATATAGCGTTTGAGCACAACGAAGAAAATCTTCTCGACTGCGACGCGGTCATCGTCGACGAGATGTCCATGGTCGATTCGCTTTTGTTCGAGGCTCTTTTAAGGGCATTGCCGATAGACTGCAAGCTCATCATGGTAGGCGACAGCGACCAGCTTCCCTCTGTGGGCGCCGGCAACGTTTTGCATGATATAATCGCCTCGGGCACGGTCCCGGTCATCTCACTCACCGAGATTTTCCGGCAGGCCGAGGAAAGCTCCATCGTCATAAACGCCCACAGGATAGTTAAGGGCGAAATGCCTATTATCGACAACAAATCCTCCGATTTCTTTTTCATGCAGAGCCTCGATTTTGAACAGGCCGCGCAGCTCACCGTCGACCTATTGTCGGTAAGGCTCCCCAAGGCGTACGGCTTCTCCCCGATAAACGACATCCAAGTCCTCACCCCGACAAGGAAAGGCCCTCTCGGCACGGTAGAGCTAAACCGCCGTTTGCAGGAGGTCCTAAACCCCAAGGACCGCACAAAATCCGAGATAAAGACGTTTTTATACACATTCCGTACCGGCGACAAGGTCATGCAGACCAAAAACGACTATGAGATAAACTGGAAGCGTGGAGACGAAAAGGGCTCCGGCATTTTTAACGGCGACATCGGCGTCATAACCCGCCTGAACAGAATTCTCGGCGAGATAGAGATCGACTTCGACGGCCGGGTCGCGTCCTATAACACGGCGATGCTCGACAACTTGGAACTCGCCTATGCGGCCACGGTCCATAAAAGCCAGGGCTCGGAATTCGACGCGGTAGTTCTTCCCATTTTGGGAGGATACGACAAGCTCTACTTCCGAAATCTTCTCTACACTGCCGTGACCCGCGCCAAAAAGCTTCTGGTGATAGTAGGCTCAGTAAGGCGGCTTGAATTCATGGTTTCAAACAACCGCCGCATGAACCGCTACACCTGTTTAAAGAACATGCTTTGGGAGGAGTCTTTCGGTGGACAGTCAGAGCAGGATGAAACGGATAGCTGAGTTTGCAGTCGATTTTCTGTATCCGAATCGCTGCCCGTTCTGCGACGGTTTTATTCCGTATGACAGACTCTGCTGCGACGATTGTCTTAAGGAAATAGAGCATGGCGACTGCTGCATAAAATGCGGAAAATTCGTCTGCGAATGTAATTCCCGCGAGTTTACCTACGACGGCTGCGTAACTCTTATACCCTATGTCACAAGGGGCAGGTCGGGCATACTCTCCTTAAAATACAGCTTCGGATTCAACGCCGCAAAGCTTTTGGTCCCGGAGCTTGCA
The DNA here is from genome assembly GCA_947625125.1 of uncultured Clostridia bacterium. Classification (GTDB taxonomy): domain Bacteria; phylum Bacillota; class Clostridia; order Oscillospirales; family Ruminococcaceae; genus Faeciplasma. Next base: position 22,547 of record CANQNF010000014.1, read on the forward strand.
AAAAAGCTTGAAAGCGCGGGCTATCTTAAGGTCGACATTATCACGGCGGTCCCCATGACCTACACAAGAAAGAACGAGACCGGCTACAATCAGGCCGAATACATAGCTAAAATCTTAAGCCGCGAGACAAAGATACCCGCCGATTTTAAGCTGATAAAAAAGAACAGAAAATCGCGGTTGCAGCATGAGCTTTCATCCGACGAGCGCATGGCGGCCGCAAATAAGACCTATTTTCCCGCGCCTAAAAAATCTCTTGCGGGAAAGACGGTCATAATATGCGACGATATTATCACCACCGGCAGCACCTTGAACGCCTGCGCCGGCGTATTAAAGAAAATGGGAGCCGAAAGGGTCTACGGCGCGGTCCTTGCGGGGACCGTGATGAATGAAAAAAACAAGGAGTGATTTAAATGTCGGTACTCGATCTCGGGATCGACCTCGGCACCGCTAACATAATAATTTCCACCGGCAGGGGAGGAGCCATCCTCAACGAACCCACCGTCATCGCCTTTGACAAGAACGCCGAAAAAGTTGCGGCATTCGGCGAGGAAGCCTATAAGATGATAGGGCGAGCGCCCGAGCATATCGCGGTAATAAAGCCTCTGAAAGACGGGGTCATCTCGAATAACGATATGGCCCAGGAGCTTATCCGCCTCTGCATTTTAAAGGTCATCGGCAAGAGGCTCATCAACCCGAGGATAGTCATGTGCGTTCCGAGCGGCATAACGGCGGTCGAGAGAAAGGCAGTCGTCGAGAGCGCTCTGTCCGCGGGCGCAAGGACCGTTTATCTTATTGAGGAGCCTGTCGCCGCGCTTTTGGGAGCAGGCGAGGATATAATGCGCCCGTTCGGGAGAATGGTCGTGGACATCGGCGGCGGCACGTCGGATATAGCGGTGACGTCCTTGGGCGGCATAGTGGCGGCGAATTCCGTTAAAAAAGCGGGCAACTCATTCAATGCCTCTATCCAGCGCTATATCGAGGAAAAATACCGCGTGGCCATCGGCGAGAGAACTGCCGAGGACGCAAAAATAACGACCGCGAATATCTTCTGGCCGTCTGAAGAGCCGACTAAGACCGTCTCGGGCAGAAGCCTCATAAACGGCCTGCCGACAAAGGTAACGATAAGCGAGCATGACATCTGCGAGGCCCTGACAGAGGACGTCGACGCAATTATTGCAGCCATCAGGACGGTGTTTGAAAAGACACCGCCCGAGCTTGTCGGCGATATTTACGACCACGGGATCCTGCTCACCGGAGGCGGCGCGCTTTTAAGAGGTCTCGATATGTATATCACCCGCGAATTCGGGGTCAAGTGCCATGTTGCGGACGACCCATTAGGCTGCGTAGCCCGCGGCACCCATCTCGCATTCAAAGTCCGCGACAAACTCCGCAACGGCTTTGAAAAGGTGAGAATTTAACAGTTACTGCATAATCGATAATATTTTGCCAATAATTCCCTTGAATATTTTTCAGGGGGATTTTTTATGAGAAAAATTACAGTTACATTTTTCCTGACTTTACTTATTTTATGCTGTTATTCTGCATACCGATGCGCGGGCGAGGTGGATGAAATGACGGACAAATTCATTCGGCTTCATGTTCTTGCAAATTCCGACAGCCCTGCCGACCAAAAAATCAAGCTCGACGTTCGAGACGGAATTCTCGATGTCACGGGAGAAATTTTATCCGGCAGCAGCGATAAAGCCAAGGCCATGGATAGCCTTGATTCCGGGCTTGAGCGCATCACAAATGCCGCAAAAACAGTCTTGGCCGAAAAGGGTTGCACGCAGAACGTTTCATGCACGCTGAAAAAAGAATACTTCGGCGAGAGGGTTTACGACGGGTTTACGCTGCCGGCGGGGGAGTACGACAGCCTGGTCGTCAGGATAGGGGAAGCGAAAGGGAAAAATTGGTGGTGCATTTGCTATCCGGAGATATGCGTAGGGGCGGCGGTCGGGCTCGACGAGAGCGCGATTTTAACGGACGGCGAGCTGAAAATCCTCAAAGACCCCGAGAGCGTAAAATATAAGCTTTGGTGCTACGAAGCGCTGCTGAAAATAAAAAGGCTCTTTATTAAAAGGTAGGGACAGCTTGCGCAAGGCCAAGTAAAGAATTTTTAAAAGTTTTCGGCAGTTTTTTATCAGATGAAAGACGCGCGCAACCCATGGCGGGCAAAATCTAAAAAGGTTTCGCCGGCCTTTCCTCAAAAGGCCGCAGGGTCCAGGGACAGAGTCCCTGGTCGCAGCCCGCAGGCTGCGAAAGCCCCCGAGAGAACGCCGGCAGGCGTGCTCGAGGGATAAGCGACAGCGAAGCGCAGGAAAGGGAGCAAAAACAGTCCGGTGGACTGTTTTTGCCGGGGAAACCCTCGCCGGGGGTTTCCCCGACCCGACGGCATGAAATGCCGTCGGGCGCCCGGAAAAGGGCTCGGGGAAAGCCCTGCAAGGGTTGTCACCGACTTGACGGCAGTTTACTGCCGTCAAGCATAGCACTAAGCTGTCAGCCAGCAAAAAAGCCCGAGCGAGCAAACGCGGCAGCGTTCGCGAGCGAGGGCAGGTCAAGCCGCAAAGGCAAAAGTCAGCACCAACGCCCCTCCCTGGGGGAGGGGTTCGGGGGAGGGGGATTTTAAATAGCATGAGCGCAGCGAATACCTTTTCCGCGCAGGTCGAGCCCAGAGGTCGCATTAAAATCCGCATCATTTTCCGCAAGGAAATGATACGGATTTTTCCGGTAAGGTGCGGGCGACATCCCCTCCTTGAGGAGGGGGTCGGGGGAAGATGACTTAAAATAGTATGAGCGCGAAGCGCGAACACCTTATATGGAAAGGGACTTGGGAAAAACCCGCAGGGTTGTCCCCAAAAAGTAACGTTTATCACTAAAGCCCTCGTTCGTGAATCTGACAGGAGCCGCGAGCGAGGGCGGACAGAGGCACAAAGGTGAAAGTCAGCACCAACACCCCTCCCACGGGGGAAGGGTTGGGGGTGGGGGATTTAAATAGTATGAGCGCGGCGAATACCTTGTTCCCATGGGTCGTGGCTCAAGTATTAGTAACAAGGCGTCTCAAAGCTTCAGTCTTTGAGATGCTTTGTTCACACTTAGTTCGGTCGAAAGCCTCACCGGGAGCTTACAATCCGCAACTCATTATCCACTATTTTAAACCCGTCGCCGCAGGCGACGCCTTGAAATTCTGTCATCTGACTTCTGACATCTGTCTTCTTGATGTGTCCGATTAGGACACATCTCGCACCCATTTGACAATCTCCCTCCCTTGTGGTAAAATTTAATTATCCACAAAAAAGGGGGCGGCAAAAATTCTCTACGTCTACACCGGCCTGTCTCAGAGCGATAAGCTTCGCAGCTGCGCCGACAAAATGAAAAGGCTGATTTCCGAGGGCGCCGAGGTCCTCGCCATAGTTCCCGACCAGTTTTCCTTTGATTATGACAAGGCTCTCTACGCCTGCTTGGGGGCGCGCGATTTTAACGCGGTGACGGTTTTGAGTTTCAAAAGGCTCTCCGAGACGCTTATCGAGCGCCACGGTTCGAGCGGGGCTCTCCTGACCCCGGCCGAAAGAACTGTCATAATTTATCTTGCATTGCGTAAAATCCGTGCCGAAAAGTCTTTGCGGCTTTTGGGTAGGTCTCTTGAAAAGCCCGCTTTTGCGGCAGATACGGCAGCCATGCTCGACTCTTTAAGACGTGCAGGCATAGCGCCCGACCGGCTACTTTCCGCCTCCGAAAAAATCGGCGGGACATTGGGCGACAAACTCTTTGACGTGTCGGAAATTTATTCCGAGTACCTGTCGATTCTCGCCGAGAGAGCACTCAGAGACGAAAGCAGCGTGATTTCCGAGGGGGCAAAGCTCGCCGCAGAAAAGGGCTATTTTAAGAATAAATATGTTTTTATCGAGCATTTCGACAGCTTCTCCCCCGACGAGCTTTTGCTCATCAGGGCCGCTATTTCCGACTCAAAGGCCGTTACAGTGAGTATCACCATGCCGAGCAAGCCGATAAAGTCTGCTGTCTCTCCGTTTTTGTATTGCCAAAACACCGTCAATTCTTTAGTAAAGCTTTGCGCAGAGACCAACACCGGCATAAGATATTTTTCCTGCAACGTCCCCAAGACCGGAAACGCCCTGCTAAACGGAGTGGGAGACTGCCTCTACACGCCTATCAAAAACCGCATTCCCGCCGACAGGACCCTGCGTATCTACCGCGCCGACAGCATTTTCGAGGAAGCAGACCTTGTTGCCTCCGAAATACGCAGGCTCGTCTCGGAGGACGGCTATAAACTTAGCGACATAGCCGTCCTGACCCACGACATCGACGGCTACTCTCAGGCTCTCGGTTCGTCGTTTGAGCGCTACGTCATAGAAGCCTTTACCGACCGTTCACAGCCCGCTTCCGGCATGGCGATGAGCCTGTTTATGATGGACGCGGTAGCGGCCGCATCCACAAGAAAGCCGGACACCGAAAAAATTCTTCGCTATCTCCGTTCGCCGTTTTCGCCCCTTGAGCCGGAGGAGATCTCCGCCCTTTGGGACTACTGCGTTCGCTGGAACGTCGAGGGCGAGATGTGGCTCAGTCCGTTCACGGCGGGCGACTTCAAAGCCGCGGAAGCCGCAAGAATAAAGGCTGTGACCCCGATTTTAAAGCTTAAAGAGCGCACTTCATCTTCGACTGCCCAAGAGACCGCCAAGGCGTTTTGTGAATTTTTGAATGAGACAGACGCCGCCGGACGTGCGTTTTCTGTCATCGAGGACTGCGCCGACCCCGACATGAAGCTTGAAACGGCACGGCTTTTCAAGCAGCTCTGGAACGCCGTAATGACGGCAGTCTCGTCGGTTTACATGACCGCGGGAGACGTAAAACTCACGCTTAAATCGTTCGGCGAAATTTTAGGTCTCATTCTCTCCGGCGCCTCTCTTTCAAATCCCCCCCAGAAGCTTGAGTGCGTGACCGTTGCCGACGTAACGCGCTCGGTCATACGAAGCCCCAAGGTCGCCTTTGTCATAGGTCTTGCCGACGGACTTTTCCCGGCAGAGCTCAAAAAAACCGGCCTCTTTTCCGGCAGGGATTTAAAGCGCCTTGAGGAGGAGGGCCTGAGCTTCGAGGCCCCTCCCGAACAGCGGCTCTCCGGCGAGAGATACGACTGCTATAAAGCCCTGTCAGCCCCCACCGAAAGGCTCATCCTCTCCTGGTCGGGCAGGGATCTGAAGGGCAAGGACTTAAGGCCCTCCCGCTTCATACGCCGAATCCGCGACTACTGCGGAGCCGAAGTAACTCCCGCAAAAAATATTGACGTTGCGACCCTCTGCTCAACTCCCGCCGCCGCATACTACGCTCTTGCGGTCTCGGATTCTTTGAGCGTCCCCGAGCGCGAAGCCGTAAGGCTTTCCCTCGACGGCACCGACTACGGCGAAAGACTAAAAAGGATAAAAGGCTGTTCGGAAGCATCCCACCGCCTCTCTCCGCCCATCTCAAGAAAACTCTTCGCATCAAAGGACATTAACGTCACCGCCTCACGAATCGACGTTTACAACCGCTGCGGTTACGAATATTTCTGCAAATACGGACTCAAAATTGAGCCTGTGAAGCCTCTTGAGATCGACCCCGCCAACCGCGGCACCGTCATGCACTTTTTGTTTGAGCGCGTTCTTATGCATTTCGGCAGCGGCTTTTCGGAGGCCGATGAAAAGGACATCCGCGAAAAGGTAAACGAGCTTTTGGCGGGATATTTTGAAGAAAACCTCGGCGGAGATTTCGGAAAGAGCGCCAAGTACAAGGCCGACTATTCACGCCTCGGAGACGCCGCCGCAGAAATTCTTTTAAACATGAAAGAGGAATTCAAGGTCTCGAAATTCCGTCCCGAGCGCTTTGAATACGACCTGAGCCGAGAAAACGGCGAGAGCGCGCTTTCTCTGATCCTCTCTCACGGCATAAGGCTCAACGTCAGGGGAGTGGTCGACCGCGTCGACACCTACACCGACGAATCGGGTCAGCGCTATCTAAGAGTCATCGACTACAAGACCGGCGAGAAAAAATTCTCCCTCTCCGACGTCTATAACGGCATAAATCTCCAGCTTCTTTTATACATCCTCGCCCTGACCGAGGGCAGAGACGCCGATTTCCGTTCATGCAAGCCCGCCGGGATTTTGTATATGCGGGCAGGATTTTTGGAATGCGACAAGGACGCTGACCCGCTTTCCGAGGAGCAGAAATCCCGCCTTGAAAGAAGCGCCGAACAGCTAAGAAGAAGCGGCCTTATAGTGTCGGACGAAAAAATAATCAGCGCCATGGACAGCACCGTAAGCGGCCGATTTGTTCCGGTAAAACTCACTCAAAAAGGCATTCCCGACGCAAGATCTCAGGTCATCTCGGAAAAGGGCTTTAAGCTTCTTGAGAGCTTTGCCAAAAACAAGACTATCCGCTTCGGCGAGGACCTTTTAAACGGCAGGATAGACGCCGTCCCGGCAGGCAAAGACCCCGAGCATTTGCAGTGCGCCTACTGCGACTACTGGTCGGTCTGCGACAGGAAAAAATATCTGTTTAAGATAATCTCGAAGCAGGACGGCGAGATACTGAAATCAATGATTTCGGAGGACGAGAAAAATGTATAACTGGACCGACGAACAACAAAAAGCCATAGGCCTCACCGGTTCTCCCATAATCGTTTCGGCGGCAGCCGGCAGCGGTAAAACGGCGGTCTTGGTGGAAAGAACGGTGCGGCTTTTATGCGACGAAAAGCTCGGCATTCCCGCCGATACTCTTTTGGCCGTTACGTTCACAAACGACGCGGCCGCGCAGATGTCCCTTAAGCTTTCTCAGGCCATAGATGAAAAGGCCGAGAGCGAGCCCGATGATCTATATATCCAGCGCCAACAGGCCCTTTTGAGGCTTGCCGAGATAACGACGATAAATTCATTCTGCTTCGGACTTTTAAAGGACAACCTCTCCGAGACGGATTTTCAGAGCGGCATAAGAATAATCGAGGAAAACGAGTCGTCTATGCTCACCGACAGGGCTCTTGAGCGGGTCATGGAGCTTGAATATCAGCTTCGGCCGGACGAGACTGAGGAGCTTATAAGCCTATTCTGCAATGAAAACGACGCGGCGTTAAGACGTCTTATTTTGCAGCTTTACAGATTTCTGCGCTCTCTGCCGTTTCCCGAGGTATGGGCAAAAAACGCCCTTTCCCGCCTAAGAGACGGCTCCGCCGGCGATGAAATAAAACGGAGCATGAAAAAACTCTGCACGGAAAAAACCGAGGCACTCAGGTCCGCCGCACTTCGCCTAAAAAAGCAGTGCTCAGGCCTTAAATTCCACGAAGCGCCCAAGGCTGTTTTGCTTGACAACGCCGGGCTTGCGCTTGCCGTATGCGCAGACTCAAGGACAGCCTCCCCAAAGGACATTGCGGACGTCGCCGGCAGCGTAAAGCTAAAGGCCATCACAGCCCGCCAGACCAAGGCCGAAAAGGAGGCCCAGCCCCCCGAGGAGATCTCGCTGTATGAAAGCGCCAAGGAGACGAACGCCCTCTTAAAGCAGCTTTTATCGGAGTTCTCCGTGTTTTCGACGGTCTCCGACGAACGGATATCCGAGGATGAAAGGCTTGTCGCAGACTATTTTGAAAGGCTTTTGGATTTAACAAGAAAGCTTGACGGCGAGGTCTACAGGATGAAAGTCGAGAGAAATGCGGTCGACTTTTCCGACGCAGAGCTTATGAGCATTAAGCTTTTGGTCAGCTGTACCCCCGACGGCAAAATTTCAAGGACGCCTCTTTGCGAGGAGATAGTCCGTTCGCGCCGTTACCGAGTCATTCTTATAGACGAGTTTCAGGATGTAAACAACCTCCAGGACGTAATATTCAAGGCCATCTCAGACACCGAGAATTTAGACGAGATAGGAAAAAGCGTCTTTGCGGTAGGCGATGTAAAGCAGGCGATATATCGCTTCCGGCAGGCCAACCCGAAGATATTTACCCGCACCCGCGCCCAGGGCAAAGACCCGAACAGTCCCGTAACGGAGCTTCTTTTAAGAAAGAATTTCCGTTCAAGAAAGTCGGTGCTCGATTTTTGCAACTACGTTTTCGGAGCGCTTATGTCAAAGACTGTCGGCGAGACCGACTACACCGACGAGGAGACCCTTTATCCCGGCGCCGAGTTTTCCGGCCCGGACCGTCCCACCGAGATTATAGCCGTGACGGACGACTGCGACGAGGAGCTTTCCGACATTGAATTTGCTGCGGCCGCAAGAAGAATACGAAAGATGTTAAACGACGGCGTGACCGTCCGCGACGGAGATGCCGAGCGCCCCTGCAGGCCCTCCGACTTCTGCGTTCTGACAAGAACCAACATCCCCGCCTCCGAAGCCAAGGAGATATTTGCCTCCGAGGGTCTGAAAATACTCTCTACTGAGGCTTCGGGGTATTTAAGGTCGCGCGAAATATCGCTTCTTTTAAACATTCTTTCCGTCACCGTCAGCCCGATGCAGGACGTGCCTCTTGCGTCCGTAATGCTCTCACCGATAATGGGCTTTACCGACGACGACATAGCGCTTATAAGAATAATCTCCCGCGAGGACAAGATCTATAAAACGGTATTAAAAATCAGCCTCGGGGAGGAGCCCGCCGAAGATGCGTTAAAGAAAAAATGCGCCGAAGCCGTCGCCCTGATAAAAAAGTTAGCTGTCTGTTCTTCGGGCATGACCCTGACCGGGCTTATAAGAAAAATCTACGACATGAGCGACATCTTCGCGGTAGCCTCGGAATATGAAGACGTCGAGCAGAAGCGTGCAAATCTCTATCTCCTGCTTGAGTATGCAAGGGGCTATGAACAGTCGGGAAACGAGGGCTTGGAGGGCTTTTTGAGATACATAGGCTACATCTCCAAAAGCGGCGGCGATTTCGAGCAGGCTCTTACAGTCACCGAGTCCTCCGACGCGGTCATATTCAAGACCATTCACCGCTCAAAGGGCCTCGAGTATCCGTTTGTGATACTTCTCCAGACCCGCAAGCGCTTCAATAAAACCGACTTAAACGGCGCGCTTCAGCTCTCCGCAGAACACGGAGTCGGCCTGAAATTTTTGGATTACTCCACCCTGACAAAGCGCCCGACGGCCTTTTGGGACTACATACGAAGCTGCAATCTCTCGGAGCTTTTGTCGGAGGAGCTGAGGCTTTTATACGTCGCCATGACGAGGGCCAAGGAGCAGTTATTTATAGTCATGGATTTCAGCGAGGCTTCGATAAAGCGGGGCTCCGCCATCGCCTCCGAGATAACGGGTTATAAAATTTCCGAGTCTACGGCCTCAAAGGCGACATGCGCGGCTGATTGGCTTATGGCAGCGCTTGTAAAGCACCCAAGCTTTACAGTCCTGCGCTCCTCCCTTAATTTCACCCCATACACCGACGACGGCCCTCTTCCGGAAATCTCCGTGGGAGCAATGCTGCCGTCCCAATACGTCGGCGGACAAGAAAACGCCGATAACGGGGACTGCGACCCCGGCCTTTCCGATAGGCTCAGAAAGGGCTATTTAAAGTCCATAGACGACCCGCTGACAAGGACCGAGGCGAAGCTTACCGTCTCTGAGATAGTCAAGGACGACGCCTTAAGCTTCTTCCCCAAAGTCCCGAGCCTTGACGAAGCGGTGGGGGAGATCTCCGCCGCAAGAAAGGGCACCGTGACCCACCGGTTCATGCAGTTCTGCGACTTCGGGCTTGCCGCGGATGATATAGACTCCGAGATAAAAAGGCTTCGCGACCTCGGGCTGTTCACGTCCCCCGAGGCCGACGCCATAGACCGAAAGGCCGTATCGGGATTCTTTAAGAGCGACATCTATTCCCGCCTCAAAAACAGCCCGACGGTTCTGCGCGAGCAGCGCTTCATAGTCCGCTTCGACGACATCGACGTCCCCGAGGATTTAAAAGAGATCTATCGCGGCACCGAGGGCATGCTCCAAGGCGTTGCCGACTGCCTATTTAAAGAGGGCGGCGGGTATGTTTTGGTGGATTACAAGACCGACCGGGTCAAAACTCCCGAGGAATTGAAAGAGCGCTACGGCATGCAGCTTGCCCTTTACAAAGCCGCGTTCGACAAGCTTCTTGACGGCCCCGTGAAGTCATGCTATATATATTCATTCAGGCTCGGAACGGGCATTGAGACCGAGGTTTGAGCGGATTTTTCAAACTTTTTTCAAAAACCCCTTGACAAATCTTCCCCGGCAGTGTATAATATCACCCGTAAAGAAAGCAGAAGCGTAACGCTCTCGCCTCAAGCCTGTTGCGAAGAGGTCAATATTTCATAAAGGGCGCAATGTGCCTTTTTGGGATTATTATGAGCGTAGACGACTGCCTGCGCTCTTTAATTTTGATTATTTATTTACGGAGGTGTTGCGCCATAGCCAGCATGGAGCATCAGATCAACGAAGAAATTCGTGACCCGCAGGTCAGAGTAATAGACAGCGACGGAAGCCAGCTCGGAATTATATCCATAGCCGAGGCCCAGAACATCGCAGCCGAAAAGGAGCTCGACCTTGTAAAGATCGCGCCTAACGCGGTTCCGCCGGTCTGCAAGATCATGGACTACGCGAAGTATTGCTTCGAGCAGTCAAAGCGTGAAAAAGAGGCCAGAAAGAACCAGAAGACCGTCGAAGTCAAGGAGGTAAGGATGACCTCCAAGATCGACACCAACGACTTTAACACCAAGGTCAACCAGGCCGTCAAGTTCTTAAAGGGCGGAGACAAGGTAAAGGTTTCCATCAGGCTCCAGTTCAGAAAGGGCGTCGCCCTGCATTCGGAGCTCTCCAACGATTTACTCGACCAGTTCAAGGATGCCGTCGCTGAATACGGCGTATTCGATAAGCCGAGCAAGGTCGAGGGACGAAACATCGTCCTGTTCATCTCGCCGAAAAAGCAGTAAATAATATTTTTTAGGAGGATACACAAAAATGGCAAAAATCAAAGTAAAGACCCATTCCGGCTCCAAGAAGCGCTTTGCGTTCACCGGCACCGGCAAGGTAAAATTCCAGCACGCCAACAAGAGGCACCGTCTCGTCTCCAAGGACCACAAGGCCAAGAGACTCGCCAGAGGCACCGCGTACGCTTCAAGCGCCAACGTAGAGGCTTTAAAGAAGACCATCCCTTACAAATAATACGGGTTGTAAGGAAACTAACTTAAAAATTAACGGAGGTAATAAATTATGGCTCGTGTTAAGGGAGCAATGATGACCCGCAAGAGAAGAAACAAGACCTTAAAGCTTGCAAAAGGCTACTGGGGTTCCAAGTCCAAGCATTTCAAGATGGCTAAACAGGCCGTCATGAAATCCGGCAACTACGCATTTATCGGCAGAAAGCAGAAGAAGCGCGAATTCAGACAGCTTTGGATCGCCAGAATTTCCGCCGCCGCCAAGGCAAACGGCATGAACTATTCTACTCTGATGAACGGCCTCAAGAAAGCCGGCGTAACGCTCAACAGAAAGATGCTGTCCGAGATCGCCATCAACGACCCCGCAGGCTTCACCGCCATCGTTGAAAAGGCAAAGGCTGCCCTTTAATAAAATATAAAACACGCTCACGCGGGCGTGTTTTTACATTATTGACGGCAAACGCCGCAAAGGAGGACTTATTACGGAAATAAAGAGCGTTTCCAATCCCAAAGTAACCGAATACGCAAGGCTCCGCGACAGGTCCTCCGAAAGCCGTAAGGCCGGCCTGTTCACGCTTGAGGGCTCGCGCATGATCCTCGACGCCGTAAAGGAGCGAGCCGGGCTCTCCCGGGCCTTTTACACCCGCGATGCCGAGCTCAGATACCCCGAAACGGTGTCCGCCTTAAAGGAGCTTTTGGGGGATGAGGCATACGAGATAACCGAGGAGATCTCCAAAAAGCTCGCCGACACCCAAAGCCCCCAGGGCGTCTACGCCTTGGCAAAAAGGCTTGACAAATCCTGCAAAAGCGTTAAAATAGATAATGGCGGAAAATTCATCGTTTTGAACAGGCTCCAGGACCCCGGCAACGTCGGCACCGTTTTGAGGTGTTCCGACGCGGTCGGAGTTTCCGGCGTATTTCTCTGCGGATGCTGCGACCTCTATAACCCCAAGCTCGTCCGTTCCACGATGGGCTCTCTTTTCAGGCTCAGCGTCGAGATAGGCGATTACTCTGAGGTCATAAGAGATCTTCATGCCCACGGCGTGACAACCTGCGCAGCCGTCGTAGACAAGGCCGCCAAGAGCCTGAGAGATTTCGATTTTCCGCAGAACAGCGCCGTCGTCATCGGCAACGAGGGCAGCGGCTTAAGCGACGAAGAAGCCGGGCTTTGCGATGAAAAAATAACCATAAAAATGAACGGCACCATCGAGTCTCTGAACGCGGCTTCGGCAGCGTCGATATTTCTCTGGGAACTGACAAAGGGGGATAAGCATGACTGAGCAGGATATGTGGCTTTGGCTTTCCATGGCGTTCGGGCCGGCAAATCCAAGAAAATGGAATATTTTGGAGCATTTCGGAGGCAGTATTTCCGACTGCTATGAAACGGTTTCGTCGGGCGGCTGCGAGAGACTTTTACCGCAGGACAAAAACTCTGTCGCGGACGCAACTCCCGAAAAACTTGAAGCCTTAAAAAAGACATGCGAAAAGCACGGCATAAAGATATGCGCATACTCCGACCCCGACTATCCCGAAAATCTCAAGGAGATCTACAACCCGCCGGCGGTCCTATTCTACACCGGCGACATCTCCTGCTTGAGCGGAAGTCTTGTGATAACCGTCGTGGGAACGAGAAAGCCGAGCGAATATTCCGTCGGGGTATGCAAATCGCTCTGCACCGGCCTTGCCAAAAGCGGGGTATGCATAGCTTCCGGCTTTGCAGTCGGCTCAGACAGCCTTTCCCACCGGTCTGCGATTTTAGCGGGAGGAAGGACCGTGGCAGTGCTCCCGTGCGGACACCTGCACCCCTATCCCAAGGAAAACACCGGCGCCGGAGAAGTTATTTCAAAGCGCGGAGCGGTGATAAGCGAATACTTTCCAAACTTTAAGCCGAACCATCTTTCATTCAAGGCGAGAAACCGCATACTTTCCGGAATAAGCAGCGGAGTCGTCATCATCCAGGCCGGCATTGGCAGCGGCTCATTAAGCACCGCCTCCTTTGCCGTTTCACAGGGCAGGGATATTTTCTGCATTCCTCCCCATGATATACTTGACCCCAAGCAGCCCTATGCCGGGGTATACGATCTGATACGAAGCGGAGCGGTCACGGTATTTTCCGCCGCAGACGTTTTGCAGGCATATCCCGCAGTGTTCCCGAATAGTTTACCTGCAAAGGGTAAGCTTCCCCGGAAGCAGAGGAGCCTTAAAAAAGCCCCCGCCGAAAATGAGCGGGCCGGCGTCGAGGAACCGAAGCGTCCTGCGAATCTTGTGCCGTCGCCGATAGTCCCTCCCGAGGAGCTTGGCGGCAAAAAGCTTGAGATATTCAATTATCTTAAGGAGCACGGCGAGACCCATCTCGACCAGCTTGCCGTCGGCGTCGGGGACGTATTCGAGCTTGAGGCGTATATCACCGAGCTCGAGCTCGACGGCCTGATAGAGCTTCTGCCGGGGAACCGTCTCAGACTTATCTAAAAACTACTAACCGAGGTTAAAAATGTCCGATCTGATTATTTTAGAGTCACCATCAAAGATACACACCGTCCAATCCACTCTCGGCAGCGGCTACAAGGTCGTGGCCTGCAAGGGCCATATACGCGACCTGCCGAAGTCGAAGCTCTCCGTCGACATCGAGCACGGCTTCAGGCCCACCTATGTCAACATCGACGGCAAGGAGAAGATAATCGACGAAATAAGAGCGCTCGCGAAAAAATCGGGGCACGTCTATTTCGCAACCGACCCCGACCGCGAGGGCGAGGCAATTTCCTGGCATCTTGCCACGATCTTAGGCCTTGACATGGATGAAAAGAACCGAGTCACGTTCAACGAGATAACAAAGACCGGCGTCGAAAACGGCATGAAAAACCCGCGCACCATCGACATGAACGTCGTAAACGCCCAACAGGCCAGGCGCATCCTCGACCGCATCGTCGGCTACAAGCTCTCGCCGTTTCTCTGGAAAAAGGTGAGAAGAGGTCTCTCGGCGGGTCGCGTTCAGTCCGCGGCAGTCCGCATGATAGTCGACCGCGAGGAGGAGATACGCTCATTTGTCCCTGTCGAATACTGGAGCATAGAAGCCAAACTCACCGCAGCCTCCTCAAGAAAGGCCTTTACGGCAAAGCTCACGACCGTCGACGGCAAAAAGGCCGACCTTAAGACCAAGGAGGAGACCGACGCCGTTCTTGCAAGAATAGAGGGCAGGGATTTCGTCGTTGCCTCCGTAAGAAAGGGCACAAGGACCCGTTCTCCGGCGGCTCCGTTCTCGACCCCAACGCTTTTGTCCGACGCCGCACAGCGTCTCGGCTGGCAGTCGAGGCGCACGATGAGCGTTGCCCAGGAACTCTATGAGGGCATGGAAATAGAGGGTCAGGGCGCGATGGGTCTTATCACATACATGAGAACCGACTCTCTCCGCATTTCCGACGAGGCCAAGGCGCTCGCCAAGGACTTTATCGAGTCATCCTACGGCCCCGACTACCTCCCCAAGACCCAGAGAAACTACCGTGCGGGCGGCAACAACGTCCAGGACGCGCACGAAGCCATCCGTCCGACGATGCCGAGCCTCACCCCCGACAAGGTCAGAAGCTCCCTCACTCCCGACCAGTTCAAGCTTTACCGCCTAATTTGGTCCAGGTTCATAGCGAGCCAGATGGCCGACTGCGTTTTGGACACCACCGCCGCCACCATTGATGTGAACGGCTGCGTGTTCCGGACGTCCGGCTTCTCTGTAAAGTTTGACGGATTTACAGTTTTGTATGAGGAGCAGAGCGACGACGGCGAGGAAAACAACGCCCTGCCGGAATTGAACAAGGGCGACGTCTTAAAAGTCAAATCGGTGGGCGGTCTCCAGCACTTCACACAGCCCCCCGCAAGATACACCGAAGCCACGCTGATAAAGGCGTTCAAAGAGTATGGCATTGCCCGCCCGTCGACATACGCCTCCACGATAACGACGATAATTTCCCGTTCATACGTCGAGCGCGACGGCCGCCAGCTACGCCCCACGCCTTTGGGCGAGGTCACGACGGCTCTTATGAAAGAGCATTTTAAGGACATAGTAGACCTCGGATTCACTGCCGAAATGGAGGACGACCTCGACGAAATTGAACTCGGAAAGAAAAACTGGCAGGACGTCTTAGGAGGCTTCTACAAGGGCTTTGAGAGCTCTCTTGACAAGGCCGAGGAGGATATGCAGGGCAAGCGCGTCAGGATACCCGACGAGGCCACCGACGTGATATGCGAGCAGTGCGGAAAGCCGATGGTCATAAAAATCGGCAGGTACGGCAAATTCTTAGCCTGCACCGGCTTCCCGGAATGTAAAAACACCCGCCGCATCGTCCAAGAGACCCCCGGCAAATGCCCGGTCTGCGGCAAAAAAATCGTCCAGAAAAAGACATCCAAGGGCAAGAAATACTTCGGCTGCGAGGACAATCCTCAATGTAAATTTATGACATGGGACGCCCCGACCGCCGAGGTTTGTCCGACATGCGGTTCAACGCTCTTTAACAAGGGCGGCGCCAAGGGCAAGCTCGTCTGCCACAAAGAGGGCTGCGGCTACGAGAGGGACATGAAGTGAACGCCGTTAAGGTCATAGGCGCGGGCCTTGCAGGCTGCGAGGCCGCTTGGCAGCTTTCCCGCCATAAGATACCGGTCGAGCTTTATGAGATGAAGCCTCATAAATTCACCCCGGCCCACAAATACCCCGGCTTTGCGGAGCTTGTCTGCTCAAACTCACTCAAAGCCGAGAGAATAGAGTCGGCGGCGGGACTTTTAAAGGAGGAAATGCGCAGGCTCGGCTCTCTCACGATGGAAGCGGCCGCCGTTTCAAAGGTTCCGGCCGGTGGAGCGCTTGCCGTAAACCGCGAGGAATTTTCCGATTATATCACCGAAAAGATCCGCTCCGACCCATATATTAAAGTTATTGAGCAGGAAATATCATCCATCCCCGACGGATATACTATAATCGCCACCGGCCCGCTCACCTCGGACGCGCTGTCCGAATCGATAAAAAATCTCGTCGGCAGCGATTATCTTTACTTTCACGACGCCGCCGCACCGATTGTCACGGCGGAGAGCATAGACCGTGAAAAGGTATTCGGAGCGTCGAGGTATCAGCGCGGAGGAGACGACGATTATCTCAACTGTCCGTTCACGAAAGAGGAATATCTTTCATTTTACAACGAGCTTATAAACGCCGAAACTGCGCCGCTTCACGGCTTCGAGACTTCGGGAAGCTACAAGGTCTACGAGGGCTGCATGCCGATAGAAGCGCTTGCCAAAAGGGGAGAGGACTGCCCCCGATTCGGCCCGATGAAGCCGGTCGGTCTTACCGACCCTCGGACCGGCAGACGGCCTTACGCGGTCGTTCAGCTTCGCCTCGAGAACACGTCCGGCACGCTTTATAACCTCGTAGGATTCCAGACAAATCTCAAATTCGGCGAGCAAAAGCGGGTATTTTCGATGATACCCGGGCTTGAAAACGCCGAGTTCATGCGATACGGGGTCATGCACCGAAACACCTACCTCAATTCCCCGGGCATTCTTGACCGGCACTTTTGCATGATATCCCGTCCCGAAATCTACTTCGCCGGCCAGATAACCGGCGTCGAGGGCTACATCGAGTCGGCCGCAAGCGGCATTTACGCAGGCTTAAGTCTTGCAAGAAAGCTTAAGGGCCTGAGCGAGCTCACTCTCCCGCCCGAAACGATGCTCGGCTCGCTGTCGTTATATGTTGAGAAAGGTTCGCCCTCGGGCTTCCAGCCTATGGGCTCGAACATGGGAATACTGCCGGAGCTCCCCGAAAAAATAAGAGGCAAGCAGGAGAAATATTCGGCGCTTGCCAACAGGGGACTTTCGGCTCTTGAACGCGTTTTAAAGGAGGCAGACTCATGAGGATAATAGTTGACGGATTCGGCGGCGACAACGCTCCCGCCGAGGTCTTAAAGGGAGCGGTCGAGGCTGTAGACGGTCTCGGCGTAGACATCACCGTCGTCGGCGACGAAGAAAAAATCCGCAAATGCGCCGATGAGCTCGGGCTTGACATTTCAAAGTTAGAGCTTGCGCATGCCGACGGGGTCATGGAGGTCTGCTATGAGCCTAATAAAATTTTAAAGGAATACAGCGGCACTTCTATGGCAGTAGGCTTAAAGCTTTTGGCAGACGGCAAGGGCGACGCGTTTTTGTCGGCAGGCTCGACGGGCGCGCTCGTCGTGGGCGCTACGTTCATCGTCAAGAGAATAAAGGGCCTAAAGCGCACGGCCTTGGCGACCCTGCTGCCCACTCTTAAATCAAACTGTCTTTTGCTCGACTGCGGAGCGAACGCCGACTGCCGTCCCGAGATGCTCGCCCAGTTCGGCATAATGGGCTCGGCCTACATGAGCGCCTTTATGGGGGAGTCCTCCCCGAAAGTGGCGCTTGCAAACATCGGCGCAGAACCCTCCAAGGGCAGGGAACTCGAGCTTGAGAGCTATAAGCTTTTAAGCGACTCCCCGGTAAACTTTATCGGCAACATCGAGGGCCGCGACATCCCTCTCGGTGGAGCGGACGTTGTAGTCGCCGACGGCTTCACGGGAAATCTCATCCTCAAAACGATAGAGGGCATGGGCAAATTCTTTTCGAGCAGCCTAAAGGGCATGTTCTCGGGATTCGGCGGCAAATTGGGCGCGGTATTTCTCCTGAAAAAAATCAACGCGTTCAAGAAAAAAATGGACTATACGGAGCATGGCGGAGCGCCCCTTTTGGGCACTCAGAAGCCTGTAATAAAGGCCCACGGCTCCTCTAACGCCAAGGCGTTTTACAACGCGATAAGACAGGCGAAGATATGCGTTGAAAACGACCTTGTCGGAAAAATCACTAAAAGCCTCGCCGAGCTGAAAGCCTCGGCAGAGGAGTAAAGCCGTTTACCTTTACACGGCTTTCGGAGGAAATCATGGACAAGCTAAGCGAATTTGAAAACGTTATCGGCTATCATTTCAAAAACCGGGACCTATTGTTTGAGGCGCTTTCCCACTCGTCCTTTGCGAACGAGTCGAAGCACCGCTACCGCTCCAACGAGCGCCTTGAATTTTTGGGGGATTCGGTTTTGTCGATAGTCGTTTCAGACTATATTTTTGAAAATTATACAGATATTCCCGAGGGCGAGCTGACAAAGATTCGCGCCACTTTGGTATGCGAAAAGGCCCTCAACGAATTCGGCGGCGTTATCCGTCTCGGAGAATTCATCATGCTCGGTAAAGGCGAAGAACTTGCCGGGGGCCGTTCACGCCCGTCCATCGTCGCGGACGCATTCGAGGCGGTCATAGCGGCCATTTACCTTGACGGCGGCCTCGAACCTGCAAGAAAGCACATTCTCCGCTTCATGCCCGAAGACGTCCTGGGCGCTGTCTCCAAAGCATACGACGACTATAAAACGGTGCTCCAGGAGATAGTCCAGAAAAACCCCGAGGAGCGCGTAGAATACCGCCTTGCATCGACATCCGGCCCCGACCACAACAAGACGTTCACCGTCGAGGTGCTTTTGAATTCCAACGTCATCGGCAAAGGCTCTGCCCACTCCAAAAAGAGCGCAGAACAGCTCGCGGCCAAGGAAGCCTTAAGACTTATGGGGTGGAAAAAGTGAAAAGGGGAGCCGTCGCGCTCTTTGTTCCGCATCTCGGCTGTCCGCACAGGTGCAGCTTCTGCGACCAGAACGCGATTTCTGGCGCCGAGTCCCTGCCCGGAAAAACCGACGTCGAGCGCGCCTGCGAGACGGCTCTTTCGTCGGGAGAAGTCCTCGAAAACACCGAGATCGCCTTTTTCGGCGGCAGCTTCACCGCGATCCCGAGGGACTACATGATAAGCCTTTTGGAAGCGGCCTCCCCCTATTTAAAAATGGGTTTTAAGGGCGTCCGCGTTTCAACCCGTCCCGACTGTATAACCCCCGAAATACTTAATATACTTAAAGACTACGGAGTAATTTCAATCGAGCTCGGAGCGCAGTCGATGGACGACCGGGTCCTTAGGCTCAACGCCCGCGGCCACACCTCAAGAGACGTCGAGGAAGCGTCAGAGCTTGTAAAGCGGCATAGCTTTACACTCGGGCTTCAGATGATGGTCGGCCTCTACGGCTCCACGCCCGAGCTCGACCGCATGACCGCCGACAAACTCATCGCTTTAAGGCCGTCCGAGGCGAGAATCTACCCCACGGTCATTCTGAAAAATACCCTTTTAGGCGAACTCTACAAGTCCGGCAAGTATATTCCCTTTACACTTGATGAGGCTGTCGCACTCTGCGCAGACCTCCTTGAGCGCTTTGAAAACGCCGGGATCTCGGTCATAAAGCTTGGGCTTCATGCCTCCGAAAACGTCGAGGAAAACATGCTCGGAGGGCTTTATCATCCGGCTTTTCGGGAGCTTTGCGAATCCCTAAATTTCAGAAAACAGATGTCAGCGCTCATCGGGCATGACAAGTCCGCCACCTTTACAGTCCTGCCAAAGGACCTTTCAAAGGCGATAGGGCAGAAAAAATCCAACATAGAATATTTCCGACGGCTTGGCGTTCGGGTCACAGTCGCGCCCGACCCCATGCAGCATGAAAAGATAAAAAGAACAGACGGAGGTGCACCGTGTATTTAAAATCACTCGAGCTCCACGGCTTCAAGTCCTTTCCCGACAAGGTCACGCTTGAATTCGGCAAGGGCCTGACCGCAGTCGTCGGCCCGAACGGCAGCGGAAAATCGAATATCGGCGACGCGGTAAGATGGGTCCTCGGGGAGCAGTCCTCAAAGACACTCAGAGGCGGAAAGATGGAGGACGTCATCTTCGGCGGCACCCAACAGCGCAAGGCCGTGGGCTTTGCGTCCGTCACTCTGAATATCCAAAACGACGACAGGACTCTCGCTGTCGAGAGCGACCTTGTCAGCGTGACGAGAAAGCTCTACCGTAACGGCGACAGCGAGTACCTTATAAACGGCTCGTCGGTGAGGCTCAAAGACGTCTTAGAGCTGTTTATGGACACAGGTCTCGGCCGGGACGGCTACTCAATAATCGGGCAGGGCCGCGTCGCTGACATCGTCAGCAGCAAGTCGAACGAGCGCCGTGAAATTTTTGAGGAGGCGGCGGGCATCTCGAAATTCCGCTACAAAAAGGCGGAGGCCGAGCGCCGTCTTGCGGCGTCTGAGGACAACATCCTGCGCTTGAAGGACATAATCAACGAGCTTGAAGGCCGTGTCGAACCGTTAAGGGTCCAGTCAGAAAAGGCTAAAAAATATCTTGTTTTGGCAGATTCAAGACGCTCGCTCGAGATAGCCGTCTGGACCAGGCGCTTGGGAGAGCTAAAGGGCAGGCTTGACGAGCTTGAGGACAGGCTTTTGGCGGCGACTGCGGAGTATGAGCACCTCGGCAACGAGATAGAAAAGTGCGATTCCGAGATAGCGGAACTGACCGCCAAGCGCCAGCAGTGCTCGGCGGCCGCTGAGGACTATCGCGCGCGAATCTCCGAGCTTGAATCGAAAAGCTCATCGGCAGCCTCCGACATTGCTGTCTACAACAACAACATCGAGCACTTCGAGCGTGAAATCGAGGAGACCCGCAGGCGCATGGAGGAGCTGTCCTCCGGCGAGGACGTCCTGCGCGGAAAAATCGCCGAAAAGCGCGAATATATCGAAAAAACCAAGGAACTTTTATCAAAGACCGACGCCGAGACCGAGGCTTTGGAGCATAAGCTTTCGCAGCTCATGGACCAGGAGAGCGAGTTTGAAAAGACACTTGCGGGCTCGAACGAGAAGCTTAATCGCTTATACATCAAAAAATCCGGGCTCAGTTTCTCCGCCAAAAACGCCGAGAACACCGCCGGAGAACTTGAAAAAACGGTCTCGGACTATAAAACGTCCCTTTCACAGGGCATGGAAGCGGTAGAGTCAGCAAAGGCGGAGCTTCTGAACCTTACTAAAGAGCTCGACGACGCTCAAAGCGGCCAAAAGGAGCACACCAACCGTTTAAACGGCTTCAATATGCTCTATACTAAAAAAGAGGAGCAGCTTAAAAAGCTTCGCTCGGAATACGACGAAGCCGAACTGAACATAAGAAATCTCACCCAGCGCAGGCAGATGCTCATCGACCTTGAGAATTCGATGGAGGGCTTTGCGGGAAGCGTTCGGCAAATCGTTCGGGCAGGCCGCTCCGGCCAGCTAAGGGGCGTAAAGGGCACTGTCGCCCAGATAATCTCCGCAGACCAAAAATACAGCCTCGCCATCGAAACAGCCCTTGGCGGAGCTTTGCAAAACATCGTTGTCGACAACGAGGACACCGCCAAACGAGGCATAAGAATTCTCAAGGAGACGAACGGCGGCCGTGCGACATTCCTGCCGATAACTTCTGTAAAGGGAAATACCCTTACCGAGAAAAATCTCGATATGCAGGAGGGCTATATAGCGCTTGCGTATGAGCTTGTAAAATACGAGCCGGAATTCGACGGCGTCGTTAAGTCGCTTCTCGGCAGAATAGTCATCGCCGAAGATATAGACCTCGCCACCGCCATCGCCAAAAAATACGGCTACAAATTCCGCATAATAACCCTTGACGGCCAGGTCATAAACGCAGGCGGCTCATTCACTGGCGGAAGCTCGCAGCGTTCCTCGGGAATCCTCTCAAGAAAGAACGAGATAACCGCCATTTCCTCACAGCTTGAAAAACTGTCCGCCGCTCATTCCGAGGACTCCAAAAGGCTTGAAACGCTCACAGCCGAGACCGAAAAGCTCGGGTTTGACCTTGACGGAGAGCGGGACATCCTCTCGCGCCTTTCCGCCGAAACGGCACGCCTTGAGGCTGAAAAGAAGAGGGTCGAACAGCTCACCGAGCAGTATGAGCTTAGGATGGACGAGATAAGAAAGAGCGTCACGGACTGCGAGGAAAGGATAAAAGCGGCCGTAAAGCTTAAAGATGAAAGCTTGGCCGGCCTTGCGGACTGCGACCGCGAGATCGAAAAGCTCGAAACGTCGGTGTCAGCGGCACAGGAAAGAAGCGGCGAATCGAAGCAGGCGAGAGAAAGCATCTCCTCCGAAATATCCGCATTGCGCCTTAAATCGGTGGGACTTTCCAAAGACATCCAGTCCGCCAGGGAAGCTATTTTGCAGCTTGAATCAAACATCGCCGATTCAGCGAGCGAGGCCGAGCGCTTCGAGGCAAGAATATCCGAGATAAACGAAAGCATATCTTCCGAAAAACAGAAGATAACCGAGCGCGAGAACGAAGCCGAGGAAGCCAAATCCTCCGCCAAGGCATTGGAGCAAAGGGTTCGCGAGGAGCTCTCAAGGGGTCTTGAATATGAGCAGCAGACCGAGACGCTGAGGGCTTTGCAGCGCTCAAAATCCGAGGAAAAGGAGACTGTCTCCGCCGACGTTTCGAGGATAACCGAGCGCCGCGACAACCTCAAAAAAGAGAGCGACTCGATGATAAACCAGCTCTGGGAGTCCTACTCCCTGACCGTTTCGGAGGCCGCAGAGCAGGCCGAGGAGATAGAGGACCTTGCCGACGCACAGAAGCGCCTGACCGAGATAAAAAACAAGATACGCGCCCTCGGCTCTGTCAACACCGAAGCCATCGACGAGTACGAGGAGGTCCGCACAAGATACGAATTTTTATCGGGGCAGCTTAGCGACGTTCTGCAATCGAAAGAGGAGCTTGAAAAGCTCATCGCAAGCCTCACCAAAAACATGAAAGAGATATTCACCGAGAGCTTTAACAAGATAAACGAAAACTTCAAGACCACCTTTGTCGAGCTGTTCGGCGGCGGCAGGGGAGAGCTGACTCTGACCGACCCGGAAAACGTTTTGGAATCGGGCATCGAGATAAACGTGGCGCCTCCCGGCAAGGTCATAAAAAACCTCTCTCTGCTTTCGGGCGGCGAGCAGGCGTTTGTTGCGATAGCCATTTACTTTGCGATATTAAAGCTTCGTCCGTCGCCGTTTTGCATACTTGACGAGATAGAGGCGGCGCTCGACGACGTGAACGTCACAAGATACGCCCAGTACCTTAAAAACTTCATCGGCACGACCCAGTTCATACTCATCACTCACCGTCGGGGCACGATGGAGGAGGCTGACGTTCTCTACGGAGTCACGATGCAGGAAAAGGGAGTGTCAAAGCTTCTTAAGATGGACGTCTCCGAGGTCTCGGGAGAGATGGTCTCGGGCGACGGAGCGTAAGAAAGGAGAGCTTAAAATATGGGATTTTTTGAAAAGCTTAAGGCAGGTCTGAAAAAGACCAAGGACAGCCTTTTCGGGGGCTTGAGCGGGCTTTTTTCCGGCTCAAAGATCGACGAAGAGTTTTACGATGAGCTCGAGGAGACCCTGATACTTGCCGACCTCGGCGCAAAGACGTCGGAGGACATCGTCGCAGGCCTTAAGGAGCGCGTGAAAGAGAAAAAGCTTGAGACCACCGACACGGTCCTTGACGAGCTCAAGGACATGATATCCGGTATGCTCGGAGACGACGTGCCGCTTGATTTGTCCACGACCCCGTCCGTCATACTTGTCATAGGCGTGAACGGTGTGGGAAAGACCACCGCCATCGGCAAGCTTTCCCACCAGCTTAAAGAGCAGGGCAAAAAGGTCATCGTAGCCGCCGCGGACACGTTCAGAGCGGCCGCGATAGATCAGCTCAACGTCTGGACCGAGCGTGCGGGCGTGGATATTATAAAGCATAACGAGGGCTCCGACCCGGCTGCTGTCGTTTACGACGCCATGGACGCCGCAAAGGCAAGAAACGCCGACGTAGTCATCATCGACACCGCCGGCCGCCTGCACAATAAATCAAATCTTATGCAGGAACTTGCCAAAATTTCGAGAATAGTCCGTCAAAAAGCCGAGGGCTGCGCTCTTGAAGTCCTGATTGCTCTTGACGCCACCACCGGACAGAACGCCGTGAATCAGGCGAGAGCCTTTAACGAGGCATGCGACATTACCGGAATAATCTTAACAAAGCTTGACAGCTCCGCCAAGGGCGGCATAGTCATCTCCATCGCCAACGAACTGAAAGTGCCGGTAAAGCTTATTTCTGTCGGCGAGAAGATAGACGATTTGCAGCCATTTTCATCTGATGACTTTGTAAGGGCATTGTTTGAGACAAAAGAGGGCGACGAATGAAAAGGATGATACTTGCAAGCTCCAACCAAAACAAGCTTCGGGAATTTAAAGAAATTCTCGCGCCGCTTGGATGGGAGGTAGTTTCCCAGCACGATTTGGGCATAGACGTCGACCCCGACGAGACCGGGACCACCTTTGAGGAAAACTCCGCGATAAAGGCAAGAGCCGTCTATAATATCGCCCATCTTCCCACAGTAGCCGACGACAGCGGCCTTGAGGTCGACGCATTAGGCGGCGAACCGGGGGTATACTCTGCCCGTTACGGCGGCACGAGGGACGATAAAGTCCACAACCGGATCGTTCTGAAAAAGCTTGAGGGCGTGCCGGACGACAAGCGCACAGCCCGCTTCATAGCTGCGATAACCTATATCGACGAGTCGGGGCGGGAGTATTCCTTTACCGGCAAATTCGAGGGCAGGATAGGATATTCCGAGCGCGGCAAAAACGGCTTCGGCTACGACCCTATTTTCATGGTAGGGGATATAAGCTCCGCAGAAATGACCCCCGAAGAAAAGAACTCTCAAAGCCACCGCGGAAAGGCTCTTAGGGCGCTCTCAGAATATCTTAAAAGCATATGAAGACCCTTTACATCTCCGACCTTGACGGCACGCTCTTAAGAAACAACGGGCGCGTCTCCGACTTCACTAAATCCGCCATAGAAAGCCTTACGGACCGAGGCATGCTCTTTTTATACGCAACGTCCCGGTCCGAGGTCAGCTCGTCCATAGCGCTCTCGAGGCTTACGCCGTCCCTGCCGGTTATAGTCTATAACGGTGCCGCGATAGTAAAGCCCGGCAGCGGCGAAGTGATTTTTAAGAATAATTTCTCCAAGCCCGAATCGGACGAAATACTTGATAAACTAATTTCGGCCGGGGTATACCCCGTAGTTTATTCTTTTATCGACGGCGCCGACAAGTTTTCCTTTATTTATGACATGTGCACGGCTCCCGAACGGGATTATATAAATACAAAGACCCCCGACGACCGCAGGCTTCGGCCGGTGAATACCGTCGACGAATTAAGAGCGGGGGATGTATTTTATTTCACCTGCATAGGCCGTCCCGAGATACTTTTGCCGCTTTATCGGCATTTTGAGCACAGATTCCGCTGTCTGTATGAAATCAACAGATACACCGGCGAGCAGTGGCTTGAAATAATGCCGAAAGGCGTGTCAAAGGCAAACGCCGCAAAAACCCTTAAAAAATTTCTTTCGGCAGACAGGATAGTATCTTTCGGAGACGGAATAAACGACCGCGAGCTGTTTGAGGCGTCAGAGCTTAGGTATGCCGTATCGAACGCCTGCGACGATTTAAAAGCGCTCGCCACGGGCATAATTAAATCCAACGAAGAAGACGGCGTGGCGAAATTTTTACTTGAACATTTTAAGGAGGACGAATAATGCTGACTTCCAAGCAGCGCGCATATTTAAAATCCATTGCCCAGACCCTCGACCCGGTGTATCAGGTCGGCAAGGGCGGGGTCACGAAAGAGCTCTCCGACGGCGTATCGAAATACCTTACCGCCCACGAGATAATAAAGATACGCGTTTTGGAAAACACCCTCACCCCGGCCGGTGATATAGCCTCGGAACTTGCCGAAGCGACCGGCTCGGAGGTAGTAATAGTCATCGGCTCCAAGGCGGTCCTGTACCGCAAAAATCCCGAGAAGCCGGTAATAAGCCAAAATCTATGAGCATAGTCGTCTTCGGCGGAACGTTCAGCCCTTTTCACTGCGGTCATTTAAGACTTATCGAGTCCTTAAAGAACGAACTTAATCCCGAGCGGATAATTCTTGTCCCGTCGGGCGTCCATCCCCGAAAAACCGAGGACGTTTTAAGCGCCGCCGACCGCCTTGAAATATGCCGAATAGCCGCAGACTTATCGGGCGCTGTGCTCAGCGATTTCGAGATGAACACCCCCGGCAAGAGCTACACCGTCGACACCCTTGAGCATTTTCACGGCCTTTATCCCGGAAAAGAGCTTTATTTTGCTATGGGCAGCGACATGCTCCGCTCTTTCCCGGGCTGGTACAGAGCCGACAGAATACTTGAATTGTGTTCTTTGGCAGTCAGCTGCCGAAGCGAGTCTGAGCGCCTATTGATTAAAGACGACGTCGAAAAGATAGCCTCCATGGGCGGGCGCTGCGTCTTACTTAATGAACCTGCCCTCGCATGCTCGTCCACCGACATCCGCCGAAGAATACGCGAAGAAAAACCCACCGACGGGCTTTTACCCGAGCCGGTGCTTGAATACATAAAAAGAAAGGGGCTTTACCGTGATTGACCCGAGAATAATGGAGATGCAGGAGTATCTCAAGGAAAATCTTTCCGACAAGCGTTTCAGGCACTCCCTGAACGTCGCCACGGCTGCAAAAAAGCTTGCCGAGATAAACGGCGCCGACCCCGACAAATGCTACCTTGCGGGACTTTTGCACGACATCTGCAAGGAGATAGACCCCGAGCTTCAGATAATGCTGATGAAGCGCTCGGGATATGAAATATCGGAGGTCGAGTGGGGCGCTCCCAAGACCCACCACGCCATAGCCGGCGCGCAGTTTGTAAAGGAATTCTACAAGATAACCGACCCCGACGTCTGCGACCCGATACGCTGGCACACCGTCGGAAAGGGCGGCATGAGCATATATGAAAAAATTCTCTACATGGCCGACCTCATATCGGAAGAGCGCAGCTACCCCGACGCCGACCGCATAAGAAGAATTACATACCGCGACTTAAACCGCGGGCTGTTCGAGGCGTTTAAATTCATGATAGTCGACAAAATCGGCCAGAAGCTCCTGCCCCAGTCCACCGTCGACGCGTACAACGAATACACCGCCTTAGAACTCAAAAGATTAGCCGACAAAAAGTAGGAGATAAAGGATTCATCGCCCTTTTAAGGTGAAATCATGAAGCTTAAAAGAGCGGGATTTATCTTCACTTTGGTTATGTTTTGTCTTGTCTCGGCGGCGGTCACGGTCATGCTTTTAAGCTACGTCGGCCACACGGCGAGGCTTCGGGTCGCCGACCAGTACACCGAGCCCGACTATTTAAGATACCTTGAGGACGGCTATGAATTCGAGACGGTGAGCCGAAAATCGAATTATCTGTTTACGGTGACATCCGGCGGCAGTCCCGTGAGGATACATCTGATGACCCTCGACCCCGACAAGAAAACTCTCGACATCCTCGATTTACCTTCCGAGAGCTTTATAATCGCCGACGGCTTTTCCGGCACTCTTTCCGAAGCATTCACGACATCTGTTTACCGTGAGATAATCGCAAGGGCGCTCTGTATAAGATTTGACGGCGACATAGTCATCTCCTCCGAGGCTTTCGGCGGCTCTGCAAGGCTTTTGGGCGTCGAGCATGAAAAACAAATCATTTCCTATGAAACCGGCGCGGACATCGTAAAAGGCCGCTCCGACTACATCCGCTCCGACGTTTCATCCCTTGAAAGTTACCGCCTGCTGCTGTCTGAGATGCTTGAGAGGATAACGTCCCTCGGCCCTGCGGACAGCTTCAAAGCCCTTATGGACTTATACGCCAACAAAGCCGAGACCGGCATGACTGTAAAGGAACTAATAGCGCTTTTAAACGGCATATGCGACGTATCTACGAAAAAAATGAATATCCGAGTGGCGGATGGCTGTCCCGCAAAATTCGGCGAAAAAACGATATGGTGCCTTTCGGCCGAGGGAACGGCCGAGCAGCTCAATTCCCACCACCGCGTCAAGGACATAATATATCTTCCCGAGGCCCTCGGGATACCGAAAACGGAAGCGGGGAGCGACCCGTTTGAAAAAATCGAAGAAAAGGTAAGCGACATATTAAAGCAAAAATAAAGGAGGCAAATTTATGACAACACAGGAAAAGCTGAGGCTTATAGTCAAGGCGCTCGACTCGAAAAAGGCCCAGGACATCAAGGTGATAAGAATAGGCGACTTAACGGTCATCGCCGATTATTTCGTCATCGCCAACGGCACCTCCACCACCCACACCCGGGGTCTTGTCGACGAGGTCGATTATCAGCTCTCGGAAAAGGGCGTGAACGTCGGCCACACCGAGGGCGTGGACGGCGCAAGCTGGATAGCGATGGACTACGGCGACATAATCGTCCACGTTTTCTACAAGGATGTAAGAGACCAGTACAACCTTGAAAAGCTTTGGAGCGACGGCGAAGCAGTTGACATTTCCGGGCTTTTGTGATAAAATATTCAGAAACGATTTTTCCTAAAAGGACTGATGAAATATGAAATACGATTTTTCTGCGGTCGAAGCCAAGTGGCAGAAATTCTGGGAGGACAACCACACCTTTGAGGTCAAGACCGACCCGTCGAAGCCGAAATACTACGCGCTTGTAGAGTTTCCCTATCCGTCGGGCGCAGGCATGCACGTCGGCCATATCAAGGCGTATTCCGGCCTTGAGGCTTTAGCGAGAAAGAAAAGGCTCGAGGGCTATAACGTCCTGTTCCCGATGGGATTTGACGCGTTCGGACTTCCCGCCGAAAACTACGCTATAAAGACCGGCGTCCATCCGAGAGTTTCGACCGACCACAACATCGCCCACTTCACCGAGCAGATGAAAAAGGTCGGCTACAGCTTCGACTGGTCAAGGGTCGTCGACACCTCCGACGAAAACTATTATAAGTGGACCCAGTGGATCTTTCTTAAGATGTTCGAGCATGGTCTTGCGTTTCGCGACACTGCTCTTGTGAACTACTGCCCGAGCTGCAAGGTCGTCCTTTCAAACGAGGACTCCCAGGGCGGCAAGTGCGACGTCTGCCATTCGGACATCGTGCAGAAATCCAAGGAAGTCTGGTACTTAAGGATAACAGAATACTGCGACAAGCTTCTTGAGGGCCTCAAAGAGGTGGATTATCCTCCGTATGTAAAGGCTCAGCAGGAAAACTGGATAGGCAAATCCACCGGCGCTTTCGTCAATTTCGAACTCAAGGGCTCAAGCGAAAAGCTGAGGATATACACCACCCGCCCCGACACTTTATACGGCGTGACGTTCATGGTCATAGCTCCCGAGCACCCCGTCATAGACGGCTCCTCGGCAGTCATCAAAAACATGGACGAGGTAAAGGCATACCGTGAGGAATGCGCCAAAAAGACCGAATTCGAGCGCACCCAGCTTGTCAAGGACAAGACCGGCGTAAAGCTCGACGGCCTGTCCGCGATAAATCCCGTCAACGGTAAGGAGATACCGATTTATATTTCCGATTACGTCATGATGGGTTACGGCACAGGCGCTATAATGGCCGTTCCGGCACATGACCAGCGCGACTGGGAATTCGCAAAGAAATTCGGCATTGATATAATCGAAGTCATCAAGGGCGGCGACATAACTAAAGAGGCCTACACCGGCGACGGCGAGATGGTAAACTCCGGCGTTTTGAACGGCATGTCAAATAAAAAGGACTCCATCGCCAAGATGCTCGAATTCTTGGAGGAAAAGGGCATAGGCGAAAAGGGCGTGCAGTACAAGATGAAAGACTGGGCGTTCAACCGCCAGCGCTACTGGGGCGAACCCATCCCGATAGTGCACTGCCCGCACTGCGGACTTGTCGCAGTCCCGTATGATGAGCTGCCGCTTAAGCTTCCCGAGGTCAAGGACTTCAAGCCCGGCACCGACGGCGAGAGCCCTCTTGCGAGGATAGACGAGTTTGTAAACTGCAAGTGCCCGAAGTGCGGCCGCGACGCCAAGCGCGAGACCGACACCATGCCTCAGTGGGCGGGTTCCAGCTGGTACTACTTAAGATATGCGGACCCCCGCAACGACAAGGCGTTTGCCTCCGAAGAGGCCCTTAATTACTGGCTTCCGGTCGACTGGTACAACGGCGGCAACGAGCACGTCACCCGCCACATGATCTATTCAAGATTCTGGCATCACTTCCTTTATGACATCGGCGCCGTCAACACCCCCGAGCCGTACATGAAGCGCTCTTGCATAGGGCTCGTCTTAGGCCCGGACGGCGAGAAGATGTCAAAATCAAAGGGCAACGTCGTCGACCCTCTCGACGTCATCAAAGTCTACGGCGCCGACGTTTTAAGGGTTTATATCCTGTTCATGGGAGACTACGAAAAGGCCGCGCCTTGGAGCGATTCAAGCGTGACGGGCTGCAAGAGGTTCTTGGAGCGCGTCTGGGGTCTTCAGGATATAGCCGTCCCCGGCGGATACCGTCCCGAGTTTGTTTCTAAAATGCATCGCGCCGTCAAAAAGGTCACCGAGGATATCGACACAATTAAGTATAACACCGCGATCGCTTCTTTAATGAGCCTTTTGAATGATTTTTACGCTTCTGGCTCCGTTACGGACGGCGAGCTTAAGACTTTCATCACGCTTTTGTATCCGTTCGCTCCGCATATTTCCGAGGAAATATACGAGTCCAAAAAATACGGCGGTTATGTTCACGATACATCCTGGCCGAAATATGACGAGAGCCTCTGCAAGGAGGACGAGATAGAGATCGCCATCCAAATCAACGGCAAGATAAAGGACAAGGTAACTATCCCGGCGGAAGCCGAGCAGGACGAAGTGCTTGAACTTGTCAAGGGCTTGGAGAAGATAAAAGCCGAGCTTGACGGCAAGCAGATTTTAAAGGCCATCTACGTCAAAGGCAGACTTGTGAATATCGTCGCTAAGTAAAACTGCAATAAATTAACAGCATAAAATTATGCAGTTTTTTTCTCAAACAGGTATTGACTTATCACTGAGAATAGAGTATAATCATAATAGTACATTGTGGTGAAATGTAAAATACCTTCGCCCCACAGGCGGCAAAGGGAGGGAACAGTAAATGGCAGAAGTCCGCGTTGGTAAAAACGAATCTCTGGATACGGCTCTTAAGCGTTTTAAGAGGTCCTGCGCCAGGGACGGCGTTATCGCCGAGGTTCGCAAGCGCGAGCACTACGAAAAGCCTTCGGTAAAGCGTAAGAAGAAATCTGAAGCTGCTCGTAAGCGCAAATATTAAAAACATATAAAAGCAGGCGGGCATAGTTTTATGCTCGCTTTGTCTTTTTTCAGGGGACATAAAAATGCTCTTTAAGCCGACCTACGTCTTTGATTCGGCGGCGGACATCCCGGTTGACTTTTTCCGGGAGCAGTCCGTGCGCGCCCTTATCTTAGACCTTGACAACACCCTTACCACCCATAACAACCCCGTGCCCGACACGAAGCGCTACGACTGGTTTAAGAGGGTCAGGGCCTCGGGACTCAAGATGATAATAGTCTCGAATAACCATCCCGAGCGGGTAAAGCCCTTTGCGGAGGAATTGGGCCTCGACTTCGTCCCGGACGGCAAAAAGCCCCGTCCCAAGGGCTACAATGAGGCGATAAGACGTCTCGGAGTCGACAAAAAACACGTCGCCGCAATAGGGGACCAGATCTTCACCGACGTCTTGGGCTGCAAGCTTGCGGGCATCCGTTCCATCTTCGTGTTCCCAATCGAGCCCGAGACCGGCTTTTGGTTCAGGGTCAAGAGAAAAATCGAGCGCCCGCTTTTACCGAAAAAAGTTAAGGAGTGATTTTTATGGCAGCAAAATTCGGCCCGGCAGGGAGTTCGGAAGCCTTTTCCAAGGTCCACAAGTCCTCCCTCGACATGCCTGCGTATCTTAGCGAGATGGGTCTTGACTGTTTTGAGTATCAGTGCGGCCAGGGAGTACGGGTCTCCGACTCCATGGGTTCTGCCCTGAAAGCCAAGGCCGAGGAGCAGGAGATAACCCTGTCTCTTCACGCCCCATATTTCATCTCTCTTTCGAGCGTCGAGCCCGAAAAGCGCGATAAATCGATAGATTACATACTCCAGTCCGCCGAGGCAGCCAAAAAAATAGGCGCCGAAAGAATAGTCATTCACTCCGGCTCCTGTTCAAAAATCTCCCGGGAGGAAGCGCTCGGTCTTGCCAAGGACACCCTTTCAAGGGCGAGAAAAGCGGCTGTAGAGGCAGGTTACGGGGACATTATCTTCTGCCCCGAAACGATGGGAAAGATAAACCAGCTCGGCACTCTCGAGGAGGTCTTGGAACTCTGCCGCTTAGACGACAGCTTCCTGCCGACGGTCGATTTCGGGCATCTGAACGCCCGCACGCTCGGTCAGGTCAACTCAAAAGAGGCGTTTTCGCATATCCTTGACGAAATTGAAAACAGGCTCGGCAGCGCCCGCCTGAAAATTTTCCATGCACACTTTTCAAAGATCGAGTACACCGAAAACGGCGGCGAGAAGCGGCATCTCACCTTTGAGGATGAGCTTTACGGCCCGGATTATGAGCCTCTGATGGAGCTTATCGCGAAACAAGACCTCAGCCCGACATTTATCTGCGAGAGCGCCGGGACCCAGGATTTTGACGCGCTTTCGATGAAAAAAAGCTATCTTAAATATCTGTAAGGAGGAATTTTTATGACAAAATTTGAAAGGCTTGTTCAAAAGCTTCCCTCGACGGTCGACGCGGCGCTTATCACCGAGGACGTCAACCGCCGCTACTTCACCGGTATGAAATCGTCCGCAGGAACGGTGCTCGTGACACGCGAGAAAGCATACCTGATAATCGATTTCCGCTACATCGAAAAGGCCCGCAAAACCGTCACCGAGGCCGAGGTCATCATGCAGGAAAAGCTGTATGACCAGCTCAACATGCTCTTAAAAAAGCACGGCTGCAAGACCCTTGCCATCGAAAACCGGACCATGACGGTCGCAGAGCTGAACGCGCTCAAAAAGAGGCTCGAGGTTGAAATAGACGACTCAGACAGCTTAAGCAGCGCCGTCGACGCCTTAAGGATAGTCAAAACTCAGGACGAGATAGACAAGATAATCAAGGCCCAGAGGATCGCCGAGGCCGCCTTTGAGGATGTTCTGAATTTCATCAAGCCCGGCGTTACCGAGCGCGAGGTCCAGCTTCACATGGATTATTACATGCTTCTGCACGGAGCCGAGGCCTTAAGCTTTGACACTATTGCGGTCTCCGGACCCAACACGTCCCTTTGCCACGGAGTCCCGACAGATAGAAAGGTTCAGTCCGGCGAATTCTTCCTGATGGACTTCGGAGCGACATACGAGGGCTATCACAGCGACATGACGAGGACCGTTTCGGTCGGCAAGCCCACCGAGAAGATGGAAAAAGTTTACGCCATAGTCTTAGACGCTCAGCTTAAGGCTCTTTCCCAAATCAAGGCAGGCGCCAAGGGCAGCGACATCGACAAAATAGCGCGCGACGTCATAACCGAGGCGGGCTACGGCGAAGCTTTCGGGCATTCGCTCGGTCACGGCGTAGGAATGAACATCCACGAGGCCCCGAACGCCTCTCCGTCCTCGAGCCACATATTTGTGGAAAACATGATAGTTACGGTCGAGCCGGGCATCTATCTTCCCGACGAATTCGGCGTAAGAATTGAAGATTTTGTAATTATAAAGGAAAACGGCTGCGAAAATATGACTTTAGCTCCAAAAAACCTGATTTCTTTATAAAAAACACTTGCATTTTTCTTAGAAATAGGTTACAATAGAGAGCAAGCAAAAATATTTGAACAATCAGACACAGAAAGTGAGGAAACACTAATGATCACAGCTGGTGATTTCAGAAACGGTGTAACATTTGAAGAGGACGGCAACGTAATGCAGGTCATCGAGTTCCAGCACGTCAAGCCCGGCAAGGGAGCGGCGTTTGTAAGGACCAAGACCAAGAACGTCCTCACCGGAGCCGTTGTTGAGAAATCCTACAACCCCACCGCCAAATTCCCGACGGCTTATATCGAGAGAAAGGACATGGAGTATTCCTACACCGACGGCGAGCTTTACTACTTCATGGACCAGGAGACCTATGAGCAGGTCCCTGTCAGCCCTGCCGACGTAGGCGACAACTTCAAGTTCGTCAAGGAGAACATGGTCTGCACCATCCTTTCCTACAAGGGCAAGGTATTCGGCGTAGAGCCTCCGTTCTTTGTCGACCTCGAGGTCACTCAGACCGAGCCCGGCGTAAAGGGCGATACCGCCACCAACACCTTAAAGCCCGCTACTCTTGAGACCGGCGCCGAGATAAGAGTGCCTCTGTTCATCAACGAGGGCGACAAGGTAAGGATCGACACGAGAACCGGCGAATATATGCAGAGAGCGTGATTTTCGCCTGAATTTATTGAAAGGAAGATCATTATGCTTACCGAAAAGGCTGCCTATTTAAAGGGACTGATGGAGGGTCTTGATATCGACGGCTCCACCAAGGAGGGTAAAATTCTTCTTGCCATGAAGGACGTTATCGAGGAGATCTGCGAGACCGTCGACGCTATCGACGAGGACGTAGACCAGATCTGCGACTTCTGCGAGAGGATGGACGAGGACCTTTGCGCCCTTGAGAATTCCTGCGACGACGATTGCTGCTGCGACGACGACTGTTGCTGCCATTGCGGCGACAATGACGATGACGACGAAGACGAGGACGACTGCGAATTTGAAGTCGTATGCCCCACCTGCGGCGACACGATTGAACTCAACGACCTCATGATAGAGGACGGCTCAGTCGAGTGTCCCAACTGCGGAGAGCTCCTCGAATTCGACATCGACGAAGAGGAAGACGGCGACGAGGAATGACCCTCGGAAAAAATTAAATAAACAATTCTTCGGGGTAGGGTGAAAATCCCAACCGGCAGTAAAGTCTGCGAGCCTAACGGCATGAATCGGTGAAATTCTGATACCGACGGTAACAAGCGAAAGCTTGAAGTCCGGATGTGAGAAGAAACGCTAAAAATGCCCGCGGAGCTTTTTCGCGGGCTTATTTTTTTTAAAGGAGACTTTACCATGGAGACAAAAACCAAAAAAACAACAGTCACGCTGACCCTTGCGGCCCTGTTTTCGGCGATAGCGTTTTTGGTATCGCTTATTTTTCATCTGCCGATTATTCCGGCGGTGAATTTTCTGAAATACGACCCGATGGACGCGGTGCTTACGCTTGAAGCGCTTGTTTTGGGGCCCGTTCCGGCCGTCCTGAGCACGCTTGTCGTCACCGTAATAAGAATCCCGTTCGGCTCGTCAGGCCTTATAGGAGCATTGATGAACTTTCTTTCATCCGTTTCATTTGTCCTCCCGGCAGGGCTCATCTACCGCTACAGAAAGACTCTCGGCGGCGCGCTCATAGGTCTTGGCTGTTCGGTGCTCTCCGAGACTGTAATCATGCTCCTCTGGAACTATCTTATAACCCCTCTTTACATGGGAGTCGCCCGCGAAGTAGTCGTATCTTTGATGCTCCCGGGATTCCTGCCCTTTAACTTCATCAAAGCCGCCGCAAACGCGGTTATAACGTTCCTGATCTATAAGCCGATGATGACGGTGCTGAGAAAGACCGGGCTCATCCCGAAGAGCGAAAGCTCTCACGCCGGGAACAGCACGCTGCCGCTGATTTTAAACATAGCCGCGCTGCTCATATTGGCCGCCGGCGTCGCAAGCCTGTTTATCTTTCATATAATCTGACGGGACAGCGCCAAAACGGCGCGCTGACCCGCAACCGCTCCGGTTTCCGCTGCCTTGTGCGGAGCCCGTCCCCCGCGCTGAAGCGCGGGGGCAAACGCCGTCTTCGACGGCGTTTCGTCGGCCTGCCGGCCGACGCGGGCTCCGCCCGCGGCCTCGCAACCCGGAGCTTTTCTATGCATTCCCCATCATCCCTGCAAAAAAAGCAGGCCCCCTTTGGAGCCTGCTTATTTCTATTATATCCTTTATTACGCAGCAGCCGAAACCGAAGTGATGTGCGGGTTCACGCCGTTGTACCAGTAGAGGAAGCCCTCTAAATCGATCTTGTCGCCGATCTTGAGGTTCTTGACAGCGCTGTAGACCTCGGTGGTGTTGTCGCAGAGATAAGACTCAACGGTAAAGGTGTAGGTCACGCCGTTCAGGGAAACCTTGAAGTAAAGGTCGGAGCCGTCCTGGCCTGAGCCGTCGTCGTTGTAGAGGAAAGCGACGTCGTTGCCGTCGGCGTCCTGAGAGGCCTCAACGGTCATGCCCTTAAAGGTGACGAGCTCGTTCTGGTGCTTGATGAGGTCGTCGGTTCCGAGCATTGCGGTGACGTCCAAAGGCTCTGCAACATAATTGCCCTCTAAGATCTCAAATGTAGCGTCGATTATTTCGACTTCGCCGGACCATTCGGACTTGTAGCCGGTAACTTTGATTTTTGTGCCGGGAGTGAGCTTGTCGTAGTCCTCCTGGGAGCATGCCATGTTATAGAGGAAGTAAGCTCCGTCCTTGTCCTGAGTATAGACGGTCGCCTTGTCCTCCCACCAGGACTGCTTGGCCTGAACATAGGTCTCAACAACTACCTGGGAATCGAGATCGGCCGCAACGTATTCGTCATAGGTCATGACTCCCTCGGACTTTTCGTCGGTATCGGCAGCATTGTCGCCGCACGCAACGAGGCTGAGAGCCATTACAGCGGCAAGAATAAAAGCTAAAATTTTTTTCATTGAAAAATTTCTCCTTTCGGTATCCTTTTAAAGATACAAAAACATTATACTCATTTTTTTCACGGTGTCAAGAGCGAAACGGCAATTATTTCCCTTTGCGCCGTTTTTTCAGCCTTTCCGCCAAAAATGTTGCACCGATGGCGGCCCAAGCGATTGCAAGCGACAAAAGAAGCAGCTTGGCCGTGACCGGCAGCTCTCCCAAGTCCTGCTTGCCGGATGAAGTGTTTCTTATGCTGTCGAGCCTGTAAAGGGATGTTATATCGTCATAGAGCTTGTCAAAATACTCGTCGTCTACGGTCTCATGCCGCCTTACCGATTTAGCGGTATTTTCTATCAGCTGTCCCGCTGCCGACCTCAGCGACGCCGACCCGTTGAACACGGGGGTCACGAACGTGTCCGAGGTATGCTCCAAAAGAAGCTTCGACGCCTTAAGCTTCACGTCGTAGTGCAGCTCGTTGTCCTCTCCCATCCTCGAAAGATAGTCCTTATATTCATCGGAATTCTGAGCCTTAGACGTCACGGGCACATACCCCTCGGTCTGTGAATACGCCGTCTGCACGCCGTTTGTCAGAAGATACTGCGCAAACAGCCAGGACGCCAGGACTTCCTGCGGGTCGCTTTTATTGAAAATGCAGACCGACGGCCCCTGAGAGATCATCGCGGGATTGTCGGGGTCGAACTGCGGTATCGGCATGACCTCGGTCTCAAAGTCCACAAAGCTGCTCTCATGTATATCTGACAGGGGAGCGTCCGAACCCATCCATGTGGCGCCCGCCGTCGAATCTATCGCGAAAATGCACTGCCCCGCGTTAAGGAAGTTTCCGGGATAGCTCGAGATCTGAAACGTCGAGAAAGCTCCGGTGGCGACGTGCTCCGAAACGGTCTTAAGAATATCCCTCGTGTCGTCGTTAAAAATAAGTATTTCCCCCGAATCGGTGGAATATCCCGCATTTTTTTGCCTGAGCATCTGTATCATCATATTGTCGGTCGACTTATAGATAAATGGTATCATGACCTTTTGGCCGTTCACCGCAAAATTCCCGTCGGGCGATTTTTTCATCGCGGCCTCCGAGACCTCCCAGACAAAATCCCAGGTCAGCTTCTCTGGCAGGGTATATCCGAGCTTTTCGACATATGTTTTATTTATATAGCATGCCTCGGTCGAGCGCATGAACGGCAGGGCATAGTGCGCGCCGTCGAGGCTGCATTCCTCCAAAAACTTCGGAATTATTTCATCCTTAGCAGGGGAGTCGAACCTTACCTCGCTTCCCCCGAGCCCGAACTTTTCGTCGTCAAACAGCTCATCCAGCGGCACCACGACGTTGGTTCCCGTCTTATAAGTCGCAATGTGGTCGGGATATGTTATGCAGACGTTAGGGGTAGTGTTTGTAGAGATATTCGTGATAACGTCGTTATATATCCTGCTGTAATCGGTGTAAAGCCTTAAATTCACGGTGACGTTCGGGTAGAGCTTCTGAAAATCGGCTATAGCCTTTTCATAAATTCTCGTCTGAGTGACGTTTGTGTCGTTTTTTGCCCAGAACGTTATTTCATAGTCCCTGCTCTCGTCGAATTCCTCCGGAACCTCAAACTCGTCAAGCCCCCTCGAACCGTGGCATCCGCATAGCGAGACCGCCACAGCCCCCGCCAAAGCAAAAGCCGCAAGCTTTTTTAAAAGCCTCATCCCTTTGTACCCCCTCTCGCGACGCCCTCCATGATCTTTTTGCGGAACACCAAAAACAGAACGATAAGCGGCGCCGAAATTACGACCACTGCCGCCATCATAGCGGGGATATTCTCCCTGCCGAAGCCGTTTTCCCTTATCTCCTGGATGCCGTTTGACACCAGGAAGTAATTCTTGTCATCCGTGACAAGCCTCGGCCAGACATAGGAATTCCAGCACTCGATGACTTTTAAGACGGTTATAGTTATGATAGTCGGCCGGCATATCGGAATCATGACCCTGAACAGGTATTTAAGGTCCCTTGTGCCGTCGACCTTTGCGGCATAGTACAGCTCATCCGGTATCTGCGCAAAATTCTCCTTTAATAAATAGATATAGAACACGCTTGTCACCGACGGCAGTATTAGACCCGTGAACGTATTTCTTAGCCCCAAGTCCGTGATGGTCGTGTAATTTGTGATGACTACGAGCTCGTACGGTATCATCATAAGCGACAGAAACAGCGTAAACACGGCGTCTCTTCCTTTGAATTGCAGCCTTGAGAACGCAAACGCCGCAGGTATTGTTACAATTAGCATGAGCCCCGTTGTCAGCACTGTAAATATCACTGTGTTCAGAAAATATCTTCCGAGAGGTACCGCCGTGAATGCCGAAGCGTAGTTTTCAAGCGTCGGGCTCAGGGTAAAGAACTTCGGAATGTACTCCGAGTTATAGGAGGCGTAATTCTTGACGGATGTGAGAACCATCCAGTAAAACGGAAACAGCACGACTACCGCCCATATCGCAAGAATAATATAGGTTAGCGTCTTTCTCACGGCGTTTGCGGCCTTAGCGTTTCGCTCCTTTTTAATTATATCCCGGTTCATGAAATATCACCTCTTTAATAGTGGACGTGCTTTTTGCTTATCAGAAGATTTATGCAGGTTATTGTCAGCACTATCGCGAACAAAACTATGGCCGCAGCCGACGCATACGACGGGTATCCACCGCTGTCGCCGTAGAGCATATCGTATACATATCCTACGATGGTGTTCATCTCGGCGGCGTTAAGATTCACCCCGAACAGCGCGACAGCGTCGCTGTAGGCCTTAAAAGCCCCGATGAAGCCGGTGATGACAAGATAGAATATCATCGGCGAGATCATCGGCAGGGTTATCTTTCTGAATATCCGAAACGGCCTTGTCCCGTCGACCTTTGCGGCGTTGTAGTAGTCGTCGCTGACGGATGCGAGCGCGCTCGTGAGTATCAGGATTTTAAACGGCAGCACGACCCATACCGTATAGAAGCACAGAACGAACATCTTCGCCCAGTATGGCCCGTCTATAAAGTCGATAGGGGAGACCCCGAAGAATCCTAAAATCAGATTTACAAGCCCGTCGGTGTAGGGCGTTTTCTGAAACAGTATCATGAACACAAGCCCCACGGCGAGCGTGTTAGTCACATACGGCAGGAAATACACCGTCTGAAAAAGCTCTCTTAAGGCCTTTATCGACGACAGCCCGTAGGAGATGCCGAGGGCTATAAGAGTCGACAGCGGGACGGTGACTATAACGAGAATAAAAGTGTTTTTTACGGCCTGCAAAAAGTACGGGTCATGCAGGATATAGGAGTAGTTATAGAGCCCCGTGCCGAAGAACGTCTGAGAGGCCGAGTTATAGCCCTCCTCGAACGAATATACAAAGACGTCAACAAGGGGATAGACCATGAACGCTCCGAGAAAAAGTATCGCCGGTATAAGATAGAGCCAGCCCTTAGCGCTTTTATTTTCCATAGCTCCTCCTTATTTATCATCCCCGAAGAAAACCCTGTCCTCGGTCTTTTTGTCAAACAGCAGGGTCTTGAACGGCTTAAGCCTGAATCTTACGGTTTTTGAAGATATATCAACCCTGTTCTCGGCGCTTATGATGGAGCGCACCACCGGGTTCACGGAATTTTCGTTTTCCGACACGACGCTTATATCCCTGCCCATGACCTCTACTCGGTCGAGCGCGCACTTCATCGGTCCGTTTTCATCGAGCACAAACCCCTCGGGCCTTACAGCCGCCCAGACTTCCCCGTCCGGAACGTTTTTAACATCCAATACGCAGTCCTCGCCGATATAAAGCTTTTCTCCCTTTACGGACGCCGAAAATACGTTTATCGGAGGAGTCCCCAAGAAGTTTGCCACAAACAGGTTGGCAGGGCTGTCGTAGACCTCCTGCGGTTTGCCTATCTGCTGGACGACTCCCTCTTTCATGACGATTATCCTGTCCGAAATGCTCATCGCTTCGTCCTGGTCGTGGGTCACGAACACCGTCGTGATACCCGTTTCACGCTGGATTCTCTTTATCTCCTCGCGGGTCTGAAGCCTCAGCCTTGCGTCAAGATTTGAAAGCGGTTCGTCGAGCAAAAGAATTTTCGGCATCTTGACAAGCGCCCTTGCAATGGCGACTCTTTGCTGCTGACCGCCCGAAAGCTCTCCCGGCTTTCTGTCCATTAAGCCGTCTATCTGGACAAGCTTAGCTATTTCATACGCTTTTTGTTTCATCTCGGCCTTTGACATCCTGTCCTTTCCTCTTAGATTCCCGAGAGGGAAAGTGATGTTATCGGTGACGGAGAGGTGAGGGTAGAGGGCGTAATTCTGGAACACGAGCCCCACGCCTCTGTTTTCGGGAGGCAGGTCGGTGACGTCGTCCTCCCCGAACAGTATCCGGCCGCTTGTAGGCTTCTGGAGACCGCTTATAAGGTTCAGGGTCGTGCTCTTTCCGCAGCCCGACGGCCCGAGCAGCGCTATAAGCTCGCCGTCCGGTATCTCAAAATCGAGATTGCTCGCCGCGACCGTATCCGAAGCGCCTCTGCCTCTTCCCGGAAAAATTTTTGTAACATTCTGCAAAACTACCTTCATACTGTCACGTCCTTATAAAGATGTTATTAAAAGCAATTATACCACATCTCTTTCGGATTTGCAAGAAAAATTTAAAGCCGCTTTTTTCACTCAGTTTTCATTGACACCGGCCCAAAACTGTGGTAGAATTTTTTCGCGGAGGCAACGCCTCTGTCATATATTTAAAAGGAGCTGATATTATGTTTCGCTACGCAATTATGGGAGCAGGGGACATCTCGAGGAAATTCCGCGACGCCGTGAGATATATTGACGGCTGCGAGGTCGTCGCAGTCTCGTCCAAGTCGATGGTGCGGGCGAAAGCCTTTGCGGAGCGCGAGGAGATCCCGAACTATTACGACAGCTACGAGGAAATGCTTCTCAGCGAAAAGCCGGACTGCGTATATATCGGCGCCGACACCGGCTCCCACTTCGCTCTTACAATGCTCTGCCTTGAGCATAAGGTTCCGGTACTCTGTGAAAAGGCAATGTTTACGAATCTTTCCGACATGAAGACATGCTTCGACTTCGCCGAAAAGCAGGGCGTTTTCGTGATGGAAGCGATGTGGAGCTACTTCCTGCCCGCGATAAAAAAGGCCAAGGAGTGGGTCGATGAAAATAAAATAGGAAAAATAAGATTTTCCGACATTCTTTTGGGATTCAAGGCTCCCACACACGACGGCAACCGCTATTTCAACCGCTCTCTCGGCGGCGGCGCGGCGTTCGACCTTGCCGTATATACCTTTGACATCACGACCCTTATGCTCGGGCATGATTTTATAAAATGCGACGTCTCGTCCCTTTGGCATGAAAGCGGTGTAGATACCTTAAATCACGCCACGCTGACTTATAAAGACTCAATAGCCTCCCTTACCTCAAGCATCATCAACCCCCTTGAGGAGCGGCTTATCCTATACGGCGAAGAGGGGAAGATAATCGTGCCCCACAGCCACTACGCAAACGAAGCGCTTTTATTCGACAAAGACGGAAATCTCGCCGAGCGCTTTACCGACAACGACACTAAAAACGGCTTTGTCTACGAAGTAAAGGAAGCGATGGACTGCGTTTTAGCAGGTAAGCTTGAGAGCGGGGTCGTTCCCCACAGCGTCACAAAAGCCTCCACCGAGTTTTACAGCCTCATCTATAAAGGACATGAATAAAAATAAGCGGTATGACTTCGGCCATACCGCTTTAATGTTATTTTGCAGTTTTAACGAGCTTTTTGATGAAATCGGGATGGGAGAATTTGCATTTTTCCCTGTCGTACTCTCCGCCGGGAGTGTCCCACAGCACCGGTACCATATCCCTCTTGCATGCTTCCTCGGCTACCGATAAGACCCAGTTTTCAACGGTCTTTCTCGTCTTGTTTCCGCTTGAGCAGCCGAACTCTCCAATGATGACGGGGATGCCCTTTTCGACGAAGTTATCCGCCATCATATCCATGTACTTATAGAGCTCCTTATAGTCGTCCTCGGTGCCCCAGGTCGGTCTTGCCTTGCCCCAGTCGGCGTCCTCCTCAAGTATGCAGAACGTCGACGGCGTATAGTAATGCACCGAAATCGCGCATCTTCCCGCAGGGTCGTTCGGCATCGAGAACTCCTTGCAGCAGGCGTGGTCGATATTCGTCCAGTAGCTCGCAATAAGAAGATGGCGCTCGCTGTTATTGCCGCCGGAGGCTCTTACCGTGTCGACAAATTTCTGATTTATTTTTTTGAACATGTCAAAGGCCTTGTCCTTACCCTGCGTGCCTCCGTACTGGTTCCAGACGTTGTCGAACCCTACCTCGTTCATCGACTCAAACATAAGATTCTCGCCGCAGTCTTTAAATCTGTCGGAAATTTGTTTCCATATGTTGGCATAGATTTTGAGAGTCCCGTCGAAGTCCGCCTGGAATTTTTCCGGCCATCCGTCGTGGTGAGAGTTGAGTATGCACTTCATCCCGCTGTCGAGTATCCATCCCACGACCTCCTCTATCCTGTCAAGAAAATCGTCGGGGATGTTTCCCTTGGAATCGGCAAGCACCGTCCAGGACACCGGCAGCCTCATGACCCCGAATCCCGCGTCGGCATAGCCCTTAATCATTTTTTCGGTCACGACCGGGCTGCCCCAGGCGGTCTCCTGGGCCGTGGGAGTTTTTGCAAACCAGTCGCCCGTGGCGTCGAACGTGTTCCCTAAGTTTATCCCGACA
The DNA here is from genome assembly GCA_947625125.1 of uncultured Clostridia bacterium. GTDB lineage: Bacteria > Bacillota > Clostridia > Oscillospirales > Ruminococcaceae > Faeciplasma. The sequence goes on from CANQNF010000014.1 coordinate 65,966, forward strand.
CCCATCTCGGCCACAAAGTCCTCGGTGGAGCCGAACCCCGTCCTTGACTCTTTAGCGTACACCGTCGTCTTTTTGCCCTTGGACGGCGAAACGCTTATCGCTTCACTTTCGGCCTTTCCGGCGGAGATGTAAAAGTCATAGTTCACGCCGTTTTTAAGTCCTTTTACCTTAATGAGACCGCCGCTAATCTCACAGAGCTTTTTCCAGCTCTCGGCGTCCGTGCGCTTGTAGTTGACCGAGTATTCGGTCCCTTTTTTATAATCCCACTTAAGAAGCACCGAGCCGTCGCCGGAAGTTCCCATAAAGCCGAATACCCCGGTCTTTGCAGGCTCCGCGCACGCGCTTAATGCGAATACCAAAGCCATCGCGGCCGCTAAAATTATCGCCGTAACTCTTTTCATCCTGCTCCTCCTTTTTCATCTTGAGGCAAATGTCATATTCTGTCGATTTTAATAAGATTTGTATTTCCCGAAGTTCCGTTTGTCATGCCGCCGGTCGTGACGATAGTGTCCCCGGGCTTAAGCCCGAACGTCGCCTTTGCGTTTTGTTTTGCGGCATAGAACAGCACGTCCGTCGAGTCAAATTTTTCGCATATCTTAGGAGTCACTCCCCAGGAAAGGGCGAGCTTTCTCCTCGTTTTTTCGCTTGTGGTAAGGCCCAGAATGTCGACCGGCGCCCTGAACCGGGACACCATTCTCACGGTAGCGCCCGACAGCGAGCATACCGCCAAGGCCTTTGCGCCCACGTCTATAGCCATTCCGCAGGTGGCGTGGGAAATAGCGTCGACGGTATTGTGTATCCTGAAATCGTTTATCCTGAACAGCGAGGCGTAATCGATGCCCCTTTCGGTCTCCTCGGCGATTTTGGCCATCGTCTTGAGCGCCAGAACCGGGTACTGGCCCGCGGCTGTCTCTCCCGAGAGCATTATAGCCGACGTGCCGTCGTAAATGGCGTTGGCAACGTCCGAAGTCTCGGCTCTTGTCGGACGGGGATTATGTATCATCGATTCGAGCATCTCTGTTGCCGTGATGACCCGTTTTCCCAAAAGTCTGCATTTTGTGATGATATTTTTCTGTATCGCCGGCAGCTTTTCAAAAGCTATTTCAACGCCCATATCGCCTCTGCCGATCATGATCCCGCCGCATTCCGAGCATATATCCTCTATATTGTCGACGCCGGTTTGATTCTCGATTTTGGCGATAAGGTCTATATCCCCGCCGCCGTTAGCGTCCAAAAACTCATGCACGTCCAAAAGGTCCTGCTTGGTGGAGACAAACGAGCATGCTATAAAATCAACGTCGTTTTCTATGCCGAAAAGCATATCCGACTTATCCTGTTCGGAAAGATAAATCTGCTTTAAGACCTTTCCCGGGAAAGCCATCGACTTGTTGTTTGAAAGCTCTCCGCCCTCTCTTACGACGGTCTTTATTTCGCCGCCGGATATTTCGACGACCTCAAACGCCAAAAGCCCGTTGTTTAGGAGTATTGTGTCGCCTATCTCCAATTCCTCGGCGAGATTTTTATAGCTTACGGAGACTCTGTGCTCGTCGCCCTCGATTTCATCGGTCGTAAATACGAACTCGTCGCCGACGTTTAAAAAGACCTTGTCGTTTCTGAATTTTCTTATGCGGTACTCGGGCCCCTTTGTGTCGAGCATTATCGCCACCGGCAAATCAAGCTCTTCGCGGAGCTTTTTTATCATCTCTATTTTTTCCTTGTGGTCCTCATGAGTACCGTGGGAGAAGTTGAGCCTTGCCACGTTCATGCCCGCAAGCATCATCTCTCTTAATGTAGCTTCATCCGAGCAGGACGGGCCGATGGTGCAGATTATCTTGGTTTTTCTCATGTTTTTCGTCTCCTTTGCAAAAAATTTGAGGATATATCAATTATACCACACTTTTTGTCTCTTGTGAAGAGGTAAAACGAAAAAATATCCTCCGACTTTTCGTTACCGTCAGAGGATATTTTAATTTTTTTACGGCATGCCGACTACCCGGCAATTTTGTATTCGTCCTCCCGGCTCTGCTCCCTTAAAATCCTGTTTTGGCAGTCTGTTCTTCTCCAGGTATTTATATGGTTGCAGATAACCACCCCGGCCAGCGCTATGCCGAAATAGGAAATTATATCGCCTATCGGATCGAATATCGAAATCGCCATCCCGGGCAAAGCTCCCTCCCAAACGCAGAATTTCTCGGGTATATAAACCGCCAGGTTCCATAGTGCATGGCTCGCCATTACCACCGTGATATTTCTGCAATAAAGATACATCGCAGCCATGTAGAACCCGAAAAGACCTGTGCGAATCATCCTCATCACTGCGTCGAAAATCGTATACCCGCCAAAGAGGCAGGAAAGATGCGCAATACCGAACACGACCCCCGAGACCGAGCACATCACGATATGGTCTATTCTCCTCCCACGGGACTTCACTGTCATCCCGCAAAGAAGCGTCCCGCGCATTATCAGCTCCTCAAAAAATCCGGTTGTGCCCGCGTCGAGCGTGATCATGAAAAGCGTTTTTAAACTGAAACTCACAGAATCGCACTCGAAAAGCTGCAAAAGCTGCACCGCCGCAAACGCCCATATAGGCGCTAAAAGATAAAGCGTTCTTTTCGGCGGACGGTTTGTAAAAATATGTAAAAACTTGTCCTTATATACATATCTGATAAAGAGCAGCGCAGGTATCGACAATAAAAATTTCAGCGACAGCTCTACAGCCGGCCCGGATCCTTTTATGACAAGTCCCGCTGTAAGATATATGACGGTCAGGATCATCGCCAGTTTTACGCCTGCGCTGCCTATTTTCTTTCTTATTTTCATAAAATCGCCTCCCTTTTTTGAGCATACCAAAGCGCTCCCCAAAAATCAAATATCGGATTTGCAGGACAATGAAAAATCCCGCGCGCGATCCGAAAAAAGCGGGCGGGACGGTTATAGCCGTGAAAAGAGGGGAGTTATAACCCGAGAGCGGCGAGCAGCTTCTCCTTGTCCTTGAAGCCTACCGAGACCGCTTCCTTGTTTCCGTCCTTTATCAGCACGACCGTGGGAATGGCCGAAACGCCGAACCTGTCGGCCAAATCGGGCTCCTCGTCCACGTTCACCTTGCAGACCTTGATATCGTCTCTTTCGTCGGAAATTTCCTCTATGACCGGCGACATCATGCGGCAGGGTCCGCACCATTCCGCCCAAAAATCAACAATAACGGGCTTTCCGCAGTTTACTTCCATATCAAAATTTTCGGCATTAAGCTCGGTGTACATTTTTATCATCCTTTCTTATTTGCTTTTGTAATACAGCATGCAGTGGCAGAATCCCTCGAAATCGGGGTCGGCTATCTGTTCGCGGAATTCCCGGCACATGCATACTGTGTCCTCGGAAATTTCCCTCCGACATGGGCAGTGTCCGTCCTTTTTCTTAAGTCCCTCCCGTATAGCATCCACAATTTTCCTGTCGCTGTTAAATTCAATTTTCATACTATCATCCCCTTGAATTTAAATATAATACATTTTTTTCAAAAAGTCAATAGACCATTTTGCAGGGTAGTGTCCAAACCGACCACATTATAATAATTCATGGTTTGATGATTAAAGGTTCGCAGCTCCTGTCGGAGCTGCGTAT
>CANQNF010000015.1 GCA_947625125.1 uncultured Clostridia bacterium
GTCGCTAAACCGCCCCTCGGCATGCCGAGGGTGATAATCCAAAAATTTTACTTCATTCTATTGAAATTTGCGAAAAAGGGTTGACAGGACCTTAGTTTCTTTTTTGAAAGTAAACCCCAACAAGATTCCGCGTAAGACAAAATTGAGCATAAGCAAGCTGGTTTTGTTGCTGCGCGCACTTCGCGGTCATAAACGCCCATAAGACAAGCTGATTTTGCAGCCAATCGACCGCAGGACGCTCTCTTGGACAAACCCCCGCATGCATACGCGAAATTTTCTCCCGCGGTAGAATCTTGCTCTGAAAAACTATTGCCTATGCTTACAAGCGTAGCGGCTGATTTTACATTTATTTTACAAAAGCGTGGTAACGGATTTGATGTTGCGGAGCTAAAATATAGTTGTACCCCAGGGGAATAAACTCAAAGGAGAAATGAAAATGAAAAAAATTATTTCAATCATGCTTGCAGCGTTTTTTATGACATTTACGCTCTCCGCCTGCTCATCTCAAAACAGCGCCACCGTTTCCACCGACGGCTCAACCTCGATGGAGGAGGTCATCGGCATTTTGGGCGAGGCGTTTGAGGAAAAGTACGGCATCAGTTTCACCTACAATCCCACCGGCTCCGGCTCGGGGATTCAGGCTGTCAAGGAGGGGCGGTGCGACATCGGGCTTTCAAGCCGCAATCTTAAAGCCGAGGAAAAGGCTGACGGGCTTTCGGAAACCGTTCTTGCAAACGACGGCATCGCGGTCATCGTCAATCCCCAGAACCCGGTCAGCGACCTCGACGTGGAAACTATCGCGAAAATCTACACCGGCGAAATCACAAACTGGTCGCAGGTCGGCGGGAGCAACGCCGAAATAGTCGTCATCGGGCGCGAAGCGGGCAGCGGCACGCGGGACGGTTTTGAATCGATTACCGGCACGGAGGACGGCTGCAAATACCGTCAGGAGCTGACCTCGACGGGCGACGTTATCACCACCGTTTCGCAGAACCCCGACGCTATCGGCTACGCCTCTCTCGCGGCGGTCGGCGACGGGGTCAAGGCTCTTTCGGTGGGCGGCATTCTGCCGAGCGAGGGCACCGTCAAGGACGGCAGCTACGTCATTCAACGCCCGTTCGTGCTGGTGACAAAAGACGATTCCAAGCTGTCCGAAGCGGCACAAAAATTCTTCGATTTTGCGACATCTGCGGACGCGGCTCAGTACATCTCGCAGGCGGGCGCGGTGCCTGTAAATTAAGGGGTGCGGAATGAAAAATCCTCAAGCATTTGAGCAGAAATTGATTGAAACGATCATCTACATCGTTTTCCTGTTTTTGGGACTTGTAACCGTCGGATTTGTGCTGCTGATAACGGTTTACCTCGTTATCGCGGGAATACCCGCAATCCGCGAAATCGGCATTTTGAACTTTCTGTTCAATACGAAATGGGCGTCAACCGCGAGCGAGCCGTCTTTCGGGATTTTGCCGTTCATTCTGACGAGTGTTTACGGCACGGCGGGGGCAATCGTTTTGGGCGTGCCTGTCGGCTTTCTGACCTCGGTTTATCTTGCAAAATTAGCTCCCGAAAAAATCCGGACAATCGTATCGGGCGCGGTCAGCCTTTTGGCGGGAATTCCGTCGGTGGTTTACGGACTTGTCGGCATGATGGTGCTTGTCCCGGGCATACGAAAACTGTTTCACATTCCCGACGGAGCGAGCCTTTTCGCGGCTATAATCGTGCTTGCAATCATGATTTTGCCGTCCATCATCAACGTGTCCATAACGGCTCTGGAAGCCGTTCCGCGGGAATACGAGGACGCTTCCCTTGCCCTCGGCGCAACCCCTGTCGAAACATATTTCAGGGTGTCCGTCCCCGCAGCAAAAAGCGGGATCGCGGCGGCAGTCGTGCTTGGCGTAGGTCGCGCGATAGGCGAGGCCATGGCAGTCATGATGGTGTCGGGCAACGCGCCGAATATGCCCGAGCTTTTCGGCAGCGTGCGCTTTCTGACGACGGCGGTGGCAAGCGAAATGTCCTATTCAAGCGGCTTGCAGCGGCAGGCGCTGTTCTCAATCGCCCTCGTCCTGTTTTTGTTTATCATGTTAATAAACGCGGCTCTGAATTTCTTCTTGAAGCGCAGTAAGGAGTGACGGCGATGAAACGAAAAATCAAAATCGCGCTTCTGCGGTCGCTCTGCATTATCAGCGCAACATTCACCTGCGCGCTCGTGCTGTTCCTTACGGTCTACATACTCGCAAAGGGCGTTCCGAACATTTCTTGGCAGCTGCTGAGCGAGAAACCGAGCTATCTTTCCGGCAAAATCGGCATTCTCCCCGACATTCTGAACACCGTTTACATCATCGTCGCCGCGCTGATTTTCGTCCTGCCGCTCGGCGTCGGGGCGGCGGTCTATCTCACGGAATACGCCAAAAACAAACGGCTTGTCGCCGTCATCGAATACGCCGCCGAAACGCTCTCGGGCATTCCGTCAATAATCTACGGCTTGGTGGGAATGCTGTTTTTCTGCCAGTTTTTAGGCATGCAAACCTCGCTTTTGGCGGGCGCGCTGACGCTCGTCATCATGAACCTCCCGACCGTTATGCGCACCACGCAGGAGAGCCTGAAAACCGTCCCGCAGTCCTATCGCGAGGGCGCGTTTGGGCTTGGCGCGGGCAAATGGCGGGTGATACGCACGGTTGTTTTGCCCGGCTGCATAGACGGCGTTATCACGGGATGTATTTTGTCCGTCGGGAGAATTTTGGGGGAATCGGCGGCGCTCCTGTTTACGGCGGGATTTGCTCACACGCTTAACGGATTTTTCTCGGGACTCGGAAGCGCGGGAGCAACTCTGACCGTTTCGCTCTATGTCTATGCCAAGGAGCAGGGCGAATTCGGGGTGGCGTTTGCAATCGCGGCGATTATGATGGTGTTGACGCTCATGGTAAATCTCCTTGCCATGCTCGTCGGCCGCGCTTTCAAAAGGAGGCGGAACTATGAATGAAATAATTAAGGTGACTGACTTAAATCTTTGGTACGGGGCAGTGCAGGCACTCCACCACGTCAATCTGAATATCCCCGAAAAGACGATTACCGCGCTGATCGGACCCTCGGGCTGCGGGAAATCAACGTTTCTGAAAACGCTTAACCGCATGAACGACCTTATCCCGAACGTCAGAATTACCGGCGAGATTTTGTACAAGGGGCAGGACATTTTTGCCCGCGACGTCGACGTAAACACGCTTCGTAAGGAGATCGGCATGGTGTTTCAGAAGCCGAATCCGTTCCCGATGTCGGTCTACGACAACATCGCCTACGGCCCGCGCACGCATGGGATAAAGAGTCGTGCAAAGCTTGACGATATTGTCGAGCGGTCGCTTCGTGACGCGGCGATTTGGGACGAGGTAAAAGACAGACTGAAGAAAAACGCGCTCGGCCTGTCGGGCGGACAGCAGCAGCGGCTCTGTATCGCCCGGGCACTTGCAGTCGAGCCGCAGGTGCTTTTGATGGACGAGCCAACCTCGGCGCTTGACCCCATTTCGACATCGAAAATCGAGGAATTATGTATGCAGCTTAAACAAAAATACACGATAATCACGGTCACGCACAACATGCAGCAGGCGGTGCGAATATCCGATAAAACGGCGTTTTTCCTGCTCGGGGAGCTTGTCGAGTTCGGCGATACCGAGAAAATTTTCTCAAATCCCGCGGATAAGCGCACCGAGGATTACATCACGGGGAGGTTTGGCTGATGAGGACAAATTTTGATAATCAGCTTAAAGATTTACACCGCGAGCTGACCGCCATGGGTGCTATGTGCGAAAACGCGATCGCGCTCTCGTCAAAGGCGATAAACGGCGGCGAAAAGCCCGAAAACGTGACCGCACTTGCCGTGAAAATCGACGAAAAGGAGCGGGACATCGAGGGAATGTGCATGAAGCTTTTGCTGCAACAGCAGCCCGTGGCGCGGGATTTGCGGGTGATTTCTTCCGCGCTGAAAATGGTTACGGACATGGAGCGAATCGGCGACAATTCGGGCGACATCGCGGAAATCGTGTCGCTCGGGCATATCACCCCCGCGCACGACAAGCTCGATATTGACAGCATGGCGCGCGCGACGGTTAAGATGGTTACGGATTCTATCGACGCATTCGTCAAGGGCGACGAGGCTCTGGCGCGGTCGGTTATTAGTTATGACGACGTGGTTGACGGTCACTTCAACCGCATAAAAACCGCGCTGATAGCCGCTTTGCAGGGCAGTCATTCGGACGGAGAATACGCGCTTGATTTACTTATGATAGCTAAATATTTCGAGCGAATGGCGGACCACGCGGCGAATATCGCGGGGTGGGTAATTTACGCGCTGACAGGCAGAAAGGCAGAGGGACAGGGCGTGGGGTGACTGATTTTTCTTTAGGGGACTGCGGGAGGAAGGATCGGGGCGAAGCCCAGACGGTCGCTTCGCGACCGTCGCTCGGCTCCTTCGGAGCCGAGCGGTGCGCCCTCTGGGGCGCACCGGGGGCTTCGCCCGAGCCCGCTGTTTCAGCGCGTTTCCCTTGATTTTCCCACGCCCGCAAGGTATAATATAGTGCAGAGGTGATTTTATGATTTACTGCGTTGAAGATGACGGCGGTATCCGCGATCTGATGATATACGCCCTGACCTCGGCGGGGTTTGAGGCCAAGGGGTTTGAGCGCGGCTCAGAGCTGTTTGAAGCCCTAAAAACCGCGCTCCCCGAGCTTATCATGCTCGACATCATGCTCCCCGGCGAGGACGGAATTGCGATACTCAAAAAGCTGCGCGAAAGCCCTAAAACTGCCGAAATCCCGGTAATCATGGCGACCGCAAAAGGCACCGAATATGACAAGGTAATCGGACTTGACCTCGGCGCGGACGACTACCTCGCGAAGCCGTTCGGCATGATGGAGATGGTTTCCCGCGTGCGCGCGGTGCTTCGGCGTTCGGGGAAAAAGGAGCAAACCGCGACGCTTCGGCTCGGCGGAATTGTCATGAACACTGCCGAACACACCGTGACCGCTGACGGCGGGCGGGTTATCCTGACTCTCAAAGAGTATGATTTGTTAAAGCTGTTTATGGAAAATATCGGCAAAGTTTTCACCCGTGAGCAGCTTCTTTCGGCAGTCTGGGGCGGCGATTTTTACGGCGAGACCCGCACCGTTGACGTCCACATAAACACTCTGCGCACGAAGTTGGGCGACTGCGGCGGCATGATTCAAACGGTTCGCGGGGTCGGCTACAAAATGGAGGAAAAACGATGACAAAACGAATTTTCCGCTCGATTTTTCTCGTCGCGATGGCGGTTTTTGCGGCTTCGGTGCTGCTGTTTTCGATTATGCTCTATAACTATTTTTCGGAAGTTCGGCAGGAGCAGCTGCGGGTCCAGACCGAGCTTGCCGCCAAAGCCGTCGCCGCCGAGGGGGTCGCTTATTTTGACGGTTTGGATGCGCGCGAGTACCGTATAACCCTCATCGCGCCCGACGGCGAGGTAATTTTTGACAGCCGCTCGGACACCGGCGAAATGGAGAATCATTTAGAGCGCGAGGAGATCAAAAAAGCCCTTGAATCGGGCTTCGGCGAGAGTTCGAGGTATTCGGTCACGCTGATGGAGCGGGCGTTATATTGCGCCGAAAAACTCCCCGACGGCTCGGTTCTTAGAATGTCGGTCAGCCAAAACACGCTGCTGACGCTGCTTTTCGGCATGTCCCAGCCGCTTGCCGCGATAATCCTTATCGCAATCGCGCTGTCGATGTTTTTGGCGTACCGCCTGTCAAGACAAATCGTCAAGCCGCTTAACAATCTCAACCTCGACGACCCGCTCTCAAACGGGCAATATGACGAGCTTGCTCCGCTTTTGCACCGAATCGACAGCCAGCAGCGGCAGATAAAAAAGCAGGCTGACGAGCTGCGGAAAAAGCAGGAGGAGTTTGCCGCCGTCACCGAAAATATGGCAGAGGGAATCGTCGTTCTCGGCACGTCGGGCGAGATTCTGAGCATAAATCCCGCCGCGGCAAGGCTTTTTGACGCTTCGGGGGATATTGTTGGGCAGCACATGCTGACCCTAAACCGCAGTCCCGAGGTTTCCGAGTTGCTTTCGGCGATGGAAAATGGCAGTCATGCTGAGAAATTTCTCGATTTAAAGGGCAGAAAATTTCAGCTCGACATCAGCCCCGTTTCGGACGACGAAAAGGTGTCGGGCGGGGTGCTGCTGGTGCTCGACGTGACCGAAAAGGAGCGCGCAGAGCAGCTTCGGCGGGAGTTCACCGCGAACGTTTCGCATGAGCTGAAAACCCCGCTGCAAACGATTTCGGGGGCGGCGGAGCTGCTCAAAAGTGGGCTTGTAAAAGAGCCTGACAAGCAGGAATTTTACACGCGGATTCACGGTGAATCCCAAAGAATGATTAGCTTAGTTGAAGATATTATCCGCCTGTCGCACCTCGACGAGGGAGCGCAGGACATGCAGCGAGAGAGGGTCGATCTGTTCGCGCTTGCCAAGGAAACGGCGAAGCAGCTCCTGCCCGAAGCGGAGACGGCAAAAATCGCCCTTGATGTCAGCGGCGAGCCGACCGAAACCATCGGAATCCCGCAGCTTTTGAGCAGCATAATCTATAATCTAATTGATAATTCGATTAAATATAATCATGAGGGCGGGCGGGTCGCCGTAAGCGTGAAAAATGCCGATAATAGGGCGATTTTAACGGTCGAGGATACGGGCATCGGCATTCCGAAAGAGCATCAGGAGCGCATTTTCGAGAGGTTCTACCGCGTTGACAAAAGCCGCTCCAAAGCCCTCGGCGGCACGGGTCTCGGGCTGTCGATTGTCAAGCACGCCGCCATGATTCATGGGGCGAGGATTGAGGTCGAGAGCGAGGTCGGGAAGGGGACGAGGGTGGAGGTAGATTTTCCAAAAGAGTAAATTTGTAATTATAAGCACAAAAGCCGTGGCAATTGTTCACGGCTCTTGTGTTGTATTTTGCAAGCGTGGGAATGGATGCGGGGCTTTAAGTGGGGGCTCCCTCTCTCATCAATGCAGAGGCTGTGCTCGCCCCGACTTACGTCAAAACCTTGTTGAAAAGGGGGAATCTAAAATAGCATAAGCCAATCGAATGCCTTTTCTTCATGATATAAAAGTGCGTCAAATTTTTATAATTGGGATGTTACTTTAACGATTTAAACCGGTACCACCTTGACGCTAAAAATGCAAGCCGCCACGCAATGGACGATAGTCTGCGAGGCATTGCCGAAAAAGTCGGTATTAAGGCGAAAGCGATGCGGAAACGTTCACTTCGTCCTTTTTCCCACCATTCAAATTTTTTGCCGCGGGCAACGCCTTGAAAATCTTAGCTCTGATTTCTCAATTCTGTACTCTTAATGCGCCCGCTTCGTTCACTCCCCCGCGTTATTTCTCTCTTGCATTTTCCTTGGCGATGTAGTATAATCAAGAAAAAGGAGGTTCCAAAATGAAGATATGCAGAATTATTTTATCATTTTTGGCGGCGGCGCTCGCTCTGAATCTTTGCGCGTGCGGAGCCGCAGAGGAGGATATATCAATGCGCGACATAAAGCTTAAGGAGCAAAACTTCAAGTCCCTCGGCAGGGTCTACTACGGCGACGACGGGATATACTGCGCGCTTTCGGGCACGGGCGTGGAGTTTTCTTTTCACGGCACCGAGTGCTCGGTGAGCGTTTCGGGGGATGACTCCGCAGGCGGCGCAAACTTCGATAACAACGCAAGAATAGCCGTTTATCTCAACGGCGAGAGGGTCGTCGACGACATGATAGATCAGCCGACCGAGACGTATGAAGTGCTGAAATCCGACGTCGAAACCGACGCCGTGGTAAGAATCGTCAAGCTCTCGGAGTCTGCAAATTCCACATTTAAAATCAGCAAAATAACCGTCAACGGAACGGCTCCCGAGCCGACCGAAAATAAGGATAGGTTAATTGAATTCGTCGGCGACTCGATAACCTGCGGGTACGGCGTGGACGACCTCGATTATAACCACCACTTCTCGACGAGGACCGAGGACAACACCAAGACCTACGCCTATAAGACCGCCGAGAAGCTTGACGCCGATTACAGCATGGTCTCGTTCAGCGGCTACGGCATAATCTCCGGCTATTCCGACGGCAACAGCAAGGTCACGTCCCAGCTCGTGCCGACGTATTATGACAAATACGGGTACTGCTGGAGCAAAAACGGCAGCTTCGTCCCGTCCGAGATCGAATGGAAATTCAAGAGGCAGCCCGACGTTGTGGTCATAAACCTCGGCACCAACGACGACAGCTACTGCAAAAACATTCCCGAGAGGTGCGAAGAATACCGCTCGGAATATGTTTCGTTCATCAAAAAGATACGGGACAAAAACCCCGACGCGACTATCGTCTGCACGCTCGGGATAATGGGCGCTAATCTCTATCCGTATGTTGAGAACGCGGTCGCCGACTACACTGCCGAGACCGGGGATTCAAATGTTTACGCCATGCAGTTTGACAATCAGGACCAGGCCGACGGCATTGCGGCCGACTGGCACCCGTCGGAAGCCACCCACGAGAAAGCCTCTGCGAAGCTTTCCGACTTCATAAAACAAATCAAAAATTGGTAATTTTTTTCAGGAGGTTATTCTATGACAAGAGACGAGGCTTGGGAGCTTCTCACCGAATTCAACAAGGACAGATTTCATCTTATGCACGCCGTCACCGTCGAGGGCGTTATGAGGTGGTATGCAAAAAAATGCGGAGAGCCGGAAAACGCCGATCTGTGGGGGCTTGTAGGGCTGCTGCACGACCTTGATTTCGAGATGTACCCAAACGAGCACTGCATAAAATCGCAGGAGATAATGCGGGAAAGGGGCGTAGACCCGGTGATAATCCGTGCGACGGCGAGCCACGGCTACGGGATAACCGTCGACATAAAGCCGGAGTCGCAGATGGAAAAGGTGCTGTTTGCGGCGGACGAGCTGACCGGGCTGATTTACGCCTGTTCGCTGATGAGGCCGTCCAAGAGCGTTCAGGACATGGAGCTTAGGTCGGTGAAAAAGAAATTCAAGACGCCGAATTTTGCGGCGGGCTGTTCGCGCGAGGTCATAAGCCGGGGCGCAGAAATGCTCGGCTGGGAGCTCGACGAGCTGATTTCAAACACTATAGAAGCGATGAAAAGCTGCGAGAGCGAATATTTAAAATTCAAGCCCGAGTGATTTTGACTGTAATTTTTGGGCATTATTTTGCAAAAGTCCCGTCCGAAAACGGGGCCTTGTTTTTTGAGGGCGTGGGTTCATGGTTTGCATGATAGGGCAAAACCGCAGGCTTGGCATTTATGCAAAAACCGGCGGCGGGAATGGCGGGCACGGGCGAAGCCGGTTTGGCATTTATGCAAAAACCGGCGGCGGGAGTGGATGGGCACAGGCAAAACCGGGTCGGAATAGTTTTTTGGGGCATAACAGGGGAACGTCAAAGTCGCCCGAATTATATTTTTTTAAAATCGTCGCCATAGGCGCCGCCCTGAAATTCTGAGATCTGATTTCTGACTTCTGGTTTCTTAACGGGGGCACGGGCGAAGTCGGGCTTGGCATTTATTTATGCAATGGGCGTGGGCAGAGCGATTTTTCGGCACAAAGCGCGCCATGCACAGGGATATAATAGGGAAGTCAGGGGATATGCGGACTATGCTGCAAAAAAATTTAAAAAAATTTTCAAAAACCCCTTGATTTTTTTCTCGGGATGTGCTATTATAACAAAGTCGGCTCAGCGAAAAGCCGGGCCGACCAAATCGGGGTATTAGCGCAGTTGGTAGCGCGCCACACTGGCAGTGTGGAGGTCACGGGTTCGAATCCCGTATGCTCCACCAAATTTCTCTTATGCGAACACCTTCGGGGTCCGCGCAGTACATTATGGTAGGTGGTCTTATTGTACTGACCTATCAACTACAAAATGACTGACAAAAAACGCTATCGTAGTGATACGGTAGCGTTTTTTGCGTTTCTTATGGATTATCCTTAGTTATGCGTAATTTTATTACGATATATGTAATAATACTCCGATTTTAAGATTTCTATTCCGAAACGATGTAGAATATAACAAAAGGAGCGCAACGCATGATTAAGATTCTACTTTCCAAAAAGCTCGGCGAGCTAAGAATAACACAAGCGCAGCTTGCAAAAGCCACAAACATAAGAGCCGCAACTATAAACGATTACTACAACGAATTAACTGACCGAGTTAATATCGAATATCTTGATCGTATATGCGAGGCTCTCGACTGCGACCTTGATGACCTGCTGGTTCGGGTACCAAGCAAGGACCCCGAAATGTCAACAGTTAAAAAGATTCGCTGAGCAGACGGCGTCTGTCGTTCGTTTGCATAAGGACTGGAAGAATCCAGTCCTTATTTTTTATCCGGCAGGATTTCTACCACGTCCTCAACGCGGCAGTTGAGAACTATGCAGATTTTCTCAATGACGCTCAAAGCGACATTCTCTCCTTTGCCAAGCCTGGCTAATGTTGCAGAGCTTATTCCTGTTTTCTCAGCGAGCTCCGTTTTCAACATGCCATTTTTTGCCAAAGTTACCATTAACGGCTTATACGAAATCATAAAATCACCTCAATTGCTATTATAACACAAAATATTCAGAAAGTCAAATGTTTTCTTCAAAAAAATAAAAATTTTTTTCAAAAAAGTGTTGACAAGTTAATCATAATGTGTTATTATATATACAGAAGTTAAAGATAAAATTTAACAAGTCAAAGATAAGGAGATAATTAAAATGACTGAAAAGAAAATTTGCAGAACATTCGCCGACATCAACAGGAGATACACCGACATCGTCAACGACTACATTCAGAGCGGCTACGACATCAACACTTCCACGATGAGCGGCAGCCAAGGTGAGATTGCAAAAATCGACCTTACCAACGGCGCCGAAATCGTCCGCATACTGATAGATGACAGTACGGATTACCACGAATTAGCTTCCGATTATACGGAAATAATCGTTGGTCGCGTTACTGACGATATCGCCCCCGACGACAAAAATTCACCAAGGACCGTTTGGAATAATCACCTTGAAATCATCTCCGAGGAACGCTTCTACCAGATATCAAGCAGAAGCTGGGGCAGAAACGTTTACTACGGAACGAAAGAGGAAGCGGCGAAAGCCGAAAGCCTGCGGAGAGAAAGAAGGCGCGCCGCAGATACCTACAAGAAAACCGAAGATATAACCGACAAGGCGTTTTCGATTTCAAAGAGGGTTATCGCCCGCAAGCTCGGCTGCACAAGGATTATAAACAACCGCGTTTCGGTAGTCCACTACGATAACAAGTACGCAGTTCGTTACAACGACAAGAGCATAGTTTTACGGTAATTGAAAGGAGAAATCACAATGAAAATCCAGGATCAGAAATTTGGAGTAGAAATCGAACTCAAAAGCATTACCCGCTCCGACGCGGCGCAGGTCATAGCCAATTACTTCGGAACACATTCGGAGTACATCGGCGGCGGTTACAAGGCTTACACCGCCACCGATAGAAAAGGAAGAACGTGGAAAGCGATGAGCGACAGTAGTATCAACGACATCTCCACAAGACAGTGCGAGGTTGTAACTCCGATACTTGTCTATGATGATATTGAGGACTTGCAGAACATCATTCGCCTGCTCCGTGCGGCTGGCGCTCAGGCTGACGGCTCCTGTGGAATCCACGTCCACGTTGACGGTGCAAATCATACCCCCGCTTCGCTTACGCGCTTGATGAACTTCGCAATCGGCAGACAGGATTTGTTCTACGAGGCACTTGAAATCAAGGAAAGAGCAAATACTTGGTGCAAAAAGATTTCTCCGAAGCTTTTTAAGGCTATGAAGAACGACCTTGAAAAGACACAGTTAAGTATGGAAAACATCTGGTACAGCTCCGCAAATGACGGATATTCAAGAGGGATCAGCCACGAGCATTACAACACTACTCGCTATCACGGTATCAATTTACACGCTTTCTTCACCAAAGGTACCGTTGAATTCAGACTTTTCAACGGCACCACCCACGCGGGTAAAATCAAGGCTTACATTCAGTTCTGCCTCGCAATGAGTGCCTGGGCAATAAACGCCGACGACAAAATGTATTACAAGTCCTGCTTGAACTACACGCCAGAACAAAAAGAAGCCCTGATGATGAGAGTCCTGACAAGGCGGCTCGGAATGGTCGGAGCGGAATTTAAAACGGCCCGCTTACATCTCACAAGTTCATTCACACATTCGCAAGTAGCTTAAAAAATTGCTGTCCTATCGGCAACACGGGGAGAATGGAGTAAACTATGGCAAAGAAATATTATCTCGCATACGGAAGCAATATGAACGTCGAGCAGATGAGCAGACGCTGCCCCGATGCAACCGTCGAAGGCAAGGCTATCCTCAAAGGCTATGAGCTTGTCTTTATGGGTCGGCAGGAAAGTGCCGTTGCAAATATCCTGCCCGCTGAAAAATCTGTCGTTCCTGTTGTGATTTGGAGCATAAGCAGCGGCGACGAAAAAAGCCTTGACATCTACGAAGGATACCCGCGCCTATACATCAAAAAGAACGTCCGCGTAAAACTGCACGGCAAAGAAATCAGCACCATGGCGTACATTATGACGGACGGACATAAGTACGGAAAGCCTGACTATCACTATTATAAAGTCATTGCCGAGGGTTATACGCACTTCAAATTTGACTTTGACTATCTCAAGCAGGCTGTTTTGCGGAGCGACCGTAGAGCTCATTCGGTCACCGATAATGTAGAGGATTACATTCAGCATTTATCCGAAGAACAGCAAAGCAAATATAATCCAGTCTGCCCGCGCTGCGGAATATCCAGAATGAAGCCAAGGCTAAGCACCAATGCTCTTAGCCGCCGAGCTGACATCTATGTTTGCGACTTCTGCGGAACCGATGAGGCTCTCCGCGATGCGCTCGGATATAAAGACGATGTTAAAGACTGGTACGCGATCAAAAGAGCATAATAAAACGCCCGCTCCGAATCATACGGAGCGGGCAAATTTTTTCTAAAAAATTTTCTAAAAAATTTTCAAAAAAGGCTTGACATACTTGCACAAGTATGTTATAATATAATTGTCGAAAGGAGGTGAACAGCTTGGAACTGAAAGACTGGGTTGCAACTGCCTTACACGTTTGGTCAAACCTTATCGCGACCGTCGCCTTGATAATCTCAATCAGGCAACGAAGGCAGGGCAAAAAGAAAACCGCGAGTAAATCCCCGAACCGGAAGCACAAGCGGTAATCTTCAAGTGGGCGGGGTCGAAAGACCTCGCTCCACCCTCTCACAGTATACAGCAAAGTCATGAAAAAGTCAACTCTTATTTTAATCTGTCTGACAGCCGTTTTCGCTTCGGCGGGGTGGATGTCTGATAGCACGGTAGGAATCCTGTCATACATTGCTGCGGCAATATCCGCGACAGCCGCGCTTGGGACAGCGTTGAAAGGAGCAAAAGGAAATGGCGGAAGAAAAAAGAAAGACTAAAACCTCATCGGCAGTTAAAAACCGTTACAACAAGAAAGCCTATGACCGAATTTCGGTAGTTGTGCCAAAGGGAATGGGCGAAGAGTTTAAGCAAAAATGCGCCGAGCTTGGAGTATCACAGGCGCAGATCGTCAAGCAGGCGGTTGAAGAATTTCTTGCAAAATAGAAGCACTTTCCGCACATTAAAAATCGCCCCTGCAGGGTGTTATCCTTGCGGGGGCATTGTATGGAGATGAGAGAAAAGAAAATGGCTTATGATTTTTTGAGATACTTTGTGGACATCCAGCCAGTGACCGACTTTCCTTTCAGCGTCGCGGAGACTTTCAGCCATACCGTAGAGCTGACTTTTGTGAAATACCCAGAGCAGGTCACCGTATTTCCTTTAAGTAGGACACCAAGAGCTTTATGGCTTGTTCCTGCTCCCTCGCGGATATATACTGAGCCGCCGGTTACGGCATAAGTCCCCTCGTACTCTTTTGTGTAGGACGTGCCACCGAGTTGGGTATCGTCGACGATGTACGGACACTGGCTCCAGTGAGTCCAGCCTGCGCCCGAAAATTTTGTTTTAACGACGCCGTATTCGTGTCCTTTCGCTTCGATTACATATCCGTCGCCGATATATACGCCGACGTGATGAATCTTGCTTGCGCTCGTTTTGACCGAGGACTTATAGACGAGCTGACCGACGTGAGCGGGAAATGTACTGATTTGCCCTTTTGTTTTGGAAGCGGAGTACATACCAGCAGCGGATTTATCCTGCAAGATACTGTAATGCTCGTTGGGAACAGACGTAGGCGTGTCACTCCACATATAGCCTTTCACCAAGCCGACGCAGTCATGTACGCGCTTACCGTACTGAGTCGGGAAATCCGACCATGATTTGTAGTATGAGGGGTACGCCTTTTTTCTGTTGTTGTAAAGAGATTCGGTAGCTACCTGCCCGAATGTGCCGTACCAATAAGGCAAACCCAGTTGAGCCTTTGCGTATGCCACAAGGCCCGTGTTTGTTTTGCCTTTGATTTCTGCCATATCAAGAACCCCCTTTTGACACAATCTGTTTTATTGTCTGAATTACTTTATCATATCCCACCATCGCGCCGACTGCCGTTGCAACGCCCATAAGCACCATACAGATAATGTTTGTCGCGCTAAACGGTACGCTTGCGATGACGTAATATATCGCCGTTCCGCCGATTCCGACGGCTGCCGAAACTATTACCGCAACGACGTTTGTCGAATAGCTCACGTTGAGGCTGTCGAGCAGCTTTTTGAGTGCCTGAACGATGAGCCCTACTATGAGCGAGAAAGCCGTTAATAGAATAAGAAACATAGAAACTGTCATAAGTTATATCACCCTTTAATATTGTCATCTTCTGCCTCGTCTTGAGGCTCGCTTGTTTCGTCCTGCGAATATCTGTTATCTGACCGCTTGATGAGCATAAGTGACAAAAGTTCCGATGTTACAACGGTAGTAAAACCGTTGATTAACGGTTCGGGAACGTCGCCCACGACCCAATAAGTTATCATCATGGCAACAAAAAACACCGCAATCGCGGTGAGCAGGACGATTATAAGAATCTTGGAAAACTTCATTTTATTCGCCTTTTTCAAGGTCATCGAGCCTATGGTTGATGACCTTTATTTTTTCTTCAACAACGGGCATACGCTTTGCAAAGTTATTATGCTCTCTAACTTCGCGTGTGAGCTCATCGAGCTTAGTATCGGTTATCGCCTGTTTTTCCGCAAGCTCGCCGCTTATGCGTCGATTTGAAGCCGCGTTGCTGATTATTACGCCGATGAGCGACAACCCACCGGTAATTAAAGCCACAATTACTGCCTCAGTCATACCTATTTCCTCCATAAAAATTCCCCGATTAGAAATAATCGGGGTAGTCCTCCTCATCGGGATATTCTTCTACAAATTTTTTCACCAAAGCGAAGTCGTTTACGACTTTGTTTCTCAAAGCATCGCAGTCGCAGTATTTCATCAAACCGAGGTAGCTCCTTATAACGCTAAGACAATAATCCTGCGGGAGTTCCCCCGTACTGTAATGCTCCATTACATATTTGAGGTGCTGCTTCATATGAAGCGTGGTAGATCTGCGCAGTTCAATCTTATGCGGCCAAACTCTGTATCCGACGAATTCCACGCCCGAATCATACGGTCGGATTTCGGTTTTGGCGTTCAGATTGAGTCCGAGCCTATCATACAGAAAGCCCTCAAAGCTGCCGAGAATGTCGTGCGCCTGCTGCTTGCTCGGGACAAGGAATATCATATCGTCCATAGTTCGAATATAGTAATCCGGTCTGAGCTCACGTTTCATGAAATGATCAGCGGGGTTTAAAACTACATTCCCGGTCATCTGCGAAATAAGGCTCCCGACCTGCATACCTATTCCGAATATTCTCTCACACTCGGTCACGTCAGACGCTTCCAGAGGGATTCCGTATGCCCTACCGTCGCACTTGATAGCCTGCTCCAGAAACCACATCATATCGGGATCATCGAGCGGGCGCCCAAGCTCGGCAAGCTGCACTTCATAGGGTATGCGAAAGAAAAACTTGGCAATATCCATTTTGCACAGATACCACGGTTCTTTCTTATTCTGAATTATACGCATCCAGTATTGAAGCTTCTGCGCTGATTTTAGCGGTCCTTTTTCCTTGATCGAGCCGTAGCTATGCTCATAAAATGAGCGGGAATATATAGGCCAAAGCACGTTATACGCCGCACAATTTGCCACGCGGTACTCAAAAGGAATCACAGTGATAATACGCTTTTTCGGGTAATACTCCAAGAACTCGTGCATGTGGTCTACCTTATAGGTTTTCCAGATGAGCTGATTTTGCGTATTTATCAGCCGCTCCTCGAGATTCGCTGAATAGGAAAGCACTTCGCCCTTGTAGCGCTTGTTTTTGCGTGCAAGGATATAACCGTCATACAAGTTCTGATAGTCAATAAATCGTTCAAAAACATGACTGTGCTTTTCCATATTCAGATCCTCCCGGTGCTGCGCTTTTCAGCGTGAGCGGAATACGCAGCTAAGTGTTTGCCCGCCGAAGCAGAAGAAGCAAATCCCTTATACCCCTTGTACTGATTGTGTCCCGGTAGGCTCACAATATCTGACTTACGGGGGCAAGCCGCGCGGAAGCCAATGTTGCCGTTGGAGTTCGAGCGAGGGTTGTTGCAGTTGACAGCGAAGACGCCCGCCCTCGAGGAATTGTTCCAGTTGCCACCGCAGATGAAACTACGATATAATTTGCTCCTTATGTCAGCCCTGGCTCTTGACGGTTTTAAGCCAGGCGCCAAGCATCTTTCCAATTTCCACCGACTTGCCGCTCCAAATCTCGTATTTTTTGGGCGGCAAAAAGCCGAGCGAGTATGATATCCTCAGATATGCTCTCAGCTTGGTGTTTGCGACATCAAATTCCTGCAAGGTGGTTTTCTTGTAATACTTTTTCTGCGCTTCGATGCACTTTTCAAGCATTACGTCCATACATCTTTTGATGTCTGTTCCGAGAGCATATTTTTCGGATTTCGGGAATTGAGCAATCGCAGGATAAGCGTATTCCATCATGTCATACACCTTTTGGAGTAAAACAAACTCTTCTGCCATTGTCTTTCCTCCCGAACGAATATTAGTGCTATTATACATTAAAAGTCACCGCCTGTAATGGAATCGTAATAATATAACGAAAATCGTAATGGTGAAATTCTGAAAAATCGCCCGCTCCGCTTCGCGGAGCGGGTAAACGTTAGAATATGTGGCTCCGCTACCGCGGAGCCGTCAGAACACGGTTAAGCAGGTGGCAGGTCGGCGTAAGCCGCGCGGAAGCCAATGTAGCCGTGGGAGTTCGAGCGAGGGTCGTGGCAGTAGACAGCGAAGACGCCCGCCCTCGAGGAATAGAACCAGCTGCCACCGCAGATGAAACTACGCTCATCGTCGCTGTTTCTGAAGTAGAAGTAGTCTCCTTCATACTTTTCAAGGCAGTCCTGAACGGGCAGCAGACCGAGCGCCTGAAGAATATGCTGAGCAGGCTCAGTGACCTTCTCCTCGGCAGTGACGTCTTTGAACAAGCAGCCCGGCCACTCTTCTTCACCGTTGATCTTGGTGAGAACGCCGGTGATCCACTTAGCCTTGTTTTCAACCCAGTCAACCTTAAGGCTGTTGGCAGTTGTGCCGGAGCCGTTAGGCTTGATGAGCTTGCCGGTGGTGCCGTCGATGGCGTACCAGAGCTGCGAGCCGGAGGCCTGACTGTTGTCGGGATCCGCTGCGTCGTTGCCGAATGTTACGCCGTCGAGGGAGATTACCTGGAGCTCGCCGTGAACGAGACGGATACCGCCGACCCATTCCCAGACGTTTCCGTTCATATCCCAGATACCGTCGGGTTCGCCGTTGTGAGACCAACTGAGCGGGCCGGTGCCGGTTGCTACTCTCTGGCGCCGTCCCTGATCGTCACGAGCGCAGGATTCGATAGCCTTGTAGATGGTCTCGCTGTGATCCTTGCCATAGTCATTGTTGCCTTTGGGGAGAGTGCCGTTTTTCATGCACCACAGCGCAACTGCCATCCACTCGAGGCGGGTCTGCAAATGCCAACCCTCGCCCTTGGCGGTGCATCTGTCAACAGCGGTATCAAGAGTGATATATACGGCAGGGTCGCGGTCAGGAAGAGAGTAGGCGCGGTTGGTATCAAGGCTGTTTTGGAACTTCGAGAACCAGAAGCCGCTGATCGGCTTGCCGTTGATTGTGAAAGCAGGGAACAGCTCGGTGGAAGTGCCGATTCCGATTTCTTTCCATGTGAACGCAGGAATGAACACCATTACCGACGGCATATTCTTGTCGTCGTAGATGTTTGCATTGTTAGAGCAGCCCGCCGCTTTTACGGCGAGGTCAGCAATGTCAAAATTACTCATTGTTTTTCCTCCTTGTCTTACTCAAGCGACCAAAGCGTGAGCGTCACGGTGTCCATGTCGAGCGGCAGCGGCTCGCGCTCTTCGCGGGTCTTCTCCTCGCCCGGCGCGGTTTCGTCGGGAACGATAGTGGTCTTGTACTTTCTTGAGGGAATGTCGAGCTGAGCGACATAATCTCTCGCAAGAGTTTTGCCGATGACGAGCAAGCCGTCGCTGTCACGGCAGATGTCGATATGAACGGGGCTGTCCTCTTCACGCTTGGCAAGGTTCAGGGACAGGTCATCGTCGAAGCATATCTTTGTTCCGTCGACTTCATAAGAAATCTTCGGGCCTTCGTTGATTTCTCTTACAATCATTTCATGTAACCTCCTATAATCTGATAATTTACGGTCACGCTCTTGGCGCTCCCGGTATGAGCGATTTTGAAACCGTTGTTAAGTCTGTCGCTTACAACGATTTCGCCATAATTCCCTTTGGATTCCGCGACTTCGGCGATAACGATGTAATCGCCGTTTTCACGCCTTGTCTTCAAGGGAACGGATTTCTGCGAGTTGTTGAACGGAAAGACTGATGTGTTAGTGAGCACAACAGTGCCTTTTTCAATCTCGAAGCGATTCTGTCTTGCAAAATTGATAAGCATTCCGATAGCAAGCTCATGTGCAAAAAGACTTTCGTCCATCGAGTTGAAATGCTGCGAATCCTGCGGAGTGCCTTCCTGCATTACCGTTCCGAACGGCGTGATCTGATTGACGTCGGCGCCTTTTGACGGAACGGGTTTTACATGGAAATACGTCTCATCGCTCCTCGCAAAATCCTGCCAGTAAACTCTCTGCTTAGGCATCTGGTTTCCCCTCCTTTACAGTAAAATCGAACCAGTACAGTACGCCCGTCTGTCCCTGCTCAATGGTTATGTCGCAATCCTGATGCGCCCACATCTCGCCGCTGTTGTTATACAGCTCAACGCGGGTAATCCGCCCCGTACTGTTCGGAATGATGGGTGCTTTAATGCGGACAACTCCGTTTGAAAGCACCTCCGCGTCGGATATGTCTACCGTATAGATTGATGAGCCGATACGGTATTTGAGATTGTGAACGCGCCTGCGGATATAATTTCTTAAATCCACAAAGGCAGCATTATCAAGTGCCATTGCTTCACCGTCCTTTCACAGATTAAAACAATCCAAACGGCTTTCCGCAAGGTCGGGCGATATACTTTGCGGAGCTGCCGTCTGAATCAAAAGATATATTGCCGTCCCCGGCGTCGACGCTTGCGGCGACATCAGGGGGAGAGCCTGCTTTATGCGCAATTACGTTTGCGCTTTCCGTCGAAGCCGAAGCTTCGATATTGCCTGAGCCGGAGCCGCCCTTAACTGCGGCTTGCGGCACCGTACCTGTTTTCGGGATTGAAAGCCCCGCTTCGCTTCCGACCGGAGTAACCTCAACGGTCTCTTGACTTATATTACCTTGCTGAGCAGTTCGCGGAATTGTACCCGTTCTGGGAGCGGTGAGGGCTGCTTCGTCGCCTTCCGAAATCACCTCGACAGAATCCGAATGAATCCTGCCCTGCATTGCTGTTCTCGGGTAAGTGCCGGTTTTCCTTGCGGTCATGCCCGCTTCGCCGTCTTCAACGTCAACGAGGATTTCTTCGCCACTCATAACTCCACGCCATTTTGTGTGAGGGTATGTGCCGGCTTTGATTGAGCCTGCGGGCGGCGAGCGGAAGTCGTTTGCTGTCCCTTCTTCCGAGACATATATCACTTCTTCCTCAATCCGTCCTTGCATTGCCGGGCGCGGATATGTGCCGGTAACAATAGAACCGGCAGGCGGAGCGGTAAATCCCGCTGCCGTGCCGGTCTCGGAAATAAGAATGACATTTTCGGATATGCGCCCTTGCATAGCCCTCTTGGGATATGTGCCGCAGATTCTGTCGGTGATGTAGGCGTAATTGCCTGCGCAGCTTACAAGAATCGTGCAGCGCGAGCGCAGCGTAATGTGTCCGCCGTCGAGCCGCGAGCGAACAGGCTTGAATATCTCAATCAGATATTCCATTAAGCTTTGAGATACCGCCATTCTCTGCTCAGTTACGTCGATGACTACGCGAAAGTAATAAGGCTTCCCGCCGTATTCGTACCATTCTTCGAGAAAGGTTCCGGGGCAAATGTCTGAAAGAGCTCGTTCGGTAGCTCTGCGAGTGCCAAGATGACGGTGAACATAGAACAGCGAGTATATCTGATGTCTCTTTGATTCAAGAGAGCCGTCGTAAAGATACCAGTCGACCTTGAAATCGTGAGCGAGAATGTCCAGAAGCGGCTCATCGAGTTCAAGAATCCTTGCATAAATGGCAAGCAGATCGTTGTCCTTCCAAAGAGTCAGAAGCTCCTTGGCGGTGGTCTCCGCAAGCTCGTTTTGATTTTTGCCTACCGACAGGGAATACGGAAAGGACGACAGAAGACTTTCAACTGATACCGTTCTACTCATCTTCATAGCCCCCATTCACCACCGTTGTTCTGCGGAGCTTAGCCACCTGCGGGGCGTATCTGTCAGCGCCGCTGCTCATCACCTTGAAGGTAGGCGAGCGAATATCCACCCTCTTTGCGCCGGTCTGCATCAGCAGCGAATGAAGCATCGACGGGTTGATGTCGCGCCCGAGCCTTGCGCTCTGCCAAGCGGTATATTCTTTCACGGCGTTGTTAATCGCGATCTGAATGTCGTTGAGCGATAGCTGCGAGGTTCGGGATATGTAGTAGGTGAAATCTATGTCGTATTCCACCACGAGCGGATCGTGCATAGATACATAGTCGGTCAGCGGCCTGACGGTTTCGTCATTGCACACGGCGTATATCTGCTCTTTGATTGTCTCACTTGCAATCGTGCCATCGTTCATAAGCGCGTAGATATACACCCGCCCCGCTTCTTCCTGCTCAACAACAATGCGAAGCGATGTCGCTTCCTTAAGCGCTCCGTCCTGCTTTATTGAGATTTTGGCGAGACCGTTCGTGTAGTCCACTGTATAATCCGGTCCGAGCGCAGCGCGCCTATCAGACCCCTCTGCGTAGACCTCGAGCGATTCGATTGTCATCTCCTCACCGCCGAGGAACGCCACGCGGTTGTTGTCGTTAAGGGTATATACCATCAGCTTTTCATCGCGGGCAAATCTCGGCTGAATAGCCTTGACGTCCGCGATTTCATTCGACACGGATTTCGCCCAGTATTCATAAGCGCCTTTAGGCCCTGCGGTGCTGAATGAATCCAGAACGGCTCTCATCATCTCAAAATAGGTGTCGTCGCTGTCTCTGCCGGCGCCGCCGTCAGTTTCGTTGATGTTGGTGCAGGAAGAGTAATACAGCACGTCGTCGACGTCGATAAGCGTGTTGATCTGTCCTGCCGCATAGCCGTTTCCGATAGCGCCGGGTGTTTCGCACTGGATTTCAACATCAGCCGTTGTGCTGCCGATCTCAACAAGCGCGTCCTCAACCGTGAACCAGATAAGGCGTTTACTGGTATCCGTCACCCTTGTGCCTTTCGGTATCAGAATGGCGGTCTGCTGAGCTTGCGAAATGGTGAACCGTTCAGTACATTTCGCAGGCTGCTCGGGTCTGCGTTTGAGCGAATATATCCACTCACCGAGCGCGTCGAGGTTTTCCCCTTCGGCTCGGCTCGGAATGTTCTGATTTCCGATGTAGTTCTGATTCACTCTTTCCTGCACGATCGCACTTGCCACCCACGACAGAAATATCATCTCGGGATCCGCGGGTTGAAGCGTATGCTTGGTGATTCTTTCATACTCCGTGATTAGCTCGGACTTAATCCCCGCCGCGTCGGTGCTCACAAATTTGTAATCTGTACTTCTTAGGCTCATGGCTCGATCTCCACCTCCAGTATTGCTACGGATTTTCCGCCGATCGCCTGACTGTGGTCAAACGATGTGGAAATCAGCCTTGCTCTCGGCTCAAATTGTTCCAGAGCCGCGCTGACTTCCTCGGTAAAAATTGCTTCATATATGGGAATCGGCTTATCTATGAAATTCATAGGTAAGCCGAATTCTCTATACATGGGAACTGTACCGCGCTTGGTCGAGATAATCAGCAGAATGTTCTGCGCCACCGAACGTACTGTTTCATTCTCGCAGATGGTATAATCGGGCGGAGCATCGCTCCGAAAGGTATAGCGCATTTATATCACCCCTTGCGGTATTCTGTAAGCGTAACCGATATATCCATATCCGTCACGTTTCCTTTTTTATCATAGTAGTTGTAGGTTGCTTTGCACTTGCTCACAACCCAACGGTAAGAGCCGTATAGCACGTTTCCGACAATGAACTGCACCGCCGTTCCGTCGCTCATATATTCCCTCAGCTTCAAATAGGTTTGGTGAGGATCCGCGCCGAGGTATCTCGAAGACTTAATATTGAAAGTTATCGTCTCGGGATCAGAGCCCGTGAATTCCAAAAGCCCCGTTTTGAGGTGAACGCTGTGAGTTTGGAACGATGCGGATTTTGTCCGCGAAAACTTGCTGATTGTCTGAATCGTCTCTGAGGAGACCTCAAAGATTACTTCTCCGAGTGTTCCGATCTTCATTCTATCCTCCCCAATACATATCCGGTCGGCGAGAATCCGGAATCGAAAATGCAGAGAACGGTATCGTTGACGTCGGGAAACCACGGCTTAATGATTACATCATGCTGATGTTCTTCAAAAGCGTTATCGCCGCTCCCGCCGCCCTTTAGCTCAGTTCGCTGAGGAACGTCCTTTTTCGGGATAAACGGCGGGCTGCTTATAACTTTCAGCCAATCGGAAACGATGTCAACGTCTTCAAAATGAACTCGCACCCTCCGCTTCGGCAAATCAGCGTCGGTAACTATACCGACCCTCAATCTTCCTTCTTCCATAATTACCTCCCGCTATCCGTAGATGATTTGGTTTACACGCGCCTGCACTTCGTCATAATCGTACCCAGCTTCGGTAAGCCTGCGCCTGCGTTCGGAGCCGTTTCCGTAATCTCCTCTGATGACTGCGCGGGCAATATCGTCAAGGTCTTTTCCACCGTTCGAGGAGCTGCCGGAATCGCCGCTGCTCAAATCTGCTGCGAGTGCAATACGAAGTGTAATCTGCGTTGTATAGCCCGACCCGCTTACTTGGTGCTTCGCCTGTTTGATGATATATTTCCCGTCAAACGCGCCCCATTTTTTCAGCTCGACAACGCACCCTGCGAGAAGCGACGTGTCGCCGGGCAGGGTGAATGTAGCCGTTTTCTCATACTTGTTGTGGAGCCGGAGCATTTTCTCAGCAAGCAGTCTAGCTTCCTCTTCCGATTTCACCGTCTGCTTGATTTCAAGGCATTGATTATCCTTGTTGTCCTTGTCGTATCCGTCCACAAGAGCCGTCGCCTGTATCACCTTACCGTCGTTTGTAGTGCAGCTCACGCGGCAGCTCGCGTATCGGTCATTGGACACCGTCGACAGCTTATATTTCGTATATGAACCGTCGCCGTACTTGATCGTGCGAATCGTCTTTTTCTTCTCGTATTCTGCTTGGTCAAAAATGATAATGATATTGTTTGAAACTTTCAAAGAGCAGCCGTTGTCCTGGCAGAGCTTTTTAAGAAATTCGATGTCGCTCATTCGGTACTGCTCCACGCGCTCATACGATGGGTCAGTGCCGCTCTGAAACATACAAGTCATACCGCTCTTGTCGGCAATCTCGTTTGCAATGCCGGACAGCGAGTAGCTTTCCCACGATTTGCTTTTCTTCATCTGACGAATCGTGCTTGAATACGGAAGCGATGTCGCCTTGATGTTTATTACGCCAGGCGGTCCAGACGCGCTTATGTCATCGAGTGAAAATTGTCCGCATTCAAGAACATCGTCCTTGCCGTCGCTTTTCCAGTTTTGACGGACAATTACGGCTTGAATCCTCAATCCTTTTGTGGCCGATTGCCCGCCGTCGGAAGAATCGGAAGAATCGCTTTTCTCAAGCTCGGTCAAATATTCTGCTTTGACATAAGCGTTTTTCCCGTCGTAGGTAATATTTGCCCACCCGCCGGAGAATGATTTTACGTTCACAATCGTTCCATAGGGAAGCGAGCCGTACTGGTAGTATTGGTCGCTTGGTCTGCTTCTGACGGCAAGCCCGCCCTTTGCGGTCACCTTGTATGGCGATGATGATTCCTTGTCGTCATCATCGCTTTTCGGGGTAGGCGTGTCGGCAGCAGCTTGAATAGCATCGTTGAGCCATTTTTCAAGCCATATTTTATCACGGTCATGAAGTTTGATTTGCAAATCGTCTGTTTCATCTTCCTCGTTATCGGTATACGAAAGAGAAATGAGATACTGCTGCATAGACTTCGTGATGTTTGTTCCTGCGAAAAATACCTCAATGTTTGTACGGCGGGCAAGATTTATGTCGCTCACCCGCTCACCTTCTTCCAAGGCGGCAGGTCATCAGAGGTCTGCTTTTCTTCCAAGTCGGGAATATCAAGAATACACCCAGCGGAAAAGATGTAAACCTCGCGGTATTGAGTATTAGCCGCTATGAGCGCATCGGTATATTTTGTGTCGCCGAGTTGCGAAAAGGATATGCTATCCCACATATCGCCTTGAACAGTCGTATATGTTTTACTCATCTGTAAGCACTCCTTTTCGCGTCTATACCCGCTTCTTCAAGCGCGTCTATAATCTCATCGCGGAGCCTTTCACTAAATTCGTTAAGGCGTTCTTCAATATCATCGACGTTTCCGCCCTCGACGGTGAATGAGGGCGATATGGAAATCTCGATATTTTGATCGCCGCCGTATCCGTAGGCGGGAAGCTCGGAATCCGCGCTCAAAGCTTCAAGCGTCGGTGAGATAGTTACGACTTGCACGGCTTCGGCGTTTTCTGCCGCCATAGCCTGCATAGCTGCCGCTTCGTTGAAATACTGAATAAGCATATCCGATATTTCAACATTCGATATATCTCCCTGCTTGCCGCCAAAGCTGATGAGTTCGGGCCCGTTCTCTCCGACGAGCGCCGCACCAGGCGAAGCGTTGTCGGTGCCTACGGCGTATGCGCTGATGATTTTGAGATTTTCAATGTCGTTTTCAGCACCAAGCTCGCGCATTTCGCTGTTTTCACGAATGAGTTCGCGAGTTTCTTCAGCGGTAAATACTTTCTCGCCGCCCTCAAATATCACAAGCTCTGGACCTCTCTCGCCAACAATGGCAGCACCAGGTTCAGCATTATCCGAGCCGATGGCATAAGCATTGATAAATTTGAGATTATCCGCGTCCTTTTCGATATTGAGCTCGCGCAGTTCTTTGCTCTCTTGCAGAAGCTGTTTGGTTTCCTCGGCAGTATATACCTTTTCGCCGCCCTCAAACATTACGATTTCGGGTCCGTTTTCGCCTACAAGGGCAGCACCGGGCGAAGCGCTGTCGGTGCCAACGGCATAAGCCGAGAGCATAGTCACACGGTCTAAATCATTCGCGTTTCTTAATCCCCTCGGCATTGACGAACTGCCGCCTGTTTTCTTCGGAGCAGTTACTCCTGGCGCATTGTATAAGGCCATAGCCACAAGTGCCGACAGCCTTTGAGCTTCTTCCACCGCCGCGTCTGTTCCGCCCCTTATGGCTTCGGCATACGCTTCAACAGTCAGTTCTGCGGCTTCCGCAGCTTCATCCGAAAGATTCAGATCTTCTACGGCTGTTTCAAGCTCATCTTTCATCTCGCCGTACTGCTCGGAGAATCCTGTCGCAAGCTCCGCAACCGAATCTGTCGCTTCCTGCTGATACTTCTGGACCTCTTGCCAGTTTTTCACCATTTCGCGTAGTTCGTCGTCGCTTGCCGCCGCCATACCTGCTATCGCGTTTACGCTGTCCTCGCTTCCGTCGGCGAACGAAGCAATGATTTCACGCAAGCCGTCAATGTCGTCAACTCTGCCAAGAAGATTCTCAAGGTCAGTATTGTAATCCGACCAGTAGGAAGTCTGCGTCTCAAGTGCGGTGTTAATGTCGCCTATACTTTTCGGAATGACAACTGCCGCTTCGTCCCAAAGGTCATACTGTCCGTTAATACTCTCATAAGCCGCTTTATAGACTTCGTTGTAGTGCTCCACAAGTGCCGCTAAGCTGTCGGCGGTTTCGTCTATCTTTGAAGCGACTTCCATTTCTTCGACGGTTACGCCGTAAATTTCTGCCGCTTCCTGAGCACTGTAATAGCCGTTCTCTACGGCTTCCAGTGCAGAATCGAGCCGATCTTTGTAATCGTCGATTTCGTCAGCGGATTCTTGCAGGTAATCGGCATTTACGCCGAAGAATTTGCTTGCAGTTGCAACATCAAGATATCCGAGCTTGACTGCCATAAGGGCGTCGGAAAAGTTCTTAGCGCTTTTTGCAGCGGCTTTCTGAGCTTCCTCCTGTTTTCTGAGCTCTTCCTGCTGACGCTCGATCTCGTTATCGAGCTCGGCTAATTGTTCTTCCCATTCCTTTCCGTCAGCAACTGCATCGTCGTATGCCTTTTGCAGCTTTTCTTGTTGCTCGATGGCTTCGTCCCACTTTTTCTTAGCCATGCTGAGGGCTTGGCTTTGAGCTTGCGACATATTGCGGCTTACTCCGCCATAGCCGTTATTGACCTGCTTTTTCGCCTGCTCATTCAAAAGCTCATTGCCGTGTTCAAGGAGATAGTTATATTCGTCCTGCGCCGCGGCAACGTTTTTTGTAGCTTCGCTAAGCTCGTTTTGCGCCTCTATCTGTCTAAGATAATTTGCTTCGGCATCAGCTGAAAGCTGGTCTATTTTTTGCTGTTCGAGCTTTGCTTTTATGACTTCTCGTATGGCGTCTGCCGTACTGCTTAGGGAGTCCGCTTCCTTATTGTAAGCTATTGCAAGCTCCGGCACACGTTGATTCAGAAGACTGACAACATTTGCAAGCTCTACTTTTTCCTCGGCAGTTCTCGAAGTCTTAGAAGACAGTTCATCAAGCCTGCCTGTCAGGACATTGACGACATCTTCTTCGCTTTCGAGCTTTCTCATTGCCTCATTATGCTGCGATACCAGATCTTCGTATGCAGCGATATGACTGTCAACTTGCTCGTTAAACTCTTCAAGCGTCTGCTTGTTCTTCTCAAAGTCTTCTTCGAGAAGAATCATTTCGCCGTGAAGCTGTCTTGCCTGTTCAGAAGTCGCTCCGTATGTATCACAAGCTGCCTCATACTCCGCGCGGAGTTCTTCAAGCTTGTCTTTCTGCTCCTGAGAGGAAGCGGTTAGTTCTTCCTGCTCTTCTCTTGCTCCGCCGATAGCAACAGCTAATCCGACCGATGCAACCGTAAGTGCGGCAATACCTCCGATTATCAGACCGATTGGGTTTGCCATCATAGCAGCGTTCAACCCTACCTGCGCTGTTGTTGCCGCTCCCGTCGCCGCTGTCTCCGCAGTAACCGCCGCAGTATTTGCCGCAGTAGCCGCCGTTTCCTTAGCGGTCAGAGCGAGGTGCAAAGCCTGCACAACATTCATACCGCTCTTTATCGCCTTGTATGTTGTGTATATCGCCACCAAAGCTCCGACTTCAGCAACAAGAGCGATGAACGCTCGGAGTGCCGCTGGGTGTGCCACCAAAAATTCATTTATCTCGGTGAGTATATCGGTGCCGACCTTAGCAAGAGCTTGTAATTCATTTTGATACGCTTCACCGACAGTAGTCTTTACCGCGTCTGCCGCGGAGTTCAAGAGCGTAAGCTGTCCAGTAAGATTATTCATCTTTATGTCAGCCATACGCTGAGCCGCGCCCGCGCTGTTGTTAATGCTATCCGTGAGCTTTTGAATGTCGTCCTCGGAAGCATTAAGAATACTGACAAAGCCGGACATAGCACGCTGTCCTGCTATCGCAGAAGCGTTCTGGAGCTGTTCCGCGCCCGTCATCTGGTTGAAGTAGTATCTGAGGTCATCGAGCGTTTCGCTGAACGACTTCATCGTACCGTCGGCATTGATAGCGGAATATTCCACCTCGCCGAAAGCGTCAGATGTGAGCGTTACGCCCTCGAGAAGCCCGTTAAATACGTTTTTCAGCGCCGTGCCCGCGTTGCTTCCCTTGATACCGGCGTTAGCCATAAGTCCGACCGCAACCGCAACATCTTCAACGCTGTAACCGAGCGCACCCGCGAGAGCAGCACTGTTCTTGAACGTTTCACCCATTATGGAAACGCTCGTGTTGGAGTTGGTCGCCGCTGCAGCGAGGACATCAGAAAATCTGGCGGTGTCAGAAGCGGCAAGTCCAAAAGCGGTCAAATTGTCGGTAACTATATCCGACACCATTGCGAGGTCCTCACCAGAAGCTGCCGCGAGTTGCATAACGCCGTCCATGCCGGACATCATCTGTTCGGCGTCCCAACCTGCCATAGCCATATAGGTCATAGCCTGAGCAGATTCGGAAGCCGTGAACTTAGTTGTAGCTCCTAACTCTTTTGCGAGAGCCGACAACTGCGCCATATCCTCGGTGCTCGCGCCCGAAAGAGCCTCGACAGTAGACATAGTAGACTGGAATTCCGCCGCAAGCTGAACGCAATCGCCGTATGCGTCGTAGATTTCTTTTAGTCCTTTTGCTATGCCTGCGGCAAGCAACGCATCGCCGACCGCGGTAATGGAGCTAACGCCTATGTTCCCATAATCTTCGGCTTCAGCATTTACCTTTTCCTGCTCCTGCCGAAGCTCTTCCAATTCAGCGGTCAGACGGTCGCTTTCAGAGCCGAGATTCTTTGTATCTATGCCCGAACTCTCCAAAACGGTTTCGTAGTGCTCGAGCTTTTCTGTCTGCTTAGTAAGAGAAACAGAGGTGTTGTCAATAGCCCTCTGTTTCTCTATAAGTTTGTTTTCAAGAGATGAAGAATAAGTTTCGGTTTCGGATATCTCGCGTTGAATATTGTCGTATTCCTTTTGCAGATCTGCCAGTTTGCGAGATGTTTTTTCGACGGCGTCCTGCTGCTTTTGATACGCGGCAATATTAGCTTGCTCTTTACTCAACGCCTGAATCTGGCTTTGCATTTGCTGAAGCTGCTTCTGGGCTTGTGTAAATGAGCCTTTAAAGCTTGAGCCGAGCTGAGATTCAAGAATAAACCTCATGCTATATTCTTTTCCGCTTGGCATTTATCCGTCATCTCCTTTTTTTGAGTTTTACTCTCTGCCGTGCTTCCTGTCTTGCTTTATCCCGCGCCTGTTTTTCTTCTGCGATAATCTCATTGTTTGCTTTTATCCACTCACCGAGATTTGACAGAGGCATATTAAGCCAGAAAGAAGCAGGAGTATAATTGTTTTTGGCGAGAATCAGCGCAGTTCTTCTAAGCCATTTCCCGCCGTCGCACAATGTTACACCCCACGAAGTAAAAAACTTCTTGCAAGCTTTATTACCTCGAGGTGATCAGACATAGACATATATGCTGCGAATATATCCGAACCTACATTCTCGGTACACGCTCTTGCCGCCAGACGTATAAGGTATTCGCTGTTCATGGCGGGGAGCCCAGAGTTTTTGCCTTGATTCGAGAGTTCATTTTCGATGCTTAATGCGTCCTGACCGGTGAGCTTAGAGAAGTCGAACGAAAGCTCTGTATATTCCTTGCCCGCATACTTGACAGGCTTTCTAAATGTAACGGTCTGAATGGAAGACGCTGTTTCCTCTACTGCAATCTCTTCTTTTATGTTTTCTGCCATGATAATTACTCCTTTCAAAAATGGCTGCGGGGGCATATTTCAGCCCCCGCTAAGACGATGATTGATTACTTGCCGAGCGCCGTTCTGACGGCCGCAAGGTTGTCGACGCCGTTCGCGTCGATGTCGACGAAGTTGAGAGGCTGATAATCCTCCATGAGCACATCGTCGATGTAATACTTTCTTGATATAACGGAGAATTCCTCCGTAATAGCCTGAGGCGACGAGGGGGAAATGTCGCCGCCGGAACGGGATATCGGCAGCACTTCCATGATGATTTTGTGCGGATGGACGCGCATCTCGCCAGAAGTGGCATCGTATTCCTCTACTGCCACACGGCAATCAAGAATATGTCTGCGCATTTCGGTGATGTGGCATGCGTCGGCAGTCGCTGTTCTGAACGCGATAGTCGTTCTAAGAGCATCGCGATGCCCAAGAACAGGAATATCGACATCTCCGGCAATGCCGGCTCCGTTTACAGCGAATGTCTTGTTGGTGCGAGTGGCATCGGTAAGCGTTGCCATGCCATAATACTCGGTGCCGTTTTCGTAGATGGCGAAGTTAATTGTTCCGTCTAACTGCATTATTTCACTCCTCCTTCATTAAGCCGCAAGAGCAACCGTCATAAGGTCAACATTGAATGTTTCGTGCAGATCAATCTGCTGAGCAGGAACCGGCGAAGCCATTTCAAGGTCAAGACGGATCTTTCCGGCTATAAGATTTGCTGTGGGATTGTTGTCGGGTACATACCGTACCTCGCCGCCATAGAGCTTTCCATCATGGATAAGTCCATTGAGATAGCTGTTGAAGCTGTTCACAATGGCGTCGATGGTAACCCTGCTAAGCGGCTTGTCGATATAGGACCAGTATGAGGTGGTGAAGGTGTTGCAGAGGAAGTCCTGCATACGGTTGCAGCAGATGAATACCTTTGCAACATCGGAGCTTGCGGGATAGCAGCCGGTGTAGTTGCCCCAGACTACCCAGCCCGCGTAATTGAGGACGGTTACGACACCTGCGGAAACGCTTATCATATCCGCCTGCTGAACCGACAGGCATATCTCGCCGCCAGCCTTGTTGTAGGCACCAGTTATGCTGATAGACTTGTTGGACGGGGATTCATACGGACAATCCGCATTTCCTTGATCGATTGAGGCAATCTTTCCGCAGAGGTATGCCGAATAGTCGAACAGGTAATCTCCTACCGCGACGAGCGGCCAGCAAACTATCATGTTTTCGTCGGTATATCCGTTCTTGTTTTTCCAAGACAGCACCTTGTCGTAGATGTCGGCAGCAGAAGAAGCGGTGTCAATGTCTACAACCGCCTTGCCCTTGAACAGTCCGTTTATCGACGGAGCCTTTGCCGCCATTACGGCAGCCACGGCAGGATTTGAGCTCCAACCGGGAGCGCAGATGAGGTCGGGAACGAATCCGAACAGTGCCATGCACAGCTCGATTTTCTCGACCGCAGCTTCGATGTCGGCAGCAGAGATGTCAGTAGGATTGGCAGCGTTGTAACCGATTGTGAGAGTTTCCTCGCTGTATGCCTGACCGTCCTGCAAGAGCTCGATAAGGCAGCTACCGTCATCGTAGTACACCTCGTAATCCTCTCCAAGAGTGAGTGTGTCGCTCTCGGATTTTGTTACGGTGAGGCCCTCGTCGTTGATCGCGTCGCCGGGAAGCACTACCATGTGGTCGGTTACGGGGAATACGGAAGCCTGTACGGTGGTCTTATGCTTTGAGGGGTCGAATACGTTGTAGAAAATGGCGGGACTCATTCCGTTGAGCATGAACTGGGCATACATTGCCTGGCACAAGCTCCATTTCGGCGAGCCGTCGCCGTTTCTCCACTCAGAAGAATAGCCGCCAAGCTCCTTAGCTTCGTCAAAGCTGTAAGCTACCTGCGGCTTATCCACATATCCCTTGCCCTGATGACAAGGCCACGCACCAATGTAGAACGGAATTCCGACAGCGGCTTCTTTTACCATCGAAAAGTTGGTATCGTCCTTATAGGTGTTAATGCCGTGAGATAAAGACATTGTTAATTCCTCCTTTTAGATTTTTGACAGCTCGCGATAAGCAAGGCTCAGCGAGTTGTTACCATGATTGATTTTTTCTTTTGCCTCTGCCACTTCGGTATCCTTGACGACTAATCTTTTAATCATCGGGAATTTCTCAATAACAGAGCCAAGAAGAATTACGGTCACATATTCACGCGATCCGCGATAAATA
Organism: uncultured Clostridia bacterium; assembly: GCA_947625125.1. GTDB lineage: Bacteria > Bacillota > Clostridia > Oscillospirales > Ruminococcaceae > Faeciplasma. Next base: position 32,314 of record CANQNF010000015.1, read on the forward strand.
GAACCGTTCTGAATTACGCCGCGGATAGACGGACCAACGTAAACGTAGATTCCGCTTTCCTCCACGGGTTTTGTTTTTGATGATTTATAAGGCACTTAGATTTACCTCTCTTTCTATCGGCGATAACATTACCGAAAAAACGATTTCTCCTGCATAATAAGGCGCGGTATCTTCGGGGTAAACGATATACTCAATGCCCGCGTCAGTGGCAATCTTATACTTTTTGGCGATAACGCCGTCTTTAAGAAGCCGTAGGATTATCGCATCGATAACGTTCATCAACATTATTGAGCCTTCTTCCTCGTCCACGCTATATGTGCAGCATATAAGCCGCACATTTATGAGGGAATTTGACCTCATACCCGTAGGCTGGTCGTATTTTCCGCTCACCGCCTGTACGATTATGTACGGCACATACTTTTGAACTGCCGAGCTATTCGGCAAGCGCATTTTGTGGACTTCTGGTGCGCGAAAGATTTGAACTACATCGTTTTTCTGAACAGCTGTCGGAAGCTCAAAAACTTTGACAATGTTCTCCAAATACGCCTTGAGAGCGTCTAAAAGCATCGGTATCATTTTTATCTCCCCCAGCCGTTCAAAATCCGCGTGACTTCATGATCGAAGCGTTTTTCAAACGTTTCCTTTGTGTGCTCCGCTATCGCTTCTTGGAGATCACTATTGCTGCTCATCATCTGAGGTACAGACGGCCCGAGAAGCTCTCGTATAGGGAGTCTATCTTCACCGGCGCGCTCGAAAACTCCGAAATGACGCCCGGTTCCTACTGACTGAGCAAAAGCATGATTGAGTTCAGTAGCCACAGAAGTGCGCTTTACACGAGTTACAATCTTTCCACTTTTAGAAATTTTGGTGTCAAAAGAAATAAGAGGAATATGATACCCTCTAAAATCAATCGCAACGCCATATTCGCCTTTGTGGGTGTGAAACTCCGTATAGGTATGACGTTTGAAATCAGAATCGCCGATAATATAAAGCTTTCTCACATCTTTTGAGGCGAGGTTTGCTGAGCTTTTTGCCGTTCTTACAGCAGCCGCACCAAACGCTTTTGCAAGGCCGCCTCTAATCCCGACAAGAAGCTTTTCTGCATCTTTTAAGCTGGTTCGTCCTTGACTATCGTCGATATCAACCCATAATGATTGGGCTGCTTTTTCCGATGTAATATCGCTCATTCGTCATACGCCCCCAGTTCAAGCCTGAGCATTCCCATTTCGCAATCAGATGTGATAATGCGGTATTTCTGGTAAAACGGCCGCCCAAGTGCGCTTCCGTCGGAAATCTCGATATACCTTTTTTGCTCGGGGATAATCCCGTCCATATCCGCTTGGGAAATATGTGCTACTGCCGTGACAAGATGAATGCCCTGCATATCCGAGATAACAGCAGGGCGTTCATTCTCTTTGGTCTTTGTGAGAACGACAGGAATATCTGCATATTCCTCACCGTCGTATCGGACTGAATGAGTTTCTGCAAATTCCTCGGCATTGAGAAATACCGATTTGATGTCATTCTCTACTGATTCTTTGAAGCTCATACAATCGGGTCACCCGCTGCAAGGTCAAGACTGTCGCTGTCAGCTTCAAAGAACTCGTCGAGCTTCTGTATCAGCTTTGTTTTACCGATGTTGGGAGAAAAACTCACGCCGTAGGCTTTTGCTATTTCCCGAAGCTCCTGAATGTCAGTTTCTTCGGAATAATTTGGGCGGCTTTCTCCGTCTGCGGATTCGGAAGATTCCTCGTCGGTTTCCTCTTCATCGGCTTCCTGCTCCTCAACATCATTGGTTTCTCCACTGGTATTATCAGCGGATTGAACAGCTTCCATGTCAACGGGGTTAACCGCTTTCGCCACACCAAGGGAAATAAGACGAGCCGCTTCGGTATCTTCTACCTCAAACGGCTTATCACTTGCTCTTTTGGGTTTTACGCTTCCGTTGACATTGTGGCCGTATATGCCGGATATGATTTTAATCAACATAACCTTTGCTCCTTTCTTGCCGCCGATCAGTCAACTACATTGTCAGCCGAAATATACGGACAGTAATTTCTCGGCGCGGTGAGAGGACGTGTGCCAAGCCTTAACTCGCGCTGATCGTGCGCATTGTCGACGATGAGCTTCGGGACGCGCTCCTTGGCGTATGTAGTAAACTCGGTAGAGCCGAAGTCCATCTGCGTAATCTGACCGTACATGGTGTGCCCGCAGTTAGGCGCAGTTACCATTACGCTTGTGGCAGGGAAGAATGAAACGGTTTTGCCACTCTCGTCCATGTAAGTCTGCTCGTTGCAGATGACGTTGAGTCTAAATCCGCCGAAGTTGAGAGCACCAAGGTGGGTAACGCCGTTTCCTGCAACGGGATTGATTTCACCGATGACAACGCCGGAGTTCTTGTCAAGAAGCTCACGGATTTTCGCGTCGTCGAACATATAGTCCGCGACAGTCGAGCCTACAATGAGATCGACTGCGCTAAGTCCACGAGATGCGAGCGACATAGCCATTGCCCTTACGTCTGCCATCATGCGACCCTCGGCAGAGCTCCACCGCTTTGCGACGGTGTATTTGTGGTCTGATTTCTGGTCGTAATAGCGGATATGGAGCAGATCGCCCTTAGTCTCGCCATTGAGGTATTCCTGCATATCGAGACCGTTGTTCAGCATTGTCTGAGCTGCCATCCACTCCTCACGTCTGCGGATTCTCTTGTCAAGGTCAATGAAGTCATTGTGGATAAGACGAGCCGCTCTCTGAGCAGGAGTTGTATTCGGCAGAATTGCTTCTCCGAAGCCTCTCTGCGTAAGCTGGTCTGCGGTGAGAATTCTCGAAAGTCCGATATAAGCAGGCTGGATTTCGTGAATCTCATAGCCTCCGCGCTCAACAGGAATGCTGCCGACACGACGATTGACGAACGGCGCCATTTCTTCATCGCCGTTTCTGTACTCAACGAGTACCTTATCGGCAGCAAAGATATCCTCGGCTCCCGTGGGGAAGTAACGGTCTTTGAAGAAGCTCGGAACAGGTGTTACTTCCTCAACGCTCGCCATAAGGTGGTAGCTGTCGAGAAGATTGATATTGATGTTTTCAGGCATGATTATTCCTCCTCATTCTTGGAATAGGCGGGAAGTGCCGCCTTGAAGATGATTCCGTACTGACGAAGCGCGAATAAATCCTTTTCTTTCAAGGAATATCCCTCTTCGACGATTACGCGGTCGGGATTGAAACAGCCGGTGATATACATAGGCACGGTTATATCCTCTGCGGTACCGACTGTTACATCATCGCAAAGAATGCCGAAAGCGGTAAGCGATTCGCCTTCTTTGAGGATAACGCAAGCGTTGTCGGACGAATCAACTGCAAAGACAGTGCCGCGCTTGTACGTCCTTTCCTTAGCGGCTTCCTTGCGAATTTTCCACACGCCGACAATAGGCGCAGGGTCGAGTGATGTGATGAGGTTGTCCTGCTCGACAGAGCCGAGCTTTCTGTTGAGGTCACTCATTATTACTTAGCCTCCTTTCCCAAAAGGGATTTGATGTCGTCCTTTGCGGCGGCTTTCTTTTCCTCAGAAGTTTTGGGTTTGTTGTCGTCTCCGCTGGGAGCGGGAGCGGCAGGAACTTTTTCGACGTTGGACGCTTCATAGTCCTTTTTAAGTCCATCGAGGAAATCCGCGCCTGCCGCAGACTGCTTTTTCATTGCGCGGAATGCAAGCTCCTGTGCGGAGCAAGCGGTTTTTCCGTACCTTGCTTCGGCGAGCAGGTCAGGGTCTACGTTTGCGGAAATCTCGTCAATCTCCTGCAAGCGTTTGCGCTCCTCGGCCACAGCATTACTTACGGCAGTCTTGTTTGCGGCTTCGCTTTCAGCCAACACCGCAGCTCTGATTTCTTTTTCGACTGTCGAAGCAAGCGCAGGGTTTTCGGTGCGCAGTTCTGTAAGATTTGTTGCCATCAGGCTACCTCCTTCGCTGCCGGTGTCAGTGTCCGGCAATTTATTTTTTATAGTTTCCTCCCCCGAATCGGGATCCTCGTCGGGATCCTCTGCGGGGTCGGTAGCTACCGAAAAGATGTTTTCGGGAATCTTCATTCCCATAGTAAGAGGGATTCTCTTACCGCGGACTAAGAACGCCGTTCTGTCCGCGCTTGCGGCAATATTTAAGGGCTCCGCGTTCTCCATAAGAGAATCTGCAAAGCCCTTGTCTACCGCTTCTGTTCCCGTCATATATGTCGTGTCCGACATCATGTGACTGATTATCGTTTCCGACAGCCCTGACTTTCGCTTGTAGATTGAAACCTGCGCAGCGTCGTGTGCGTCGTTGCGCTTGGCAAGTGCCCTGAGCTCGTCAGCGTTATAGCCGCCGAAAACATAAGTCCAGCATTTGTGAATCATAATAATGCTCGAGGGGTTTACCTGAACATTATCGCAGGCGCACATTATCAGAGAGCCACCTGACTGGGCCACACCGTCGACTATGCAGGAAAGCTCAACGCCGTTGGCTGCCAGTTCTCTCAGGCGATTGTGTATCAGGATTGATACGTTGCAGTCGCCGCCGATACTGTCCATTCTGATTGTTACTTTCTTTGCGCCGCCCTTGATGATCTTGTCAAGGTCATCGAGGAATTCGCCCTTGATGATGAAATCGCCGTCTACATACCGTTCTTCCCAGTAATCCCAGGGGCGTTCCTCGACGATTTCTCCATACATCGTTATCTCGGCTTCGTTGTCTGCGTTCAGTGCCATTGAATAGCACTTACCGTCTGCCCTCTGGTGGGTCAGCCGCGCCATGAATTTTGACATTTTACTCATTGTTTGGATCTCCTTTCGGGTCTTGAGGTTGAGGTTCTTGAGGCTGCGGAACGGCAGGCTCAAGAAATGACAACATTTCTTTTTCCCGCCTTATAACTTCGACATTTGCTCTCCAATCTCCGCCGTAATGCTCTCGTGTGACCTGCTCGTTTGTTTTCCAACCGTGTTCAACAGCAATCTTATCAGCGGTCGCTTCCTTTACAGGGTCGAGCTGCGTCATAGCGGGACCGTCCCACCTTGCTCCGCACCAAGCCGCACGTATCGTGGGGTCGGTAAAGAAGCCTGGAGCTTTTATGCGGCCTCTTGCGACTGCTTCAGCAAGCCACTGCTCATAGGTTGGCTGGCAGAAATCGTCGACAAAACTTGCTCTACGTTCTTTTGCATATTCCCAAAACTCTTCAAGAGCAGCTTTAGAAGCACTGTAAGAAGCGTTGAACTCTTTGAGCAATACTTCATAAGGCGTCCTCAGCCCTGCTGAAATCTGCTTGAGAATTGTAGTAGTGAAACTTTCAAAGCCTGCCGTCGGAATATTTGGATTTCCGAGTGTGACGCTTTCACCGGGCTGCAAATGGTTTACCGTTCCCGGACCCATTTCGTATTCATCTATATTTTCCGTTATAGAATCGGGCTGAGTAGCGTCCATACCCTCATATTCGCCTGCTCCTGTTTCCTCAAACGGATAATCCGTTGGGTCTGTTTCGGTCGTTATAAATGCCGTGAAGTAGGACTGGACGATTGCCGCTATAAGTTCAGATTCGGTGTATCTGCGGGATTGGAGCAGGTTTTCTATGATGGGAGCTAAATAAGTAACGCCCCGATACTGGTCGGGACGTTCGGATTCGGATATATGGAGAATATTCGGCATACCTGTTTGTTCTCCATAAGCTTCGATTCTCTGCCATTCAAGGTTTTCGTTGTAAGAAACTGTTTCATTGGGGTATTGCGAGCATATATAATATGCAACTATCCGCCCGTCTTTGTCGACTTCTACACCGTCATGAATTTTGTTACCGTTATCCTCGTTCTTTCCTTCGGTCGTCAAGAAGTTAGCTGAACGGAGCGTGATTCCGCTTTTGCCGTTCGTGGGAGTGCATATTCTGTCGGCTTCGATAACGTGAAGCCTAAGTGAATACGGTGAGAAGCGATCAGGTTCAAACCTTTTGAACAGCACAAAAACATCGCCCGATAACAGCCAAGATGTCAAAACGAGCTTTTGAATTTCGTAGAAATTATTCATTCCCGTGGCGTCGCAATTTCTTTTCTTGCTCGCCCACATTTCCCACTCTTCCTCGGTTTTTCTTTGCCATTCCTTTACTGCTTCATCTGAAAGTCCGAGCTTAGCTCGGTTGATATTGCATTTCATATGAAGTCCTGGACCGACTACCTTTGTTCCGTTAGTATGAATCGCGGAGGCAGCTATGGGCGATGACATATAGAGCATTCTGCCGCGCTGTCTTAGCGTGGAATTGTGAAAATCTATGTCCTCTATCGGTGTGCTGCTCTGCGCCAAAAATCCTTTGAGGCTTCTCTTTGTTTGGCTCGCGCCTGAATCGCCGTATCCTTTAGTGTATACTCGCTGCACTTTTACGACCTTTTTTCTATTGCTCAAGGAATCATCTCCTCATATAATCTTTTATCGAGCCGTCCGTGGTGACAGGAGCGAAAGCCCGCAGACGGCTCGTAGTACAACCCTATTGGGCGTGTACCCTTAGTAATCTCGCGGTACTATTGCAACCGCTTTTCTCGGCTTTCTGCCCTCTATGATGGCGTCGAACTCGGCTTTTTTCTTGATTGCTCTGTCGAGTTCAAGAGCTATTCCGTCAAGGTCAAAGCGTGTAAGGCTTCGGTCATCTATGGTATAGCTCTTTACGCCGCCCTCGGTGAGCTTGATTTGGGCGTCCAGAAGTTTATCTATAAGCTTCGCGTAATGTTCGCTCATTTTGCGGGCAAATGGAATAGTTATCATAATAAGTTACACCTACCATTCGTTATTGTAGATTTTCTTGTTTTTGCTGCTCTTAGGCTTCTGCTTCGCTCTCTTAGGCACGGAAGCACCCGCGGTCGAGTTGGGCACTGCATTCCTTAGCTTTTGCTCCAGCGCGTCATAATCAGGCTGTAAGGCTTTTGCCCCCGCGAGGGCATAATTTCGGCAGTCAAGAGGCTCGTTTCTTTCGTGTCCGGCGATCTTTTCCCATACCCACGGATTTGTCTTTCGGTCCTTTTTATACACAAGGTGCTCCGAAAGAAGCCCCTTAAAGTAATCCTTGCCGTACTCGTCGCGCTTCGGAAAATGGCAATACCGTTTTCCTGGAGTCTGCACTTTGAGGTTGTCCATAATGATTTCCTTTCCAGCGTCAACTCCTATTTCAAATACCCAACAGGTTGCGACTATCCTTCTTCGATAGACAATCTTCTGCTTTTTGGGCGGCGAGGTATAGGGAATGTCGCTGCCGCCGCGCCCTTTGATTGCAAATACCTTTTTCCCTTGCCGTTGTAGACAGTGAATTCTTACTTCCTGCGTGAAATGCCCGCCCTCGTCAATGAATGTAGTGGATATAGGCAATCCGACGCCGTTTTCAAATCTGAATATTCGGTCAATGATTAAATCCAACTCTGCCCATGTTTCATCATCGTCCGGTCGCCCAAGGATAACGCCACGCATAATGCTCCACGTTTCCCCGAAATGACCGTGACCGACAACCTCATACTCAAAGCGATCGTCCTGCGTATCAACTCCGAGCGTAAGTAAAAGGACACCATTCGGCAGTTCGGCGGAGTATTCCTCACGACGTGCCATAATGCTGTCCTCATCTTCAATATCTCCGCGGTTTTCCCATAGAAGTCCGAATCGCGTATTGTAAACGACCTGCATTTTGAGGGGATTTCCGATAGCTTCAAGGAATTCGTTAATGGTCGAGGCCCACGACGCCCATGGTGATATCCAAGCAGACAGCCAGAATGAGCGTGTACTGTTCGTGCCGTATGCATCGGGATTATCAGCTTCCCATCTCGCAGGCTGTTTTTTCATTTCGGCTTCCGTGGAAATTCCACCGCAGGACGGGCAGATGTAATAGATGTCGGTGGCTTGACATTTCTTTTTTTCGCCTTCTCCGATTTCTATTTTTGTATATCTTATACTTTCAAAGACAATTTCGTTGTATTCTCCACAATGAGGGCAGCGCGTTTTCCACCGTTCTTGTGTTCCAAGCATATATGCGTCTGCAATTACGCTTGAGCCCTTAACGGTAGGTGTGGAAACTTCAACAGATTTCGCGTTGTAGAATGTTATTTGGCGAGCGGAAGCGAGCTTCCACGGGTCGCCCTCGGTACCTGCCGATGATGCCCAACGGTCGCGCTCATCTCCGAAGATATATCGGATAGGCTTTGAAGCAAGCGCGTGAGCTTCGGTCGAGCCGCATAGCGTAAGGATTCCGCCAGGATATGACTTTTGCATTATTGTATTTGCACTGTCACGGCTTTTGGGGTCAGATACCTTTTCACGCAAGGCTTTACAGTCGCGTATCATCGGCGCGATTCTCAACTTGCTGTAATCCTTTGCATCGACGATATTCGGGTGAATGAACAGAATCGAGCTGGGGTCTTGGTCGATTATATATCCGAGCATATTGTTGATCGTTTCGGATTTTCCGACCTGCGAAGCGGAAACTATGACGATGTGCCGAACCTTGGGGTCTGTAAAAGCGTCCATAGGCTCTTTCAGATACGGTGTTCGGCTCGTTCTCCACGGTCCGACTTCCGCGGAGCTTTCAGATGAAAGCCGTCGCTTCTTGTCTGCCCATTCTGAAACGGTAAGGTTTTCTGGTGGCTTAAATCCTCGGAGCGATTTGGCAAGAACGGCATTAAGCCGCTTTATATCCCGCTCTCTACTCATTATCGACAGGATTTTCGGCAGCACTCATATTTCTGCGTTGCCGTACCCTTTCTTGAAATTTCGCGGGGTCATACTGGAAGTTGGATAATTCGTCGAGAATATTGTATATCTCTTTACGAATGATTTCTGATGTTTCGGATACGTCCGTTATGCCTGTTACGTCAACAGCCAATCTGCCGGGCAAAGACAGCAGCGCGCCTCGAATGGCATACACCAATTCTTCAATGACAGCTTCCACATCTTCCGAACGGTGAATTTTGCCGAGTAGCTCATTTGCTTCTACTTGGGCGATGGCGGCTTTAGCCTTTTTCATATCCGCTTCCGCTTTGAGCTTGGTAGCGTCGTATTTTTTCATTTCCGTATCTCTTTCGGCGGCGCGTTCTTCCAAGTAGTCGCAGTAATTTTTCATCGTTTCCGATAGTTCATAAAGTGCTCCGTGTGAGGTCTGCTTTTTGTTAAGCACACCCTGAGAGCATAACTGCCCTATCCACTGATTTGTCTTGCCTGTCATTGAACAGATGTCTGCGGTTTTAATATACACAGGTGTTCCAGCCTGCAAAATATAAACCGCGTCATCTTTAATCTCGGCTATTGCCTTTGTTGTCCTTGCCACAGTAACGCTCCTTTCACTGTTTCATGGAGCCGAAAGCAGGAATCGAACCCGCATAAGACGCTTACAAGGCGCCTGCTCTACCATTGAGCTATATCGGCGAATAATGCGATTACGGTTTTACCCGTAATTTGTACCCAAGCCCCGCCGTCTTGCGCATTATTTGGTACAATTTCCGCCCGTAAAAATTTTAATAACAAAGGCACCCAATTGCTCAGGTGCCTTTATTGCTATGCTGTTTGTTGGAATTTAGCGGTTCAAACACGGCCTCTCTGTCGTCCCAACCGTTTCGTTTTCGCTTGCGTATTCTCTCTGCTGGTATGCCGCTGACTTTTGACCATTCGGCTGCCGTCTTTGTTTCTCCGTCAATCGTTAACAGGGAACTGTTCAGCTTGTTGTTCTGCTGAGCTTGAAAATCAACCCAGCGGCAGTTTCTCGGTGAATATCCACCATTATTGTCAATCCTGTCTATGGATTTAGTATCATCGTAGCCGTGCGATATCGCCCATTTTCGGAACGTCATGTAGTCATGCCATTCTTCGCACACGGTGACACCGCTGCCCCCGTATTTTGGATAGTCCTTTCGGTTGACATTCTCACACCTTTGTTTCATTCCCTCCCAAATACGATACAACCTTGAAAATGATTCTTGGTGTTTTATATGGCTTTCACCTTTTAGGCAGCCACAAGACCTTATCAAACCGGAAGTGAGATTTGTGCCTCTAATAACCTTTTCATTACCGCACTCGCAGATACATTTCCAATACGCAAAATTGTTTTTGGTTTCTGCCAGTTCAACAACTGTTAATTTTCCAAATTTCTGACCTTTTAAGTCTTTCATTGTGATACAACTCCTCACAAATAACTAATTGAATTATACCACAAGACGCCCAAAGTGTCAAATTAAAGTTGCCGATTTTCATACCGTAACTGGCGTTTGTTTGGGGTCGACGAGCCCGCGACAGTTTTTTAGGTTGTCACAGTACCTTGACGACTTGCGCCAAGATGTGCCACCACGCGCACTGTGGCGAGCAGTGGCGCGTTTTAAGCGTTTTTTCAGTTAGCTACTCGCCTAAATCTTCCGCGCCTCTCCGCGCAAATTTGACCCCTCTGCGCTTAAATCTTTTTGAACATCGCGCTCTTGCTGTAACCCTCAACGCCTTTCGTCATCATTTCAAGGAAATCATCTCTCGTGAAGTCGGAAAGGCGGAAAACCTCTTCGGGTTTCATACCGAGCTGCTTTCCTATCTCTCCGATAGTCTTGCCTTCGGCGATAAGCCTCTGCACTATGTTCTTCATCGGCTCCAACAGGTGGGTACCGCGAGCGCGGTTGTGCGTGATAGTTCCGTAAATGTCATCGGCTTCGTCGGTGTGCTTCACTATGACAACCGGGACCTTTCCGTCGAGCTTAGACAATAGCGGCTCTCTCCCTGATACTGTCCACCTATGGAATCCATCTATGATTGTAAAGTCGGGACGTACCACAATCGGAAGCGTCCAACCGTTTGTAAGTATTGATTGCGTCAGCAGTTTCAGATTGTCCTCGCTGACCTTGTTCGGGTTGTAGTCGTTGGCGTGCAGACGTTCGCGCTCTACCCATTGTAATGAGGATAGGGGAGCAGATAAGAATTCATCCATTCGTACTCACCCCCTTGCTTGGGTCGGTACGTCTGCTGTATTTGGTGTAGTCGGTGAATATGTCCGTGTATATTGCACGCAGAGAACGCAGCTTAGGATCTCCTGCCATAACAGCTTCATACATCTTTTTGAAATGCTTAGGCTGCATAAAGGAGAAGCCTTTTACATACAGGTTCCTATATGCGCGTGCTACATCACGTCTTTTCGCATTGGTGAAATATTTATCCGGCTCATCAAAAAGAATCTTTTTGCATAACGCCTTGTAATCTTTGGGCGGCTCGTTGCTTTCAAGTGCCTGCCTTTTCGCAGTGTTGCGGTGGAACATTTCGCTGTCCCAGTATAGCAGGGCGAGATAAGCGTTCGGCTCCCGCTTCTGAATCCTGTCCCATAATTCGGGGTCGGTTTCAGCGATGTATCTGAGTCCCGCTATACTTTCTGATGCGAAGAAGTTGCATAGTCTTAGCTGGGATTTCTTCACGCCCACACGATACAGGTCGATGTACGCTTGAGGAAATTCAAGGTGATGTTCCTTGATATAGAGCCAAACGTCGCTGTCTTTCCAGTCGTATATCGGATAGACAATATTCTTGCCCGTTATGTGTCCCGCCGTCATATTCACAGTCGACAGATATTTTACACGCTGCACCGATTCTGCCGCTCTTACTCCCACCATCATCAAACCGTCCATACAGACTTTCGGTAAAAATGTCTGGTAGTTCATCTGGCCCGAATATTCAAGCGCAGGGTCACGAAGAATGGCAAAGGGCGGCGGCTTTCTTATCCAGACATCTTCCTTTCCAGGCTCCCACGTTATCCAGCTTTCATCATCGGCGAGGTGGTGAAGCATCGACACCTGATAAACAGGCAGGCAATACCACCGAAATTCTGCGCCGAGCGCGATGAATCTTTTGCGCCACTGCAAAGCCATTTGAAACATTGACTTGTATAGAGCTTCCTCGTCGATGAATACGCAGGTAAGGAGCTTCGGGTTTATCTCGCCGCGCATAGCAAGCTCATAAACGAGATTGCACATACAGAGCGTATCTTTGCCGCCCGAAAAGGCGAGATATACCTTTACCCCGTTTGAAAAGATATTTTTTATTCTCTGCTTCGCCGCCTCTACTACATTCAAGGAGCCTTCGACTTTCTTTATAGCCATAGCGACACCTCATATCCAAATGCGTTCTCCGCATTTCGGGCATTCGATGTATCGCCTTTCAAGCTTTTCGGGAGCAGGCTCGGTACTTGCGGGACTGGCAGCAGTCTGGGCGGCAGGAGAAACAGCCTCGGCGGTTTTGATGTAACCGTTCTCGTCGTCCTCATATCTTTTCGCGGTGGCAGCTATCTGCTCTTTCGTAGATTCAGACACAATGCCGTAGCCGGACATCAGCTCGTCGACGTCTCCGCTGTCTGCGGTAAGCGTTTCAAGCAACTCCGTGTCGTAGCCTGGTATATCGAGGTCGCCGTCAAGCTCCGCAAGAATATCCTCAAACGCTTCCATATCGTCAACGCCAAGATTGAATATCTTGTTGTCGGCAAGCATTAGCTTTTTCTTCTCGTTCTCGGAAAGCCCCTTTATGATGTAGCAGTCGGCTTCTGTCCTTCCCATAGCGGTAAGGGCAGCATAAAGTCCGTTGCCCGCGAGAATGGTATAGTTCTCATCGACGACAATCGGGCGGATTTGGTCGAACATATCTATGCTGCGTATAAACTCGTTTATCTGCTTATCCGAATGTATGCGCACATTCTTCTCAGGTGCTTTCAACTCGGAGAGGTTAATTTTTGTCACCTTCATTTAATCACCTCCCCTCAAGAAAGTGCCGCGCTTCGGGAAGCACTTCGGCAGCCTGCTTGACAATCGACTTGTCGATTTCGTATACCTCGCTGAATCCCTGCTCGGTACTTTGAGTGTGAGTTCTGCCGGGCCACGAATGGGTGCCGCATTTATATCCGTTCTTCCAACCGTATATGGGCGGCATAGGGATATTTCGGTAGTGTATATATGCAAGGAGTTGTTCGTGAGTCCAGTCGGCTATCGGGGAATAGCGCACAACGCCCGCGCCGTTTGTGCTGATGTTGCCGCCTTTGCCGACATAGTTGCCGTCAGCCGTTCTATGCCCGACAATGATATAGTCGAGCTTGTTGCTGCGAAAATATCTCCGTATCGCCGTCTGCTGAATAAGCTGATACCAACGGTACGCGGTTTTCGCGTCCTGCGGGAAAAGCATCTCTTTATGCTTCGACAGCCATTCAAGATCAAGTCCGACATTTACGACTTCGCAGCCTTTCGGCTTATTTTTCAGACACCATTTCAGAAAAGCAGGGTATTCAAGTTCGGAATGAGCAAACAGGCTTTCTCCAACGTCGGCAAGCTCACAAAGTTTGGCTATCACAAGGCTGTCCTTGCCACCGCTCCAACCAAAAGCCGCGTGCTTCCCGCTCACGGTTGATTTTATTGATTCGACGGTAGCAGCTTCGAGCTTGTCGATCTCTTCGGCGGTGACTTCCTGCTCAATGTTGGCAAACGCTTCGACCCACTTTTCATTGTCGATGTTTTTCGTACGTCCGAGGCTCATTTTCTCGCCGCCTTTCTTTTATCGGCGGCTTTCCAGACAAGAGCTATTGCGAACATGGCAAGTACCATCCAGATTCTCACGTTCTGCATTACGGTCCAGATTCCCATTACTCCCATCGGTACAAGGAATTGCCAAAGGGCAACAGCCGCAACGTCGACCGCAACGCCGATTTTCTTCCCGAAGTCAACCATAGCTCCGTAAAGGAAGGACGAGAGCGAGGATATTGCGACAAGAGATACAAGAACGCCCTTAATCAAGTCTGTCGCGGGCGAATAGGTGGTAAGCGAGCCAGCCAGAACGAGCAGAAGATAAAATCCGAACAGAAGTCCGCCCATAATAAATGAACGCCGTATATCAATGCGGCGCACGTTATCGGGATTCTTTTCGTTGTAGTCTAAAAGCTCCCAGAAAGTAGGATAGAAAAATGCTCCGAACGAGAGCGTGAAGCATAACCACGCTTTGCTCTTAATCTGCGTCGGTTCAATGACCGTAGGTATGCCGTGTATGCCGTTTGTGAGCATCGAGTACAGAACCAAGCCTGCTATCAAGACATATACGATGAGCCAGGACAGGTTATCTGTTGCGACGTTTCGGGGCGTAGCTTTCTTTAGGTAGAAGATTATGAAAAATACAGACAGTCCGTAGACGATTGCATAAGCGGCAGTGCTGCCGATTACAGTCGGTGCCAGCACCTCATAAATCCCGTTCATATTGACCCAAATCTGGAATACACACATCAATCCCATAAGAATCCTTGCGGGTTTGCTGTTCGCAACCTCACGGAGCTTTGGGAACAGACCTGCAAGCAGACCGAATACTATACAGGTCAGCGTGTTTCCGAGAGCCCATAAGAGCCACGGGAAAATGCCGTTTTCTTTCGCTATCTGGGTGCCGACGATAAACGAGCCTGCGCCCGCCCATGTAGCAGCCACGCTCATGGCATAGAAAAGTGATGGATTGCTTTTGATTCTTAATTTCAGCTTTGAAAACATTTACTGTTTTCCTCCTTTCGTTATGTGACAAATTCCCACGGCGCAAGGAGCAACGCGGCGGGGGTGAATCCTCCTTTCCCAAAATAGTACCGCCCGACACTGTAATGCCGAGCGGTCGATGATTAAGATTCTATGATTTGTATTATATCACGCAAATTCGGGACATGTGTGACATTCGGGACAACTTTTCAGATTTTTTTCGACTTTTCCTTTTCAGTTTTTTCAAGGAACCGATAGCACATTTTCTTGACGCTGCTTTCGGTATTGTTCCCGCCGATAAAGTCGGCTACTTCGTTCCATTCCTTGGCGTCGACGTATCTGAGTTGAAGAATAAGGCGAATTTGGTAATCGTCCACCGAGCCGATGAACTGCTCGATTTCTTCCGCTTCCCGACGGTATGCCTTTAGCTTCTCTTGAAGGTCGACGAGCTTGGCAACGTTTTCCTCTACTGCGTTCTTCGGAGAGGAGTTTCGCGGCATGCCGCTAAGGTTTACCCCGTGAGGATTAAGGCGATCCCGTATTATCGTTATCTGGTCCTCTGTCCTGCGAATCAGTCCTTTCAGGCTCACAAGTCTGCTTAATTTCCACCGTGTCATTTTCAGTCCCGCTTTCTTTGCTGTCATTTTCTCCGAATAGAATCTTTTGTCCGATAGGAGCAAGCTCCGTTCTTAGCTTGAGTTGTTCTTCCTTGAGCTTTTGCATCTTTTTCAGATACCCGTTAATGGTAGACGGACGGAATCGTTTACTTCTCGCCAGTCTTATTTGAGCAGCTAATAGCCGCCGCTTTTCAACCAGCTCGCGCATTCTCTCATTGGTAGTAAAGACGATATACTTTCGTTCGCACTTCGGGCATTCAAAGTATTGTACCTCTATGTCGCCCTCGGTTACTTTGAGCAGTTTTTCATCGTCTACATTGAATTCAGTTTTGCAACTGTCGCATATCAGATTGTGATTCATTTTAAACTCCTTTCAACAACTCGGGATTGTCATAGATGTTGCCTATAACCTCGCCGCTGAATTTGATATACTGCAACGTCATAGGACGCTTATTTGTTTTTTTGGCTATAAATCTCGACCCCTGCCAAACAATAACGCAAATATCCGTGTTAGTTTTAACAATATCCCCCTCAAATATTTTCTTACCATTTTTGTCGGTCAAACCTATGTATTGCCCGACTGTTTCAGCATCGACAGAATACCCGCTAATATCGGCGTAGGCTTGGTCTTTGAATATGTCTTGCACCAAATCGCCATCAACCCACTCACCGTTGTGGGCTATTTTACCCCTAAACAAAATTTCTCTCATTCTTTTACCTCCTCGTCCATTATTGCGCCACAGTATCTACAGAATTTATCCTCGGCTCCGCTCATATGACAGTTTGAGCAGATGCAGTCATAATCCAAAGTGCAGCCGTTATGTGTCGTTATTACTTCCCAATGAGCGTGAACGACCGGCGCATAGTCGAGAGCAGGAGCCTGGTCAATCATATCAAATACTTCTGAGTAGACTTCGTAATCATATTCATCAATACACATAGTGCTGAGATCGTTCAAAAGAGCGTTTTTATCTACTGGAATTATTTTCATCCCTTTTCTCCTTTCAAAAATTCTCCCGGGGGTATTTTGCTTTTGTGGTTTAAGATATCGTCGTCGAGAATCATCTCGATGTGGTTGATGTTGACGGTCAGCTCGGCACCATTCTTAAGAATTACGCTGACAGGATCATCTCGGGTGTAGACTGTAATCCCGATTACGTTTTTGATGAGCTTTTCCTCTCGGCCGTTGTTATAGTGAATTACCATACTGCTCCTCCCTGTCCCACGGAAATTCTCTCCTCAAGTTTTCCTCGCCGACGATGGGAATAAGGCTGTCCTTCATGAAGACGGCCATTTGAGTGAGGTCTGCCGCCTCGCAAATCTTGTCTACCCACTCTTTCTTTGGCGTAACTTTGTCTTTGCGGTTCCCAGTTTCGGCTCCGATGATTACCCATCTATCTCCGCCAAAGCTCCCAAGACCTAAATCCATATATTCTGTCAGCGGTTCTATGCTGACGAATGTGTTGTCTTGAAATCTTCCGGGGTATCTTTTCGCGCTCATGCTGTCTACCGTAGAGCCGTACCACATATTTCCCCTTTTCGGCAGCTTTCCGGCCCGTGCCAGCTCTCCGTACCTCTGCGGGTTTTTGGTGAGGAATAGGTATCTGTGCTGCGGTGCTTTATCGCAAGCTGCAAAAACCTCCTCTATCCATTTGTCCGGCACCCATGAACCGAAAAGGTCCGCCATGCTGCAAACAAATATAGTCCGCGGCTTTGTCCAGCGCTCCGGCTCGTCAAGCCTGTAACGGTGGAATGTCGGCTCAAATCCGTATGGGTATGCGGCTATCTTTCCGTCTATGTGCACCGGCTCGTACAGTACTGCCCTTGCCCCGTATTTCAGATTTTTCTTTCCGTCGAACCTCGTCGCAATCCTCCGGGCGTAACAGTATTCGCAGCCGTGGTTGCAGCCTGTTACCGGGTTCCATGTGCTGTCGCACCACTCAATTTTTGTCTTTTCCATTTTTCTACTCCTTTCTCACTCTCACGCTGCACACGCTGTTTTCGGCTATGTATTCGTTGAATGTTTCGCGAATTTTCATACCGAAGCGCTCGACGATGATATCGCGAGCCATCCTCGCTTCGCCGCTGTAGTAGGTGTGCTCATAATCAAAAACATAATCTTCATCTTCGGCTTTTTTTGCTTTTGCCGAGTATTCCGCATACTTTTTCAGTAGATATTCTACCATTGCCATTTCGTTCATTTTCTCCGCGCTCCTTTCTTTCTGCGGCGCTTATTCTTGATAGATCGCGAACGGTTTCCACCGCGATTGACATAGTTCATAGGCTCGGGCGCGTTATGTATTCCGAGCAAGCAATCATAATAGTTCACTTTAGCACCTCCTCTTTTTGAACGGCGTTCAGCGATTTTTCTTTTCAGAAATCGAATTAAGAGCAGAAAGTTATAAAAATGGATTTTCAGCTTTCCGGTGCTTCCGATATATCCTATTCGGACTATCCCGTCGGGGCGGTCGTAAGAATAGGCCCCGCCGTGTCCGCCTATCTTTTCCATAATCCACTCTTTGTCAACGTGTTCAACGAACTCTTTTCTCATCTCTGTATCACTCCACCCAGAATTTTTCGGGAATGCGTTCGAGCAGTCTGTCGAGGGCGCGCTCCTCGTCGCAGGAGAGGCGGAACCCGAGCGACGCATTGTTTGCCCGTTCATACGCCTTGTCGATTTCCCGAAGTTGGTCGATGAGTGTCTGATTGCTGCCCTTGACTATTTCGATTGTTGCCTTAAGGTGCTCATATCGCTGCTTCAGCTCGTAATATCCGAGGAAGAGACGCATATTGAAGCCTATAACATTGAGCATTTCCACTTTTGTCTTGCGCATAAGTCTCTTGCCTGCTTCTTCTTGGGCATATTCTCGGACATAGCTCGTAAGCTGATAATAATCCTCTTCATAGCTGTCGTAGCCGACAATATCGTATATGTCGCCGACGAGTGTGACGGTGCAGTCGTTGTATTCCTGCTCCACCTCGTCGGGATCGCGATACCTGCAATGCTCGCTCACAGCGTCGATGAGCTTGCCGCAGTCGCCCTCAATATCGGAAAATGCGAGTTTGAATTCAAAAGCCTCCTCCTCGTTGTCGTCAAGGGCTGCAAGGAGCTTTACATCGTCAGCGACCATATCATGAATGTCGATACAATCGTCTTGAATCTCTTGAAGCGTTTCTACCATCAAGCCGTAGTCCATATCCATAAGTGCCGGCTTTTTAAAGCGAAGCTGCTTGGCGAGCTGCGCTTTATATTCTTCTGACTTCTTCACCATTGCGCTTTGCTCCTTTTGTCAGTCTGCATTTCTCAGGCGAATTCAGGCACCGATTCTTGCAAATTCCTCTTTGAAAGCAGTCGTTGCAACACAGATTTTTATGTACGCGATCGCAGTTGAAAATGCTGCACAGAATCTCCGCTCGTTCCTTACTTTGTCGCTTCTCCTTGGCCTTGCGAGCCGTAAGCTCTTGATTGTACTCGATCTGGCAAAACGGATTGCAGTATTTTTGGAGCTTTGTTCTCGGCTCGAAGCTCTTGCCGCAGTTCGGACAGATACTCATTCTTCCGCCTCCCGTTTAAGCCAAGCGATTGCACACTTCATGCAGTCAAACGAGGTGCCGTTGCATTCACGATAATTAGGTTGCGTTCTGCAAAATATGGGCGGCACGTTGTTTGAAGCATCACTAATCATACCGTCGATTACTTTTGAGCGTTCTTCCTTATTCGCTCTTAAAAACTTTTTTAAGTTAGTCATAGTCACCCCTCCAACATTAACTGCTTGTTCTGATATAACTGGTACAGTGTTTCGCCAGAACCATTGAGCATATAAGGAAGAAAAACTTCGTCCATTTGAACCATTTCGCTTTCCAAAATTGCCATTTGTGCATCAACCCAGTCCTTGACAATTCGCCATGCCGTTTTTTCAGCCTGCTCCCAGTCCGCTTTGACCTTTTGTCTTTGCAGAACAGCTTGTACGGCCGCGACGTTAGCGGGAAGTTTTATCCCGCGCTGTCCACTCGGCGTGTCAATCAAAAAGCATATTGCCGATGCGTGTCCCTTATCGTCGTAGTCCGTCATTATTTTTCGAGCCCCGTGCTTTACAAGGCAACCTTGTATCTGACCGAGAGTAGTGTATATATCTACATTGGAAGTGTAATTCTTTATTGGCATTTCGATGTTGCTCCTTTCATAAGCTCCTCCACGTTTATGCAGTCGCCGGGCTTGAGCGAAGGAAAAACATAGGGCTGAAGTCTTGCCATCGGGTCAACTCCGAAAGCAACATATATTCCTTTATCAGTTTTGCTCGGCTTTGTATTCCACAGGTCAGCTTTAAATCCAGCGTCGTCCATGCACAACCACTTTGCTCCGACCGCTTTACAGATTGCCAGCTCTTCCGGTGTTATACGCGACTGACGAATTATAATCTCAGGGCGTTCAATGGCTTCTAAAAGCAGATATGTAGAGCCTACTATATTAGGCGGGGTTGTTTCAAAATGTCCGTCTCCTGTGATTTCAAAAGTGACAATACTTCCATTTATGGGGATTTGGAATTTTTCTCCTGCGTTCACTCCGAGGATTTCCGCAAGGCGAGGATTGACGGCTTTGCCAAGGGCATTTATGTCCTCTGCAACTTCAACTTCCTCAACAACCTCTAAGCCCATGAGCTTGGCGGCTTTGTCGGGGTAGTACTTTATAAAATCGTTGCAAGTGTTCAACTGTAATTCATGTATTGCTTTTTGTAGCGGACAGTCCATACAGCAACTGATGCGGGGACCATGGCAAAACGCTTCCTGCGCCTGCTGTAATGTTTCGAGTGTCATCCTGTATTTTTTCATATTCATCTCTCCTTATCTTAAATCTTACTGAAGCTGTCCTCGCCGGAAACCAAGCCGAGGGAACGCCCGTTATCAAATTTGACGAAAACCGTTCCGATGTCATCGACGAATTCAACCGTTCCGCAGGAGCCTGCGGGAACAGGGCGCGGATCTGCGCCCATTCCCGTCAGCTTGATTCTTGTTCCTGCGGGGTATAATTCCTTGTTTATCTTTGCCTGTCTGTGCAGCCGTTCAAATTCGTTCATAATCTGCTCCTTTCTGTTACTTCACAAAGTTCTCCGTCTTGCATTGAGGGGAAGCAGGAGCTGTCAATCGTCGCCATTGACCTCGTATCTCCATATGCGAATTTCTCAAACTGATGAATCCACATCGGCTCGCTTTTCCACAGCTTCACCTCATTGCTGTTTACGTCGCGGGAAATGTATTTTGCGTTGAGCGCAATAGCAATTTCCTGCTCGTTCTTTGTCAAATCTCCAAAGTGCTTTTTCTTCATATCACTTAGCTCTCCTCTACTCCGACCTTGCCGTTCAATACGTCATCGAGATACGGTATGACTCCTATTACCGAGCAAATGGCATATATGATGGACGGTGCTTCTGCAATCTTAAGTGCCAATATGCCGAGAATATACTGGGGGTCGGTCGGATTGCCGATGTCCTCCCAAAAGCGAGTATTTTCTGCTATCGTGTCCTGATAGAAATGCGTCTTTCTGGAAAAGGCAGCAATTTCGGAGATTGCCACTTTGTTATCCTCGCTCAGCTCCGTTTTGGGAGAAGAGTTTTCAAAAAGGCTTTCTGTTTTTTTCATCATTTCGTCAACATTGTTTATCATAGCTTTATCCTTTCTAATCAAATAAGCTCAACTGTACTGGCTCAAAAATCTCTGATTCAGATTCGGGTTCGGATTCAGGAGCAGGAGCGGGTCCATTTTCGACGATTTCTTCTTTTGGCGGTCTGTCAAGTGCTGCAAAAATTTGCTTTAGCAGCACCGCTTGTTTGCGCCATTCCCATATTTCCGAGCAGTACATAGGAGTGATATATACCTCGCGCTCCATAGGGGCGAACAGCGGCGAGCCGTTTGGACTCACGCAAGGCTCGGTGAGTGAATCTCCAATCACGATGTACCCGGCGCACCCAAGGAGTGATAGTTGTATGTATGCCATTTTCGCCACGGTAAAATCAATGTCCTGCCCGACGAACAATACGCTTTGCTGGTAGTTAATGCCGTATTTTAAGCAGGCATTTGCATATCCGACGAGCATCGCTCCACCGCCAACGCAAGGGTCGTTTACCGACACCCAGCCTTTTTCTTCTATTTCCGCCTTTAGCGTTTCGGGCGGCGAGGTGATCTCCGACATCATCTCACAAATGTGGTATGGAGTGAAAAACTGTCCTGCACTCTTGTTCCCAAGGTCCAGATTCATATACAGTTCTCCGAGAAAGTCTTGATTTGGATTCTCTTCAAGTGCCTGGACGGTTATTGCCAAGAGGTGAGCGAATTTTTCCATTTCGCTCGCGGTGTACCGCTTTTCTATTTCGGCAAACTTTTCTTCTCGTTCTTCACGATGCACGCCATCAATGCAGTTTGATATGGAAAACGCGCTCATTGAGATAAAGTCGCTCCAAATATTCCACCGCGAATACGCACCGCAGAGGGAATCAAACGTCTTGCCGAACTCTTTCTGCCGCTCGTTCTTATAGACAATGCTCGCCATTACTCCACCTCTTTGTCGTGCGTGAATCCTGCTCTTGTTGTTACGGTGGGTACCGATATGGCTTCTTTCAGTATCGAGCTTGCTTGTGACAGCTTTTCTTTTGCCGTAAGCAAGTCCTCGGTAGTGATTTCTTCTCCGTTGCTGAATCGGTCGAGTGTTGCCTGTACATGTCCTATAAGAATCATAGCTTCCTTTGGCGGTTCAGTAATTACGGAAGTGTGCTTTGGCATTTTGACTTTCGGATATACCCGCTCCCGAATAATATCTGGCGTGTCATCTGCCAAGTCTATATCTTCCGGTCCACAAACGAGGGTGCCATTGGTATCAAGAAGCTCTACCGTATAGTATCTTCTTCCGTATTTGTCGGAATTGATTCTGACGTTCATAATTCGCTTATACTGGAATGTTCCGTACAGCGGAATAGTAGCTTTGATGCGGGCGCGCTCGTCCATGGCTCTGACTGCTTCCTTAGGCGTCATCGGATTCACCGTCCTTGACAATTCCGAGGATTTTTGTTATAATGACATCGCAATCTTCCGATTTCTCCAGACCGGATTTTTGTTTGCCCGCTCTGCTTTTTGCAGAGCGGACTTTTATGTACTTTTCTACGGCCCAATCGAGAATGCTCCAGATCACATATAGTACGAACCCTATAACCGAGAACAGCGCGCACAGATCTGACAGTGGCTTGCTGAACGGGATCAGGAGCAAGGCAGCCAACCCGCCCATAAATCCCACGCCTGCGCAGAACGCGCATATTTCATTTGAATCTTTCATCTTCGTGTACTCCTTTCGTCTACTTCGTCTTGAATCTTATACATGAGCGCTTCGCCGTCGAGGTCGCAATAAATGCCGAAAGCCTTTGACCGAAAGAATCTTTCACACTCGAATACCATTCTCTTGGCGGTATCGTCTTCCGGGCGCTTTCTTACCGTGGCAAGCGCATACCTGTAATCAAGAACTGCCTGCATTATCGCGGCGTTGGCGAGCCTTTTTTCGGGTAAGAGTTCGATGTTCGTCACATACGCCAGTTTGGAGCTTTTCATTACTCCCACCAATCCCTGTTGAAGATTTCACCGTAGCAGTTTTTGAAGTGTTCGCACCCGACGCAGATGTGCCGACACCGCTTTATCCTGTTTGGCAGGAATGTAAGCCTTATCATTTGCCGTAGAAGTTTCAGCTTCCATGATGCATTTAGCTTTAGGCAGTACAGCTTTCTGCGAAGCCGCTTAATCTTCCTCGATATCCTCATCTTCTTCATCGAGTATCTCGTCCTCATCAATATCATCTTCTTCCTCATCGTCATCGTCGACGCTTTCTTCGGCAGCTATCTCGGCATCAAAGCGGTGGAATATCTCGTGAGTGCCGTCGCGCAGTGCCTTTTCCTCGTCCGACATCTCATATCCGAGGGAGATAAGCCAATCGTAGATTGCATCTAATTTGGTGGATTTGCTATAGCCGGGAATCCTAATGCTGCTAATGTATTTAGAATCGTTATATCCTCTCGTGTCGCTATCCACAAACGATATAAAGACGAACCACGGAGCCATTGAGGGGTTAGCAGATAGCCTATCCAAAATACGCCTTTGACGTTCTTCGCCGAATAATCGTACTGTTGGCTCTTCGTCTTTTTTAAGAGGAAACGCCTCATCAAGAAGTTCGGGTAAATTGCTCGCGTAGTAGTCGGAAATAACGTTTGCTACAAGGGCTCCTCTTAGGACAAGGGGCGTATTTTTTGCCGTTAGTTTGAGTTTAAGAACAAAGTTCTTGCGAAGGGCAAATGCCGCTGCGTTAAGTGCTTTCATATCCTCTAATGCTTTCTCGGCTCTCTTTTTTAATTCTTTGAGCTCTGGTGCCTGCTCAGGATTCGGAACTTCTGGACGGTCGGCATAAATATCGACGCTTTTGTTGTACTCGCTCACTTTGTAGTACAGATTTTTTACGTCTTCTCCAAAGTCCAACTGTTCGGGAGAAAAGTCTGAAAACGGTATACGCTTCAGACAATCGTATCTATACTCTGAGCCGTTTATTTCTTTAATATGCCGCTCTTCGAGCACGGGCAGTATCGACTTCATGGCGGCGTTTATTATTTGCTCATTCAGCACTCTTCTGTATTCCCAGTCGAAGTTGGGCGTACCAATAGATTTGAGCAGCTTGTTTCGCTGATTCACGTCCTCAATGCTGGATAGGTTGAGGTATTCTTCAAGCGTAACTTGCCGTCCCTCGGATTCTTTGTATGCTTCCTCGTCGAGCTCGGCGATTTTAAGGCGGCGGTGAATGGTAGACTTGGAGAAGCCTGTCTTTTCGGATATGCCCTCGACTGTATCTCCGAGGTCGAGCATCATCTGAAAGCCTTTTGCCTGCTCCCACGCGGTAAGGTCGGAGCGTTGAATATTCTCAAGAAGCATTGTTGCGACCTGCTCGCGCTCGTCCATTTCGACAATGGCGCAGGGAAGTTCGGAAAGTCCCGCGAGCTTCGCGGCCTCAAGACGGCGATGACCGATAAGCACCGTATAGCTGTCCTTGCCGTTCGGTATTACCGTGAGGTTTTGCATAATGCCGTTCGTTCTTATGCTGTCAGCGAGCTCCGTCAGATCTCCGAGGTTCTTTCGCGGGTTGTCCTTGTGAGGGAAAAGCTTGTTGATGGGTATCATTTTTATTTCGTTCATAGTGTTTGCTCCTTTCGCGCCGGTTCACCTCATATATTCCCGCAGGAATATTAAAGTTCCCGGCTCTTCGTTGTAATATTTTGCGACTGTCATTTTTACAAGCTGTCTGTCGTCATCGTATGCCGTTCCGTTCAGAGCGTCGGCAACAAGTTTCAGAATGTTATCTCCGTCCGGCTTTACCGTCGGCATAATTATTCGGGATATCATTTTCTCTCGTACAGCCTTGGGCGTTTTCTTTGGAATCGGAACGTGAGCGTATACCGTCATTTCAAGAAAGCTGCCTTTTGGAAACTTATATGAGCCGTATTTCTTACGATAGGCGATTACAATTTCTGCTTCGCGCGTTTTCGTTTTTTCGGGAGTATATGTGGCGTTGGTATAGCGGTTGTGCCTCGGTCGCTGCTTTCCCATCGGTTTGCCCGGTATCTCAAGCCAGACTGTCATTTGTGATTTGCTCCTTTCTTTCTTCCAACTGATTCATGCTCATTTTTGAACCCAGTTTTGCGACAAATTCTCGTACATCAGAGGGCAGCTTCATATACTCCCTGTATGATGCCGCTCTTGCCTTGTAGCTCCGCATAAAGTTGGAAGCGACAACCGTTTGAACTTGAGATGAATCCATCATCGCCCATTCGCGAAGTTGAGAGGGAGAACCGACTACTTGCCGTATAATAGGCGGCAACGTTTCAAATTGAGCTTGGGAATTGTAGATGCAGTTTGAGAGCTTAGAGAAAACGATGTTCCACGCTTCCTGCTCGGACAGTTCTCCTTTTGGAGTTGACAGCTTCTGTATCTGCTCCTTTATTTCCCCTATGACTGGCGGGAATGGATTCGACGATGAGGCTATAAGTGCTTTTGTTGCTACTGCTACAAGCTGATACGGTTCATCAGCGAACATCTCTGTCCAGAGTTCAACGATGAGGTTTGCATCGTTCCTTGTCATATCCTTGTAGAAATTCGGATAGGCAGCTTTCAGAATCGTAAGTATCTTAGCCGTTTCCGTTGTTGTCATAGGTCTGCCCCTCTCTGAGATAGTCCATAAAGTAGTTTGAGGACTTCTGACTATTATCGTAGCTTGTTCCCTTACCACCTTTGTCCTGCTCCCTTGCGAGCCAGTTGTTAATGAAAGCTCCGACGCCTGTGCGCGTCTTACGCTTTTTCTGATTTTCCTCCGACCAACCTGCCATCTTTCTTAGCTCCTGCTCAACGTCGACTGCGGGATAAAGCTCTTTCCACCTTTCGACCTTGCTCATCGGCACATCGTAGTAGGAACCGTTGTTGAGGATAATGGAGATAAATGTCGGGTCGGACGGCATTTTGCCGCCTACTACTTCTTCTTTAGAAGAAGTATCTATATCTATATCTCTTTCTTCTTCTCTTTCTATGGGGGCGACGTCCAGCGACTTTCCATCGACTGTCGGGCGACTGTCCAACGACTGTCGGGCGACTGTCCGCGGACATTCCGCGGACAAAGTTTGCTCGACAAGCGCTTTCTGAGCGTTTCGCTTCATTGCTTTTCTCATTCTGTCGCGTTCTCGCTTATTTTCAAGAGCGTCCAGTGACTGATGCTTCGACCAGTTCGGAATAGTGATTACGTCGTCGATTATCTCAATCATTCCATAATTCTTAAAAAGCTCGAGGGCGAGCCGTACCGTGTTGAGCGGGCGGCGGAAAACCTTTGAAAGCATTTCTTCCGTATAGGGAATGCGGTCGTTCAGCATTATCACCCCGCCGTTGTTTTGCTTGCCCGCAAGACAGAGCAGCTTGAACCAAATGACAATAATCGAGTCCGCGTCCGGCATGGATTCAATCATCAGTATCTTTTCATCGTCGAAGATGTCCGTGACAATTTTTATCCACTTAACATCTGCCATTTCATCACCGCCTTAGAATGGAACGTTACCGTCCGAGATAATCTCCTCAAAGTCATCAAGGGTTCCGATTGCAGGCTCAGGCGAAGCAGGTTTGGATTCCTGGCGTTTCGGGGGAGCGGGTGGGTTGTAACCAGACTGCTTAGAACTGTTTCGTTCAGCATACGTCTGTTCGCTCTGCGCTGACTGCGCTGCCCTTTGACCTGTAAAATATGCGCTGTCCACATATACCTCGGTAGCATAGTGCGTAACGTCGCTGTATCGGGAATCCTCATACTGGCGAGTGCGGAGCTTGCCGCTTATGCCAATCATGCTCCCCTTGATGAAATACTTGTTGATGAATTCGGCTGTCTGTCGCCACGCAACACACGTTATGAAGTCGACTTCCCGCTCGCCGTCTTTCGACGGCGGGCGGTCAACGGCAAGTCGGAACGTAAGGACAGATATGCCGCTCGGTGTAACTCTGACTTCGGTGTCATTGGCGATTCGTCCGAGAAGATTAACGCTATTCATTTTTTACATTCTCCTTTTCCGACCTAATCTTTTTTCCGATGATACATTCAAAAACGTCAAAGCCTATGGCTATATTTTCCTTGTTCAGCTGAGCAGATCTAAAAGCTATCGCTATAAGCGCTTCAAGCTGAGCTTCTTTGCGGATCAGTTCATCGTACCTCTCGATGTCTACCTTGACACGAGGCTGCACAAGCTCGACAACTTCATTTTCGGCAGGATTCTCCTGCAATTCAGGGATTCCGTCATCGACCCAGTCCATCTTGTTTTCAGTGACTGCGGTTTCGTTCAGTTCTGCCATATTAGCTCCTTTCAAATGCCTGCCACTTTTCCTTGTAGACTTCAATAAGGTCGTTGCTTATGAGCCATGTGAGGAAATCGGCAATAGTTTCTTCTATCGGCGTGATGTTCTCCCGCGTGTATGTTTCGGTGTATAAATCCTCACCGTCTGAGAGCAGGTATGTGAATCGCTCCGCTTCCGGCACTGCGTAAAGATACGCAGGGTGCTGAGGACTGTTAAGATACTTTCCTGCCGCGTCGAAGCTGCCAAGGCTTTTGTTGGAAAATTTGACGTCATAAATCGTTCCTGCTTTCAGCGCGTCGAGAATGCCGTATATCAGAATGTTGTAGCCTTTGATTATAGCGGGTCGAGATACCTTGACCTGATTCGGCGCGTACTTGATGATTGCAGCGACTTTCTGAATGCCGTTCTCCCACTTTGGGTGCTCATTTCGCGGACGATTATGAGCTACGGCGTAGACTTCATTTTCAAAGTCAATGCCGTTCTGCATTGCTTCTGTCGGTTCGGATTTCTCACGGTTGAGGGCCTTGATGAAGCTCTCACGAGCCTCATCTTCGCCGCCCTCAAAGCAGTCAAACATATAATTCCATGCGGAAAGAAGCGACTGGGTAATGAGATACTGAGCCATTACTTCTTCTCCTTTTTGGACTTGGGTTTTTCTGCTTCGGCTTTTTCGGTTTCCACGGTGCTGACGTACTTCTTAGCGTCCTTATCCCACCTCAACGAGAGCGACGCAGCTTTCTGCGTAAGCAGGGCGCTTGCTTCCTTTTTGGAAGTAAGGACGTGGTCAAGTTTCTGGAGCTCATCAGCCGCTTCCGTCGCTTCCTCGGCGTTGGTAATAGCTTCAACTATGTCGTTGACGGTACCCATCACCCTGTCATACTGGTCGTGGATTTTCTTATTTGCGTTGGCGTCAGCCTGAATGTTTTTCCTCGCGATGTCGAATAGCTTTGTGATGAAATCATTCGGAGCATTATCATCCAGCGTGGGGACTACCATTCTGCCGCTTATGCCGTGGCTTCCTTTTGCGAAGAACTCCTGCTCAGGCGTGAAGCAGATAACGCGCTGATCTCCTATCATCTGCAAATAGCCGCCAAAGTCGCAAGGCTGCCAGACGAGATTCTTCGCAGCACCCTCGCATAAAAGACGCTGCTGCGGGTTGCCGTCCTTGTCCTTTGTTTCCTCGGAGTGGAACACATAGATTACGTTCTTGTCGAGCTTAGTCTTGATGTAGTCGGTGAGGCTCTGAAATTCGGTCTTGATGTAGCCGAAGCCTTTGAGTGAGTTAAACTCGCCGTTCTTCTGAACCGCTCCCTTGACTCTCATTGCCCAATCTTTGAGCAGGGTAATGAGGCTTCCGCCAGTGTCGATGACGATTGTTTCAAAGTCTGCAACTTCGGGGGAAGCAAGGTCCTTGAGGACTTCTTCATAAGTCGAGCAACGGCTTGTAGGCTTCCTGTGTATAGCGCGGACACGCTCAACGCCCTTGTCGAAGTCGAGAAGCAGGGGAGACGGTGCGGAAAGGGCGAGGGTAGTTTTCCCGATTCCGGGAGAGCCGTAGATTATCATTGAGAATCTGCTTTTGGAGAAGTTCATTTCGTTGGGTTGAATTATCATTTTGATTATCCTTTCTTACTTGTCATAGACTTTTGTCTGTGATATAATTTTTTTATCCACAAATTTTCCTGTGATTTGGGCTATGTTTTGCAGAACATAGTCCATATTTTTTTGCGCCGTTTTCGGCTATTCTCTTGCGGCGGCATTGATACTGTTCCAGAGTGCCGGCGCCATTGTAATGATGCGGTAGCCGACTGCCTCAAGCTCAGTTGCACGGTCATAATTCTGAACGTCTTGAGAATACCTTGTGACGGCGTTTGCCAATCCGTACTGGCTTAAATCTCCGCCCTCAATAAGATGGCCGAGAATTCCGCTGCTCTCACTCTGGGTAATGCCAAGCCGCTTGGAAGTCAGCTCAACAACTTTCGGAACTTCGGCACCGCCGATTTTGCGCTCCTTAGACTGCCGCATTTCACCGAGGATTCTTTCAAAAGTTCTGCCGTCCAGAGCAGCGTTGACGGTGTCCTCGACTTTCATCAGAAAAGCCTTGTCGTCTGCTTCGATAGTTTCATCGCGGTAAATGTTATACCCGTCGGCAGAAAGTCCTCTGCCGCTATGAATCTTTCTCAGGCTCTCCTGCGCGATCATTCCGTTGGTGCATACGAGGCGGAAGATGAGCGGACTTACGGCAACACTTCCAAGTCCGACCTCGCTGTTTGAGATAACGATTCCGCTCTGGACAACATCTCCGACAGAAACTTCGCCCTGAATCCGAGGCGTGACCGCCTTGATATACATTCTGCTCTCGGTGATCTCGCAGCTCTTGACTTCCAGATCAGGAACTTTGAGCAAAAGCGGGAGAACGGTGTCTGCAACCTCGTAATTGTCAATGCGACGGTACTTGTCGGACAGGAACGCTCTAACGCTGCCGTCCATTGTACGGAGCATTCTGCGTTCGGGTTCGGCGGCATTTGCCAGCCAGTGATTAACATTGTGTGCGAGAAGCGACGGACTGAAGCTCCTCATTCTTTCGTAATACGCGGCAGGGATTCCGAGATATGTACCGAGCTGCGAATGGGCGACGTCGTTGATTCCGAAGTTACCCAATCCGTCTACCATTACGGATACCCCGCCATTATCCCGCTCGACCATCTCAATAGCGTCCGTCTGAACGAGATAGTCTTTCTTTGCGTTCCGCTGTCTGTCGAGCTCAGCGGCAAGCTCGTTTAGGGTTTTGCCTTGTTTCATTCGTCTGCACCTTCCTCTTCGTTTTCTTTGGCGGTTAGCTGTTCGCATAGGGTTTCATAAGTGTAGCCCTGCTTGCGTAGTTCCTCGCCGCGTTTTGCCAGATTTCTCAACGCATATAGGCGTTGCCTGCGCTTGTACTTGAGTCGAAGCTCAAGCCTCGCGAGCTGCACATCGGGGTGCAGACGGAGCCGTTCGATTTCTCGCTCGACTTCTTCATCTGTGATTGGTTTCATTTGTTTGCTCCTTTCGTTTTGATTGTGTACTTCATTTCTCGTTGGCTTTTTTCATCACCTCTTCCTTGTTGGCAAAATATCTATCAAGGCTGTCCATGCAAAAGGCTGCGAATCTGTCGAGCTTCTCTTGCGGAACCTTTGATAAATCTGGCTTTCCGTAGCCTATAACCTTAAACCCGGATATTTCGGCTACGGTTACTTCCGGCTTCTGCATTGTTGGCTCCTTTCTCTCACTTTTACTTGTCTTCTCACTGCCCACCGTGATATAATGTAGCTGTCGGCTCTGCCAAGCCGAAATATCACGAGAGGGGGTGAACGCAGTGAATAGGGTGATTAAGTTCGATGTTTCTTCAATGCAGCCAGAAGATATAGAGAGGTTCTATGGTCGGCTGCAAATGTTAACGTTTCTTACAGATGTAATTCTTGATCCAAGCACTAATAGGATTGGTTCTATAAGAGCGTTTTTTGATACAAACATCGACGTTTCGGAAGTCATCAGGGATTTTGACAACGTGACATATAAAGACATTACGGGGACAAATCTGATGAATCCGTAAAGATTTCTTCCAAAACCATAAATGGATAGGCGGAATCGTAATGAATAACGGCTCTGCCTTTTCTTTTTGCAAAGTCCATTTCCAACAGCCTGCCGAGTTTTCCAAGAGATTTCTTTGACAAAATGTGCGTTTCTGTTCCATCGTGCGTATTACCACAGCCAAAGTGCTCGAGCGTATCCGCAGCGTCTGTAATGCCCATCATTCTTTCACCTCCTTGCTGACTCCTTTCTTAATGTTTCCTTTAAGAAACTTCATCGGCAAAAAATATTTCGCCTATTCGTTCCGTGGATAAATTCAGTAGCGTCTTTAACTTCTGAATCTCACAGAGCTTAAACTGGCTCTCGCCCTTCATTTTGCTGTAAAATGCTTTTTTGCCAATGCCAATGCGATTTGCCGCTTCGGGTATGCTTAGTCCATTTCGCATGAGTTCAACCGTTAGCTCCACGCTGTCCATATATTCACCTTCTTTCTTTAGTTTCCTTTAGGACACTTTTATAATACCACAGCAAAAAATACTTGTCAACCCCTTTTGGAAACTTTTTTGAAAATTTTTTATAAAACAGTTGCTTTTTTGAAACTAATATGATATAATACGTCTTGAAGGAGAAATGAGTTTATGGATATTGGAAAGATTATTCAAAACCGCAGAAAAGAGCTCGGACTAACCCTTGAAGAGGTTGGCACCGCAGTAGGCGTTGGCAAAAGCACTGTACTAAAATGGGAGAGTGGGTATATTTCTAACATGCGCCGTGACAAAATCGCTCTACTCGCGAAAGTGCTGCACATGAATCCTACGGAGCTTTTATTCGATGATGAAGAACCCGCCGCCAAGAAGGGCGACGGGCAGGAAGTAAAATTGTCTGCCAATGATAAAATAATCATTGAGCTGCTGATGTCTCTGAGCGACAGCAAGAAAGCGGAAGCGATCCGCTATCTTCGCTATCTCGCAGAGCAGTCAGATAAGTGATGAATTTTTCTTTATCCTCTTCGGATATTCTTGAAAGCAGTTCGACGACAAGCTTCATTTCATCTTTACTCATAGCGCGTTCTCCCTTCGTTGTATTGCAGCGGTCTGCAAGGGCTATTAGACCACTTTAATCTTGTTGCTTCAAGTATATCAGATTCGGTGAGGCTTGTCTGCATTTTGATATTATATTACTTTTGACTTTTTTCGACACGAAAAAAGTGTATAATAGAAAGGATTGTGAGCTATGGGCGGTTTGCTGATAATCATTGGCGTAGTTGTTGTAATGATAGTCTTATTATATTTTGGCTCAAAAAGCGATGTCCCAGATGAGATCAGCACCCAGGAGCTTGCCAATCAGGAATCCAAACCGGATCAGAATAACCGGTCTGCGGAAATTGAATGGCTATACGATGAGGCAGAAATGCTATTTGAAGACAACGGTTGGGACGAGTGGGACAAGTCCGTTCATCATGCTTCGGGACAGCGCAGCAGAATAGAACGAGCCTTAAAATATTCAGAAGGCCTGTCCGTAGTCCAATACAATCCCGTTTCGGAATATGCAAAGATCCGAAGCAAACATAACTATTACCTTGTGAGCAAGCACGGTTGCAGTTGCCCCGATTTTCGGGAACGTGCATTGCCCTGCAAGCACATGTATTTCTTGGCTAATGACTTGATAAGCAATGACAAGACACGGTATGATGAGCACGATAACCTGCCGAGCTTCTGCGAAGACGCTATACTTTACGGACTGAGATTTATGATAATGGGGCGAGGGCAGGAGGAGGTCAAAAAATACATAAATAGTCATTTCGGCTCCTTTGCTGCGAGCTCATCGTTTCAGGGCGTTACTGCCATCGTTGTTGCTGATGGAAAAGAAACCGCGCGAGTAGCGGAAGCCAAAAGTAAAAATGTAATGACTTTTTCGTTTGAGGAATTTAAAAAGCTATTCACCGAAGAAGCTGAATAACAAGGAGCGTCTATGAAAACAAAGAAACCCGTTCGAGGGCAGGACAATATAATAGGCGTAAACTACTGCCGATACAGTTCGCACAGTCAGCGCGATGCAAGTATAGAGCAGCAGATGGCAGCGTCGCAGGCTTATGCCAGGGCAAACGGCATTACCATTATTGAAACGTATGCCGATCGCGCCACAACAGGCAGAAACGACGACCGCCGAGAATTTCAGCGTATGATGAAAGACGCCGAGCATGGCAGGTTCCAGTGCGTAATCGCTTGGAAGTCTGACCGCCTCGGCAGGAATATGCTTCAAGCTATGCAGAACGAGGCCCGCTTGAATAGTCTGGGGATCTTTTGCGTATATGTTGAGGAAAACTTCGATGATACTGCCGCAGGACGTTTTGCAAAGCGGAACATGATGAACGTCAATCAGTTCTACTCGGAGAGCATGGCAGAAAACATCACAAGGGGATTGCAATACAACGCCGAAAATTGTATGGTCACAAACGGGCAGCTCCCGTTCGGGTACAAGGCTGATTCTTCATTGCATTATGCTTTAGACGTTCCGAAAGATGAGATTGTCCGCGAGATTTTTATTCGCGTTTCCAACAGCGAGCCGATGGTGGACATCTACACCGACCTCAACGATCGAGGAATCCTCACGTCCAGAGGGAAGCCGTGGACAAAGAGCGGATTTAACAGCCTGCTCCACAACGAGCGGTACAAAGGGATATACATATATGGAGATACCCGAATCGAAAACGGCATACCGAGAATCATAAGTGACGAACTTTTCGACAAAGTGCAGAAGGTGTTGACAATGAAAAAGAATCCAAGAGGCAGACATCGTTCAGAAGCCACCTATCTTTTGACAGGGAAGCTATACTGCGGGTACTGCAAAAAGCCAATGACAGGAATGAGTGGACGTTCAAAGTCGGGAGAGAATCATTATTATTATGCCTGCTCAAACAAACGGTTGAACGGAGCAGCCGCTTGCAAGAAAAAGCCGGTTCGCAAAGAACAGATTGAATTAGCTATTGCTCAATTTATAAAAGAACAGTTGAACAATTCGGAAATTCAGAACGGAATAATAGAATTTCTCCTTGCGTGCCAGGACCGCTATCATAGAATGCCGGAGTTGGAAATGGCGCAGAGCAGGCAGGAAGAAGTAAAGAAATCAATCAAGAATCTTCTCAACGCGATGGAAGCGGGCGTAGTCACGCCGACCACCAAAGATAGACTTATGGAGCTGGAGAGCGAAAACGCTAAGCTTGAAGAAAAGATAGTCAGCCTTAAAATTCTAAGCACAAAGAACTACACACGCGAGCAGATTGCTGAATGGTTCAGCGTGCTGCAAAAAGGCGAGATTGATGACAAGCAATATCAGCAGCAAATATTTGAACTGTTTCTGCGTAAAGCATACATCTACGATGATAAAGTCAGACTGTTCCTTGACCTTTCCGCTTTCAGCGGCGATGAAGAAAGTTACGCGGACATGGATTTAGACGCTTTTGATGATTGTATCGAGGGCGAGGAAAATGTTCGCATAGGGTTCGATTTGAGCCACCAAATAGTCCGTATCCGAACACCCTCGGGTACGGATTTTTTATGTTTAAAATGTTACCTATGGATATGCCGCTATGCCCGTACTATTCCGCTATTTGAACATTTCGCAGCATAAGACCCCATAAAACTCTGACATCTGACATCTGACTTCTGTTTTCTTGATGCGTCCCCTCCCCCTTTTCTCAAAAACTTGACATACCCCTCAAAAAGGAGTATAATTTCTCTATAAAATTTAATCCGGAGGTCTTACTATGGACATTTCTGAAATCAAAAAACAAGTCGAAGAAACCGTCAAGAAAATTCAGTCGGACGAGGGACTGATGGAGGAGTTCAAAAAGGACCCCATCAAAACCGTGGAGAAGCTGACCGGGGTCGACCTGCCCGACGACCAGCTTAAAAAAGTCGTCGACGGCATCAAGGCTAAGATGACGGTCGACGATATAGGCGACAAGCTCAGCGGCCTGAAAGATCTTTTCGGGAAAAAGTGAGCCGCACTGTTTAAACACAACCCGGCCGTAGGCGAGATACCGGCGGCCGGGTTTTTGCATATTTTTTCGTATATTTTACTTCTGGTCCTCTTCCTTTTCCTCGTCCTCGGAGCCGTCCTCGCTCGGCTCGGGCGAGACCGTGATCCTTACCCGCTGGATGCGCTGCTCGTCGACGGATACCACCTTGAAGTGGAACCGCCCGCAGTCGCATTCCTCCCCGGGCTCGGGGATATGGTCGGAGTTCTCCATCACAAGACCGCCTATCGAATTACAGTCGGTCTCTATCGCGTCGGGGTCGAGCTCTATCCTGTCAAGGAAATCCCTTATCGACAGCCCCGCGTCGACCTCATATTCGTCGTCGCTTATCTTCACAAACGAGGTGTCCTCCTCGTCGGTCTCGTCGTATATCTCGCCGACGAGCTCCTCGATGATATCCTCCATCGTCACGATGCCCTGGGTGCCTCCGTACTGGTCGACGACGACCGCCATGTGCGTTTTGGCCCTCTGCATCTGCTGCATAAGCTCGGAAATGGGCGTGAGTTCAAATATATACAGCGGCTTCTGGATTATCTCTTTGATATCACGCCGGCCGTTCAGGTACATGTCAAAGAAATTCTTTTCATGTATAATGCCGACTATCGAATCTATCGTTTTTTCATACACAGGCAGTCTCGAAAAATGCGACGTGATAAAAGCGTCCTTGATCTCGTCGGGGGACTGCTCTATCTCGACTGCCGAAATATTGACCCTCGGGATAAGTATTTCGCTTATTGTTATGTCGGAAAATTCAAGCGCGGATTTTACCAAATCGCTCTCGTTTTCGTCTAAAACGCCCTCGTCCTCGATCTCGTCGATGATATATTTAAGCTCTTCTTCTGTCATGGACGGTTGGTCGTTAGAGCCTCCGCAGAGCTTTATGACAAGATTTTTAAGCTTTATCAGCAGCCACACCACAGGAGTGAGAATTACGAGCATGCCGTAAAGCGGGTAGGAAATGAACATCGAGAAGCCTTCAGAAAACTCGCTCGCCATGTTTTTTGGGATTATCTCCCCGAAAATAATTATCAGCACCGTCATTACGGCAGTCGAGATCGGAACATACGCTGCGCCGAAATGCAAACTTATCCAGACGGTCGCCACGGTGGTCGCCGCAAGGTTCACTATATTGTTTCCGATCAAAATAGTCGTGAGTGTTTTGTCGAAGTTATCCGTGATCTTAATAGCCATTTTAGCGCGCTTGTTTCCCTCTTCGGCATAGCTGCGAAGCCGCACCTTGTTTACGGAAGAAAGCGCGGTCTCCGACGCCGAGAAAACAGCGGACAGGAGAATAAGTATGACTATTATAAATATGTCCATAAAAAAGGGATCAAACCTTTCCGTGTATAAAGAAGTATTTATACCGAAAAAGCACAGCTTTTCCAAGGTACAGTTATACACATAACAAGTATAGCACAATATAAAAGGTTTGTCAAGATGGGGAGGGAGGGGGGAGTGGACAAAACGGCCACATTTAAATGAAAAGGTAGAAGCGAAAAGCGTTTAGTTACGGCAAGTCATCCTGCAAATAATTTTTATAATGCGGGCGGTTTGGACACTCCCAGGAGGGGGGAGTGTCTAAATCGCCCACATTATAATAATTCATGGTTAGATGATTAAAGGTTCGCAGCTCCTGTCGGAGCTGCG
>CANQNF010000016.1 GCA_947625125.1 uncultured Clostridia bacterium
TGCAGGAATTGCGATAGCGATCAGAATAGCGATAATAGCTATTACGATCAGGAGTTCAGCAAGAGTGAACCCCCCCCGTTTGTTAATTTTTGACATAGTCATGTCCTCCTTTAGGGGAAAGTAAAATGTATTTATATCATGCTCCGGGTTGCAGGAGCTTTGATACCCACATTAGAAGATAGATGATTAGAAGATAGAAGATAGAGCTGTTTTTAATAACGCGCGGCTAACTTTTCCTTCCAGCTGTCATACAGCACCTCGCCGTTCGAGCCGAGGACGATAATAAGCTCCTCGCCCTCAAGCTTTTTGGAGCGCGAATCTATAGCGAGTCCCGAACCCTTGGCCGCGCCGTCCGAGTATTTATCGGCCCTCGGGAATTCTATAGCGGAATAGTCGCCGCCGGGATAGGGGGCGTGCCGCAAAATGCTTAAAACCTCGGTGTCGCCGGTGAACATATACATCACTTCGCCGTCCTTGAACATATGCGCAAGGGCGTATTCGGCATAGGCAACCTCTTCGGCACGGTCGGCGCGCTGCCTATCCATCGAGCGGCGCTGGGTCTCGACGAAGTGAAGCGCCACGGGGATGGAAATCGCCACGACGATGAGTATCATGATTATGACGGAAACAAGCTCGAACCGGGTGAAGCCTTTTTTTGAGTTTTTCATCCGATACCTCCGTACATCTGGAACATCGGCATGTAGATAGCGATGACGATAAAGCCGATGAAAAGGCCGAGGCCGACCGTCATTATCGGCTCCAACATCGCAAGAGCCTTGGACGAGGCCTGCATGGCTTCCTCGTCGTAATATGTGCCTATGGTGCCCATGGTCTCCTCAAGCGAGCCGGATTCTTCGCCGACCGCGGTCATTTCCTTGCACATGTCGGGCAGGTATTCGTTTTGCTTGATGACGTCGCCGAGGCCCTTTCCGGATTCGATCTCGACGACGAGTTTTTCGACGCTCTCGCCGATGGCCTTGTTATCCATGACCTTTGAAGTGATGGACAGTACCCTCGCCATGGGTAAACCCGCGGTAAGGAGCGTCGAGAGGGTGTTTGAGAACTGGGAAGCGCCGTTCATTATGCCGATTTTGCCGATGATGGGGATCTTGAGTTTTAATTTGGCAAGGTTCATCTCCCCGCCCGGGGTCTTGGCGTAGAGCTTGTAGGCGATGATGATTATCATCAGACCGACCAAGAGGAACGGCCAGTAGTTTACGAAGAAATCGGACACGGCCATGAGTATTCTTGTCGGCAGGGGCAGGTCCTGACCCATGTTGCCGAACAGCTCGAGCATAGTGGGCACTAACTTTACCATGACTATGCCTATAACTACGACGGCAAGAAGTATGAGGAATATCGGGTATGTAAGAGCGGAGCGGACCTTTTGCTTGACCTTATGGGCCTTTTCGTAGTAGACGGTGAGCCTGTCGAAGCATGTCTCAAGGGTACCGGACTCCTCGCCCGCCCTGACGGTCTCGATGAACGCCACGGGGATTTTTTTGCCGTTTTTCTGGAGGCTGTGAGCCAAGCTGTAGCCGGCGTTGACGTCCTCGGAGCACTGGGTCAGAATCCTTTTCATCAGCTTGTCGGAGGACTGTGCGGCTATAAGCTCCACGACCCTGCCGATAGGGATTCCGGCACGGAGCATGATGGAAAACTGGGAAGCCGTGACCGAGAGGGTTTTATCCGCGACCCAGAGCGGCTCGTTGATGTCGATATGCTGCTTTTCCGAAGTCTTGACCTCGGATATCTTCTCTACGATAGGGCAGGTGCGTTTAATCTGCTCGACCGCGTCGAATTCGCTGTATGCCTCGACGACTCCCGAAACAGCCACGCCGTCGGCGGTTCTCGCTTTATATTTGAATGTTGTCATCTTCTCACTCCCTCGCCGGGAAATCGGTCATCAGTACATTGTATTCTTTCTGACGTATTCGTAGTCTCTTGAGGCGGCTTTTGCGACGTCCGCCGAGATTATTTTTTGTTTGTAAAGCTGTATCAGGGCGTTGTCCATCGTGATGGAGCCCTCGGCCGCGGAGGTGGATATTGCCGAGACTATCTGAGGAGTCTTGCCCTCGCGTATCAGGTTTCTTATAGCCGGCGTCACCATCATCAGTTCCGCCGCGCAGACTCTCCCGCCTGTTCTTCTCGGCAGGAGCTGCTGGGAAAGAACAGCCATCAAAGTGGTGGAAAGCTGAAGTCTTATCTGCCTCTGCCGGCCCTCGGGGAATACGTCCACGACTCTGTCCACCGATTCGGCGGCGGAGTTTGTATGTAGCGTCGCAAAGACAAGGTGTCCCGTTTCGGCGGCGGTAAGGGCCGTCTCGATGGTGTTTAGGTCTCTCATCTCGCCGATGAGTATGACGTCCGGATCCTCGCGGAGAATTGCCCGCAGGCCCGTCTCGTAGCTTTCGGTGTCGGCGCCTATTTCGCGCTGATTTATCGTGCATTTGTCGGGCGTGTAGATGTATTCTATCGGGTCCTCGAGCGTGACTATATGGTTAGGATATGTGTGATTTATTCTGTCCAAAAGGGCGGCAAGCGTGGTGGATTTGCCCGAGCCGGTCTCGCCGGTGACAAGGACGATGCCTCGGTTGAGTCCCGGGAATTTCTGCACCGCCGGAGGAAGTCCCAGATCGTCAAGATTAGGTATCCTCTCGGAGAGTATTCTTATTGCTGCGGAAATCGAGCCGCGCTGCCTGAATAAATTTATACGGCATCTTATCCCGCCGGCAAAGGTGATGGCGAGGTCCAATTCTCCGGTCTTTTCGATTTTTTTGTATTCGGCGCCGGCCATTTCACGAGCGTAGGCTTCGCACTCGTTGTCGGTCATGACCAAATCGTCAAAATCCTGCAAATCGCCGTCTACTCTTATTCTTATCGGCAGTCCGTTTACTATATGTATATCGGAGCCTCTTCTTGCCTTGGCCTGCTGTATAACGGTTGTTAAGTCGACCATGTGCCTCTCCTTAAAGTATATTATTGATCAGTCGCGTTTAATATCCTTGTCATCTCGGATACGGTCGTGATGCCCGCCTCGACGAGCTCTCTGGCGTTTTCCTGAAGCGAGCGGTAGTTGCCCTCTTTTTTGATGCACTCCATAAGCTCGGCTCTCGGCATGTTGTCGGCTATCATGCGCTTAGACTGCTTCGAGAACAAAATTATCTCAAAGACCGCGATACGGCCGCGATAGCCGGTGTGGTAGCAGTTCGGACAGCCCTTGCCCTTGTAGACCCTGACGTTTTCGGCGCCTCTCGGCAGACCCATGCGCTCGACCTCGTCCTCGTCGGCTATATATTCCGTCTTGCAGTCGGGGCAGATACGCCTTACCAACCTCTGGGAGATGACTCCCTTGACGGCTTCGGCTATAAGATAGGGCTCGCAGCCGATGTCTAAAAGTCTGTCGAGCATCGATATAGCGGAGTTTGTATGTATCGTAGAAAGGACGTAGTGTCCGGTGATAGCGGCTCTTAAGGCGATCTCTGCGGTCTCGCCGTCGCGTATCTCGCCCACGGCTATGATGTCCGGGTCCTGACGTAAAATCGAACGCAGACCGTTTGCAAAGGTCATGCCGACCTTGTCGTTTATCTGCACCTGGTTCACGCCGTCGATGTTGTACTCGACCGGGTCCTCGAGCGTGACGAGGTTGACTTCCTCGACGTTCAAGGTGTTTATCATCGTATACATCGTAGAAGACTTACCGGAACCGGTAGGACCGACTATCAGCACCATGCCGTCGGAGTTCTCCATGAGAAGATTGAATTTTTTCAGGTTCTCGCCGAACAGTCCAAGGCTGTCGGCCTTTAAAAGCTGCGCGCTCTTATTCAAAAGACGTATCGTTATCTTCTCGCCGTAAATCGTCGGCAGGGTCGATACACGAAGGTCTATCTCGACGCCCTTGACCCGAACGTTCGCACGGCCGTCCTGTGGGGCGCGCCTTTCGGTAAGGTCGAGGTTTGACATGACTTTGATTCTTGAAATGACCGAGCCCATGAGGTCCTTCGGGACCGTTAATATCTGCCTCAAAACGCCGTCGATACGCATTCTGACGACCATTTCTTTCTCACGGGGCTCCATATGTATATCCGAGGCGCGCTCGGTGACGGCGCGCTCGATTATCGAGTTTACAAGCCTTACGGTAGGAGCGGTTATCGACTCGTCGACTATCTCCTGGGCCTCCGAGACCTGGACGTTGGCGGCAGCTCCGCCGCCCTC
This sequence comes from uncultured Clostridia bacterium, assembly GCA_947625125.1. Lineage (GTDB taxonomy): Bacteria > Bacillota > Clostridia > Oscillospirales > Ruminococcaceae > Faeciplasma. The sequence goes on from CANQNF010000016.1 coordinate 4,216, forward strand.
GTTTCTCATCTCCTCGATGGCTCTTGCGGCGCCCTCGTTTCCGTAGAGGGTGGCTATCGCCTTATCGACCGCCGCAGACTGGGCTATTCTCGGGGAGACTCTCTTTCTCGTGGCCGTTCTTACTTCGTCGATGGCAACGAAGTTCATCGGATCGACCATCGCAAGGACAAGCTCGTCCTTGTTGAGGCGAAGCGGCACTACGCTGTGCTTCTTGGCGATGTTTTTCGGCAGAATTCTCGCCATCTCGGTCGGAATGTGCTCTTTAGTGAGGTCGACGTATTTAATGCCGAGCTGCTGGCTCATCGCGTCGATGAAATCCTGTTCGGTGATGATACCGCTGTCTATGAGCACGGTGCCGAGGCGCTGCTTAGACTGCTTCTGTATTTCGAGCGCTTTTTGCAGCTGCGCATCATCTATTAAACCGGCGGCCTTGAGAAGATCGCCGAGACGCATATATGCCATTTGCGTGACCTCCGAAAAAGATTTTCAATGCGTGATGAAAGGGCCGCTAAAGACCTGTTTTACGTTAAAGCCGAAAACGGGCATATCCCGACACACTATCTATTCTATAATATTGTATCACAAAGCCTACAATTTGTCAACTGATATTTCATGAGATTTTAGTCATATGGCGCAAAAAGCGAAACAGCGCAATATTTAGGAAAAAAGCGCTCATTTCGCCGTGTATAGTGTTAAAGGGGTCAAAAATCCCGGGCGGGGATATTGACAGATTCTGTGTTTTAAAAAATTTCGCCGGCATGGCATGGTTTTGCAAAACGGCTTCGCAAGCCCAAAAAGACAAAAATTTGAGAATTTTAAAGATTTTCAGAGAAATTCAAAGAAAATCCGGCAAAATTTTTAAAAATCTACGCCTCTCCGCAGGCCGAATTCATCGGACTCCCGCCGTGGCCGTCGATATATTTTAGCACTTTTTCGGGAAAATGTCAAGGCGCTTCGCGCCAAGAAATCAGAGGTCAGAAGTCAGAAGACAGAATCGTCCTGCAACAAGCGTGGGAGCTCGTCATGCCTTGCAGCTCCAAAACAAGACCGGCGGCATATAAAACCCAACCTCCTGCGTATGCGGAGCCCGGGTCGGCCTGACGGCCGACCTGCCGCCGGCTTCGCCGCCGTCAAATCAGATGTCAGAAAACAGAGGTCAGAAATCAGAATTTATGCATAAAAATGCCGTCTTTTCAGGCGGCACTTTATTTTTACGATTATTTTACCCTTTCAAACCCTCTAAGAGGCCGGTGAGGACGGGTTCGGCGTCCTTGTAAACGCTCAGGTTTCTTCGGTCAAGGAGCTTGAAATCCCTGCCGCCGTTGTCCCACCACACCGACAAAATTTCCTTTTCAAGGGCATTTCTGACAAAATATTTACACCAACGGTAGCGGTCGTCGGGGTTCTGCTTGTCAACTATTCCCATCTCGCCGATAATGACCGGGACGTCTTTCGAGACGAATTTCTCGTACGCGCCGCCGAAAATAAAATCAAGGACCTTTTTGCCGTGCTCGTTGAATTCGGTATTATCGGGGTCGGGCAAAAGCGCCAGCCCCTGCGGGTCGTAGACGTGGATGGAGACGATAAGGCGGTCGGCGGGGTCTCCCGGGAGACGGAACTCGGGCATAAAAGCGTGAGCCGGGCCTGCGGCATAAGACGGGACCATCAGAAGCCTCGAAGCGTTATTTCCGCCGGAAGCGCGAACAATGTCCACAAAAACCTGATTAAAAGTATTTATGTGCTCGGCGGCCTTTCGGCATGTCTCATCTTTCATGTCAAGATGCCACTCATGGGGATCTCTTATCAATCTCGGCTCGTTCATTCCCTCGAAAATAAGCCTTTCGGGCGCGCTTTCAAACCTCTCGGAGACCTGTTTCCAGACTGTAGAGAGGTAATTTTTTCCTTTTTCAACGCCCTCGTCGGTCGGCCGGAATTCGTGGTTGTCGTGGTGGATGTTTAAAATCGCGTACATTCCCTCGTCGAGGACCCAGCCGACTACCTCGGCGACGCGGTCCATGAATTCGGGGAAGATTATATGCCCGGGATCCATGTGCCTGTGCCACGAAACCGGCACTCTTACGGTATTGAAGCCGAGCTCCTTGATTTTTTTGATCATGTCCCGGGTGGTGACGGGGTTGCCCCAGCCTGTCTCGCCCGGCGGGCAATCGAGGGTGTTTCCGAGATTCCAACCGAGCTTCATTTCTTTGATCAACTTTCTTGACATCGTTCTGTCCATGGCTTTCTGCCTCCTTGGCGGTAACGTGATACGGCGGCTTGTGAACATGCGGGCGCGGCCCTCGGGGCGACTGCGGGGGCGAAGCCCCCTGCCGCGCCTTCGGCGCGGCAGTCCGGCCCCCCCCGGAGGGGGCCGGACCGATCCTCCCGACAGGGAGGATCGGGGCTTCGCCGGCAGAAGCTTGCGGCGGCCGGAAAGGCTGCTGGGAGCCCGGCAAGCCCGGTGGCCGCGCCGGCAGCAGGTTCGGTTTTTATTCTTCGGGTTTTGAGGATTTGAGCTTGTCGACCGGAGTCTTGTAGCCGTCCATCAGGCCCTGATAGGGCGGGAGGCTGTCCTCGAATACCTCGAGGTTGGTGCGGTCGAACAGCCCGTAGGACTCGTTTCCGGGCTCAACGTTTCCGTTGTCCCACCAGCAGCACACCATCCCGAGGCTCTTGGCCTTGGCGACGAAGTATGCGGCCCAGTCCTGGCGATCGTAGGGGTTTATCTTGTTGATTATGCCCATCTCGTCGACGATGACCCCGACGCCGTTTTTGCGGTATTTGTCATAGTGCTTCTGCAGGACGTCGTCTATCTCGCGCTTTTCGGCTTCTCCGAAAGTGCGGTACGCCGGGTCGGAGTTCATGGCGAGATTATAGGGGGTATAGGCATGGATGGAAATAAGCATCCTGCCATCAACGGCGTCGTCGGGAAGCTTATAGGGTTCGTCGAGGCAGTAGCTCGGAGAGCCCGCATATACTGCCGCAAGAATAAATCTGTCGGCGTTTCTTCCGCCGGAGGCCCTTATAACGTCTACGCACTTCTGGTTGCAGGCGTTGATGACGTCGAGGGCTTCGAGACACTCCCTCTTGCTGTAGTCAACCCACCACTCGTAGTTGGTGCCGGCGAGCCTCGGCTCGTTCATCGGCTGGAAGATAAGGTGCTGGTCATAGTCCTTGAAGCGCTCGGCGATTTGGGTCCAGATCTTCTCGATGTAGTTTAAACTCTCCTCCTCATGCTCCTTTGACGGATAGTAGAAGTCGTTGTCATGGTGGGAATTGAGTATCACGAACATATCGTTGTCGAGGGCGTAGTTGACGACCTCCTCGACCCTGTCCATCCAGTCCTCGTCGATGACATAGTCCGGCGCTCCCGAGGTATGAAGCCCCCAAGAGGTCGGCACTCTTACGGTATTGAAGCCGAGCTCGTGAATCTTGTCTATCATCTCTTTTGTCGTGACCGGCTGATGCCAGGACGTCTCGCCCTCGGGTGCGTCAAGCGCGTTGCCTAAATTCCAGCCTATCCCCATCGCCTCGGTCAGAGTATCGACGGTGTAGGTCTCGGTCTCGACGTTCGGGTCATTGTGCACGGCTCCGCTATCGTCAGAACCGCAGCTCACAAGGCTGAACGCCATGGCGACGACAAGAATTACTGCCAAAAATTTTTTCATGAAAATTCCTCCCGACATGTCAGTTATCGATTTTTTCAAAGGCCACCACGCCGCATTCGTAGGGGTGGTCGTAAAACAGAACGTCTCCGCCCTGTGATTTATACATGAGCGATTTTATGATGATTATTAAGTCTCCGCCGCCGCCTAATATCAGCACCACGGCAAGAAGCTCTGCCAATGCGCTTTTAAGGACTATCGCCAGGGCCGTGAGCGCTATTCCCAAGACGACGGTCGGCATTGCCGAGCCTAAAATATACTGCCATCTTTTAAGAGCCTCGGTACATGCGCAATACGGGGTCAGCATTTTCCAGATGACGCCGAATTCAATCGATTTATAGTGATTTTTTGCAAACGCTCCCCATGTCAGACCGTGTATCCCCTCGTGGATAACCGCCAAAACTATTATCCCGACCAAGAGGACGACGTAAGTAAGCAGCGTTATATCCGTGTTCATCTCCCCGGACGGGACGAATATCCCGAAAACGACGACGGAAATAATGACAAACGGCAGCATGACGACTATCGCCAGAATATTTGCAAGCACAACGCCTACCGTCAGGTCCGTCCTCTTATAGCCGTCCTCCCGCATTTTTTGGTCGACAGCATCAAATACGGCCTTTCTCTTTTCCTCGGCCTTTGTCAGCTTTCTCTCTTTCTTAGGCATAAACTCTCCTTTACTTGCTCGGGTCGATTACTTTCCAGTATGCTTTGAGATACTGCGCCCCCGAAACGGCCGTCAGAACGGCCGATATCCATATGAGCGCCGCCGAAATCCGATAAATATACGGCACCGCAACGCCCACGGCTTCTATGCCCCGAAGGAGCATGACCAGAATAAGCGAGACCATCGTGAACGACGTCTTTATCTTTCCAAGCCATCCGGCCGGAACCACGACCCCGCTTCCCGATTTGACGACAAGCCGCAAAGCCGAGACCATGAATTCCCTGAAAAGTATTATCATAACAGGGACGGAGCCGCACCATCCGAGCTCAATAAATCCGACGAGCGCCGCCATGACAAGAGCCTTGTCGGCAAGCGGGTCCAAAAACTTCCCGAAGTCGGTGACTAAGTTGTATTTCCTCGCTATCTTTCCGTCAAACAAATCGGTGAGAGACGCCGCCGCAAAGATGGCGAGGGCGATAAAGATGTTGAATTTTGTGAACTGCCACAAAAGAAACAGCGCGAAAAACGGTATAAGTATTACCCTTAAAAGGGTCAGCTTGTTCGGAAGATTCATTTTTCGACCTCCCCGAATAGATCGTAGTCCATCGTCTCGGTTATGCGCACCTTGACGTACTCCCCTATTTTCAATGCCTCCGAGGACGTGAAGAAGATCTTTCCGTCTATCTCGGGGGCTTCGGCATAGCTTCTGCCGTAATAGCACTCGGCATACCTGTCCCAGCCCTCGACGACGACCTCTTCAAGTCCCCCGACGCGCTTTTCGTTCAGCCGATCGCTGATGACGGCCTGGGTCTCCATGACGACGTCGGCGCGCCTTAGCTTCTCGTCCTCGGGTATCTGGTCGGGAAGTCTTGCGGCGGCGGTGCCCTCCTCCTGAGAATAGGCAAAGCATCCGAGCCGGTCGAATTTCATCTCGTTGACAAACTCGCAGAGCGCCCCGAATTCCTCCTCGGTCTCGCCCGGAAAGCCCGCAATAAGGGTCGTGCGCAGGACTATCCCCGGGACTTTCTGCCGAAGTTTACCCACTAAATCAACTATCTCATCATGGGATGAGCGGCGGTTCATTCTCTTTAACACACGGTCGACGGAATGCTGTATCGGGATGTCGAGATACTTTACAAGCTTTTCTTCATTTGCCAAAAGGTCGATAAACTCGTCCGTTATCCTCTCGGGATAGCTGTAAAGAGTTCTTATCCACTTTATCCCGTCGATTTTGCACAGCTCTTTAAGCAGCTCGCATATCTTCGGCTCGCCGTATATGTCCTCGCCGTAGACGGTGGTGTCCTGTGCGACCAAGATTATCTCCTTAAAGCCGACCTTGGAAAGCCACTTGGCCTCGGCGACTATGCTCTCTATCTTTCGGCTCCGAAGTTTACCGCGGATAGAGGGTATCGCGCAGTAGGTGCAGCAGTTCGAGCAGCCCTCTGCTATCTTTAAATACGCGAAAGTTTCGGTGGAGACTATCCTGCGGGAATCGATTATAAGGGAATACTTGTCGCCCTTTAAATCGGCGGGCTCTCCCGAAAGCGTTTTATTTATTATTTCGCCGAGCATTTCGTTTGCGCCGAGTCCCACGACCGCGTCCACCTCGGGAATGTCCTGTCTTATATCCTTAAAATATCTCTCGGCAAGACAGCCGGTGACGATGACCGCCTTTATCCTGCCCTCGTTTTTTAAGGTGCAGAATTCCAAGATGGTATCGATCGCCTCCTGCTTGGCGCTCTCGATAAATCCGCAGGTGTTTATAACGACGACGTCCGAAAGAGCGGCGTCCGCGACTATCTCGAAGCCCTGCTCCCGGATATTATATATCATGTGCTCGCAGTCGACCTGGTTTTTGGGGCATCCCAACGACACAAAGCCTACCCTTGCCGGCATTTTTATCTCTCCATTCAATTTTAATATTCTTCGTCTGACGACAGAGCGGCGTTTATCTCGTCATAGGAAAACCCCTGTCTTGCAAGGGCGGCCTTTACCTTTTTAACCCCGCCCTCCTCCGAAAGCTTCCTTGCATATTTTTTCGCGATGAGGTCCTTTAAGCGCTCCTGAGCGCCGTCCTCATATTCCGATAGCGCTTCGTCGATAAGTTCATTCGGTATCCCTCTGCGCCTCATTTCCTCGCGTGCACGGTACTTTCCGCGGAGCTTTGTCACGATAAAATATTCGGCGCACTTTTCGGCATATCTCCTGTCGTCTATAAGCCCGAGTTCGGAAAGGTCGTTTACCACTCTGTAGCAAATCTCCTCGGGATAATTAGGCTCAAGCTTTCTGAACATCTCGGCATAGCCGTAGTCCCTGTTGTCCAAAAGATACAGAGCGCGCTCCCTTGCTCTTCGGTAGCAGTTTTTATCGACGGCCTCGGATATGTCCTCCTCGGTCATCACTCTGCCGGGCTGTATCCTTAAGTCATACACGACCGAGGAATTCAGAAAGACCGGCTCTCTGCAATCAAAGTCTATTCTCAAGGTCTCGCCCTTATACTCCGAGACTCTCTCGACCCTGTATTCCATATGCTCAGTTCTCCGAGACCGGCGTGAACTCCTCGAAGTCCTCGTCGGCGTCCACTACCACGTCGGAACTCTTGGAGCCTGCCGAGGAAGCCGCCGCAGACGCAGCCGCAGAAAGCTCTGCGTCCTTTTTGGCGTTCTTGGAGACGGACGTCACCTCGTCCTTATGCTTAAAGATCTTCTCTTCTATTTCGGCGAGCATTTCGGGATGTGAAAGCAGGAATTCCTTGGTGTTTTCACGCCCCTGCCCTATCTTTATATCGTTGTAGCTGAACCATGCGCCCGACTTGTGGATTATATCGAGCTCCGTCGCAAGGTCGACGACCTCGCCTATGCGGGATATGCCTTTGCCGTATATCATGTCGAATTCCGCTTCCTTAAACGGCGGAGCGACCTTGTTCTTTACGACCTTGCAGCGGGTTCTGTTGCCTATCGGCTCGGAACCGTTCTTTAAAAGCTCGCCCTTTCGGACTTCGATACGAACCGAAGCGTAGAACTTGAGCGCACGGCCGCCGGGGGTCGTCTCGGGGTTGCCGTAGATGACGCCGATTTTTTCGCGGACCTGGTTTATAAAGACGGCTACGCAGTTGGATTTTGAGATAACGCTGGTGAGCTTTCTCATCGCCTGAGACATGAGGCGGGCGAGCTGTCCGACGTGGGTGTCTCCCATTTCGCCGTCTATCTCGGCCTTTGTGACCATAGCGGCCACCGAGTCCACGACGATAACGTCGATAGCTCCGGAACGCACGAGCGCCTCGGCTATTTCAAGAGCCTGCTCGCCGGAGTCGGGCTGTGAAACGAGCATAGAATCGATATCCACGCCGAGCTGGGACGCATAGACCGGGTCGAGGGCATGCTCGACGTCGATAAACGCCACCTCGCCGCCCAATTTCTGGGCCTCGGCGATTATGTGCAGGGCCACGGTAGTCTTGCCGGAGCTTTCGGGGCCGTAGATCTCGACTATCCTGCCCCTCGGGACCCCGCCTATTCCGAGCGCCATGTCAAGGGTCATCGAGCCTGTCGAAATGGCCTCGACGTTTAAGGTGGTGGTCTGGCCGAGCCTCATGACCGCGCCCGCTCCGTAGGTCTTTTCAAGCTGGGCAATAGCGGTCTCAAGGGCCTTTTTCTTTTCCTCCCTTGACTGCTGCGAAAGCGGGACCGATTTTTTCTCGGCGGATTTTTTAACTGCCATATTCTTTCCTCCTGTATATTTCTCAGATATATTTTAGGCACCACCGCACAATTAGCAGCTAACGCCTTTTTGGCGCATCTACTTGCATATTTTTCGTCATATTTCACAAAAATCCTCGCGAATACACAAAGTATTAGCTCCGGTTTTTGTTTCATCTGACAAAAAATCTGACTGCGTATCTGCACCAAAATAATTGTGCAGTGGCGCCTTTACTGCTTTAACTGTCCGAAAATCCTCCCTCATTTTTCGGCGTGCACTACCCGCGCCCGGCCGGTGAGGTCGTTTTCGGCATGAATGTTTTTGTATCCCGAATCCGACAAAATTTTCATCACGTCTTTTTCCTGCCCAAGGCCTGTTTCAAAGGCTATGAGTCCGCCGGGGGCAAGGCTTTTTCGCCATATTTTCGGAATGATTCTATAAAATCTCAGCCCGTCTGCGCCTCCGAAAAGCGCCTCTTTCGGCTCATATGCCACCTCGGGCTGGAGAGCGTTCATGTCGCTTTCGGTTAAATACGGCGGATTCGCGGTTATAAGGTCGAGCCCCGAGAATTTTTCGGCGGTCTTTTCATCGAGCGCGTCCCCCGAAAACGGCTTCACGCCGGGATCTGCGGCGATATTTTCAAGGAGGATCTTATATGCCTCGGGATACTTTTCGAGGGCCGTCACGTCGCTGTCCGGCCGCTTTTTCTTTATCGCAAGCGCTACGCAGCCCGTCCCCGTACAGAGGTCCAAAACCTTGGGAGACGCCGTCCCCTCCAAGAGCTTCAGCGCCGCGTCGACAAGGGTCTCGGTGTCCTGCCTCGGGATGAGCGCGCCCGCTCCGACCCGAATCTCAAGCCCGTAGAACTCCCACCTGCCGACGATGTACTGAAGCGGCTCGCCGGAAGCTCTCCGCAAGACCATGGCTTCAATTTTTGATATATCCTCATCAGTTGCGGGAAGATCTCCGTCCTTTAAAAGCTTAAGCTTATAGTCGCGGCCGAAGATCTCCTCAAAAATCACCTCGGCTTCAAATTCCGGGCAGTCGCTCAGAGTGCCGAGCCGAAAAACAGTCTTTTTAAAGAGCTCCCTTACCACCTGTCGGCTCCCTTTTCTTTGGGGATGCAGGGCATAAACGCCGCTATTGCGCACTCTATCTCGCCGGAATCGGGCTCTCTTGTGGTCAGGCGCTGTATCCAAAGGCCGGGTGCGGAGATTATTTTTGTCAGAATATTGTCATAGCGCCCCGCAAGCTTTATCAGCTCGTATGCCACAGAAACTATTACAGGGAGTATTAAAAGCTTGCATATTACTCTCAGCCATAAATTTCCCCACTGGATTCGGAACAGGGATGTGACGATTATCGAGATGAAAAGAACCAAAAACATGAACGACGTGCCGCATCTCGGGTGGAAACGGCGGTGCTTTTTAACGTTTTCTACCGTGAGCTCCTCGCCCGCTTCATAGCATGCTATCGTCTTGTGCTCGGCTCCGTGGTACTCATAGGTGCGCCTGATGTCCTTTAAAAGCGCGGTCAGGGCGATGTATACAATAAACACCGCCATCTTTATCACGCCCTCGATGATGTTCTTGACGATGTCCGGCATCTCGATAAATTTCGAGATTGCTTTAGTGACCGTCGCCGGGATGAGTATAAACAGCCCGAGCGCCAAAGCAACGCCGAGGACCGAGGCTATCACCATGACCGCCGCCATCAGCTTGTCGCCCAGTTTGTCGGTCAGCCACTTTTCAAACTTCGACGGCTCCTCTTCTATGCCCTGCATCGACTTGTCGGCAGACTTCGAGAGGCACTTGTAGCCGTCGACCATCGACGTGACGAAGTTGAACGGCCCGCGGATGAACGGGCATTTTCTGTACCATTTTGCGGGCTTTAAGTCCCACTGTTCGACGTCTATTTCGCCGCTCGGCAGCCTCACCGCCATGGCCTCGACCTCGGGTCCGCGCATCATGACCCCCTCTATGAGGGCCTGACCGCCTATCTGGGTCTTGAAGCCGGTCTTTTTATCCTTGTTCATAAAAATTTACCTCCGTTATTCCTTGCTCTCTATTCCCGGGAGGGTGATAAGCACCGTCGTGCCCTTGCCCTCTTCGCTGTTTATAAGCAGGCTTCCGCCATGCATGGATACTATCTCGTCGGCAACTGCAAGCCCTATTCCCGAGCCGCGCTTTGTCTGGTTCGCCTTGTAGAATTTCTGCTTTATTTTCGGCAGGTCTGCCGCGGGAATGCCTACCCCGGTATCGGAAATCGACACCGCGACGTTTCCCTTTTCCGAAAACGCCTCTATTTTCACCGAACCCCCCGGCTCGGTATATTTTATTGCATTGTCGATGATGTTTATAAACACCTGTCTTAAGCGGGCCGCGTCGCCGTTCACAAACGGAAGCATCTGCGGCTCGGTGTAGACTATCTCTATCCCGAGTTCCTTTGCACGCTCGCCGTATATGAGCACCGCTTCTCCAAGCTCCGCCAAAATATCGGTGGGGGCCTTGTTCAGGCTGAACCTGCCGTCCTGGATTCGGGAGAAGTCCAAAAGTTCCTCGACCATGTCCGAGAGCCTCTGAGTCTCGCCCGAGATTACTCTCATGCCCTTTTTAAAGGTCTCCGGGTCGTTTTCCATGACGCTTAAGGTCTCGCTCCAGCCCTTTATGGCCGTAAGAGGGGTCCTGAGTTCGTGGGAGACGGATGAAATAAATTCGTTTTTCATCTTCTCGGAGTTTTCGAGGGTTCCCGCCATGTAGTTTATCGAGTCGCATAAATCGCCCAGCTCGTCGTCCGAGCGCTTTTCGATTCGCTCGGAAAAATCGCCCTCGGCATATCCCCGCGCTATCTCGCTTATCTGCCGGACCGGGATAACTATGGATTTTACGAAATACAGTCCCGAGGTCAGCATCAGAAGCACTATCACCGCCGCTATCACCGTTAAAACCACGGCTATGGCGGTCATCTGGCTGTCGACCGCGTCGAGGGAGGTCATTATCATTATTGCGGAATATTCCCGCGCAAGCCCCGGCAAGAGAGATGTGTATCTTAAAATATGCTCGCCGCTTTCAAGGACCATGTTTGAAAAAACCGTGCCGTCGGGAGAGTCTGCCGCAGCCCAGAAATCACCTGTGGGAAGCCAGTCGGACGGCTGGAAGCCCGAGCTTGTAAGGGTAACTCTGCCGGTATCGGAGAGGCAGATGAGCTCGAATTTGTCCTTTTCGGAGAACTGCTCAAAGATGTTTCTTACCTCGGTGCGGTAGGCGGACTGGGATGTAAAGCGGGAAAGAGCAGAGTCTATCGTCTCCATCCTCGAGACAAGATACTGCTCGGTCGTGCTCTCGTAGTAGTTGCGGGCGATGTTCAAAAGGAGTATCTCCGCAAGGATAAGTATGACGACGACAAGGCCGAGGGTGTTTACCGCCCACCTGACCGTTATCGATCTTTTGATTCCCTTTTTCCGCATATCCTAAGCCTCTCAGCCCCGATTTCCTATCGTCTTAATCGCACCATTTGTAGCCGTAGCCCCATATCGTGGTTATATACTTGGGGTTGGACGGCTCGTCCTCTATCTTCATTCTTATTCTTCTGATGTTCACGTCTACTATTTTCTCGCCGTAGTAGCTGTCGCCCCAGATGAGCTTTAATATCGTGGAGCGGTCAAGAGCCGTGTTTCGGTTCTTGAGAAAATATTCTATTATCTGGTATTCTATTTGAGTGAGGTCCACCGGTACGCCGTTTTTCTTTAGTGTGCGGGATTTTGTGTCGCACTCAAACGGCCCGGAAATTATCATCCTGCTCGAATCGGCCGCCTTGTCGACGGTCATCGACACTCTTCGGCAGACGGCGTCGACCCTCGCGACGAGCTCCGTCACCGAAAACGGCTTGGTTATATAGTCGTCCGCGCCCATCATCAGAGAACTGACCTTGTCGATTTCCTGAGATTTTGCGGAGAGCATGATTATCCCTATTTTATCGGATTTTTCCCGTATTCTCTTGCAGACCTCGAAGCCGTCCATCCCGGGCATCATGATGTCCAAAAGCGCCGCGTCGAAGTCGTAATTGCCGTCCTCAAAGGCCTTTACGGCGTCCTCTCCGCAGCTTACGTCGGTGACGTCGTAGCCCGAGCGCTTCAAATTCAGCACTATAAATTCGCGTATGGACGCTTCGTCCTCGCAAACGATTATTCTTCTCATAAGCCGTCTCCTATGAAATAATGTAAAAATTGTCCTTTATTTCGTCCATCGTAAGTATCAAAGGCATGTCCGGGTCGGCAAGCGTCTTGACATAAAAACTCCGAAGCTCGGTCTTGGCAAAGGCCGTGTAGCCCGCCTCCTCATATGAAGCGGCAGCCGACGGCTCTGAGGCCGCAAAGCTCATTATAGCCTCCGAGACCGTTTGGCCGGCTTCCGGGTCGGCGCTCGAATCGAATGAATAAAACATTACTTCTCCGGTGCTCTGGTCCCTTGAGACCGTGACCATATTCTGCCAACGGTTCGGCAGGGTCAGGATATAGCCGTCCCGAAGATTTGTATATGACATTGATTTAAGCTCTAAGCTTGAGCCGTCGTCGGAAAGCCTGAACCAGTTCGTGCAGTACTCGCCCTCTCCCCAAGGGGCCTGCTCATAGCCCGTAAACGGGGTGAGCACCGGTATTTCCACCGTTCCGTCGCCGTCATAGTCAAGGGAGAGGTAGCCCGCAGGCCTCTGGGTCTGCATGGAAAGACCTCCCGCGGTCGGGCAGACTATTTCTCCTCCGCTCAGATAAAGCGCCTCGGTCACAAGCCCGCCGGACTCCGTCGAAACGTCCAAATAGAGGGCCTTTCGGTCGGAATAATCCCCGAAAACGCTTCCCGAGATGGCGGCGGCGCTCTCCTCAAGCTGCAAGCCGTAGGCCGTATAGCTTCCGTCCTGCTCGGTCTTGAGCATTTCTATTTCCAGCCCGAGGCCGGACCGCCGTACGACGGTTATCTCTTCGGAACCGCATCCGTCGACGTCCGCCATGTCGAGGACGCTGTATGTGCCCTCGTATATCGGCTCCAAAATTCCTCCGCCGTATCTGTACATTCTCACGGCGTTTTCCTCGTATTCCTGCGCAGAGTAGCCTATTACCGTGTCCTTGCCGGAAAACATGACCCGCTCGACCGAGCTGCCCGCTCCCGCAAGCTCATACTGTGACCGCCACTTGCCGTCGCTGCCCCTGTCAAGAACCGCTATCTTGACGTTTGAGTCGGTCAGGGAGCTGACGGTGTAAAAGGCAAGGGCTTCTTCCTCGCCGTCGCCGTCGATGTCGTACTGAACAAATGCCGAGCGGTAATCCCCGCCTCTGGGATAGACAAGGGCAATCCCTCGGCCGGCGCTCTCGATAAGGGCCTGGTATATGGCGGTCTGCTCGTCGGCCACCTTGGGCGCCGAAAGCAGGTCGTCTATCGAAAAGGTTATGGCCCGGCATCCCGACAGGCTAAGGGCCGCAAATGCCAGCAAAATCGCCAAAAGCTTTCTCAACGGTCCTCCACTCCTTAATCAGTCCTGAGCATAATACGCCTTATTTTATTGTAGCACAAACCTTGAAATAATGCAAGAGATTTGATTAAAAAATTGGGGGAGAACCTTTATCTCCGCCCACGCAAAAATCCCCGCACGCAACGCCTTTCGGCATTCCATGCGGGGGTGATTTTTATAATGTCTTACGCTCAGCCGCGGTCCTCAAGCTTCTGGTAGGGCTTGCACTTGGTGACGGCCTTGTATGCCGGGCGGATGATTCGGCCGCCGGTCAGGCGCTCCTCGATTCTGTGCGCAGCCCAGCCAGCTATCCTTGCCGTCGCAAACATAGGCGTGCAGAGTTCGTCCGGGAGGCCGAGCATCCTGTAGCAGATGCCCGAATACATATCGACGTTCGCGCACAGGCACTTCTCCTTGCCGGTGACGTCCAAGAACACCTGCGGAGTGTTTCTCTCGACAGACTCCAAAAGCCTGAATTCGGCGGCATATTCCGTGCCCTCGGCAAGCTTTTCGGCCTCTCTTTTGAGGATGATGGCCCTCGGGTCGGAGAGCGTGTAGACCGCGTGGCCCATGCCGTAGATCTTGCCCGAACGGTCGCCCGCTTCCTTTTTGAGTATCTTTGCGAGCATGCTCTTTACTTCCTCGTCGTCGTCCCAGTCGCGAATGTTCGCTTTGAGATAGTCGAGCTGCTCCAAAATTTTCTGGTTGGCGCCTCCGTGGAGAGGGCCTTTCAATGCCCCGACGGCAGCGGCATATGCGGAATACGGGTCGGTGCCGGACGAAGTGAGCACGCGGCAGGCAAACGCCGAGTTGTTTCCTCCGCCGTGCTCGGCATGGAGCATGAGCATCGTGTCCAAAAGCTTGGCTTCTTCATATGTAAATTTTCTGTCAAATCTTAACAGCGACAGCACCGTTTCGGCGGTAGATTCCTCCGGCCTCACCTGATGCATGAACATCGTCTGAGAATCGTAAAAACGGCGCTTTGCCTGATATGCGGATGCGACTATAACGGGGAGCTTCGCGATTATCGAAACGGCCGTCATAAGCTCGTCTTCGGGAGTCTTTGTCTCGGGCGACTCGTCATATGAATAAAGCGCCAAAATCGAACGCGAAATTTTGTTCATTATGTCCCGAGACGGGGCTTTAAGGATCATGTCCTCAAAGAAGCCGTCGGGCAGCTCTCTGTTCATGGAGATCGCCGTCTCAAAGGCTTTCAGCGCGTTCTTTGTCGGCAGAGAGCCCATCAGCAGCAGGTACACCACTTCCTCGAAGCCGAAGCGGTTTTCATTCTCGATCTGCGAAACGAGGTCGACAACATTGTATCCGCGATAATATAGCTCGCCGTCGATGTTCTGTTTTTCGCCCTCGTTCATGACGTAACCGTGAACGTTGCAGATGTTGGTTATTCCAGCTACGACGCCGGTGCCGTCGGCGTTTCTCAGGCCGCGCTTGACGTCATATTTTGAATAGTATGCAGGGTCGATGACGTTATGCTGTTCGATCCTGTCCACCAGAATTTTCCTTGTTTCTTCGCTGACCTTTAACTTCATACGGCACTTCCTTTCGCGATTTAAATGTTATAAAGAGTGAGTATTTTTATTTTACCATGCCGGCGAATTATTGTCAAGGATTTTTGCATATTTAATAATTTGATAATTCATTTTTTGTCGCAAATGTGCATAATGAAGGATATGTGCGATGAGTTTTTGCAGGATTGGTTAGGTAAAATGCAAAGCGTATAAATTATTTTCCAAAAATTCTCCCCCATCCTATCGGACAGGGGATTTATTTTATCTCTTCACAAAATTCGTCCAGGCCTTTGGCTCGCTTTCGGGCAGGCCGTACCTCTCTTTTCCGAGCGCGATGGACTTCATCAAAAACGTCATGTTCTCGGCAAGCGTCCTGAGCGTCTGGAGGCCCTCTGCGTCGTCTGCCGCCTCGCCCGGCTTCTGTCCGTGGAGAATGTTCCAATATGTGGAAGACGCGATCGGCATGCCGCTTATCGAGAAATATTTGTTCAAAACGTCGTACGTCGCCGTAGTGCCGCCTCTTCTTGCGACAGCGACGGCTGCGCCGACTTTCATTCTCTTGTCAAAATTTGCGCAGTAAAACAGCCTGTCGAGGAACGAAAGAATCGTGCCGTTCGGGGAGGCGTAATAGACCGGGCTCGCGACTACCATGCCGTCGCATTCCTGGAATTTCGGCAGCGTTTCGTTGACGATATCGTCAAATACGCACTTTCCGGTCTCAAAGCACTTGGCGCAGCCTATGCAGCCCCTGACGTCGAGCATGCCGATGTCGACGACCTCGGTCTCAACTCCGTTTTTCTCAAAGACATTTACCATCTCGCTAAGCCCGAGGGCCGTATTTCCGCGCTTTCTCGGGCTTCCGTTGATTATAAGCACTTTCATTTTACTTCAGCAGCTCCTTTTTTACGGCGTCTATCCAAAGATTTCTCTCGTTTTCCGACCTTTTCGTCAGATTGTTGTTTTTGTCATATTCCAGCCTCAGCCCCGAGAAAACCATCGCGCCCTTGAGCTGTCTTCTTATATCGGACATCACGTTCCCGGCCTGGCCTGCGTCAGTCTGGAAGGGAAGCACCGTCTTGCCGGCAAAGCTGTAGCTCTTTAAGAAGGTGAGGACTGCGGGCGCCATCGTGTACCACCAGGTCGGAGTGCCGATGACGATAGTGTCATATTCGCTTAAATCATGCTTAAGAGGCTTTATAGCGGGAGTCGCGCCCGTCTCGGCCTCTTTCTGACCGAGGGCTATCATCTGCTCCCTGTCGGCGGGATATGGCGTCAGCGTGTCTATCCTCTCTATATCCGCGGAAAATTCCTCGGCCATAAGCCTCGCCTCTTTCTCGGTGTTTCCTCCCTCGGAATAATAAACAACCAGCATTTTCATCTTTTGGGTCTTCCTTTCATAATTACTTTTTGCCGTTTAATTTCCAGTATGTGTAGAAATTATAATAATTCAGCACCTCGTCCTTGTAGCCGTCCTCGGTCCTGCTGTTCCAGACGTTGTAGGGGTCGTAGAATCCCCAGGTGTTCATGGCGGGCGCTACTTTTTGGGCTTCCTTTATCATCCTGTACTCGGCGTTAAGAGGTATTCCCGCCGCCTCAAGAGTCGTGAGCCCGAGGTAGTTTGCGCTCGTAGTGCCAAGGTCCTTTTTATCGAAGCCGAGGTCGTAGTTTGACCATATGAGATAGGGCGTTTCAAATCTTGTCAGATATACGTTCACGAACTGCTCGCGGTTCGGCGAAAGCTCGTCGATAAGCTCTGCCTCGACGTTCGGCTGATGATCCCCGAAAAATACGATTATCGTCTTTTCGTCGACCTTTTCAAAATACTCTATCAGCTCTTTGAGGGCTTCGTCCGAATCTTTTATCAGCGACAGATACTGCTCCGCCCTCGGATATTCCCCCTCGGGCTTTACGATGTGCACATCGGTCTCGAAGTCGTCGCCGTCGTATTCATATGTCGAATGATTCTGCACCGTAACGCCGAAGATAAAGAGCGGACCGTCCTTTTTCTGCTCAAAGCGCTTTTCGATCTGGCGGTAGAAGAAGCTGTCCGAGATGAGCGTGCGGACGTATTCAACGTCGTCGCCGAAACCCTTTTCCCACCTGTCCGCCGAAACGTATTTCCCGGCGTTCGAGGTCATATCCTCGCCCGAGATAAAGTCGTTAAAGCCCATCTGCTTATAGACCACGTTTCTCTTCCAGCATACCTCGTAAAAAGGATGCATTGCGACGGTGTCGTAGCCGTAATTTTCAAGATATGTCGCCAGAGAATCGACGTTTTGGGTTATATGCTGCATATACGCATAGCACCCCGCCGGCATGTACATCATCGACGCGCCTGTCAGAAACTCAAACTCGGTGTTGCAGGTGCCTCCTCCCAAAACCGAAACAAGGAGCCTGCCGTTCGGGTACTCGCTTATAAGCTCGTTGAAATAGGGCATGTATTCAACATTGGTGCGGAGCCTGCCGAGGTAGCTGAGGTCGGAAAAGCTCTCGTTCATTATGACGATAATGTTCGGATAGTCGGGCTGAGGCTCTATCGTCTCGCCCTTGTCGGCGCCGTCGTCCTCAAAAGTCTTTAAGTATTCTTTCAGCTCGCCTGCGGAATAATCCGTCGGCGGGAGGAATTCCATCTTGCGGAAATTTATGTAGAAGCTGAGGGCGGTGCCGTTTACGTTGTTTGTCGACTCGGTGTCGAATGTGGACGTCGAAAAGCTCTCGTAGTCTATGGCGTAGACGCCTGCGCAGCCGACTGCAAAGACCGCGGCCGCGGTGACGGCGGCGCAGGGTCTCAGCCAGCGCTTCGGATAGCCTATTTTAAACTGCGAAGCGACGGCAATGAACGCTATACCGAGGCAGAGGCCGTTTAACATGTCCGGATTAAAGTGCCAGTCCGACGACGTGGTCACTTTCATCGCCGTGGAGATGGCGTATAAGTCGGTGGGCGTTAAGGGCGTGCCGCGAATCAGGAGCACCAGCTCGTTGATGAAGTTCGCAAGGCATCCCAAAAACATCGTAAGACACGCCGACACGCGCACTGACTGCGTTACCGCGAACAGAAATACCTCTAAAACCGCGTAGAACAAAAGGTTCAGAAGATATATCTTTGACGCGTAGCCCCTTATGCCGATAATCACCATGACCGTCTCAAAGGTCAGCCAAGGCGCCGCTATGAATATTATTCCGGCGGCAAATTTTTTCCAGCTGCCGGGCAGGTCGATTTTCGTCAGCAGCGCCGCCGTCATCAGAAGATAGCTCGCCGCAAATCTTATAAGCTGCTCCCACATTATCACGCCGTCCGAGCGAAACTGTCCTGCGTTATACAGGCCCAACAGCAGGACGGCGAGACACAGCGCGCCGTTGAGCCGGAACAATCTGCCCTTTCTGAATTCTACCATTTTAAACCTTCTTCTTTATTTTTTTACAAATTTTGCCGTGAGGCTTAAGCTGTCCGAGGGGTCGACCGAAATTTTAGATGCCGTTCCGGTGTAGCTGCCGCTCCAGCCGGAAAATGTATACCCCGAGGCGGGCTTTGCTTCAATCGAAATTTTATACCCTCCGAAATATTTTCCGCTCCATTTACCCGCTGTAAATTGTACGGGTATCTTATTTATATAAACTTCGCCCTTGCCCTCGACTGCAATGCTAAGTGTCTGGGTCTTATCGGTGCCGAGCTTTAATACCTCGTTCATCTGGGTCGGGAAGTAGTTCCGGCGGTTTGTCAGCCATTTTTTCCAGGAGTCGCGGTTATTTTCTATCCCCCAGACGCTCTGCCAGAAGATATAGCGCTTGAAATGCTGAGAAAGATAGGGAGAATAGACCTTGTGGTACTTGTCAAGAGCCGCCGAAGCGCTCGCCGGGTTAAAGGCGATGTTCATTACGTCCTCGCATGCCGTCACGAATTTTTTCTTGAAATCACTGCTCTTCAAGAGCGATTTGAACATCGGGCCCAGGTGTCCGTCGCCGCCCGCAAGCTGTGAGAAGATGTCGAAGCGGTAGTTGTTGCCGTTGCCGTAGAGGTCCATCGAATACTCGGTGTCATAGAGCATGAACCTCCACTTTCCGTCGGCGTAGGGGTTGGAGTCGGAAGTCTCTCTCGCCCTGAAGCACGCCCAGTTGTTCCAGAGCCAGTCCTCGTTTCCGATGTAAAGCTCAAACGCCAGATACTCGGTCAGGCTGTCCATGTCGAAATACTCGCAGGCTTTTTTGTAGTTTGCAGCCTTTGACATGTCGTTTTGCTCGACAAAGCCCCTTGCGGTCTCCCAGAGGTCCCAGTCCTCCTCGATTCCCTCTTCAAGAGCGCCCGCCTTTATCATGACCGCGTTGTCGGAATCAATGCCGTAGTTCGACTCGATGTAATGGTTATCGTACACCTCGTTCAGGGTGTAAACGCCCCAGTATTCGCCGTCTATGAAGCACACGGCAATGTTGTCCGCCTGGGTCGAGAACGGGAAATCGGCGACTAAGGACTGCGTCCAGGAGTCCTTATAGATGAGCGAGAAGCTGTCGTTGCCGCCGTTTCTTATCATGAAACGCTTGTATTCCTTGACCTTTTTGTTGTTGAGATAGTCGTAATTCTGCTCAAAAAGCTCGTATTTGAGCTCTTTTTCGCCGTACTCCTCCCTGAAGTAGAATTTCAGGGATTTCTGCTGAGAATTTCTCGACCAGCCGCCGTGAGTCCTTATGCCGACGTTTTCGGAGAACCCGAGCTTGCCGTCCTCAAAGAAATCGACGTGGGCCTCGCGCTCCCATTCCTTGCCGCGCTGGTTGTAGTTGCCCTGGGCGTTGCCGTCCAAAGGTTCGTTCGGGTTGGCTTTTCGCCACTGTGTAAAAGCGTTGCCCGCCACGAAAATGCCCTTGGCCGGGTCATAGAGGTTGACCGGGTCGGTGATCACCGAGACGACCGGGACGTTTTTATACTTCTCGGCGATGTCCTTGCCGACAAAGTATGTCGCCGAGGCAACCGGGCTCGATTTTCCCGATTTGTCGACGGCTATCGCACGCACTACCGTCGCCTTTTCAAATTCCTCGCTCGGGAACTGCTCTGTCGCCCTGTCGGCGATGGTGCCCTTTTTGTAGATCAAAACAGCCTTTTCGGACGAGCGGTCCTTTACCGTAAAGGGCGCGGTGTATTTTTTCGAGGACTTTGTAGGAACGCTTCCGTCGGTGGTATAATATACTGTAGTCCCGGCGGGAGCGGTAAGCGTGAGCTTGAAGCTCTGCTCATAGAATCCGCTGGTTTTTGAGAATTCGGGGGCCAAAACTCCCGGGTCCTTGGTCTTTGCGGTATCGTTGGAGGCGCCCGGAGTTGCCGATAAGATCATGAATTTTCCGGATTTTGAAACGCCGTATGTCTCGTCGTCCGAGGTGTTCACGGCCGTCACCGAATCAACGGTCTTGCCGGATGAATCGCTTAAAATTATCTTGTCGCCGTCGGCTATCTTGAAGTTGGTGTGAAGCTCCTTTGTCACGGTGTTTTTGTCGGAGCAGAATACCACGAGATACCCTTTAGGCCGGATGTTCACGCTCGGGAATTTCCACTTAAGGGGCTTCGAGGCGTCGTCCGAAAGTCCGCAGCCTTTTAAATTCACTGCCTTGGATGAGGGGTTGTAAAGCTCGACCCAGTCGGGATATTTTCCGTAAGAATCCTTAAGAGAACTCTTGTTTTTTGCGCAGATTTCATTTATAATAATATCGGAGACGTTGCCGCCGGCACTTTTTTCAGACGTCGAGGCGGCGTCCGAAAGGTCGTAACCCAAAACGCCGTAGCCCGTTGACTTCGTGGCGGAAAGAGGCGTTATCGCAGCCTCGCGGGACGGGATATTTTCAGCGGCAAGAGATTTTGCCGTCAGGGTATTTTTCTCAAAGCTTCCGGCTGCGCAGCCTGTAAGAAGGACTGCTGCCAAAATCATAGCGGTAATTCTCTTTTTCATCTTGGGCTCCTTTCGGGTCGCTCGGTCGGCTGTAAAGTATACGTCATAATTATACTACATCGCTTGAGATTTTGCAAGTGCTGTCATCAAATTTTTGCGCCATAAGCCAAGTCTATTATTTACATTTTCGGAGGATATTATGAAAAAATTTGCCGAGACCGTTAAAGAGCTGTTTCTTATCACCGTCGGATGCGGTATCTATGCCGCTGCGGTAAGCCTGTTTTTGGACCCGAACGGCATTGTCCCCGGCGGGTTTACCGGCATAGCGATGATACTCGGGCGGTTCATCCCCCTCTCGACGGGAACGCTGACCCTGATTTTAAACATCCCTCTTCTTGCCGCCGGAATATTCATTTTCGGGGCAAAATTCCTCGGGACAACCGTCTATGCCGTCCTTGCGTCGTCGATTTTCATGAACATGCTGCTGCCGTTCGGGCCTCTTACCGACGATATACTCCTGTCGTCGCTTGCGGGAGGCGCTTTGATGGCAGTGGGGCTTGAAATAGTCCTTTTACAGGGCGCCACGACCGGCGGCACCGATGTAGTGGTAAAAATTCTCAGAAAATATTTCAGAAGCATATCCGCCGGAAAGCTCTTTATAATCGCAGACGGGCTGGTGGTTTTATGCTCGATGCTCGTATTTAAAAACATCGACGCCGGACTTTACGCAGCTATCTGCATCATCGTCAGCTCGTCTTTGATGGACGCCATGCTCTACGGCCGCGACCAGGCCAAGCTCATTATCATCATCAGCGACAAAAACCGCGAGATTTCCGAGAGGCTTTTGAGTGAGCTCGACGTCGGGGCGACGTTTTTGGAGGGCCAGGGCGCCTACTCCGGCAACGACAAAAAGGTTTTGCTCTGCGTTGTCAGGAAGTGGCTGCTCGGGCGCGCGCTCAAGATAATCAAGACCGTCGACCGCGAGTCCTTTTCCATCGTCAGCACCGCGAACGAGGTGTTCGGCGAGGGCTACAAGGCTCACGACGGCGAGCAGATTTAAGCGGCTCGGACCTAAATTATGCGGGGGCTTCTGCGCTGCCGATGGCGAGGGCGAAGCCCCGGGTCAGCGTAGCTGACCCGCCCCCGGCGGAGCCGGGGCCCCGACCGCAGGTCGGGGGGCTTCGCCCCGCCCCCTGCCGGCACGCAGTCCCCATGTAAAGCATAAAAAATCCCTCCCCGGATGTCCGGAGAGGGATAAGTTTTATCAAGTATTACTTGACGTCAACGGTTCTGTAGTCACTCTTGATGCAGTTGGAATCGTTGAAGTTGTACCAGGTGGAGCCGTCCTTGGAGGCCTTGATCCTTACCTTGTAGGATCCGGCGTCGAGGCCGGTGATGGTGGCGGAGGTGCCGTCAACAGTGGCTTTCTTGGTGTAGGTGGTGGTGCCGGACTTGTTGACCCAGACCTGATACTTGGTGCAGCCGCTTGCTGCGCTCCAGCTTACGGTAATCGAGCCGGAACCGCCGGTGATGGAGTTGATTACGGGTACCGACGAAGTGGTGGTGCCTGCTCCCTCGGGATCGGCAGCGGTCTTGGTGGAGCTGGTGGTGCCGATGGTCATGGTCAGGATGCCGGAGTCTCTGCCGTTGGCGACGATCTTGAAGTCGTAGCTGGTGCCGTTGGTGAGTTTGTTGATCTTGAGAGCACGGCCCGCGGTGGTGTAGATCTTCTTCCAGGTGGAAGCGGTGGATTTCTTGTACCAGACCTCATAATTGGGCTCGCCGCTTGCAGCGTTCCAAGCGAGGGTGATGGAGCCGCTCTTGCCTACGGTTCCCTTGAAGCCGGTGACATAGGCGGAAAGCTTGGGCTCATCCTTGGGCTTGGTGGTGGAGCTGTTGTTATTGTCAGAGGACTGAGTGGTGGTGAACTCGTCGCCTGCCTTGTGGACGGCGCTGCCGACGGTGGTGACTCTCGAGCCGACGTATGCGTATACGTTGACCTCGAAGCCTACGCTCTTGCCCATCGGAATGTCGCAGGAGGTCTGAGTGGTGTAGATAGGTTCAGTGGTGTTAGCGCCGCTGCGGATATAGTCGACCTCGTACATAGTGGCGTTGGCGACCTTTTCCCAAGAAACGGTGGTAGTGCTGGAGTTCTTGGCGGTAAGGGTGATATTCCTGGTGTAGGAAGTCGTCGCATTGCTCGAAGAGGAGTTTGTAACGGAAGCGGTGTAATTGACGGACGCTACCATCGGGCTTCCGCCGTAAGCGGCAGCCATAGGAGCTATGACCATAACGGAGAAGCTCTTGTTATAGCCGACCGGAATGGTGACGGTGGTGCTGGTGGTCTGCATGGACTGAGTGTTGCCGTCGACGGTGTAGGCGATGTTGTAAACGCCGTAGGCTCCGTTAGTGGGATAGAACGTGAGGGAGGAGGATGTGGTGCCGACGGTAAGAGTGCAGTTATTGCCGTTGATGACGGAGCCGCTGGTGTTGGAGTAGGTGCTGGTGGAGTTGGAAACCTGTCCGTTAGCATTTATAACAGCGGTGCCGACATAGGCGATGATCTGGTTAGAGGAGTTGAGAGCAGCTACTCTGATGGTGGTCTCGATACCGGCGCGATAGGTGATGTTCGCGTAGGTGGTGGAGCTCGGAACGGTGTCGGTGTAACCTAAAGAAGTTACTTCGACATAGTAGCTCGCAGCGTTCGTGTAGGGATACCAGGAAACATAAGCGGTGTTGCTGTACTGGTTCGGAACAACGGTAAGAGAACCGTAATAGTAGTTGTTGCCGTAGTAGTAGCTGTTGGTGTAGTTGGATGCGCCAAGTAATTTGTTGCTGGCGTAATCATAAACAGTAAAGGTGATATAGGAATAAGAGTAGCCTAAGCTGCTGATGATGGAAGCAACGCTGATGCTCGAGCCGGTCACATAGGCGCTTGCGCTGTTGGTGACGATCTGGCCGAGCTGGTTGAGATAGCCTCTGAGGCTGCCGTTTACGCTGACGGCGATCCTTACGGCGGTAGAGCCGCCCCAAGTGAGGTAGCCGCCGGTAAGGGAAACGCTGCCGGTGCCGCCGGTGGTGCCGGAAGAGCCGGTGCCGTTCTGGACGTTGACGGTGCCGATGGCTCTCTTAGTAAGAGAGGAATCCAAATAGCTTACAGTGACGGTGCGAAGATTCGCAAAGGTCACGTCGGAGATGGTGTAGGAAGTAGAGCTTGCCGCAACGGAGACCGCAGGATGGGTCTTGGTGGTGTTAGAGGAAGAATCGAAGTAGGTGTACTCTACAACATAGCTGGAAATGTTGGCGACGGCGGTCCAGGAAACGGTGGCGCCGGTGCCGCTGCTGGTGACGGTAACGTTGCCGACGGTAAGAGTGGTCGGAACATTGACGATGTTGGAGTTAATGGTCTCGGGAGCAGAGCCGGTCGATAAGGTCGCGGTAACTGCCGCCTGATAGTTGCCTCCGGCAGTGATGTTGTTAAAGGTGAACTTCTGGACGGATTTTGCTACGGTTCCGCTGTTCTGTACCTGAGAGCCGTCCCTGTAGAGGATAACGCTGTAAGCGGACGCGTCCGGGTGAGCGTTCCAGGTCACGGTCATAGTTTTTGCAGCCGAATCATACGTCAGAGTAGGCTGATTCCAGTCGGCGGCAAATGCCGAAAGAGAAAGAACCGACAAGCTCATGACGATAGCCATGATGACTGCTAAAATTCTTTTTGTCATTTGTAACACTCCTTTTGTAAAAATTGGATAGTCTATTGTGCAAGCTTTTTGGCGTTACCTCCCGGCAAAGCCAAAGAAGTCCGCACAAAAGTTATTGCCTTGTTTATTATAACACCTTTGAATAGATTTGTAAATAGTTTTTTTGCAAAAAATGAAAAATTTAAATATTTTTTAAGAAATCTCTGGAAATTATTTATCGGCGGGCTTTGACCCCGTGAAGAAAAAATTTTCCCGATTTTTCGGATATCTATTGAAATCCTTTTTAAAAGGTGCTACACTTGTAATACCGATATTTCAGTGAAAAAATTGCACGGATTTTTAAAAAATTTTAAAGTTTGTGAAAAACGACGGAAAGGACGGCATTTTTATGACAAAAATCACAAAAAAACCATTCGGCAAGCTCTCGACCGGCGAAAAGGTCACACTGTATGAGCTTAAAAATTCCTCGGGCGCGTCTGTCGAAATAATCGACTTCGGCGGGGCTATCCGCTCGATAAACGTCCCCGACCGCGACGGGAATTTAAACGACGTGGCGCTCGGCTACGACGACGTATCCGGCTATGAGACTCAGGACAAGTACATCGGCGCTCTTATCGGCAGACACGGCAACCGCATTGAGGACGCAGCCTTTAAAATCGGCAGGAGAAAATATCAGCTTGCCAAAAACGACGGCCGAAACTCTCTGCACGGCGGTATAAAGGGCTTCGACAAGGTTATGTGGCAGTCCTCCGTCGACGGCGAGAGCCTGGTTTTAAAATACCGCTCCGTCGACGGCGAGGAGGGCTTCCCGGGGAATCTTGACGTAACGGTCAGGTACTCCTTTAACGACGACAACGCCCTTGTCATCGACTACTCTGCCGAGGCCGACGAGGACACCGTCTGCAACCTTACGAATCACTGCTACTTTAACCTTGACGGCCAGGGTTCGGGCTCCATCGTCGGGCATTCCCTGAAAATAAACGCCACGCATTTCACGGTCGGAAACTCCGAATGCCTGCCGACCGGCTACGTCGCCAAGGTCGAGGGCACGCCCCTTGATTTCACCGATTTTCATGTCATCGGCGAGAGGATCGACGAGAAGCACGAACAGCTTCTATGGGGCCACGGCTACGACCACAACTACTGCCCCGACGGCGAGGGCATGAGGCTGATGGCCGAGGTCAGGGCGGAAAAATCAGGGCGCGCGATGGAGGTATATTCCGACCTCCCCGGCATACAATTCTACAGCGGCAACGCTCTCAACTCGCTTCCTCCTGCCGGAAAGGGCGGGAAGCTCATCGACCGCCGCGACGGGCTCTGCCTCGAAACGCAGTTCTATCCGAATTCCTTAAGGCACAAAAACTTCGCTCAGCCGATACTCAGAAAGGGCGAAAAGTACCATCACGTCACGGTTTACAGGTTCTGTGTAAAATAATTTTTACCGAAATAGTTTTTGAAAGAGGCCGCCTGAAAATTCAGACGGCCCAAGTTTAATTTATGGCGGTTTTGTCAAATTTTTTCGATCGTCATGTAACCCTCGGGGAACCTTATCAGCGCGCGCCTGTCCCCCAAAAACTGATACCCGATAAGCCCCTCGCAGCTCCCGCCCGAGTAGCGTATCTGCCCGTTTATGTCCCTTAGATCGGCAGTTACGCAGACTATGTCCGAAAATTCGCTGCCGCCGATTTTTAAAGATTTCAGCATGAACGTGCCCTCGGTATCGCTCTGCCCGAAAGCCTCGGCCGGGATGTCCGCCATAAGCGACGGAGAAAGCACCGCCACGTTGGAGCCGGTATCCAAAATGAACGGGTAGGTCTTATCCCCCACCGTCACGGGTATCACCGGGAGCGCGCAAGAAGTATCTACCCGGATATGCTCGTCGTTCAAATCGTCTGAGCAGTTAAACTTAAGTTCGGAATTTTCATAATCTACAAGCACCGAAAGGGTCTTTATCACGTCAAAGCCCAATGAGCCTAAAAGCTTAAGCCCCGGCACTTCCGGCGCAAGAGCCTGCTCTATGGCGGAAAAATCCTTGGCTGCGACCGAAATGTCATTTATTTTTAAGCATCCGGCGGCGATTTCCGAAACTTCGCCGGAGCCGCCCGCGTACTGCTTTATGCCGCCGTCGAAGCCGTACATCTCGGTATGCTTGCCCGAAAAATCGAAGTAACGGCTGTCGAGGACGGTCTGAGTAGCGCCGGAGTCAAAAACCAAAAAGCCCTTTTGGCCGGAAATTTCGGCGTCTATGAGCGGCACTCCGCCGGCGTCTGTGAATTTTGCGGCCGGGGCGGTAAGGGTTATATTCATAATGCACCTCTTAATTTCAAGGCCAGAAGACGGAGATTTTTTCCGCCCTCTGACCTTTTTGTATTTTTTATCAGACGTTCTCTGCCGGAGGCTCGTGGGAGGCTGCGGCTACCGCTGCGTAGGGCTCGTTGCGCACGACTTCGACGTTATTGTATACGTCCATGCCTGTGCCCGCGGGCAGAAGTTTGCCGATGATGACGTTCTCCTTGAGGCCGACGAGGTGGTCTATCTTGCCCTTGATGGCGGCGTCGGTGAGGGCCCTTGTGGTCTCCTGGAACGAGGCTGCCGAGAGGAAGCTCTCGGAGCTCGAGGAGGCCTTGGTGATACCCTGGATGACGGCGCTGTAGGTGATGAGCTTCGCGGAAAGATCTCCCGCGTCGATCTCCTCCTGGATTTGGGCGTTCATCTCGGCTATCTCGTTCTTGTCGACGAGAGTTCCGGGGAGCAGGTAGCTCGAGCCCGGGTCTTCGACCTTGACTCGCCTCAGCATCTGGCGAGTGATGACCTCGATGTGCTTGTCGTTAGGTTCAACGCCCTGCTGACGGTAAACTTTCTGTACCTCGGTGATGATATAGTTCCTGACGGCCTCGATGCCCTGTATTGCGAGCACGTCGGAGGGGTTCTTGGCGCCCGCTGTGAGCTCGTCGCCCGCAGCTACGGTATCGCCGTCCTTGACCCTTATCCTGTAATCCCACGGCACGGGATACTGCTCAATTTCGCCTGTTTCCTCGTTCGTGACGATTATAACGCGTGATTTTTTGATCTCCTCAATGGATACCTTGCCGGCGATCCTTGCAAGTATCGCGGCTCCCTTGGGCTTGCGGCTCTCAAATAGCTCCTCGACTCTCGGAAGACCCTGCGTAATATCTTCGGCAGAAGCAACGCCGCCGGTGTGGAAGTTACGCATCGTGAGCTGGGTACCCGGCTCGCCTATAGACTGTGCGGCGATGATGCCGACTGCCTCGCCTGTGGAGACGACGGTGGAGTGCGCAAGGTCCATGCCGTAGCACTTCGCGCAAACGCCTCTGTGGGCCTTGCAGCCTAAGACCGAGCGAATTTCTATTCTGTCCTTGCCCTGGGATTCGAGCTCCTCGATGACCTTTTTGGCCTCGACGGCGGTCATCATCTTGCTGCTCGGAACGACGACCTCGCCCGCGGAGTTCTTAAGGTCTCTGACGAGGAATCTGCCGATAAGCCTTTCCTCGAAGCTTTCGATGAGTTCGTTGCCGTTGCGGATCTCAAATACCTCGATGCCTACGTCGGTTCCGCAGTCGTCCTCGGTGATTATGACATCCTGAGCGACGTCGACAAGACGGCGGGTAAGATATCCCGAGTCGGCGGTCTTGAGGGCGGTATCGGTAAGTCCCTTACGGGCGCCGCGGGAGGAGATGAAGTATTCGAGAACGTTCAGTCCCTCGCGGTAGTTGGAGCGTATCGGCATTTCGATGGTAGTACCCGAAGTGTTGGCGATAAGTCCGCGCATGCCCGCAAGCTGTCTGATCTGGGAAATAGAGCCTCTCGCTCCGGAATCCATCATCATATAGACCGGGTTGTTCGGGTCGAAGTTTGCCTTAAGTGCGTCGGTGACTTCGTCGGTGGCTTTCGACCAGGTGTCGATGACCTTTTTGGACTTTTCGGCACGGGAGATCATGCCCCGTTTATACTGAGCGTCGATTTTGGCGATGACCTTGTCGGCCGAGGCAAGAATATCTTTCTTGACCGGCGGGATGACCGCGTCGCAGACCGCTACCGTGATGGCGGCCTTGGTGGAATATTTGAATCCCAAAGCCTTGATGGAGTCAAGGACTTCGGAGGTGCGGGTGGTGCCGTGCTTACGGATGCAGCGGTCTATTATCTCGCCCAACTGCTTATGCTTTACAAGGAAGCCTATCTCGAGGTCGAACTGCTTTGCGGAGTCGGTGCGGTCCACATACCCGAGGTCCTGGGGGATATTTTCGTTGAAGATGAGCCGTCCGACGGTAGCGTCGATGATCTTCGAGACCTGTCTGTCTCCGACCATCTTCGAGACCCTGACCTTTATCTTGGCCTGTAAGGTCACGTCGCCGTTCTGGTAGGCCATCATCGCCTCGTTGACGTCGCGGAATATCTTGCCCTCGCCGGGCTCTCCGTCTCTTACAAGAGTAAGATAGTAGGAGCCTAAGACCATATCCTGGGTAGGAACGGTGACGGGCTTGCCGTCGGCGGGTTTTAACAGGTTGTTCGCGGCAAGCATTAAGAACCTTGCCTCGGCCTGAGCCTCGACCGAAAGAGGAACGTGAACGGACATCTGGTCGCCGTCGAAGTCGGCATTGTAGGCGGTACATGCAAGCGGGTGGAGCTTCAATGCTCTGCCCTCGACGAGGACCGGCTCAAACGCCTGGATACCGAGTCTGTGGAGCGTAGGAGCACGGTTTAAAAGCACCGGGTGCCCCTGGATAACGTCCTCCAAGGCGTCCCAGACCGGGTTTTCGCCCTTGTCGACCATCTTTCTTGCGGACTTAATGTTAAGGGTCTGGTTTTTGTCGACGAGACGCTTCATGACAAACGGCTTGAACAGCTCGAGAGCCATTTCTTTCGGCAGACCGCACT
Source organism: uncultured Clostridia bacterium (assembly GCA_947625125.1). GTDB lineage: Bacteria > Bacillota > Clostridia > Oscillospirales > Ruminococcaceae > Faeciplasma. The sequence goes on from CANQNF010000016.1 coordinate 33,739, forward strand.
GATACATCTTAAGCTCGGGGCCGACGACGATGACCGAACGGCCGGAATAGTCGACGCGCTTGCCCAGAAGGTTCTGGCGGAAACGTCCCTGCTTGCCCTTTAACATATCGGAAAGGGACTTGAACGCACGGTTGTTCGGGCCGGTGACGGGTCTGCCGTGGCGGCCGTTGTCGATAAGAGCGTCGACGGCCTCCTGGAGCATTCTCTTTTCGTTTCTCACGATTATATCGGGGGCGTCCAGCTCAAGCATTCTCTTTAAGCGGTTGTTTCGGTTGATGACCCTGCGGTATAAATCGTTAAGGTCGGACGTCGCGTATCTGCCGCCGTCAAGAGGGACCATAGGTCTTAAGTCCGGCGGGATGACCGGGACGACGTCCAAAATCATCCACTCGGGACGGTTTTTGGAAGTGCGGAACGCCTCGACTATTTCAAGTCTTTTAAGAAGCTTTATTCTCTTCTGGCCGGTCGGGAGGTCCTTAAGCTCGGCCTTTAAGCTGTCCGCCAACGCCTCGACGTCGATTTCCTCAAGAAGCTTCTTTATCGACTCTGCGCCCATTCCGGCGACGAATGCGTCCTCGTATCTTTCGCGGGCGTCCTGATACTCGCGCTCGGTGAGTATCTGCTTCTTGACAAGGCCGGTGTCGCCCGGGTCTATGACGATATATTTGGTGAAGTAAAGTACCTCCTCAAGGCGCTTCTGGGAGATGTCGAGCATCTGCCCTATCCTCGACGGAGTGCCCTTGAAGTACCAGATGTGAGACACCGGCGCCGCAAGCTCGATATGGCCCATCCTCTCGCGCCTTACCTTGGCCCTTGTGACCTCTACGCCGCAGCGTTCGCATATCTTGCCCTTAAAGCGGATCTTCTTGTACTTTCCGCAGTGACATTCCCAGTCCTTCGTAGGACCGAAGATGCGCTCGCAGTAAAGACCGTCTCTCTCCGGCTTTTGGGTGCGGTAGTTGATGGTTTCGGGCTTTTCGACGGCGCCGTGAGACCAGCTTCTTATCTGCTCAGGCGAGGCGAGCCCTATTTTTATTGAATCGCATACGTTAAAATCCAAAATACATAACCCTCTTTACTATTTATTCACAAAGCCGGTTTCTTACATTATGTCGGAGTTGTCCGAGTCGCCGTCGACGATATTGAAGCCCTCTATTCCCGAGTCCTCGTCGTCGATGTAGTCGTCGTCCGATTCGTCGTCGATATAATCGTCGTCCTCGGCGTTTTCGTCAAAGACAAAGTCCTCCTCGCTGCCCTCGGCCTCGAAGTTCACGCCGTAGTCGTCCACGGGCTGAGGAATTATATCGTCGTCGTCAAAACTCTGGGTCAGGTCGATTTCTTCGCCCTGCTCATCCAAGACTCTTACGTCAAGCGAGAGCGACTGAAGCTCCTTGACCATGACCTTGAACGCCTCGGGAATGCCGGATTTCGGAACATTCTGGCCCTTGACTATCGCCTCGTATGTCTTGACGCGCCCCGTCGTATCGTCCGACTTGACCGTTAAGATCTCCTGCAAGGTGTAGGCGGCGCCGTAGGCTTCGAGCGCCCAGACTTCCATCTCTCCGAATCTTTGGCCGCCGAACTGAGCTTTACCGCCCAAGGGCTGCTGAGTGACGAGAGCGTAAGGTCCTACCGAACGCGCGTGAATTTTATCGTCTACCAAGTGGTGGAGCTTGAGATAGTACATGATTCCGACGGTTACGCGGTTGTCAAAAGGCTCGCCCGTTCTGCCGTCATATAAAACGGTCTTTCCGTCCTCGTCCATTCCGGCAAGCCTGAAGCACTCGCGGATGTCCTCTTCATGAGCGCCGTCGAATACCGGGGTCATTATCTTCCAGCCGAGTTTTTTGGCGGCCATGCCGAGGTGGACCTCAAGCACCTGACCGATATTCATACGTGACGGAACGCCCAGAGGGTTGAGGACGATGTCAAGCGGGGTGCCGTCCTCTAAGAACGGCATATCTTCCTGAGAAAGAATTCTTGAAACAACGCCCTTGTTGCCGTGGCGGCCCGCCATCTTATCGCCGACGGAGATCTTTCTCTTCTGTGCGATATAGCATCTTACGAGCATGTTTACTCCGGGGGAAAGCTCGTCGCAGTTTTCGGGCGTGAACACCTTTACATCGATTATGACGCCGGATTCGCCGTGAGGCACCTTGAGGGAGTTGTCCCTCACCTCTCTTGCCTTTTCGCCGAATATCGCGCGCAACAGCCTTTCCTCGGCGGTAAGCTCGGTCTCTCCCTTGGGAGTCACCTTGCCGACCAAGATGTCGCCGGAGCGGACCTCTGCGCCTATGCGGATGATGCCGTTCTCGTCGAGGTCCTTAAGGGCGTCCTCGCTGACTCCCGGGATGTCCTTGGTTATCTCCTCGGGGCCTAATTTCGTGTCGCGGCATTCTATCTCATATTCTTCGATATGAATGGATGTGTAAATATCGTCTCTTACAAGGCGCTCGTTTAAGAGTACGGCGTCCTCGTAGTTGTAGCCCTCCCAGGTCATGAAGCCGATAAGGGCGTTTCGGCCGAGTGAAATTTCACCGTTGCAGGTGGCGGGGCCGTCGCCGATGACCTGATGAGCCTCTATCCTCTCGCCCTTTTCGACGATGGGTCTTTGGTTGGTGCAGGTGCCCGCGTTGGAGCGCTTGAACTTGATGAGATTATATGTTCTCAGTTCTCCCGAATCCTCTCTCACGACGATGGAGGAAGCGTCGACCTTTTCAACCACGCCGGCAGCCTCCGAAACGACCGCTACGCCGGAATCAAGGCATGCCTTATACTCCATGCCGGTGCCGACAATAGGACTCTCGGTGACAAGAAGCGGAACTGCCTGGCACTGCATGTTAGCGCCCATGAGGGCACGGTTCGCGTCGTCGTTTTCAAGGAACGGTATCATCGCCGTGGCGACCGAAACGACCATCTTAGGAGAAACGTCCATGAAGTCGATGTTCTCGCGGTCTATTTCCATTATCTGGTCGCGATAACGTCCGTTTACCTTGGGGCGTGCGAATTTATTGTCCTCGGTAAGAGGCTCGTTGGCCTGTGCGACCATGTAATTATCTTCGACGTCGGCGGTCATGTAAACTACCTCGTCGGTAACTACGCCGGTCTTCTTGTCGACCTTGCGGTAGGGAGCCTCGATGAAGCCGTATTCGTTGATTCTTGCAAATGAAGCAAGATAGGATATAAGTCCGATGTTCGGGCCCTCAGGGGTCTCGACCGGGCACATTCTGCCGTAGTGGGAGTAGTGTACGTCTCGGACCTCAAAGCCTGCTCTATCTCTTGAAAGACCGCCGGGACCGAGTGCGGAGATTCTTCTTTTATGCCTGAGCTCGGCAAGCGGGTTAGTCTGGTCCATGAACTGGGAAAGAGGAGACGAGCCAAAGAATTCCTTAAGTGCCGCGGTCACGGGACGGATGTTGATTAAAGCCGTCGGGGTGACGACCTCAAGGTCCTGGGACTGGATGTTCATGCGCTCGCGGATGACCCTTTCCATCCTTGAGAAGCCTATTCTGAACTGGTTCTGCAAAAGCTCGCCGACGCAGCGGATACGTCTGTTGCCCAAGTGGTCGATGTCGTCTACCACGCCGACGCCCTCGCAGAGATTTAAGAAGTAGGAGATGGTGGCGACGATGTCCTCAAAGACGATGTGCTTCGGGATAAGCTCGTCTCGGCGGGCTCTGAGCTTTTCGGCGATTTCTTCGTCGCCGTTTGAGCTCTCCAAAATTTCGCGCAGGACCTTGAACGAGACCTTTTCGTTTATGCCCATCGGCTTCGCGTCGAAGTCGATGAAGCGGTCTATGTCGACCATGCCCGAACCGATGACCTTTACCTCGTCGATCTGGACGTTGTGGGTGACTTCGCCGGACGGAGAGGTCAAAGTCTCGCGCTTTTCAACGGTGATATAGGCCTCGCTTACGCCGGACTTTTCGATCTCGAGGGCTTTTTCCATGCTGAGGGTCTCGCCCGCTTCGGCTAAAATCTCGCCGGTCATGGGGTCTGCGATGGGTCTTGCCACAAGATGACCCGCCAAACGGGAAGCGATGCCTAATTTCTTGTTGTATTTATATCTGCCGAAACGGCTCAAATCATATCTCGCCGCGTCGTAGAACAGATTGTTAAGATGAGTGATAGCCGAATCGACCGTCGGGGGCTCGCCAGGACGGAGCTTTTTGTAGACCTCCAAAAGGCCCTCCTCGGTGGTGGTCGTGGAGTCTTTCTGGGTGATGGTGGCCTTGAGGCGGGGGTCGTTGTTGAACCAATCCGCGATCTCGTCGTCGGTGCCGATGCCGATGGCGCGGATGAATGTGGTGATGGGTATTTTGCGGTTCTTATCTATTCTGACATAAACCACGTCGTTGGAGTCCATCTCATACTCGAGCCATGCTCCGCGGTTCGGGATGACGGTGGACTTGAAGAGCTCCTTGCCGGTCTTGTCCCTCTCGACCGCATAGTAAACGCCCGGGGAGCGCACGAGCTGAGAAACTATAACTCTCTCGGCGCCGTTGATGACAAAGGTGCCGGAGGGGGTCATGAGCGGAAAATCGCCCATGTAGACCTCGGAGTCCTTGATCTCGCCGGTCTCCAAGTTCAGAAGTCTCGCCGTGACTCTTAGGGGTGCGGCATAGGTGGTGTCGCGCTCTTTGCATTCGGCGATGGAATATTTGGGCTCGGCGTCGAGGCGGTAATCGATAAAGCTGAGCTCCAAGGTCTCGTTATAGTCCTTGATAGCCGCCACGTCGCGGAAAACTTCTCTCAAGCCCTCCTCCAAAAACCACTTGTAGGAATTCTTCTGGACCTCGATGAGGTTCGGCATTTCAAGAACTTCGTTGATTTTTGCAAAGCTCTTGCGGACGTTTTTGCCGAGCTGTACGTCCTTGACATTCATTGGCTTTCACTCCTTACTATCTGTACGGAAATCGTCTGGCGCAAGACGGAAACGCATTTCGGCGGTCTGCACAAAAATTCGGGATAATCGAATGAAAATTTCTCCGTTTCCATCAGAAAAAATCCGCATTTTTGGGCTTTTCCGCTTCAAAGCGCTCATTCTCCATCTTACTGTGATACATAATGTAGCATATCACAACCGCAGGCAAAAGTCAAGGAAAATTTTTCGCAAAAACGATTTTCGGCATAATGACAAGCAAAAGTGCTTTACACGCAAAAGTTTGGGCGAAATGTACAAAAAAGGGGGGGACAGCCTATGCTCTATTAAGCCTATATTCCCCTCCCCCGGACCCCCTCCCCTTGGGGGAGGGGGCTGCGCTCGCCGTGAGGTTTCTGCAAAGCCCTGTCGGGGGGTGGGGGAACTTAAAATAGCATGAGCGAAGCGAATACCTTGTCACCCCCCGGTCGGGCCGGAGGGCATATTAAAATCCGTATCAATTTCCGTGAGGAAGTGATACGGATTTTTCCGGCAAAGTTCGTGCTACAGTCCCCCCCAAAAAAAATTTTTTCCTCCCATGCAATATTTCCGCCTCCAAAAGCGTATTATCAGTAAAAGGCAGTGTTACCGAAAAGTAACCGAATTGTTACCGCTTTGTTCTTGCTTTTGAAAAAACCGCGGTATATAATGGCACTATCGGGAAAACCGAAGCCTTAAACCGAAAGGAAGGTCTAAAAAATGAAACAGATACGAAAAATTTCCTGCCTGATGATTGCTTTTGCAATATTATCGCTCATGCTTTGCTCCTGCGGTGGAGCCGATAAGTCCTTTGCGGAAGTCGCTCCCTCTAATAACACCGAGGACGCGGCCGGATGGGGCTGGGACGCCGTCGAAGATGCGGATTACGTAGAGGATGCGTCTTACGAAGTGGAAGCGCCTGTCGCGCCCGAAGAAATGCCAGAAGAAGAATATGCCCCTAACCCGTCGACGTCAGGCACCCCCGACGCGCCCGAGGAGACCGGCGACAAGATAATCAAAAACGGCAACTTAAGCGTCGAAACGCTTGAATTTGACAAATTCGTCAGCGACCTCGCCGCAGCCGTCGCACAGTATAACGGTTACATAGAGGAGTCCTCGACATACGGCTCGCGAAAATACCGTTCCGCCGATTACACCATCCGCATACCTTATAAACAGTACGACAGCTTCATCGGCGTTGTCGGAAATCTTGCCACGATAACCTCCTCGAGCGAATCGATTGAAAACGTAACGCTTCAATATGTTGACATCGAAGCGAGGCTCAACGCCCTTAAAGCGGAACGCGACAGCTTCATGGAGCTGATGGACAAGGCCGAGACCATCGACGAAATTTTGCAGATACAGAGCTATCTCACCGACGTAAACTACCAAATCGAAAGCTACACGTCTCAGCTCAGGGCTCTCGAAAATAAGGTCTCCTACTCGACGATACGCATAAACGTCAGCGAGGTCGTAAGGATAACCCCCGAGGAGCCCAAGACCGTCTGGGAGAGAATATCCACAGGCTTCAGCGAAAGCCTCTATAACGTCAAAGAGGGCTTAAAGAGCTTCTTCGTCGGATTTGTCGTCGCAACTCCGTATCTTGTGGTTTATGCGGTATTCGTGGCGATAATAGTCGTCGTCATCGTCGTCATAATCAAGGCGAGCAAGAAAAAGCAGCAGAAGCGAATCGAAGAATACAACCGCAGACAGCAGGAGCAGAATCAATCCGAAAATAAATAAATAAACAAAAGAAAAGTCCGCCGAGTTTTAAACCCGGCGGATATTTTTTATCATCCGTATTTTAAATCGCAAAGTTGCCGTTTTTGAATATCTGCACCTCTTTGCCGTCCTTGGTTCGGCCGACGATGCTTAAGTCGGGAGCGCCTACCATGAAGTCGACGTGTATCATCGACTCGTTGACTCCGAGCTCGCGGAGCTCCTCAAGAGTCATTTCGCCGTAGCCCTCCACGCAATCCGCGTACCCTCTGCCGAGAGCGACGTGGCAGCTGGCGTTCTCGTCAAACAGCGTCTCATAGTATAAAATCCCCTGGTTCGAGATGGGGCTGTCCTGGGGGACGAGCGCGACCTCGCCTATCATGCAGGCGCCCTCGTCGGTGGAGACCATCTCTTCCAAAAGCTTCTGACCCTTTTCGGCCTCGACCTTTACGACCTTGCCGTCCTTAAAGGTGAACGCAAAGTTCTCGATGAGCTGGCCCTGATAGGAAAGGGGCTTGGTGGAGACGAGCCTGCCCTCGGCTCTGCCTTTCATGGGGGTCGTAAAGACCTCGATGGTGGGCATGTTCGGGTTGAAATAGTGGCCGTTCAGATCGAATTCTCCGCCGCCGCACCAGTTGGACCGGGGCATGAGCCAGACGGTGAAATCGGTGCCGTTTGAGGATGTGTAGTGCAGGGAATCGAAGCGGTAAGAAGTGAGTTTTTTGCAGCGCTCCTTGAAGTCGGCGTTGACCTTGTTCCATACCTCGATGGGGTCGTTGTCGTCGGTGACATATACAGTCTCCAAAATGGCCTGCCAAAGCTTCTCGACGGCCTTGCCCTTTCTCATTCCCGGAAAGACCTTTTTGGCCCATGCTTCGCCGGGGACGGCGGCTATAGTCCACTGGTATTTTGACTCCATGGCGTCGCTGTAGGGCTTCGAGACCTTGTAGCGCGCAATTCTCGCTTTCTTGACCTTGGTCGGGTCAATGCCTTTCATGCCGTCGGGGTCGTCGGAAAGAATGACGATGCGGCAGGGAAGCTCCTCGGACATCCACTTCATCTTCTCCTCCTGCCAGGGAAGAACCGTAGAAAGGGTCTTAAGGGTCTCGTGGCGGTAGGTGAGCTTTGTTACGCGGTCGTCGTGCCACTCGACGGCGACGTATCTTGCGCCCGCTTTATAGCACTCGTCGACGACCATGGCGCAGAATTCCGCTTGGTCGGCGGCGCAGGAAATCGTCACCGACTGGCCCTTTTGGACGTTCGCGCCTATTCTGACGATGAGCTTGGCATATTTTTTTATCGTTGTTTTTTTCATGATCTGTCCTCCGAATCTGTTTGCGAAAATACCGGCCGAGGCCGTATTAAGGATGATTATACCACAGCTTTTGCATAAATGCAAGAGGCCTATTGACAAACTCCCCGAAAAATAGTATCATATAGGACGGTTATTTACAAATTGTTTTCAGACTTTAAATAATTAGAACACAAAAAGGGGATATAATATGAAAGACCAGAGCGGAGCGCGTGCGGCAGCCGCATACTCGGAACTTTTCAAAGGAACATCGCCGGAAGCGCTCGAGGGAGCGTTCGTAAAGAGCTTCAGACGCGGCGAGAGGGTCGAGGAAATGCAGAACGGAACGGACTGCGTCGGGGTCGTTATCGAGGGGAGCCTCGAGGTGAAGCCCGGGGATAAAAGCTCGGTCTCGGTCCTGAGAAAGGGCGGAGAGTTTGGTATCTGCAATATTTTTGTCAGGGAAAAAATGCCGACGACGCTTACGGCAAAGGTTTCGAGCAGGGTCATGTTCCTGCCGAAAGAGAGGTTTGCGCGGCTGCTGTCGGAGGACAGCGGGCTGATGTACCGATATATAAGGCTTTGCAACCAAAAGATGATATATCTTGCGGAGAGGCTGAGGCTTATTTCGATAGCGGACTGTACGGAGAGGCTTTATTATTATCTTGAGACGGCGGCCGAGGGCGGCAGGGTAAAACTCAAGGTAACAAAGGAGGAGCTTGCGAAGCAGCTCGGGATCTCGCGTTCAAGCCTGTTTCGGGCATTCACGGCGCTCGAGGAATCGGGGCGGATAGCCGATAAAGGCGGGTACATAGAGGTCGGGTAAAGAAAGGTCACGGCGAGAAAAAACTAAAAAGTTCGCCAGCCTTTCAAGGCTGCGGGGGTCTCGGGGGCAGTAGAACAGTTGCGTAAAAACTTGCTGCTCCAAAGCTTCGCCGGAGCTTTGGAGCAGAGTTTTAAGCGCAAGTTCTCCCTGGTCGCAGCCCGCAGGCTGCGAAATCCCCCGGCTCCGAAAAGGATGCCGTCAGGCATCGTTTTCGGAGTTCTAAAAAAGCGCAGGAAAGGGAGCAAAAACAGTCCGGTGGACGGGTTATTATATTTAGGTTCGGCGAAGACGAAGTCTTCGCTAAGCGACACTATCAAAATGAAAAAATTTGAAGAATGTAAAGAGTGTCGCTTGAAACCACTCGCCGGGGGCTTCCCCGACCCGACGGCAGCCACTGCCGTCGGGCTTCGCGAAAGGGGTTCGGGGAAAACACCTTGCAAAGGGGTTTTCCCCGAAAGCTGCCGGTCTGCAGAAAGCCCGAGCGAGCGAACGCGGCAGCGTTCGCGAGCGAGGGGGAGAGGCACTGAAGTAAAAGTCAGCGCAGGCTCCCCTCCCCCCTTGGGGGAGGGGTTGAGGGAGGGGGTACTTAAAATAGCATGAGCGCGAAGCGCGAATACCTTTTCCCCGCTCAGCCCCCCGCCCATCTCACGTTTTCAGGCGGCAAGCGCCGCTTAATATATTACACTATTTTTAAGGAGAGCATTAAAAATGAAAAGACTTATCGCAATCATTCTCGCACTCACACTCACGATGACGGTATTTTCGGGCTGCGGCAGCAGCGATACCCCCGAGGTAAGCGCCCCCGCCGACGATACCGCCACGGAAGCTCCCGAGGAGCTCGGCCCTGTCACCGACGCGCCCGAAACGGATAACCCCGAGCCTGCCGAGCCGGTAGAAATAAAGATAGCTTCTCTCAAGGGCCCGACCACTATGGGCATGGTAAAGCTAATGGACGACTCGGACAACGGCCTCACCGAAAACACCTATAGCGTCTCTGTCTACGGCACCGCGGACGAAATCGTCGGCCAGATAGTCGGCGGCGAAATAGACGTCGCGAACATCCCCTGCAACTTGGCTTCCGTCCTTTATAATAAGACAAACGGCGGGATATCCGCGCTCGGCATCAATACTTTGGGCGTTTTGTATGTTTTGGCAGCCTCCAACCCCGAATCCGCTCTGAATAACGAGGAGCCGTATGCCGAAATTGCGGACTTAAAGGGCAAGACCATCTATTCCACCGGCAAGGGCACTACCCCCGAATACGTCCTCAATTATATTTTAAGATCAAACGGCATTGACCCCGAAAAGGACGTGACCGTCGAATATCTGTCGGAAGCTACCGAAGTCGCGGCTAAAATGGCGGAATCCACCGACGCTATCGCCGTTCTTCCTCAGCCCTATGTCACCGTTGCAATGACCCAGAACGAAAACCTCAGAATTGTATTCGACCTCACCGAGGAGTGGCAGAAGATAGACGGCACTCAGCTCGTAACCGGCGTTACCGTCGCACGAAAAGAGTTCATCGAGGCGAATCCCGAGGCTGTTGAAAAGCTCATGAGCGACTATGCGGCTTCGGTGGAATATGTGAATTCAAATAACGACGAGGCGGCGGCTCTTGTCGGAAAATACGACATCGTCGCGGAGGGCGTCGCCAAAAAAGCCCTCCCCTACTGCAACATCGTCTTCCAGACCGGAAGCGACCTGAAAGCCAACGCTTCGGCATATTTAAACGTTCTCTTTGAGAGCGACCCGACCTCCGTCGGCGGAAATCTCCCCGGCGACGACTTCTATTACAATGCAGAGTAAATTAAAATCCATCCTCACTAAAATATCTGCGGCAGCCTTCTGGATAATCGTCTGGGAGGCTATCGCCGTTTCCATAGGAAGCGAACTTATCATCTGCACGCCGGTGAGGGCCGTAACAAGGCTCCTTGAACTTTTGCGAGAGCCGGGATTTTACCGTGCCGTCGGCTTTTCATCGCTAAGAATCCTCACCGGATTTTTCTCGGCGCTTATTTTGGGCGACGCCCTTGCCGCAGTATCCTCAAAAATAAAAGCCGTGGAAATACTTTTAAGGCCGATAACGTCTGTCATAAAAGCCACGCCCGTAGCCTCGTTCGTGATACTTGCGATAATCTGGTTCGGCAGTCGTAATTTAAGCATGTTTATTTCATTTCTCATGGTATTTCCCGTCATTTATTTAAATCTTTTGGAGGGAGCGGCAAGCGTAGACCGCAGTCTTTCCGAGATGGCGAAAACCTATAAGCTCGGAAAAATAAAGACTTTCATTTACGTCTCTTTCCCGCAGATATACCCGTATCTGGCCTCGGCATGCTCGGTATCTTTGGGGCTGTGCTGGAAAAGCGGCGTGGCCGCAGAGGTCATCGGCATTCCCTCCGGCTCTGTCGGCGAGAAGCTTTACCGGGCAAAGCTTTATTTCGAGACCGGAGATCTTCTGGCATGGACGTGCGTAATTATAGCTGTGAGCGTTTTGTTTGAAAAGCTCTTCATGCTGCTCCTGAAAATGATAAAAAGAAAAATCGAGGAGGGGTAAAATGATTTCTCTCAAGGACGTGAGCAAGGCCTTTGACGGACAGCAGGTCCTGAAAAGCTTCAGCATAGACTTCCCCGACGGCAGCAGAACGGCCCTGATGGGGCGCTCGGGTTCGGGAAAAACGACGGTCTTAAACCTTATTTTGGGCCTTATTTTGCCCGATTCGGGGGAGGTCGTCCGCCCGTCCGGCAAAGTCGGTACCGTCTTTCAGGAGGACCGGCTCATCGAGAGCATGAGCGCCGTCGGAAACCTGAGGATCATCCTGAAAAAGGGAAGCGACGGTGAAATTTATAACATCCTCGACCGCCTCGGAATTGACTCTTCGCTTGCCGAAAAGCCGGTAAGGGAGCTCTCGGGCGGCGAAAAACGGCGGGTCGCGATAGCGCGGGCGCTGATATACGACCCCGAGGTCATGATCATGGACGAGCCGTTCAAGGGCATAGACGAAAAGACCCTGCCGGCCGTCATCCGCGAAACGGACAGCCGCGCTAAGGGCAAAACGCTTATTTTGGTGACGCACTCCCTGAGCGAGGCCGAGGCCCTCAACTGCCGAGTGGAGAGGGTGGATGTATAAAAACCGCAAAACCATTTTAAAAGGGACGCCCTATAAAGACGTCCCTTAAATTATTGCAGTTGCTTTCGTGCTTTTAAACGCTGTACTTATCGTGGTCGCAGCGTATCTCGGTCGTTACTTTGCCGGCGCTGCCCTCGACCTTAAAGCCGCAGACCGTCCCCGAAAATCCCTCGGACGGGACTGTAACGCCGTCCAAAAGCTCGACCTTTTTGTACCCGTAAAAGCCGAATATGTCGCAGTTTAGGCTCCTCATCGAGAAATCGCCCCTCGCCTCAAGGCCCTCGTTCGGGTCCATTATCCACTCGCGGTCAAAGGGTATCTCCCTGACCCGCGTTATGCCCTTTCTTGTGGCGACGGAGTTTGTATAGCTGTACCCCTCGCCCTCGCCGTCAATGGGTTTCATGTTTATCGACGATATTATCCTCGAATAGTCGGTGGCGTTTGAGCGGTATATAAGGTCGCCTCCGTCAAGCTCTGTCGGGGCCGCTCCCTCGGGCGGGGTTATCCTTATCTGCGCAGGCCCGTAAAGATAGGGGTATGTTTTCGCTGCGCGCCTTGAATAGCTGACTATTCCGTCCCAAAGGCTCGTGCCGTTGTAATAATTGACATAGTTTACTACGGGCGTCCCGGTCTGGTAGGTTATGCCGGGCAGAGTCACGCCGGAGGCTGCGACAAGACCTGCAAGGTCGACGTCCGGCACAAGTCCGTCCGCGCACTGGTTCTGCTCCAAAAGCGCCGAAATACCTTTGCTGCTTACCTTTAAAACGGTCCTGCCGTCTTTTTTCATGACAGTCGCCCCGGTCGGGTAGCCGGAATGGACGAGAACGTTGTCGATGTAAAGCATTATGGACATTATCTCGCTGAGGGCAGCGGTACGCGGGCAGTACCATTCCCCCGAAACGGCGGTGTACGGCAAAAACCGGTCCTTTTCAAATCTGAAGCTTATGCAGTCGGTGAGATTGAGCGCTCCCCTTGCAAGCCTCGCCATGAGTCTTACTGCGGTCATATCTCGTCGACCCCCGAAAATTCAGCGGTTATTTCGGACATTCCGTCAGCACTGCCCGAAATTTTCAGGCTTTTGAGCATCATCCCCGAAAAGTCCGTGCCCGCGACGTTAAGGGGACTGACGGCAGTCCCCAAGAGGGGTTTAAGCGCCGAATAGACCGCCATGCCCCCGCGGTTTACGCTTCCTTTTACGGTAAGGGCCTCCGGCAGATTTCCTATCTTTCGGGTCCTTATCGTTCCGTTCATAAGAGGCGTGTCGGCGGTTTTTACGCTTCCCGATACCTCGAAGCCGGTCATGCAGCTGTAGCTGACGCCGGCTGCCGAAAATTCAACGGAGTGAAGTATTCCCGTGCCCGAAAGGCCGGCGCAGAATGTGAGTTCGGCAGAGACGATGTATCCGCCATGCTCGCGGGAAAACTCGCAGGGAAGCCTTTTTACGGTCTTTATCTCGCCTCTGCAGAGCCCGAGGGCCGGAAGCGCTCTCTCGTCAAAAATGCCGCAAAGTTCCTTGGCGCCCATGCCTCTTTTGCCGTAGAGACTGACGGAATAAACGACTTCGCATTTCGTCAGAATGCCGCCTGAGCCGTCCGAGACCGTTTCCTTGCAGGTGACGCTGCCTATGCCGCCGAAAAGCAAAAGCTCGTTTCGGTGTTCGTATACTGGCAGGTCCGCAAAGAGGTCGTGAACGCTGCCGAAGCCGGAAACAAGGGCGTTTACGACGGGCGTAAGCTCGGCTTCAAACATCATCCCGCGACCCCCTCAAAGACAAAGCCGCCGTCGGTGATAAGGCCGGCGGGGAGGGCGGCTAAGGACTGCTGCCAAAGATTTTCGGCAAATTTCACGGTGCCGCTGTCGGAGGTCTTGGCAAAGAGCCCGCCGGTTTTCGAGGAATAGGTTTTTTCGCTTGCGGCGATGAGGACCGCATAGTCGTAAAACGCCTTGCAGGCGGCCGCGTATTCGCAAAGGGGAATTTCGTCCCCCTCGGGGTCGCGGTTCAAAAGCCGGGTAAAGCAGGCCTCTGCGCTTGATATCAGAGCGGAGTAGGAGGCCGCCTCATCGGGAGCGAGGTGTGAAAGCTCGCAGAATCTTGCGGTAATATTTTCTTTTACCATGGTTGTTCTCCTTTTTTCAGTAGTGGGCGGGAATATTGAGCGATATTTAAAAGTTTTCGTTCAAGCCCGAATTAAGCGAAATCTAAAAAGTTCGCCAGCCTTTCAAGGCTGCAGGGTCCAGGGACAGAGTCCCTGGTCGCAGCCCGCAGGCTGCGAAATCCCCCGCCTCCGAAAAGGATGCCGTCAGGCATCGTTTTCGGAGGCTTTTTTTAAAAAGCGCAGGAGGGTAGGCAAAATCTGTCCGGTGGACAGTTTTGCCGTAGGGGACCCTCGCCGGGGGTCCCCTATGCGGCGAGCGCGAATGCGCGAGCCGCACTCGGAAAAGGGCTCGGGGAAAACCCCGCAGGGTTGTCCCCGAACCGACGGCAGGTACTGCCGTCGGGCGCTCGAAAAAGGCCTCGGGGAAAACCCTGCAAGGGTTGTCCCCGACCGGACGGCAGGCGCCTGCCGCCCGGCAATCGTAAACTCCCGCCCTTAATATTTATCGCCTATAGGCTCAGTTTCCCTTGAGCTTCATGACGGCTACTGCGCCGCCGTAGATCTTTGCAAAGCCCACGGATATGCTGAACGCGATGCTGTCGATCTGGTTCGAGATGAGCTTCTCACTGTCGATGACAACGTCGGAGCCGAATACGGCTTCGAGCGCGCTCGTCTGGTCCACGCCGATGACGGTGTCCGCCTCAAGGCCGGGACACTTGACAAGCTTGACCCCGAACGGAGTAGTGACGACGCCGTCGCCGCTGCCCTCGCAGTCGCTCATCTCGGTGAGTGAGAGAATGTTCGCCATCATGGCGGGAGAGACGAGCATGGCGGTCATGTTGCGGTCCTTAAGGCTTGCCCAGAACGAGGCGAGATCCGCATAGGTTATGGCGGTGCCGGCAGTCTCGGTCGGCTCGACGCCGTTTGAGAGGACAGCCGCTGCCGCGCCGTTGATATAACCGGAAATTCTCGCGCCGACGGATTTTAATACCACGCCGAACAGATCGAGGCGCTGCTTTCTTAAGACCTCGTAGACGGTGTTTATCTGCCTGCCGTACTTGGAAACGGTAACGGCCGCGGAGTTGTTGGTGACGGTGGTCGTCGGCAGAGCGGCTCCCTCGGCGACGGTCTTGACCTCGGCGGAGGAATCCGAATCGGTCAGGGTAACGCCGTGGTAGTCTATGCCGTCGGTGTAGGTCCTTGCCGCTACGACGTAGGGCAGGACGGAGGCCTGGTCCATGCCCGCCTTTATGCAGCGGCGGACAAACTCGGGGAACAGAACGGCCGACTGGGTGGTGGAGAAGAATTTCTCGACCCTGTCGGAATCGGGGCCGGAGACCTTGATGTCGAATCTCTTGAGCTGGCGCTCGAAAGCGTCGAGGCCCTCGAGGTCGGTGCCGACGTAGTTTTCGTCGCGGTCGAGTTCTGTAAGAGCCTCGGTGAAGCTCTTGCCGGTGATGTTGTAAAGTCCTTTTTCAAGTGTGATTTCGTTATACATAGTTAAATTTCCTTTCTTTTTTTCATATTCTGAACGCCGATGATTTCTTTGGATCCGTGCGTTCGGCACTGTTTTTTTCTATGGCTTTTTCAAGCTCGGAGGCTCCCGGGATGAGCTTTTTTGACAGCTCTTTTTTTATTTTCAGGAGTTCCTCCGGCTCCATTTTTTCTAACGCGGCCTTTACCGCTTGGGACGATATGCTGCCGTCCTCGACAAAGGAAAGCCTCATGACGTCCTTTCTCAGTTCCTCCGCCATGGCCTCAAAAAGACCCTGTTCGGGAGATGATTTTTCATTCTCGGGGCCGTGGCAGCGCTTGGTTACGCCTGCGGCCTTTTGGGCGGGGACCGCCACGAAGCTCCACTCGTATGCGTCGATGGGGTCCTTTAAAAGACGGAAGCAGAGCCTGCCGTTGTAGGTTTTTCCCTTTTTGTGGAAGCATCCGCCGTTTTTGCGGTCGCTGCCGCATATCGAGCAGACCTCTTTTCCTACCGAGCATCCCACCGAGACCTCTTTTTTTATTCCCGCGTCTATCTCTTTAATAAGATCGGCGTTTGAAGAAGTCCTCACCATATATGCGTTGGCCTTTAAATAGGTGTACTGCTCGCCGTCGGCAGTCTTTCGGTCGGGGTCTGTGACGACCTCGGTCTCATATATCCGCGCGGTCTGGTTCTCGCCCTTGGGGTCATGGTTGAATATCCCCGTCTTGCCGACGAACATCGCCGCCAACTTCTTAAGGGATTCCACCGTGAATTTTTCCAAGTCTCTGTCTATCTCGTTGTCGCAGAGGATGACCGGGAAAGAGTATATCTCCTCCTCTTTTAATTCTCTGCGGCTGAATCGGTTGATTTTGTCAAGCTTTGACTCCAATGCTTTGTTCCTCCTTTATGTTTGAAAGTTCTATCGCCCTTGCCTGAGCGTTTCTTAGGCGTGCAAGAGCAAGCTCGGTCTCGTCCTGGAGATTTATGTTGTCCCAGTCTATCCTTACCTCGCCGGTGCCGCCCAAGAGTCTTAAGTGAGCGCCGCATATTTTTTCAAGCGCAGGGCTCATCAGCCTGCGGTAATACTCAAGCTCGCTCGTGAGAATATCGGCCTGCTGGCTCGACATCCTCTCCGAAGTCGACCAGCTCAGCCCCAAAAGATAGGGCGGTATGCCGAGCTTCGAGATAAGCTGCTCCAAAAGCTGGCGGACGGGTATCTCGGTGTCAAGTATCTGGTTGTCGGCGCCTATCGCCCTGACCGATACGTCCCCGACGGCGACGAAATCCCTGACGTCTCCAGCCTTTGAAGCGCTCATTCCCGCAGACCATTCCTTGGCTATCTGCTGGGCGCGCTCCTTGGCAAAAGCCCGATCGCCCGCGTCTCCCGAGGGTTTATAGGTGACGGCGTAGCGCACGTTCCCCACTCGGTCGAAGTTCTGACCCACGCAGTCGTATATCCTTAAAAGTATCGCAGAGAGCGAGGGCAGGCCGCGAAGAATGGATACCCCGAAAGGCTGCTCTGGGGTAGGGGCATGCGCCAAAAATATCAGATTTTCCGGCCTTGATACGGCTATCGGGGTATTTCTTTCATGAAGATAATACTCCCTGCCGTCGACTCCCTTTTTTCTCACGTCAAGCTTTCTCATCGGTGCGACGTAGACCCCCGAGACCCCTCTGAAATTTTCGTCGGGAATTATCTCGGCAAGGGCCGAACCGGACGTCAAAAGAGAGTCCATGCAGCAGTCCAAGAACGTGTTAAGGCCGTTTCCCGAAGCGCCGATTTTTACGTCGCGGGAAAAGCGGTCGAGCTCGTCCTGCAAACTCTCGTCCGATGACACCGCCCGAAATCCCCCGATAAGGCGGATTATTTTTTCTATGCATGCGTCAATTATCGGGACGTTTTCCCGAAGCCTGTAGTAGAGCTCCTTTTCGCCGAGGGCCCCCTCCGTCCTGAAAAAGCCGGAGGACGTATCTCTTTGCGCCGTCCCGACAGCGTCCTGCTCAAAACGAGGAGAAGCCGTCTTAGGAGGCTCGGCTTTTTTAAATAATGCCAAATAATTTTCAGCTCCTTTTTTATTTTTTCATCTATGTTCAGGGAGCGCTTCGGCTGACGCTGAAGCAGTAAAGCCCGTCGCCGGGGCGTTCCCGTAAGAATCCCGAGACAAAATAACGCAGGTCGTCCATAGCGTGATCGTTTTCCTTTACGACCGCGTCCCTGCCGCTTCTCGGGTCCCAGCGGTAGGTCTCGAATTCCCTTATGCAGTCCCGGCAGCTCTCGTGAATGAGTATGCCGCCTGACCTTAAGGCGTCGCCGACTCTTCTTATGCCGCTTAAAACGTCGTTGTCGGCGGGAATGACGTTAAAGCGTCCGTGCCGTCTTATGCACTCGATAAAGCTTGCCGCAGACGGGTCGACGATGACGGCCTCGACGGCGCGGTCCCCTATCAGCTCCTCGAGAGCGCTGTAGTGCTCTTCATCGGTCCTTTGGAAGCCCTCGCGCTTTGAGCTGTAGTAGTATTCCGATATGCGGTACCACACGCCGCCGGATTCTCCCCAAAGTCCGAAAGAGGCGGGATTTACGGTGCCGTAGTCGCAGCTTACCGCAAACCTTTCGCACTCGGGAATTTCGGATACGACGTGCTTTTCCCGCGAAAACATCGGGTAGACCGTGCCGGAAAGGGCCGTCCATCTGCCCTGAACGAAGCGCCGGTAGAACGCTCCGCTGTAGAGCTTCTCATAACGCTTTCTCACTTCGTCCGACAGGGACGGGTTGTCCTCCATCGTGAAGTGAAGATAGAGGGCGTTTTTCTCGTCGGCCTTTTTTATCCACTCGGTATAAAACCAGTGGGACGGGTTGTCGGGGTTGCAGTTGAACCAGAGCTTAGAGTCCCGAAGCGAGCATCGGGCTATGGCCTGCTCGACAAACGACCTCGGCATTAAAGCTACCTCGTCAAGAAGCACCCCGCCGAGGGTCATGCCCTGAATTAAAGAAGCAGAGCCCTCGTCCTTGCCGCCGAAAAGATAGAAGCGGTTTTTCCTGTCGCGATGAGATATCGTAAAGAGATTCCGTGAGGGTTTATAGTCGACTCTGAAACCTCCGCCGGAAAAATACTTCGTGATATCAAGGGCGATATTTCTTTTTACCGACGTGACGGTTTTTCCGCATATCGCGAAGTCCCGGTCGTTAAACACGGTCATCGCCCATAATATAAAGGAAATGCCCATCGAAACGGTCTTGCCGCTTCTTACGGCCCCGTCGCAGATTATTGCGCAGCGGTCTTTCATGCCCGGTCTTAACCACCACGTCAGAACGAGCTGCTGCTTTTTGGAAAAGGTGTCAAACCGCCACATTTCAATCGCCGTCCCCGGTTGCGGAATCCTTAAGAGCCGCGAAGAAGCTGTCCGCAGAGTCGGAACCGCTCGTTCTCTCCCCTATCTCGGCAAGCCTTTTGAGGGCCTCGAGGCGGTCGAAGAATTTTATCTCGACGCCTCCGCCCTTGGCGCGTTTTATTTCCGAGACGTTGTAGAGGTCGAGGCGGGATGTGCAAAGCCCGTCGAAATCGTCGCCCAAAAGCGTGAGCGCGTCGTTGATTCTTCCGAACGCAAGTCTGCGAAGGCCTGCCAAAACTTCTGCCCGACAGGTATCCGCGCCGCCGTTTTTTTCGACATAGCTTTTTACTTTTCTCCTGGCCGCGAGCCGCAGACCCTCCCCCAATGCCTCATCGGGAGAAATTCCGAGCCGAAGCGCCGCCTCTTCGGGGCTTCCGAGCACCAAAAGAAGTTTGGCGAAGCGCTCTTCGGTCTCCGCCTCGGGATTTGATACAGGTTTTTGCGTAGCGCACCGTCCTTTCCGAAAGGGCAGATTTTTGAAAGCCCTTTCACCCATAGCGCAAAAACGGGCAAATGTTGCACGTTTTGATGCAACATTTCAAAAAATAATTTTTTTACCCGCCCCGGAGTCCGTTTGTACGGACTTTTGAGGGGCGGGGGTGACAAATTTTCAAGGAGATTTTTGTGCAAGGTGACGGGGGGTAAAAGGGGCAGTGGGCAAATACCTTTTCCGAGTGGTTTGGACGCAGAGGGTATATTAAAGCCCCATTAGTTCCCATATGGAAACTAATGGGGCTTTCAAAACTAAGTGCAAAGCGAATCCCTTTTATCTTGCCTTATTCACGCTTCCCGTCGTCTTCCTTCTTTCCCCCAAAAAAGCACCCGCTCGATGGCGGATGCTTTCTCATACAATCCTACAAATTTCAACTTGCCCTTACTCTGCGGCCTTTGACCGCGTTGAGGATGCGCTCGATGGCCGTGCTCAGGCAGAGGTTTATGCCGAGCTCGACGAGGGAGTTTAAGCCCGTCATGCCGAATAACAGGTACAAAACGGTGTTCTCAAAGCCTGCGCTTGCCGCCCATTCGCTGATCGTCGGGTAGAAGAATACCGCGCAGCCGAGAAGAAAGATTGCCTTGTTTACTATCTGGCAGACGAGCGCCGCCAAAACAATGGCAAGCCAGCCGTTTTTCTTTTCTAAAGCGGTGTAGACGAGCGCTGCACAGAAGCCGGCGAGAGTGCCCTTGAGCATTACCGTGACGATGGTGCCGACCGGGCTTATCGCCATGAACAGTGCAGTGTCCGTGAACATTACCACCACGCTGAACACGAAACCGAGCCATGTGCCGGCTTTCCAGCCGTAGAGTGCCGCCCCGACCACTATCGGAACAAAGACCAAAGCAATGCTGAACGCGCCGAGTTTTATAACCGAAGCCATCGACTGCAATACCACCACTATCGCAGTGAGAATTCCCATGGCCGTCAGCATCCTTGTCTTTTCGCTTGTTTTGTTCATAATATCCTCCTTTGCCGCTTTTTTGCGGCATTTTGCTGTTTATATATTTTCCGGCATGACCGGGAAATAGTCTATTTTGTGTTTCTGAGATAGATTTCCAGCAGGCCGTGCAGAAGCAGTTCCCTGTCCGAAATTATTCCCGGGGTCAGGCAGTGCGGAACGACCGCTCCGGAAAGGCCGCCGGTAGCGATTACCGCCGCGTCCTCTCCTATGATTTTTCGGCATCTTTGTATCATCCCGTCCATCATCGAAGCGGAACCGAGAAGAATGCCGGCTTTCATGCATTCGGCCGTGTCAAGGCTTATCGGGGTCAGGCTGTCGCCGCCGTCGAGGTCGATATCCCGAAGAAGCGCAGCCGTTGAGCTTAAGGCGTTAAGGGATATTTTAGCGCCCGGGATTATCGAACCGCCGAGAAAAACGCCGTCGCGGTCGATAGCGGTGACTGTCGTTGCCGTGCCGAAATCAAAAATTATCATCGGCGCAGGATATTTTTTAAGCGCGCCTACGGCAGCGCATACAAGGTCCGCGCCCAAAACGTCGCTCGGAACGCCTTTGACCTTTAGTCCCGAGTCGACGCCCCGGCCTACAATAAGCGGAGCTTTCCCGAAAAGAAGCAGGATCGCCGCCGACAGGGACTGCTCAAGAGCCGGGACGACGGTAGAGATGATGGAGCCGGAAATATCGTCGGGACAAATTTTGTATAATTTTAGTATATTGTTTATAAGCGCCGCGTACTGATCCCCCGTCATAGAACGGTCGGTCGCTATCCGCGCCGTAAATGCGATCTCGGAGTTCTCGTAAAGCGCGCCAAGAACGATGTTTGTGTTGCCTGCGTCGACTGTAAAAACCATATCATTACCCTCTTTTTCAGCGTCGGGATATATTATAATACGAAGCCGCGGCGGTTTCAAGACCCTTTTTGCAATTTCGTATGCCTACACAATTTTTCAACAATCATGGTGTTATGTTGTGTGATTTTTATGGGGATTATACATTGTATGCATAATTATACAGGTGATATGCAAAGGCGGGGCCGGAAGGGGACAGAGGGCAGATTGGCAGAAATCAGAAAAGTGCGGCAAAGGATTGTACGGAAAATCCATCTCAAAACCACGGCTTTTGAGATGGATTTTTTACAAACCTCCTGCCACTGACCGGGTAAAAGGTATTCACCACTGGCGTGGCTCAAGCTATTTTAAGTCACCTCCCCAGGCTTTCTTCCCTCACACCGTCGCCCCCATCTTGAAAATCGCAAGATCCCGCGAGCCGCTGCGTTCGTTGGCGGTCGGGGTTCCCACTGATACGCTTTAACAACACCACGAAAGCCGATAATACGTTATTCTGAAAAAGAAAAAACGTTACATCTTAAAGCGAGATGTAACGTTTTTCTACAGTCGAAGATAAGCCGAGATTATATAAAGATGTGTTCTTTAATCTTTCAATAGTTTTGCAGTTGTTCTACAAATTGAAATTAATTGTTCTGCTTCCGCAGAGGATATGTGCAACAAATGCAGTCAATAATGCGATTTTCGTTATCATAGTCATGTGCGTGCGTCAGGAATATATATCGGATTTCTTTCGGCTGAATATGCCTTTTTCAGCATCTTCATAAAATGTAAAAATCCTCCTGCATATCCTGTATCGATCAGAATATAGCCTGCTTTGGACGAGCTCAGATAGTTGTTGACGATCCGGCTGCCCAAATTGCAGATCATAAGAATTCTCCTTTCTCAGGTTTTGTATCAGATATTATGGAGACTAAAGCCGCAGCTTTTTTACCAAACATGGTTGATCCAATTTAGCAGTTCACGTTTCAGTTGTTCACACTCTGCTGCACATTCTTTCGGGAAATAGCGTTCCCGATTGAATATGATCTTGTACATCGGTGAAAAGTCAGTCATCATGGCATGACTGAGATGCGGAAAAACGATATGTCAATATGCAAAAGGAAATGACGCTTGATTCAGCAGCTTTTCAATGTGTGGCGCAGGAATTCCCTGCAGTATAATTATATCATAAATCACCGACTTGTCAAATTTTGTTTATGACAGATTTCGACAACAGTCATTTTCTCAAAAATTTACAATTGATTGTAGCAATCAATAACGTCAACACCGCCGCGAGAGGTAAGCCTCTTTTTCACCGCTCGTATCTTCTCACGGAATCCGATAAAGGCGGCATTGCACTTTTCAAGCAGTTCGGGCAAATCCGAAAGTGAAATGTTTTCATCTCCACACCTGCTCCTGTAAAAAAACTGCAAACGACATTTTCGGAAAGCTTGATGTTAAGCCGGTTCATCATTCTGCGCCACCCACACGGCCTCGTCCTCAATGTATTTTTCGTCAGAAAATTCGGCGACCGCTCTTATTTTATGCATAAATCTGCCGGAAATATTAACGTTTTCCCAGATGAAAACCGTGCCGGATTTTTTGCCATATCCCATGAATTTTTCATCAACATAAAGCCCGACTTTTTCGGCATTCGAGTAGGCTTTCACGACCGGCACCGGGCTCGACCGAGAGCTGAATCGCTTGTCGGTCAGCCAAACCATCGGCTCGGGATTCCAGACCGATTTATAAAAATAGTTTGCGTCCTTTGGCAGGCGCTCACGGGTGCAAAGTCCCTTGTCATTCTGGCCTTTCGTGTCGCCATCCTCACGCCCATCGGAGGCAAAATCGAACATGCACCAGACGAATTTGCCCCATAAATACGGCCTTTGCGAGAATTGCCGCCAAATGTCCTCGTGCAGAGCTGACTGGTAATTTTCGGGATGCCGGAGCCTCCAGCTGTCGATATCCTCCGCCCAAATAATGTTGTCTTTGTGCTGAGAAATTGCCCCTCCACCACCGTACTCGGTGACGGCAATCGGGCGATTTTCTTTTTTGTGATACTCGTCGAGCCACCTGCCGAAAGCGTCGTCCGAGCCGTCAATGTACCAGCCAAAATAGCGGTTATAGCCGACGACGTCGCCCGGCAAATTCATGAATCTGCCCCAAAATTGCGCGTCGGCAAAAGAAGTTAATCTTGATTTATCCTCAGATTTTGCAAGCATATGTAAATCTGAGTATATGTCAAATATCTCATCCGACATCTGGAACAGCTCGTTCGACAGTCCCCAGATGATCACCGATGGGTGATTGTAATTTTGACGGATGAGTTCACGGAGCTGTTGCTTGGCATTATCTGCGAAGCCCTCAGCAATTGATAAATTATCATCATTCGCCGACATTTTATTGACAATTCCTATTTCCGTCCAGACGCATATTCCGAGCCTGTCGCAGAGGTCGTACTCGTGATTTGCATGCTGATAGTGCGCCATTCGGACAGCCGTGCAGCCCAAGTCACGCATCATTTTGTAGTCCCGTTCGCGCTGCTCGTCGGTCATCGCCCAGCCGCTTTCAAAGCTCTCCTGATGGTAATTTACGCCATGGAGGTCGTAATGTTCGCCGTTTAAGAAGAACCCTTTCTCCGAGTCAATGTAGTATGTTCTCACCCCGAACTTTTCCGTGACCCCGTCCAAAATTTCACCATCATCCGAAATCAACGTGATCTTGGCAGTGTAAAGATAGGGGTTATGAATGCCATGCCACAGGTGCGGGTTTGAAATCAAAATTGATGTATTATAATCTACTGAATTTTTAGAATTGATTTTTTCTGCACCAATATTTCTTCCTATATAGTTATTTTCAGAATCAAAAATTTCTGTTACTATTTTGACAAATTTTGTTTTCATGCTGTCGTTCCTGAGCTTCACAAGCACTCGAATATCTGCAGCATTATTTGATATATTCTCAGGTGTGACATATACCCCCGACGACCCGTAATCCATAAGGTCGATGTGCAAATCTGGCACCACGATCAGCCTGACGTTGCGGTAAAGCCCGCCCATCTTCGTGAAGTCTCCCTGGTCGGTAATCGGCGGGATGTAGTCGGTCGGCGCGTTATTGACCTTAACGCAGATTAGATTCTCGCCTGAAGCATGCACAAAGCCCGTAATATCGAGCCTGAATGCCGAATACCCGCCCTCGTGTCTGCCGACAAAATTGCCGTTCATATAGACCTCTGCGACCGTGTTTGCTGCCCCAAATTCAACGAAAATTCGCTTTCCGCAGGCGCTTTCCGGCATGGCAAAACGCTTTCTATAGCCGCCAAGCCCGCGGTAGTAATGCTCGCCGCCCTCGTCGACGCCGCCTCTGCCGTCCGCGCCGTCGACGGCGTTCCAGGTGTGCGGAAGATTAACGTTTTCGCATATCGAGTCGTCAAAATTTTTGCTTTCAATCGGCAGGTCGCAAAGCCCGCCGGCCTTAGTCATCTTCAAAAACTTCCAATTTTTATTGAAATCAATTACCGTTCTTCCTGTTTTGCTCATGGCTGCCTCCTCCGTACGAAGTGATTTTACAGTTCTTACAGGTCAATTATAGCGCCAAGCATCTCATTTTACCCGCACAAATGTCATGATGAAATTAACAAATATTCTGTTTTTATAGGATGCACAAAATAATATCTAAACATATTACATGTTAATTTATTCTGTACTTCTTTCTGTATTCGGACGGTGCAACGCCCGTCATTTTCTTAAACTGCCTTGAAAAATGTATGACGCTTTCATAGCCGCAACGCCCGCTGATTTCGGTAATGTTCAGCTCGGTTTCGGCCATCAGAACCTTTGCGAATTCGATTCGCGCGTTTATGACGTCGGCTCCGCACGTGACCCCCCCTTGAAATTCTGATATCTGATTTCTGACCTCTGTTTTCTTGATGCGGCCGCCTTGGCCACATCTAATTTCCCTTCCCTCTTGACAAATGCGGTCTATTGTGATAGACTGAAATCATGGGCCTATAATTATAGACTAAATCACAGGACAAAATCACAGACCAAAATTACAGGCCCAAGAGAAAAGAATGAAAAGAGGGTTTAAAATGAACATCACTAAAAATATCACGAATTCCGAGATGAGGCTTATGGAGATAATATGGCAGAGCGCGCCGATAAAGTCGGGCGAGCTTGCGGCGAGGGCTTTTACATGCCTCGGCTGGAAAAAATCGACGGTCTACACCGTCTTAAAAAAGCTCGCGCTCAAGGGCGCCGTCGAGAATATCGATTCGGTCGTAACGCCGCTCTGCACCAAGGACGAGGTTATGAGCAGCCGTTCTGACGAGCTCATCGCAAACGGCTACAGCGGGTCGCTGCCGATGTTTTTGGCGGCATTTCTGAAAAAAGAAAAGCTGGCTCAAAAAGAAGCCGAGGAGCTCAAGGGACTTATCGACAGGTTCACCGAGGAGGAATAGAAAATGGAGAAAATTTTCGTCTCGGTGCTTAATATGAGCGTCAGCGGGAGCGTTATCATCGCCGCGGTGATAATCATGCGCTTTTTCTTCAAAAGACTTCCCCGGGCGTACTCCTATGCGCTTTGGTCTATCCCTGCAATACGGCTTCTATGCCCGGTTTCCGTCTCGTCGGTAGTCAGCTTCTTTAATTTTTTCAAGCCCGATGTTTCGGGAAATCGCATGGAATATATCCCGTCTCCAGGCAGGACATACGTCGCCCCGACGGCTCCCGCCGACCCGGTCGTTCCGACGCTCCCGCCGACATATCATGACCCTATCGAGGACGTCGCAAAAGATGTTTCGAGGCCGCTTTCTTTCGGAGAACTCGCCGGTATAATTTGGGCGACAGTCGCGGTCGGAATAATCATCTGGGCGGTGATAAGCTATATTTTGGTGAGGCTCAGGGTCAGGGATTCCCGCGAAAACGGCGGCTATTACGTCTGTGAAAACATTCCCTCGCCGTTTGTTTTCGGCATTTTCCGCCCGAGGATATATCTTCCCTCCGGGCTTTCCGAGCAGGACGCCGAGTGCATAGTCATGCACGAGCGCACGCACATAAGGCGACGGGATTATCTCATAAAGCTTCTTACTGTGCCGATTTTGGCTCTGCACTGGTTCAACCCGCTTGTGTGGCTTGCAATCAACCTCATGACCGCCGACATGGAGCTTTCCTGCGACGAGCAGGCGCTGAAAAACTTCCCGCCGGAATATAAAAAAGCCTATGCTTCAGCGCTTCTCAACGTTTCTATGAAGCAGAACAAAATCACGCTGAACGGCGTTTTAGGATTCGGGGAGTCGAATATAAAGTCACGAATCAAGGGCGTTCTTCACATGAAAAAGCCGAAGCTGTGGGCGGTTCTGGCGGCAGTCACAGCGGCGATAATCTTAGCGGTGTGCCTATTGACAAACGCCGTAGGAAATACCGAAAAAACGGTCGACGAGGCCCTGCCCGAAAATAACGAATCCGACGCGGAATTTGAAGATATAATCGACCGCTATATTTTCTTTGAGCAGATTTATACCGTCGATTCTCTGAGCTTCGGCAGCATAAACGGTCCGGATGATCGGGCAATAGGCCCCGACGACGGTATCACCGTAAACGGGGACATCTATTACCCCGTCGTTCAGGATGGCTTTACAGAGTGGCGGCAGCTTGAGGACTTCATGCGCGGGCTTTTCACCGATGATCTTGCCGAAAGCTATCTCTCGGATGGGCGCTATATTGAGCAGGACGGAAAGACGTTCTCGCTGATGGCAGGAGGCACGGGCTGGTACGTCTCGCCGGAATATATCTACGGGACCGAGGAGCTTGATGACGGGCGGCTTAGGCTCGATTTCTACCGCGAATGGGATAGAAATGAGGTCGGCGAGTATTACACCGTAAAGCTGATACTTGAAAATACCCCCGACGGGTACAGGATTGCCGAGGCCTCGCATGACCATGTCACCGACTATGACAGCTACGACTGGCTCGCCCCGGTCAACAGATTCGTGCAGCGGGAGTTTTACTTTGACCCCGACTTCACCGGACGGCATGACGCCGAGGACGCGGGAGAGAGCGTCGTGAGCGAAATCGCGCACAATGTCACCGTGACATTCAGATACACAAGCGACGGCGAATTTGTCGACGCGTTTACCGACGGCCGCGGGGAGCAGGTCGATGAAGTCTATGCCCTCGACGAAAACAGGCTTTTGGTCTATGACTGGGACATGATAGCGCGCGAACAAATTTATCTTCTTGACTTTGAAACCGGTACGACCGAGCCGGTCCTGCCGGATACCGCGTTCGGATTCAGCTACAACGACTACTACGACATTACCGGTAAATGGGAGACGATAGAGTGGGTCACGACCCCTCGGGTAAGCCCCGACGGTACAAAGATACTCTATGAATCAAACAAATACGCCGAAAACGGCAGGCCGGTCTATCGCTTGGGGCTGTGGGTCTATGACATTCAGAGCGGCACAGAGGAGAGAATCGCGAGACCCGAAGAGGCCGACCCCGACCACGTTACCGCCGATTATCGCTGGACGGATGACGGCAAAGTGCAGTTTTCATGCTACAGCGCCGACGCCGAATATTTTCTGGATTACATCTATGACCCCGAGACAAAGGAGACCTCGCCGGTGACGACTGCCGACAGCGTAAAAAACGTCACCCGGGATTTTGACGGGCAGTTCATCAGCGCCGACATTCCCGTAAGATGGCACAGCTATACGGTGGAAGATTACGATCTCCAGCATATCGGAATACAGATCTATGACGGCGAGATCCCCGAGCAACGCGAAATGTACGGTGGAAAGATGTTTATCGCGTCGGCTGTAAGCGGCAGGGCGCAGAGCTATCTCGAATCTCAGGAGGTGCTCGGCGTTACCTATGACGTTTCGGACTATACAACCGCTTCGGGGTATAAAATGAAGCTTTGCTATCGCGACGGAGTTTTGGACTATGCTACATTTGACGATTTTTCGAGCATGTGCATATTCTTTGACCTTAGCGAGCAGGACGACATGAGCGTTATTTTCGGGATAATCGACAGTATCGTATTTTCAACCGGCGAGAGCGAACCCGCACCTTTGATTTCTTATGATGAAGCGGAAGATATTCTAAGCGAAGCGCTTGAGGAATATGCGCAATACAGCGGTTTCGGGGGTATCGAGCTTTCTTCGGTCGGCGGCAGGGATGTCCAAGAAATAAAAATCGGAAAACACGACGGCACCTATACAGAATACGCCTATTGCTTCACGGCAAGATATCAGGACCGCGATAGGCTGCCGAGATTTTACGCAGTGACCGCAGACCTGAGCAGCGTCTGCGTTTACGACCCCGAGGACGAGCAAGACGAGGCGTTTTATGAGTATCTTAAATCTGCGGAGTCGTACGAAGACGTTCCGGATTATGTTGTATTCACCGACTTTTACGCGCAAGCCGAGGCGTTTGATGGGTTTTTGAGGGATATTGACAGCAGGGGTGAGGAAGATTGAGGGAGGGGGGGAAAGCTTTTTTGCGCTGTAAAAGGCTGACGTCGGGCATTGCGAAGCGCCGATAATATTAAGCTGCCAACGATGAACGAAGCGCGAGTATGAGCCATCCACAACAGAGCCCTCGGAATAGCTCGCAAAGTGTATAATACATCAAAAAACCCGTATAATTTGTATTGAACCTCAACCGAAAACCTCCTAAAATAAAGGAAGAATTTATTTTAGGATGTAAAATTATGCTCAAACGTCTGCTTTCCGTCATCTTGGCGGCTGTGATAATAATTTCCCTCGTGGGGTGCGGCTCAAAAAAGCGCTCGATCATTGAACTCACTCTCTCGACCGAGGACGCGGAGGCCATCTTAAACGCCGCGGGTATCTATCTTCCCGACGCCGAGACCGCAGTAGGCGCGAACACCGTCATCCGGCTCTACGGCTGCCGAAACGACCTGCAAAACTACTCCGACGAGGAGATGGTGCAGACCGGATATTGAACCTTTAAAGAGCGCTACGGCTGCGATATAGACTATGTAGAATGCGTTTTTGCGGACCGCCGGACGACCCTTGCCAACCTCATGCTCGCCGGGACCACTCCCGATTTTTATGCGGCATGGGCGACCGACTTCCCCTACTACTGCTTACAGGGAATGTTTGCGCCGATAGACGATTACATGAGCTACGACGACCCGCTCTGGCAGGAAATGAAGTACATGGCCGACAACTACTTCTCTATCGCCGGCAAGCATTACATTTTTATAACAGACGTTATAGCAAACTGCGTCGTCGTTTACAACCGCAGAATTATGGACGAATACGGCTTTGACGACCCGGCCGAGCTGTTTTACAACGGCGAATGGACCTGGGACGATATGATGGAAATGTCGCTTGATTTTTCCGATCCCGATGAGGGCAGATACGCTTTTAACGCATGGCACACCGAAGAGGCGCTGTTCACCTCCACCGGCACGTTTTTGGTGGAATACGACCCTGCCGAGGGAATTTTTAAGCATAATCTTGACGACCCGAGAATCGAGAGAGCCGCTAACTGGCTGTATGACGTGATGAAAAACGACCTGTCATTCCCGATGTGGACGACCGGCTGGACGATGAACTACGGAGCCGAGGGCGGAGGCATGAAAGAGGGAAAAACGCTCTTTGCGATGGACCCGTGGTATGTTTTAGACGAGTGCAGAGATGTGGCCAAGGCGGCCACATCAAGAATACGGAAGTCAGATCTCAGATGTCAGAATTTCAAGGTGTCGCCTATGGCGACGATTTTAAAAATAATGAATAATGCGGGCGATTTAGACACTTCCGTTAAAATTAAGCGTAGAATCCGTATTGAACGGCAATTTTATCTGTTTTATAATAAAATTTTTAATCCCACAGCGCCGAAAAGTGCTCTATATAAAACTGTTTCATTTCCTCCGAAACCGTTTCCTTATATTCTTTGATGCGGTTGGCGTGCGCCTTTTGCTCGGCAGGGTCTATCTCGGCGTATCTGTGGATTATCAGATTCTCCGCCTGCTCCTCTTTCAGAATTTCCGAATAAACGTCTGCCACGACCTCGCACTTATGCACCTTAACGTCAGATTCGCTCTCCCAGCTGTTTCCTTTTCCTCGCACAAGCCTGTCCGTGCTGTCCAAAATATACAAATAGCCGCGTTTTCCGCCATAAAGAACGCGCAGCTGGTCGGGAAATCTCTCAAAATAATGCTGTTTCCCGTTCTTGTCCGGGCCCATGGTCACGAAATTTTCATTCCGGCTTCGGCAGCAGACGAGGGCGTAGCACCTGTCCTCGGCAAAATACGCGACCGGTTTCCCGGTGGTGTGGGACTTTGAATTTGCCCTAATTATTTCCAGACCACCTATCGAAGTGCCGTGATAAAGCATAGAAGCCTCCTAAAATTTATTTCGGGGTTTACAATTGAAATTATACCATGCAGGAGAGGATAAGTCAATAAATCATTATCGAAAGTTGGTTTTTGCCGGGGGAGTGCATGCCTGCAAAAGGGGGATTTTGGGCACATGCGAAATGATGGGGGAGGGGGGAATTTCAACCAAGTTAGGCGAGGAAATCTCCCACCCGCGGAAAAAACGGTGACGCAACTTTCAAAACGTCCGCTGCTTTACCGATTTAGAGCAGTACATCTTTGGCTTTATTTTGCACCATTTGATAAAGAAAACTTTTCCGCTTTAAATCGAAAAAATCACCTGTAGTCCGTCATAATTCCCACAATATGTTAAAATGGTTAATTTATACCCCCCCCCCCCAGATTTTTTCAGGTTTTTTCGGGAAAGCCCTTGACAAGCCCGACCGCTTGTGCTATAATTTAACCTGTGATCAGAGGGTCGGTTTTGGGTCTCACGGCTGATTTTCCACATTTTGACGGATAACGAATGCCGAGGTACGACGCCGAAAATATGCCGCCGTCTGCCGGAGATACTAAACCTACTTAGGCTTTTAAAGCCCGATTTTGCGCAGTTTGCGCACACACATGCCACAAAAATTAACAATTTGACTTCTTCACTCTCATTTCCAAAAGTTGCAAGGCTCCGGTCAGTTTCCCGGGGCTTTGCCGTTTTATGAAAGGAAAATTTATGCGAAAACTCTACGCCTCGACCGGCGCTTTCCTCGGAAGGGCCAACGAGCGCAACTTTTACCTGCTCGGCGACGTCCTGCCGAAAATCAGGTGCGACGGCTTCGAGTTCATGTTTTTTGACGGATACTACTGTCGCCTCGACAGCCTTATCGGCTTCCTGAAAGACTCCGGAGCGGCCTTTCCGACGTTTCATGTCGATAAAAAAATCGGCGAATTATTGGCGCAGAACGACTTCGCCGAGGCATTCCGTCTCTTTGCCATAAACTGCGATACAGCCCGTAAAATCGGGTCTTCGCTGTTGGTGCTCCACCTCTGGAACGGCCTTATTTCCGACTCGAATATAGGGGCAAATTTTTCTGCGCTTGAGACTCTTGAAAAAATTTCTCATGAGCATGGGCTGACTCTAACCTGCGAAAACGTATTAGCACATTATCATACGCCGCTGACGCTTTTGAAACGACTTTCCGAGGAGAGCCCGTCGGTTCTTTTTACATATGACACCAAAATGGCAGATTTTGATAATGAAAATGCCGTCGCGCTCGACGGCAAGCAGGACTGGCTTTGGGAGCGGGTCCGGCACATTCATCTGAACGACCGAAAGGGCGCGTTTCGGGACTGGAACAGCATTCGGGCGCTGCACATCGGTGAGGGAAACGTCGATTTTGGGGCAGTTTTCGACCATCTGGGAAAAATTAACTATTGCGGAGATTTCACACTTGAGGCCGCGAGCCTGGACCCGGACGGGAGCATCCATCCCGAGAGGACTAACCAAAGTCTGGAAATTTTGAGGGGATATATCAGCGGGATGCCGGAACCGGGGGATTAAACGGGAAGCGGGGGGCAATGACCAAGGGGGCGTTGACATTTCGGCACGCGTAAGCCCTGAGAGAGCAAAAACTAAAAAGTTCGCCGGCCTTTCAAGGCTGCAGGGGTCTCGGGGGCAGTAGAACAGTTGCGTAAAAACTTGCTGCTCCAAAGCTTCGCCGGAGCTTTGGAGCAGAGTTTTAAGCGCAAGTTCTCCCCGGTCTCTCAGCCCGCAGGCTGCGAAATCCCCCAGCCTCCGAAAAGGATGCCGTCAGGCATCCTTTTCGGAGGCTTAATCGCAAAAAGATCAGGAGGGTAGCCCAAACAGTCCGGTGGACTGTTTGGGCGTAGGGGGCCCTATCAAGGGGTCCCCTACCCGACGGCATTTCATGCCGTCGGGCTTCGCGAAAGGGGTTCGGGGAAAACACCTTGCAAAGGGGTTTTCCCCGAAAGCTTCCGGCCAGCAGAAAGCCCGAGCGAGCGAACGCGGCAGCGTTCGCGAGCGAGGGGTGGAGAGGCACAAAGGTGAAAGTCAGCACCAGCTCCCCTCCCCTTTCCCCTCTTCCCCAAAAAAACAGGACCCCTCGCGGAGTCCTGTCTTTGTGTTTTCTTTTTCCGAATTACTCGGCCTCGGCCTCAGTCTCGG
>CANQNF010000017.1 GCA_947625125.1 uncultured Clostridia bacterium
CAGCTGACTTTGGACGACACCGACCCGTTCAACGGGTAAGCAGTAACAGGACGCAAGAGAACGCAGCCGCGAAGCGTTCTGTGTCAGAACGCCTTTCAAGGCGTGGCTTGTAATCTGAGCCCCTATGGGGCGATTATTGAAATACCCCCGGCTTTGCCGGGGGATGGTTTTTCACCTCCCTGCCACAGTTTGAATTTGCGGTGCCTAAATTATGAAAATTTCTCCGATTTAGTTGACATCTGAAAAATTATAGGTATAATTATATCAGACAAACTCGTAAAGGAGCGGTTTTATGGCATATAAAAAGAAAAATTCAGCGGCTCCCGCCGTGATAATAATTTCCCTTTTGGTGATAATCGCAGCCGTTGCGATGATCGTTTTTATGGGTGGAGACGGCGGCGGAGTCATCGGAAAAATAAAGGACGACGTTCTCGGCGGAAACGGCGCCCAGAACCAAGCCCAGATAGCCATTATGGACGAGAGCGACCTGCCGGACGCGACTACTCCCGTTCAGGAGACCAGCGAGGACGGCGACACCAAAATCACCTTCAACGGCTCTGAAATCAATGTCGAGGGACAGGGGGCGGCCGCTTCCGGGAATACCGTTTTGATCGTTCAGAGCGGCGTTTACAAGCTCTCCGGAACCCTTACCGACGGCAGAATTATCGTCAACGCAAAGGGCCAGGACGTCGTGCTCGTTCTTGACGGCGTTGACGTCACATGCTCAAACAGCGCGCCGCTTTACGTCTATAAGGCGGCCTCGGTCACGCTTTTGCTCAACGGCACCAAGGAAAACGTCTTTACCGACGGCGAGAGCTGGAGCTATGACCTTGAATACTGCAATTCCGCAGAGGAAGAGCCGAACGCCTGCGTATTCTCAAAAGGCGACCTTATTATAAGGGGCACGGGCTCTCTTAAGGTGAACGGACGATTCAATTCCGGCATTATTTCAAAGGACACTCTGAAAATTATAAACACTACGGTGGACGTTACTGCGAAAAACAACGGTATCAACGGCAAGGACAGCCTGACGGTGCAGAATTCGACGGTGTCGGTAAACGCGGGCGGGGACTGCTTAAGGTCTACCCAGGAAAACGACGCGTCTTTGGGATGGGCGAGCCTTATAGACTCCAATATCATCCTTAAAACGACCGACGGCGACGGCATGCAGACGGAGCGGGATATCACCGTGGACAACTGCTCGATAAGCGTTAAAACAGGTGAAAACGGCGCTCAGGGCACGGCTTTGAGCTCCTCTGCAAAGGGCTTAAAATCCTCTCAGGGCGGCATTACCGTCAACAGCGGCACCGTCCTGCTCGACGTTATCGACGACGCTCTGCACTGTGCCGGAGATATCAACATTAACGGCGGAGTTATTTCGATAGCGACAGGCGACGACGCTTTGCATGCCGATTCCAATATCTACATCGGCGGAGGCAAGATAGAAATGCCCGACTGCCACGAGGGCCTCGAGGGCGCGCTCATCGAGATTTCGGGCGGCGAGGTCTATATAGTCGCCGACGACGACGGCATAAACGCCTCCGGCGGCAACGACGCAAGCGGAGAACCCGGCGGAATGTTTGAAAGTGACGGCTCATACCTCGGCATTTCCGGCGGATTAGTCTACGTCAATTCGATGGGCGACGGCATAGACTCAAACGGCGATATTTACATGTCCGGCGGCACGCTCATCATCTCCGGCCCGACCTCCGGCGGAGACGGGGCTATCGACTACAACGGCGACTTCCACATCGACGGCGGGATGTTGTTTGCGGCAGGCTCAAAGGATATGGCGCAGGCTCCCGACAATATGACGGTCAACACGCTTGCGGTAAGCTTTGACGAAATTCTCGAACCGGGGACGTATATCTCGGTTTCGGGCGGCGGCAGCGAACTTGTCTTCCGGGTGGAAAAAGAGACCGGCAACGTCGTTATTTCATCCCCCGACCTTATTGCAGGCACTGAATACACCGTCTCATACGGCGGTAAATACACCGGCGAGACGGTAAACTGCGTATGCTCGGGCGGAAAATATTCCGGCGGCAAGACCGTAGCGACGGCAGCGCTGGCCGAGGGTCTTAATTCTTACGGCTCAATAGGCATCGGCGGCACGAGAGGCGGCGGTCATTTCGGTGAAGCAGGGCGCTTCGGCGGCATGGGCGGCGAGGGCAAGCCCAACCCGTTCGGCCATCAGGGTCCCGGACAGGAACAGTGGCAGGGAGAGGGACAGGGCCCGGCTCCCGGCCAAAGCGATTTTGATTTTGAGGGCATCGCCCCCGAAAACATGGTTCCTCCCGACGGTGAAATTCCCGGCGGAGAAGCCCCCGGCGGCGGCCTCATCGAACCGGAAGAGTGATATATGAAATGAACCCCCATCCCGGCAAGCCTTGGGTGGGGGTAAAATACTAAATCAATTAACCGTCACTTAACCTCGCCAAGAGCGTAACGGTGGAATAAAAAAGAAAGCCCCCGGGAGAACATCCCGGGGGTGGCTTTATTTTTTGGGGAGGGCAAATGACGTCTCCGACACCTCGCGGCCGGACCGCACCTCCTGCTCCGGCGGAGCCCCGCCCGGCCAAAGGCCGGGCCCGACGGCTTCGCCGTCGGGCTCGCGCACGCGAGCCGGGGCTCCGCCCACGTACTCCCCCGGTTTCCGGCCGCTTTGAATAAGCTTAAATAACCGTCCACGGCAAGCATACCGGAGGCGGGTTTATTTTTTGGGGGAGTCATCTCCCCGCGTGCTCCCTCTTTTTGACCTCCTCGAAGCTCACGCCGAACTTCTCGTAAATAGTCCTCGCGTAGCCGAATTCTTGGGGCTCGTCGCGGACTATCCGGTAAAGCCTGCGGTTGTCGGCGGTCGTGTCGACGGTCGTGACGATGCTCACAAGCTTCGTGTCGCCCTCGACCTCGGCGTTCAGCTTATCAAGGCTCTTGGCGAGCTCCAAAAGGTGTGTGGCGTAGATGCCCCGAACGCCGACGCAGCGGAAGATCTTCGTCAGCTCGGTGGCGATATAAACGCACTCGGTCGGGGTCGTCGACTGTATCGATTCGTTGAGCAGCAAAAGGCTCTGATTTGTGGCGTGGTCGACGGTCTCCTTGAACTGCTTGCATTCCTGGGTAAAGCGGGAGGTGTTGAGGCCGACCTCTTCCTCTTTCGGGAAGTGGGTGTAAATATAATCGACGGGGGATATTTCACATTCGGTGCATGGCACATACAGCCCTGCCTGGGCAAAGACCTGAATAATTCCGACGGCTCTTGTGTAGGTGGTCTTGCCGCCGTTGTTTGCACCGGTCAGCACGAAGAATCTGCCGTCGTCGTCGAATCGGCATTCGTTTGTGATTATCTTGTCCTTTAGGGAACCCATCGGATTGGAGCCGACCATCTGAATGTAAAACGACAGATCGAAAATTCCCTTGGCATTCATTTTTCTGTCCTCGGACGGCAGGTATTTCGGCCTGCACATCTCAAGCCCCCTCGCCCGCACTGCCTCGACGAGCTTTTTGGCGCCGATATAGAAGCTCATCTGGTTTTCAAAGGTCAGGATGTCCTCGGTCGACTTTTTAAAGTATGCTCTGATAGCGGTGTCGAGGTGGCTTATGTATTCCGAATTTACTTCCTTTAATTCTCTGAACAGAGGGGCTTCGAGGTCGTTTACGCCGCCGTTTTCGTTGTAGAGAGAATGGGTCTTGCCGATGGCCCTGCCGGAATCGCCTACCCTGTTAAAAAGCCAGTCGAACCTGCCCTTTTTCTTTATCGCGTCGGTCGAGACCGAGATCAGCATTGCCTCCACCGGCCTCATCATGTCGTCGAAATTGATGCCGACGGTCACGCTTTTGACCCCTTTGGCAAGAATTCTTAAGCACTCGTCCGTCTCGCGCTTCACCTCGTCGAAATACTCGGAATTATAGACCGACGAGAAATATTCCGCCAAGCCCTTAAGCGCTTCGGAATGGAATTTTTCTTTATTTTGCTGCATGAATTCGTGGCATTTGGTGATACATTCTATAAACGTCTTTAACGATTCAAGGCGCTGATTAAGGGCGTAGAAGCTGTCCGCGAGGCCGAGCTTCTGGACGTTTATATGCTCGTTGATGTAGAGCCTGTGCACGTTTTCATAGAGCACCGCTTCAAGCGACGGGACTCTTAAAAAATCCTCCAAAATGTCGAGGCGGTAATTAAGCGTCTCGGGGTCTTGGGAGAGCTGCGTAAAGACCTTCATCGCGTTCTGCGCATATTCCGGGCAGATAAGCCGCGAGAGCTGTTCAAGCTCCAGATTTGTGATATAGTCCTGCGGAAGCTTCGAGATCTCGGCGCCCCGTTCAAGGTGAGCGCGGCGGCTCTCCTCGGATGGGTAAAGCAGGTCAACAAGATGGATTTCGTCCGGCATAAATATTCCTCCTTATTTTAAGATTTTTGCCTCTGTTTCTGTCCAGACCGGCCTGAATCCGGCCTTTAATGCATTTCTGAACGACGGGATATTGTTCCGGCGGCAGCTGTAAAAAGGAACTTGCCCCGTTTTTATTATCTCGTGCGCAAGCCGGGACGTCAAAGAAGCCGCAACCCCGTTTTTTCGGTATTCCGGCAGAACGTCTATGCCGATCTGGAGCATGTTCTCGGCGTCCTGAGAAGCGCCCGCAAGACCTATGAGCCTGTCGCCGTCGTATGCTCCTACGGCGATTTTGTCGTACTGCGGCCTCTTTTCGCATAGCGCGTTCGACCACTCGGGAAGATACAGGTCTTTGAAGTCGTCCCGGGAAAGAAACCGCGTTTCAAACCTGCACGGCAGCGACTCTATATCGTCCTCATTCGGCAGGAAGAAGACACTTTCAAACGCAGGGCTCATACCGATGGCGATGAAGTCCTCCGGCAAAATGGGCTTCGAGCCCCCGAGCGCCGAAACTGCCGCGTCGAATTTATCCGGGCATACGGTCATCACGCTCCCGCGCCCGTAGCTAACGGCGAGAAAATCGACCCGATCGGAGTAAAAGACCTTTTTTCCGGGCCGCGGGCCGGAGACGGTAAAAGTGTTTTCGGGCTTTAAAAAGTCCGAGGCCCGGCAGCCGACGTCGCGTGCGGACTGCTCCATCGCGGCTGTGAGAAATTTGTTCATATAAACACTCCTTTTTGGGGGGTTCTGCGCAATGTGCGCCGCCCCCTCGCTCGCGAACGCCGCCCCCTCGCTCGCGAACGCTGCCGCGTTCGCTCGCTCGGGGCTTCTGCTATGCGCTGCCTTTCGGGGACAACCCCTTTGCAAGGTGTTTTCCCCGAACCCCTTTCGCGAAGCCCGACGGCAGTGACTGCCGTCGGGTCGGGGAAACCCCCGGCGAGGGTTTCCCCGGCAAAAACAGTCCACCGGACTGTTTTTGCTCCCCTTTCCTGCGCTTCGCTTCGCTTAACCCTCGAGAACGCCTGCCGGCGTTCTCTCGGGGGATTTCGCAGCCTGCGGGCTGCGACCAAGGGCGCTGCCCTTGGAACCCGCAGCCTTGAAAGGCTGGCGAACTTTTTAGATTTTTCTCTATCAAACCTTGCTCAAATAAATCAACGCTGCCCCCACCCCAACCTGCGCCGCCAGCGCTAAAATATTTACCGCCCAAAAGTACCAATGCCTCGTCTTGTGGTGAAATATCTTCATCCCCAAAATCCCGCCTGTCGCTCCCCCGAAAACGCCGAACAGCAACAGCGTGCGCTCCCTTATCCTCCATGCGCCCCTGACCGACTTCCTCTTGTCGACGCCATACAGCGCAAACGTTATCAGCGAGACTGCGGCAATAAAAATCAAATACAGGGTCTTAGGCTCGTTCATGGAAATTCTCCGTTTTTATAGGGCAGGAGCTTTAAAAGACTCCTGCCCTGATGGTTTTTTATTTGCCGATAACGGCAAGCGTGTCGCGGGCTATGAGCAGCTCCTCGTTAGTCGGAACGACCCAGACCTCGACCTTTGAGCCGGGCACGGAGAGCTTCGTGAGCTTTCCTCTTGTCTTACGGTTGAGTTCGTTATCGATTTTAATGCCGAAATATTCCATATTTTCACAGACAGCCTCGCGGACCTCCCAGGAGTTCTCGCCGATGCCGCCGGTGAACAGCACCGCGTCAAGACCGTTCATCGCGGCCGCATATGCGCCGATATACTTCTTGATCTGGTACTGTAAAATATCGGAAGTTATAATTGCTTTTTCATCATTCTTAAGGACCGCTTCCTGAATATCGCGGTTATCCGAGCTTATCCCCGAGAGTCCCAAGAATCCGGACTTTTTGTTCATATACTGGCTCATCTCATGGGGAGTGAAGCCGTGTTTTTCCATGACGTACGTCACGGCCGACGGGTCTACGGCGCCGCATCTTGTGCCCATAATAATGCCGTCAAGAGGGGTAAAGCCCATCGAAGTGTCGACCGACTTACCGCCGTCGACAGCGGTTATCGAGGAACCGTTGCCCAAGTGGCAGGATACTATCTTGAGGTCCTTTATATCCCTGCCCATGGCTTCGGCGAGGCACTGTGAAACAAAGCGGTGAGAGGTGCCGTGGAAGCCGTATTTGCGGACATGCAGGTCCTTGTAATCTTCATACGGCAGGCCGAACATATAAGCCTTCGGGGGCATTGTCTGGTGGAAAGCGGTGTCAAAGACGACGACCTGGGGAGTGCCCTTGGGAAGGACCTTTGTGCATGCCCTTAAAGCGAGCGCGTGGGGGTGATTGTGGACGGGCGCCAAGTCGGAAAGAGCGTCGATCTGGTCGATGACTTCCTCGGTGACGAGGCATGCCTTGTCAAAAATCTCGGCGCCCTGGACTATCCTGTGGCCGACGGCGGAAATTTCGGACATCGAGTCGATGACCTTGCCGTCGCCCGTGGTCAGGACCTCGACGAGCTTTTCAAAGGCCTCGGTATGGGTCGGGAACGGGCAATCCTGCTCGAAAACATAATTGCGGGAGGGTACCTTATGGCTGAGCTTGCCGTCGATGCCTATTCTGTCGCAGTTTCCCTTTGCGATGACGGATTCGTCGTCCATGTTGAGAAGCTGATATTTCAACGAGGAGCTGCCGGCGTTTACTACCAAAACAAGATTCATTGCAAAACTTCCTTTCAAGATTCATATAGATTCATTGTAATACATTTCATGCGAAAAATCAAGGGGGAACGGAGAAAAAATGTGACCTAATCGGACGCATTAAGAATACAGATGTCAGAAATCAGACGACAGAATTTCAAGGCGTCGCCTATGGCGGCGGTTTTAAAAAAAGTGAATAATGCGGGCGGAATGGACGCTCCCCGGAGAAAAAGGCGCATGCCGACTATGTCCGATGAGGATAATTTTCCCTTGGCTGTTCAAGGCCGCCTTAATTTTCCGTATTCAAAAACGCTCCGGCAAGTTTCCCAAGGTCGGAGCGTTACCGATTTTCATTTATAAAACCTTACTATCGCCTTGGTCTCGGTTTTGTCCTCCGACAAAAATGCGACGGTGCGGGTTGTATCGTCCTCGCCATAGCTTAAAACGCCCTTTTCGCCGAGCGCGAACGCCTTTCGGTAGGTTATCTCGAATTCGTCCGGCTCGCTTTCGTCAGGCAGCATCTCTGCCGCAAGGTCGAGGTATCTCACGTTGTTCATGTGGCGGTTCGGGTCCGCGAGGTTTCTGCCCACGGTGAATTCTCGCTCAAAAAGCCCGTCGGAAGCGGTCCTCAGTTTCGGCAGCCAGAGCTCTCCGAAGTTGGTGCGGTCGGGCTCGCTCTCGTATTTTGCAAAGGCTTCGTCGCTCATCCGCTCTAATTTTCCCGTATCCGAGTTCAGTCTCGCCCAGTTGGAGAGAGCGACTGCCGCCTTTTCGCCGTTTAAGGTCATCTCGAATTCTCTCGAGGCGGCCACACCTTTCATACCCCTCGACCAGGTGCCGACCTCGACCCTGTCGCCGTATTCCGGACGCTTTAAAATTCTGACATGATATGCCGTCAGGAACCACCTGCCGGGGGTGTCCTTGAAGCCGTCGCCGACGGCCTCGCCCTGCATGCAGCAGACGTTTTCAAACAGCTTTAACACCGTCGAATTCAGCGCCGCCATGTCGGGGGAAACGTCCGAAAAGCCTATGTAGAATTTTTCCTTGTATACCATATTAAAACAACATCTTCCCGAATTAAAATATCAGAATTTACAGAAGCGGAATGCCGGCTTCGCGGCAGCCCTTGACGGTGGCTTCGTCCCATACCGAGACCTGGACCTCGCCGATATGCGCTTTTCCGAGCAGGAGCATGCAAAGCCTCGACTGGCCGATGCCGCCGCCTATGGTCTGGGGCAGGAGTCCCGCAAGGAGATTTTTATGGAATTCAAGACCCGAGCGCCACTCGCACTCTGCCTTTTTAAGCTGCTCCTTAAGGACCTCGGCGTTGACTCTTATGCCCATGGAGCTGAGCTCGAACGCGCAGCCAAGGACTTCGTTCCACATGAGAAGATCGCCGTTTAAACTCCAGTCGTCATAGTCGGGGGCTCTGCCGTCGTGCTTCTCACCGGACTTCAGAACGTCGCCGATGCCGATGATAAAAGCGGTCTTATGCTCCTTTAAATAGGCGTTCTCACGCTCTTTCGGGGTCATGCCGGGGTAGAGGTCCTCGAGCTCCTGGGCGGTGATGAAGCTTACGTCGCGTGACAGCGAGCACCGAACGTTCGGGTAGATTCTCGTCACGACGTCGGATGTGTCGCAGACGGCGTTTGCGATTTTTAAAACAATGCTCTTAAGAAATTCAAGATTTCTTTCGTCAGGGAGCATTATCCTCTCCCAGTCCCACTGGTCGACGTAGACCGAGTGGAGGTTGTCGAGCTCCTCGTCACGGCGTATCGCGTTCATGTCGGTGTAAATGCCCTCGCCGGGATGGAAGCCGTATTCTTTTAATGCCATTCTCTTCCATTTTGCAAGGGAATGAACGACCTCGGCATGCCCGCCGGTCTCCTTTACATCAAAAACGACCGGTCTCTCCACACCGTTTAAGTCGTCGTTCAAGCCTCTCCCGCCGTCGACGAAAAGCGGAGCCGAAGCGCGCTTTAAATTCAGAGCACGGCAGAGGTTAAGCTCAAAGGTGTGCTTTATAAGGCCGATAGCGGTCTGGGTCTCATATGCGTTAAGTCGGGGAAGATACCCCTCGGGGATGATAAGTTTGCTCATTGTCGGGCCTCCTGATGATTTAGCAAGATAAAGTAATTATACCACTGCCGAGGGGGTTTGTCAAGAAAAGAGGGGCGGAGGGAAGCGGCCATTTCGACCACATAATAAAAAGTTTAGGATCAAGCCCTTTTCAAAGGGCTTGCAGAGTCAAGGGCAAATGACGATTGCGTTAAAACTTGCTTTTCAAGGCTTCGCTGAAGCCTTTCAAAGAGTTTTAATCGCAAGTCAGCCCCTTGTCGCAGCCCGCAGGCTGCGAAATTTTTTACACGAAGGCGCTCCGCAAGGGGTGAATTGAAAAAATAGCCCGGTGGGCTATTTTTTCAAGAGGGGACGCCCTGCAAGTGAGGGCGTCCCCTTGTGATACGCAGCTCCGACAGGAGCTGCGAACCTTTAATCATCAAACCATGAATTATTATAATGTGGGCGGAATGGACACTCCCGGGGCGGAGATTTCAAGGTGTCGCCTGCGGCGACGGATTTGAATGGTGGGTGCAATGCGAGGGCTCGTGCGCTGCCGGAGCCTGAGAGCGAAACCGTAAGGAGAACGGGAGCGCTCCGGCACATGCCGTCCGGCTCCCGCAGCCTTGGCGAAGCCCCCGGGCCCGCGCCCCAAAGGGGGCGCGGGCCGAACGGCGGCGAAGCCGCCGTTTTGCCGCCGGAGGCGGCGGGGGCTTCGCCCGGGCTGCGGCGAGCGGACGGCGGCGGTGGGGCACGGTGTACCGTTCCGCATTGCCCGTTTCCCGCACAGTCCCCCGCAACCGATGTGTCCTAATCGGCCACATCAAGAATACAGAAGTCAGAAGTCAGATGTCAGAACTTCAAGGTGTCGCCTGCGGCGACGATTTTAAAAATAGTGAATAATGCGGGCAATTTAGACACTCCCCCCCGCAACCCCGCTATTGACTCCTTTTGTAAAAAATGCTATTATAGTTAAAAAAGGAGCGATAAAAAATGGAAAGAACCGATTTGATAAACCGCCTAATTGACGGAAACGCCCGGTATATTGCCGGAAAGTTTTCGGGAGACATATCCCCCGAAAAGCGCGCCGATACTGCCGAAAACGGCCAGAAACCCTTTGCCGTGGTGGTCGCATGCTCGGATTCAAGGGTCATCCCCGAGGCGATATTCGACTGCGGAGTAGGCGAAATTTTTACCGTGCGAACTGCCGGAAACACCGTCGGAGAGGCCGAGCTCGGCTCGGTACAGTATGCCTTAAAGCACCTTAAGGCCGGGCTTGTCGTCGTTTTGGGGCATACCTGCTGCGGCGCAGTATCGGCGGCGCTTTCGGGCTGCGACGAGGAATATGTGAGAACTCTTACCGACCTTGTGAGCAGGAATATCTCCGGCGAAAAGGACCCCACAGCCGCTTCCGTCGCCAATGCAAAGGCCGGAGCCGAAAAAATAATTGCGGCGCTGTCCCCCGAAAACGCAGAGGTAGCCGCGGCTCTTTATGATGTAAAAACCGGCAGGGTCGATTTTTTCCGGCAAAAATAAATAAGCGCACTCTGCTGCAAAAAAATAAAATATAAATAATTTTACATAAAAGCGCCTCCCGACGTCCGCTTAAAATATGCGTGCGCGCCCGTAACGGCAATTTGTCTTACGCATATTATAGCTATCAGGAGGTGCGAAATGAATATTCTATGCTTTTACGCTCTGCTCGCGACCGGGATAACATGGCTTGTAACGGCTCTCGGCGCGGCGGTGGTGGTGTTTTTCAAATCGCCGGGTCAAAAGGTACTTAATCTTATGCTCGGCTTCGCTTCCGGGGTGATGATAGCGGCGTCGTTCTGGTCGCTTTTGCAGCCTGCCATTGAGATGGCGGAATCTGCGGGAGGCATTCCCGCATATATCGTAGCTGCCGCAGGCTTTTTATTCGGCGCAGTTTTCATGTGGGGCTCAGACAAGGTCGTCAGCTTTGCTGCCCTAAAAGCCGATTCACGGGAGGGACGCCCCGACGAAAGACTTATACGGATAATCATGCTCGTTTTGTCGATAACTCTTCACAACATTCCCGAGGGCCTTGCGGTAGGTGTGGCGTTCGGAGCGCTGAATGTAAACGGCTCTGACCCAGAGGGACTGATGGGCGCGATAACGATAGCCCTCGGAATAGCTTTGCAGAATTTCCCCGAGGGCGCCGCAGTCTCGCTTCCTTTAAGAAGAGAGGGCTGTTCCCGTAAAAAAGCTTTTTTGATAGGTCAGGCCTCCGGCATAGTCGAGCCGATAGCGGGCGTGATAGGCGCGGTTCTGGTCGTTTACGTCGAGGCGCTGCTGCCGTACGCCTTAAGTTTTGCGGCCGGGGCGATGATACTTGTGGCCGTGCACGAGCTTATCCCCGAGTGCCAGAAAAACCAGTCCTCCCAGCCCTATTTTGCGACCATGGGCATCGTCTCCGGCTTCGCGGTGATGATGGTGTTAGACGTAATGCTGGGGTAGGGGGAGGCAAGGGGGGGATGAAAGCGGGATGGGGAAAAGGGACTTGCGCAAGGAATTGAATTAAAGAGGGCAGGCTCTGCTGAACTGAAATAAGGTAATAGCTCATGATGCAAAATTAATAAGAAACCCGCCCGCTGGTACGCACAAAGCAAACCCACCACTGAAGTGGTGGGTTGTATTATCCCTAAAAGGGGTTATTAATGGCTCATACCTATAAGGGGGTTGTGAAGGTTTGGCATCGCATTACTATCTCAGGTAGCCGCTTTAAGGAAGCCCTTAATTTATTATAGCGTAAAAATTACTTCATCGCTTCTTCGACCGCGACCGCGCAGGCGACGGAAGCGCCAACCATCGGGTTATTTCCCATTCCGAT
The DNA here is from genome assembly GCA_947625125.1 of uncultured Clostridia bacterium. Lineage (GTDB taxonomy): Bacteria > Bacillota > Clostridia > Oscillospirales > Ruminococcaceae > Faeciplasma. Next base: position 11,957 of record CANQNF010000017.1, read on the forward strand.
GAGACCCATCATTTCAACATGGGCGGGGACGGAGGAGGAGCCCGCGAACTGTGCGTCGGAGTGCATCCTGCCCATCGTGTCGGTCATGCCGTAGCTGGAGGGGCCGGCCGCCATGTTGTCGGGGTGGAGCGTTCTGCCGGTGCCGCCGCCGGACGCGACCGAGAAGTATTTAACGCCGTTTTCATTGCACCATTTCTTGTAGGTGCCGGCGACGGGGTGCTGGAATCTGGTCGGGTTGGTGGAGTTGCCGGTGATGGAAACGCCGACGTTCTCAAGCTTCATGATAGCCACGCCCTCGGGGACGTTGTCGGCGCCGTAGCACTTGACGTCGGCCCTCGGACCGTTTGAGTAAGCCTTTTCGTAGACGACCTCGACCTGCTCGGTGAACGGGTCGAACTTGGTCTCGACGTAGGTGAAGCCGTTTATCCTTGAGATGATGAAAGCGGCGTCCTTGCCGAGGCCGTTTAAGATGACGCGGAGCGGCTTGGTCCTTACCTTGTTGGCGTTAAGGGCGATTTTGATGGCTCCTTCGGCAGCCGCGAAGCTCTCGTGGCCTGCGAGGAAGCAGAAGCATTCAGTGCTCTCCGAAAGAAGCATGGAAGCTAAATTGCCATGCCCGAGGCCGACCTTGCGGTTTTCGGCGACGGAGCCGGGGATGCAGAAGCTCTGAAGTCCCTCGCCGATGGCGACGGCGGCGTCTGCGGCCTTGGTGCAGCCTTTCTTGATGGCGATGGCGCAGCCGACGGTGTATGCCCAGACGGCGTTTTCAAAGCAAATGGGCTGGGTCTCTCTTACTATCTTATCGCAGTCGATGCCCTTGGCAAGGGTTATCTCCTTACATTCCTCAACAGAGGAAATACCGTACTGTTTGAGAACCGAATTTATCTTGTCGATTCTTCTCTCATAGTTTTCAAATAAAGCCATGGTTTCTTTCCTCCTTTAAAATTACTGTTTTCTCGGGTCGATGTATTTTGCGGCCTCGGCGAATCTGCCGTAGGTGCCCTTGGCCTTTTCATAGGCGGTGTTCGGGTCGTCGCCTTTCTTGATGAAATCGGTCATCTTGCCGAGCGATACGAATTCGTAGCCGATGACCTGATCGTCGGAATCAAGCGCCATTCTTGTGACATAGCCCTCGGCCATTTCAAGGTAGCGAACGCCCTTGGCCTTGGTGCCGTACATGGTGCCGACCTGGGAGCGCGTGCCCTTGCCTAAGTCCTCAAGACCTGCGCCGACCGAGAGGCCGTCCTCGGAGAATGCGGACTGAGTTCTGCCGTAGACGATCTGTAAAAACAGCTCGCGCATGGCGGTGTTGATGGCGTCGCATACGAGGTCGGTGTTAAGGGCCTCTAAGATGGTCTTGCCGGGGAGTATCTCGGCGGCCATGGCGGCGGAGTGGGTCATGCCGGAGCAGCCGATGGTCTCGACCAAAGCCTCCTCGATAACGCCCTCCTTGACGTTAAGAGAGAGCTTGCAGGCTCCCTGCTGAGGAGCGCACCAGCCGATGCCGTGGGTAAAGCCGGAGATGTCGCCTATCTGCTTTGCCTCTACCCACTTGCCCTCTTCGGGAAGCGGCGCGGGACCGTGCTTCGGGCCCTTGGCTACTACGCACATCTCTTCAACTTCGCGGGAATAATTCATTTTGTATTGTCTCCTTTCAACGTATTGGTTGCGAAATTTTTACCTGTCTATTATACATCATTTTTCTTTTCTTGGCAAGGGGTTTTGAATACTTTTTTGAAAGACGGCCGCTTTTTCCGGTTGTCGGAAATTTTGGGTCATATATCCTTTTTTGACCTCGCTATTTTGACATAAGCCGTCTCAAGGAGGAGGATGTTTATAACTGCAAAGAATGTAAGATAATAGGGCATTATCGAGATGCCGAGCGCCTGCTGGAGCTTTCCGAAAACCATCGGCATGAACGTGCTCCCCAAATATGCCGAAGCCATCTGCAATCCTATGGCGGCGGCGCTGTATTTTTTGCCGAAGTTTTCGGGCGCCATGTGCTGAACAGCGGGATACACGGGTCCCATGCCGGTGCCGGCGATAAGAAAGCCTGCGGCGGCAACTGCGTAGCCTTTAAGCGGAAGCATTATCATCAAAATGCCGACAAGCTCGACGGCGATACCTATTCTTATAAGAGGACGGTCGCCGACCCTGTTCGAGATAAAGCCGGAAATAAGCCGTCCGAGCATGAGCCCGCCGAAAATAAGGGAGCCGAACGCCGCCATCAGCTCGGCGCTCATGTAAGGGCGCGTGCCCGCAAAGTAGCTCGACGTCCAGAGAAAGCAGGTGGCCTCTCCCGCACAGTAAGCAAAGAACGCTATGAGCGTGGGCACTACCCCCGGGACTCCGAGGGTCTCGACGATACCGGCGCTCTCGGAATCCTCGGGGCCGCCTGACGAGGCGGTCTTTTTCCAGAGCGGGACAGAAAGAATTATCACGGCGAGAATGCCCATCTGAATAAATGCCGTCCAGCGATAACCGACGTTCCAATGGGCGTATTTTAAGGCTATGGCCATTATGTTCGGGCTGATGACAGCGCCGAGACCGTAGAAGCAATGCAGAAAATTCATGACCGATGACGAATAATGATTCGCGACGTAGTGGTTGAGGGAGGCGTCGACGCTGCCTGCGCCGAGACCGTACGGCACCGCGAACAAAAAGAGCGTCCAATATCTTGTCGAAAACGAGAAGCCGAAAAGACCGACGACCGTCAGGAATGTGGAAAAAATGACGATATAAACGGTCGGGAGCTTTTTTATCAGTTTCGGCGCCAAAAGCGCAGAGAGTATCGTCATAAAGGATATCGCCATCGAGACGTAGCCCGCGTAGGACGACGGCACGCCGAAGTCGGTATGAAGCGTCGGCCATGCCGAACCGAGCAGCGAATCCGGCAGCCCGAGGCTTACGAATGAAAGATAGATTATCGCTATGAGCAAAGCGGCCATGTAGGTCATCCTTTCGCAGAGCCCGCCGAGGGCCCGTGATTTTGCGTGAGATATTATAGCAGGCTCAGGGGAGGTTGTCAAGACGCTTTCGCGTCAAGAATACAGAAGTCGGAGGTCAGAAATCAGATTTTCAAGGAGTTGTTTTTAGAAATAGAGAATAGGGGGGGCTGCCATATCTGAGCACCCAACGTTCCCTTTTTTCTTGCATAAATTCCCCCGGATGATTTACATAAAAATTATGCAAAGTGACTTTTTTCTCTCCTGCTCTTGAAAATCCGGGCGTTTTCTGCTATATTTAATGCTGTAGGAAAATGTGTTTAACGGGTACTGGCGTACCGGTCCGCGTGGAGCGGATAAAGTAAAGGAAAGGATAATGGATATGGGAATTACTGACGTTATCTCGCTGCTCGGCGGCGTGGCGTTTTTCCTCTTCGGCATGAATGTGATGGGCTCCGGCCTTAAACAGCTCGCCGGAAACAAGATGGAGGCTGTTTTATGGAAGCTGTCCTCCACCCCATGGAAGGGCTTTTTGCTCGGCACGCTTGTGGCGGCGGTGATACAGTCCTCAAGCGCCACCTCCGTCATGGTCATAAGCTTCGTATCGACCGGCATGATGAATTTCTCTCAGTCGGTGGGCATCGTTCTCGGCGCAAACGTCGGCACAACGATGACCGGCTGGCTTCTCACGCTCTCCAATTCCGGCGGCGGGGGATTCACCGAGATACTTATATCCGCGCTCGCGCTTTTCGGCTCTTTCCAGCTTCTTTTTGCAAAGAAAAGCTCGATGAAGAGCGTGGGAAGCGTCGCCCTCGGCCTCGCAACGCTTCTGATGGCCATGTCGCTCATATCCGATTCGGTCAGCCCCTTAAAGGAGTCTCCGAAATTCGCCGAGCTTCTGATACTTTTCAGAAACCCCGTTTTCGGCATAATCGCCGGCGCGCTCATCACGATGGTGACTCAGTCCTCGTCGGCCTCCGTCGGTATCTTGCAGGCGCTGTCCGTCACCGGCGCAATACCCTATTACGTCTGTCTGCCTATTATTTTGGGCATCAACATAGGCGCCTCCACCCCCGTGCTTATCGCCATGCTCGGTGCCAACCGAAACGGCAAGCGCACCGCAATATCATATCTTATAATAAACATTCTTGCGCTGATAATCACATATATTCTGTATATCCCCGCGCAACTTATCTTCCGGTTTGAATTTATGGACGACCCCGCTCAGGTCATGGGCATCGCCTTCATGAACACCGCCTTAAGGCTCATCGCCGTGGTCTTCCTGCTTCCCGCGTATAAGCTTATAGAGAAGCTTTGCATGATGATAATAAAACCCGACCCGGCAGAACAGGAGGACCTGCTCGAAATAGACAGCCTCGACGACAGCCTCTTAAACTATCCTCCCACGGCTTTGGAGCTCTCCAAGAACGCCACGATGAGGATGTGCGAAATTGCAAGAAAGAACGTCTACCGCTCGCTTCGGCTGATCACGGAATACGACCGCTCAAAATACCAAAAGGTCCTCACCAAGGAGTCACTTTGCGACAAATACGAGGACAAGCTCGGCAACTATATCGTCAAGATAGGTAAAAACGGCCTGACCGAAAAACAGCAGGCCATATCCTCCGAGCTTCTTAGCGCCATCGGCGACTTTGAGAGGCTTTCCGACCATGCCCAGAACATCGCCGAGACCGCCGATGAGATACAGGAGAAAAAGGTCGAATTCTCGCCCGAAACGATGAGCGAGATCACGCTAATGATAGAGGCCGTCAAGGAAATTCTGGGCCTTGCCACAACGGCTTTCATGGAAAGAAGAAAGGACCTCGCCCTCAAGGTAGAACCCCTTGAGGAGACCATCGACGAGATGACAAAGCAGCTTCGGGCAAACCATGTCGAGCGCGTGTCCCAGAGCGAAACCACGATCCTCTCGGGATTTATCTTCAACGACCTGCTTATAAACATCGAGCGCGTCGCCGACCACTGTTCCAACATCGCGTTCAGCGTTCTGCACAGCTATGACATAAACGCCGAGGAACACGCATATTCCGCACATGCGGCCGATTCCCAGGACTTCATAACCGAGCTCCATGCGTATCTCAAAAAATACGTCGACCCCATCACTCCTAAGTCATGATAGAGACCGGCGAAGATTACGAGCAGTTCTGCGCAGACGAGCTGAAAAAATACGGCTTTAAAAATATCCGCCTCACTAAGTCCTCGGGGGACTACGGGGTGGATATTGTCTGCGAAAAAAGAGGGGAAAAATGGGCGGTGCAGTGCAAATACTATTCCTCCCACGTCGGTCTCGGGGCTGTCCAGCAGGCGGCCGCGGGCAAAGCGATGTATGAGTGCGACCGTGCGATGGTGATAACGAACAGCGTTTTTACATCCCAGGCCAAAGAGCTCGCTATGCAAAACGGCGTGGACCTCTGGGAGGAGCTTGAACCCGGAAAAAGCGCGCTGAAAATTCTTGCGGCGGTGATCATTTTAACATACATAGTCTCGGCGATAGCAATTATTCTTTCGGTATCGTTTTCGGGAGGCAGCGCTTTGAAAACGGCGGCGTGGCTCTTAGCGCCTGCGATAGCGGCAATAATAATATTTTTGGCAGTTAAAAAAATCAGGAAACCATAATGGCCCCTCTTCAATAATAAAACAAGCCCGCATAATCTGACTCAAAGCCGCCATCTTCTGTGTTGGCGGCTCTTGCATTCCACAAAGGAGTGCTTTCAAGCCGCCGCCTTGAATCTGGCAGCTTTGAGCGACTATGCGGTGCTTCGCAGCGTCCGCCGGACGCTCTTGTTTTCTTATCTCAGAGGGGCGTGACCCCCTGATTTTTTCTGTAATTTTACTCTATGCCCTTGACGGAGTAGCCCTTTTCTTCGACTGCTGTTTTGATATCCGAGTCGGACACGTCCGCGGAAAGGCTCAGGACGGCTGTCCCGGCGGTGTGGCTGACCTCTGCGTTCGCAACCCCCGCAAGCGCCTCCAAAGCTTTTTTGACGGTGGCTTCGCAGTGCGGGCACATCATGCCCTCGATTTTAACTGTTTTTGTCATTTCCGATTCCTCCTTAAGTTCTATGACGGAATTGTTTTTTATTTTCCGATCCCTTTTCGGGTCGTGAACATTGATAAAATTGAGCCTTAGGGCGTTCGTGACAACGCAGAAGCTCGACAGGCTCATCGCGGCCGCACCGAACATCGGGTTCAGAGTTATCCCGAGGGGGATAAACACTCCGGCGGCCAGCGGTATGCCGATGACGTTATAAATAAACGCCCAGAACAGGTTTTCGTGGATTATTCTTAAGGTAGCGCGGCTGAGCCTTATTGCGGCGGAGGCGTCCTTTAAAACGCTTTTTGTCAGCACTACGTCTGCGGCGTCGATGGCAACGTCGGTGCCCGCGCCTATGGCAAAGCCTATGTCCGCGGAGGTGAGAGCGGGCGCGTCGTTTATCCCGTCGCCCACCATAATGACCTTTCCCTCCTCCTTAAGGCGCCTAACGGCTCCCGCTTTCCCTTGGGGAGTCACTCCCGCCAGAACGTCCTTTATGCCGGCCCTTTCGGCAATTGCCGAGGCGGTCTTTTTGTTGTCGCCCGTGAGCATAACGACGTTAAGTCCCATGCCCTCAAGCTCCTTTACGGCTTCGGGGCTGTCTTTTTTTATGACGTCTGCGACAGCTATTATGCCGGCGACCCTGCCGGATCTTGAGAACCATAGCGGGGTCTTACCCTGCGACGAAAGGTCTTCGGCGAGCGCTCTTAAGCTTTCGGGAACGTCGTTTCCCATTATCGAAAGCTTGCCGCCGAGGATCTCCTCCCCGCCGAATTTCGCCCTCACTCCGCTTCCCGCCAGAGCCTCGAAGCTTTCGGCGTCTTTGATTTCAATGTTTTTATCTTCGCAGTATTTCATCACCGCCTTGGCAAGCGGGTGTTCGCTTCCCTTTTCGACCGCGCCCGCCAATGCCAAAAGATCATTTTCCGAAAAGCCTGCGGCAGGCGCTATGTCCGTGACCTCGGGAGAGCCGAGAGTTACGGTGCCGGTCTTGTCGAGGGCTATTATCTCGGCCCTGCCGGTCATTTCAAGCGCCGAAGCCGTCTTAAAAAGAATGCCGTTTTTCGCGCCCACGCCGTTGCCGACCATGATGGCCACGGGCGTGGCAAGCCCGAGCGCGCAGGGACAGCTTATCACCAAAACGGAGATACCCCTCGCAAGCGCGAACCCTACGCCCCTGCCCAAAATGAGCCAGACCGCAGTCGTAACTATGGCGATAGCAATTACAGCCGGGACGAAAACGCCCGAGACCCTGTCGGCGATTTTGGCTATAGGGGCCTTTGTGGCGGCAGCGTCGCTGACCATCTTTATTATCTGGGAAAGAGAGGTGTCCTCTCCGACCCTTGTCGCCTCGCATTTTAAATACCCCGACTTGTTCATCGTTCCCGCCGAGACCCTGCTTCCCGGGACCTTGTCGACCGGGACCGATTCGCCGGTGAGAGCGGCTTCATCTACGGCGCCCGAGCCGTCCGTGACTCTGCCGTCCACGGGTATCTGCTCGCCCGGCCGCACCGCAAATACGTCTCCGACCGAGACTTCCGAGATGGGGACGGTGGTCTCTTTGCCGTCTCTTATGACCGTGGCGGTCTTTGGCGCAAGCTTCATAAGCCCCTTGAGCGCGTCGGTGGTCTTTCCCTTGGAGCGCGCTTCAAGGGTTTTTCCGACGGTTATGAGCGTGAGGATGGTCGCCGCCGACTCAAAGTAAAGCTCGTCGGATAGCGCCATGACCCTTGCCATATCTCCCTTGAACTGCGCGTCGGTCATCATGAAAAGCGCTGCCGTCGAGTATACGAAAGCTGCGCCCGAACCGAGCGCGACGAGCGCGTCCATATTCGGCGAACGGTTGACAAGGCTTTTAAACCCGCTTATGAAAAACCGCTGGTTTATCACCATGACTATAACCGTCAGAAGAAGCTGCAAAAGCCCCATCATAAGGTGATTTCCGGCCATGAACCCCGGAACCGGCAGCCCGAGCATGTGATGCCCCATAGTAAAATACATCAGTATCGCCAAAAAAACAAGCGAGCTTATAAGCCTTTTTTTAAGCTTCGGGGTCTCGGCGTCCTTAAGGGGGTCGTCCCCAGAAACGGCCGATTTTGCGCCGTCTTTGGAGCATCCGTAGCCCGCCTTTTCAACTGCCTTGATAATTTCCGACGGCTTTGCGCTGCCCTCGACTCCCATGGAATTTGTAAGCAGGCTGACAGCGCAGGAGCTTACCCCGGGCACAGCGCTCACCGCCTTTTCAACCCTCGCCTGGCAGGCGGCGCAGGTCATCCCGGTGACGGTATATCTGTCCATAAAATCATCCCCTCATAAGCTTTTGCAGGGTGACGATGAGCTCGTCAATCGTGCTCTCGTCGCCCTCCTTTAAATCATGCACCACGCAGCCCCGGATATGCGCGCCGACGAGGTCGCGGCTGAACGAATTCAGGCCCGCGATGACGGCTGAGCACTGGTTTAAAATGTCCGGGCAGTAGCAGTCGCGCTCTATCATGCCCTTGAGGCCGCGAATCTGGCCCTCGAGGCGGCTGAGGCGGTTTAGAAGCTTTCGGCGGTCCTCCTGGGTCCTTAAGGTCTGTCTTTCTTTATTGCAGCAGCATTTTTCAGCCATGAGTATGCTCCTTTCAGATACTATGCTTCAAATACCCCGTGGGGGTATTTGTTTCTTATATTATATACCCCTCGGGGGTATTTGTCAAGGGGTACGGATAATATTTTTCATTTTTTTCTTTTTTACTTGCATTTTTCATGATTATGTATTAAAATAGTTCCCGAGAAAGGAATGATACAATGAAAAAAGCGGTAATTTTTGACCTCGACGGGACCATGTGGGACAGTTCAAACGAAGTGGCGTGCGCCTACAATCTCGCCCTCGAACGCCTTGGATATGATTTAAGATTCACGCTTTCCGACATACGCGGAGCCATGGGAAAGACGATGGTGGAGATAGCGCACCTGGCCTTTGACAGGATAGACCCCGAAAAGGCGGTGTCGATAATGCAGGAATGCATAAATGAAGAAAACGAATATTTAAAGACCCACTCGGGCAGGGTCTACGACGGCCTCGAGGAGGCGCTTTCGGAGCTTAAAAGAGAGGGGTATCTTCTTGCCTGCGTGTCGAACTGCCAAAAAGGCTATATCGAGGCGTTTTACGAGTCGACCGGCCTCGGCAGGCTCTTTGACGACAAGAATTGCTGGGGCGACACCGGCCTCTCAAAAGGGGAGAATATTAAGATGACGGTAGCCCGAAACGGCGTTGAGAGGGCGGTCTACGTCGGCGACACGATGGGTGATTACCTCTCGGCAAAGGACGCCGGGATAGGTTTTATCCATGCCGCCTACGGCTTCGGCGAGGTCCCGCCCGGCACGCCGAAGATAGACAGCATATCCGAACTCCCGGAGAGGGTGAGGGAGGTAATGGGGGAGCGTAAATAATAAGCTGATGTGAATATATATGCAAAGAAAAGGGGCCATTCCGATTGGGAAAGGCCCTTTTATCTCACTTCATCTCCAGTCCGTCCCTGAACGCGTTGCCGACCTTTTGGCCGACGGCGCGGTATACCGACTGCACCGAATCAAAAATTATCGGCGAGATCTTCTCGGTGTCGGGGTTGCCCTTTTCGTCGAGGAAGCTTTCCTCTACGCTCACGCCGACTATCTTGGCGATAACGCAGCCGTCCTCGTTGATCTGCTCCAGCTCGCACTCTATCGCCATCGGCAGCTCCTTTATTATCGGCGCGTCGACGAGGTCCGACTTAACGGCGGTAAAGCCGGCCTTTCTGAATTTGTCGGGCTCGTCGTTTGCCGAAACGACTCCCACATAGTCGCATGCTTTTACGTTTTTAACATCTGCAAAGCTGACGGTAAACGCCTTTCTTTGGGCGATATTTTTTGTCGTTTTGTGTGACGCTTCGAGGCTTATAACTATCTTGTTCGTGTCATAAGTCCCTCCCCAGGCCGCGTTCATGGCGTCCGGATTTCCGTTTTCATCATACGTCGCAATGATGAGCACCGGCATGGGATAGATCCAGGTCTTGGGTCCGAAATGTTTGCGCATAAAAAATTCTCCTTTACAAATTATTAAAGCATTTAAGGCGCCACCGCGCAATTATTTTGGTGCAGCTACGCAGTCAGATTTTTCGTCAGATGAAACAAAAACCGGAGCCAATACTTTGTGTATTAGCGAGGATTTTTGTGAAATATGACGGAAAATATGCAAGTAGATGAATCAAAAAGGCGTTAGCCGGTAATTGTGCGGTGGTGCCTTAAGCTTATTTAACATTTTCATCGGTATGCGGGGGCTTTTAGGGTCTTTGCGAGCTTAAGGCTGTAGGGTCGTACATATTCCCGCGGGTCGGCGCCCCTGTCGATATAATAAATCAAAATTTCCGCGCATGCCCTGGCGTCGCTGAGCGCGTTATGGTGGTCAAGGGGTATCATAAGGTCGCGGCAGATGGTGTCGAGCTTATGATTTTCGACATAGGGCAGCAGTTTTTTGCCCATTCGGCAGGTGCAGAGATATTCGGTGTCGGGCCTCGGCAGCCGGTAGGCTTTCAGGCACTTTGACAGCACGCTCATGTCAAACTGTGCGTTGTGCGCCACAAGAAGCCCGCTTTTTAAGAGCCCGCCGAGGGTCTCCCACGCCTGTAAAAAAGTCGGAGCGTTTTTTACGGCCTCGGGGGAGATGTGCGTCAGCCCGACGTTGAACTCGTCAAAGGGCTGCTCGGGATTTATGAGGGTATAGAACTCGTCGACGATCATGCGGTCCTCGACGACGGCGACGCCGACAGAGCTCATCCTCTCGTTGAGATGGTTGGGCGTTTCAACGTCGAAACAAACAAATCTCACGCAAAGACTTCCTTTACATTTTCTATGAAAATAGTAGCATAAAACCGCCGCGAAGTCAAGCGAAAGATGACAGCCTCGACCGTACCGTGCAAAAGCAGCGGGCTTGGGCGCGTGGGCTTGCGGGTATCATACCGCCTTTGCGACTTCTCCCGCCTCCCGGCGAAGCCCCCGCCGCCTTCGGCGGCGGAACGGCGGCTCCGCCGCCGTTCGGCCCGCGCCCCCAAAGGGGGGCGCGGGCCGGGGCTTCGCCCGAGGGCAGGAGAGGTCGCAAAGGCTTGTTCGGCAGGAGCGCTTCCCCGGCCTGCCCCCCTGTTTTACGCACCCCACGGGAGTAAACATTCCTCCCGCATTGTTCGCTGTTTTAAAACCGTCGCCGCAGGCGACACCTTGAAATTCCGACATCTGATTTCTGACCTCTGTCTTCTGATACGGCTCTTCTCTTGACAAACCCCGTCCCGTCTGCTATACTGTATCTGTTCATCAAACCCAAAGGAGACGCTGTATGTGGGCATATGAGAGCGTATTTTATCAGATCTACCCCCTCGGGTTCTGCGGAGCGCCGTTTGAAAACGACGGAATCCTGACCCCGAGGATACTTAAAATCATCGACTGGATCCCTCACCTTAAAAAATTAAACGTCAACGCGGTTTACCTTTCCCCCGTCTTTGAGTCGGACACCCACGGCTATAATACCCGTGATTTTTACAGTATAGACTGCCGCCTCGGCGCCAACGACGACTTTAAAAAGGTCTGCCGGGCGCTTCATGAAAACGGCATAAAAATAGTCCTGGACGGCGTTTTTAATCATGTAGGCCGCGGATTTTTCGCATTCCGGGACGTCCTTAAAAATCGCGAGAATTCCCCCTACATAGGCTGGTTCAACCGAATCGACCTCGGCGGAAATTCCAACTACAACGACGGGCTCTGGTACGAGGGCTGGGAGGGAAATTACGACCTTGTAAAGCTGAACCTTAAAAACGGGGACGTGATAAACCATATTCTCTCGGCGGTAAAATTCTGGGTCGACGAATTCGACATCGACGGCCTGCGGCTTGACGTGGCGTACAGCCTCGACGAGAATTTCCTAAGACGGCTTCGGCAGTTCACCGAGTCCCTGAAACCCGAATTCTATCTTTTGGGGGAGATGCTCCACGGCGACTACAACCGCCTCGTGAACGGCGAAATGCTCCATTCCGCGACGAATTACGAGTGCTACAAGGGGCTCTATTCGAGCTTTAATTCCATGAACATGTTCGAGATAAATCATTCTCTCATGAGGCAGTTCGGGCCGGAAAACTGGACGCTTTACAAGGGCAAGCATATGCTCAGCTTCGTCGACAACCACGACGTGACCCGAGTGGCGAGCGTTTTAAATAACCAAAACCATCTGCCTCTGATATACGCTCTCGCTTTCAGCATGCCCGGAATTCCCTGCATATATTACGGCAGCGAGTGGGGCGCAAAGGCTGAAAAGCGCGAGGGCGACCCGGCTCTGAGGCCATGCTTTGAGAAGCCCGAGTGGAACGAATTGAGCAGTTTTATTTCAAAGCTTGCCGAGATAAAGCGCTCCTCCGAAGCCCTCAATTACGGCGGGTTCAGGTCGGTACTGCTCACGAATAAACAGTGCATTTTCGAGAGAAAGTCCGAGCATGAGAGAGTTTTGGTCGCGATAAACGCCGATTCCGAAAGCTTCACCGCGCACTTCAACGCCGAGTGCGGCAGGGCGGTTGACCTCATCACCGGAAATACCCACGACTTCGGCGGGGGCAGCGAACTTCCCGGGTACAGCGCATGCTACTGGAAAATGGAAAAGTAAATAATTTTTAGGAGGATAAAATTATGGCCGAGACCGAATACCGCTATGACACGCAGCTTCTCATCGAGGGCGAAAACCTCGACGAGGACGAGATTTTCGACTATTTCACCGAGCATTTCAAGGGCGACAGCCTGCTTGCGGTCGGCGACGAGGATCTTATCAAAATTCACTATCACACCAACGAGCCGTGGAAAGTTTTGGAATATTGCCGGACCCTCGGCGAAATTTTCGACATCGTGGTCGAGGACATGGACCGCCAAAGCCGGGGCCTGCACGGGTGAGACCAAGAGCGAAAACAGGTAATAATCAAGCAGCCTCCGCGGGACGCGCTTCCCGGGCGGCTGCTCTTACTTTTTATTATTTAGGCGGCGGCCTTTCTACTTAAAAACTTAACTATAAAGCTTAACTAATTTTTGCGGTTTGCCTCTGAAAGCATGTTCTCGATAAAAATTCCGTAACCGCGCTCAGGGTCGCTCACAAAGACGTGCGTGACGGCCCCGACGAGCTTCCCGTCCTGGATTATCGGGCTTCCCGACATTCCCTGAACTATCCCGCCGGTCTTTTTCAGCAGCTCCGGGTCGGTGACTTTTATCACCATATTTTTGGTATCGGAGGAGGTGAGGCTTACCTTCTCGATCTCAACGCTGTACTCTCCGGGCGTGCTTCCCTCGACCGTCGTGAGGATTTTTGCGGGACCGGGGTGTATCTCCGCCTTGAACGCCATGGGTATCGGCTCGCGCAGGCTTCCCCGATAATTCAGAGTTCCGAAGACGCCCTGTTCGCAGTTTCTCCTTATATTTCCTGCGGCAAGACCCGTCAGAAACGTTCCGTAGAGTTCTCCCGGGCAGCCCGGCGAGCCCTTGTCGCAGCCGGTTATCGTGACATCGACCACCTCTCCCGAACCAAGAGGCAGAATTTTTCCGCTTTCGCTGTCCGAGATGGGGTGCCCGAGAGCTCCGAACGAGCCTGTGGCAGGGTCGATGTAGGTCATGGTCCCGACTCCGGCAGAGCTGTCCTTTATCCATATGCCCGCCTTGAACGTGCCGTCGGAATCGGAAAACTCCGGCTTGAGACTGGTCTTGAATTCCCGGCTCCCTCGCCTTACGGATAAGCAAAGCTCGTCCCCGTGGGAGTTCATGATAATTTCTGCAAGCCTGTCCGACGAGCTGAGAGTTTCTCCGTTTGCGGATATGATGGAGTCGCCGGCGGCGATGCCGGCGACTGCCGCAGGCCCCTTTTCATTGGTCGAAACGACGACCACGCCGTCCGTGAGAAGCTTGATTCCTATAGGCGTTCCGCCCGGGATAAGAACGGGCGCTTCGGTGGTTATGACCTCGGCTTTTTTGACGGGTATCATCCCGAAAAGCCGGATGGAGCATTTTTCCACGTTATCTTTGAATGTTCCCGCAGGAGCGGCCTGCTCCTCGGGAAAAACTGCACAGAGAGCGGGCCCGAGGTCCAAAGACCCGCCCTTTGAGATATAAAAGCTGTCCGGCAGGGCGCTCGAATAGTAACCGACCGCCGCCGAAACGGCCATGCACAGCGCGAGCATAAGCCCCGCCATGCGCTTGGTAAAACCTGACATAAACTGCACACTCCTTTTAAAAAGCTTGTAGCAATATCTTTTACCCCGTCGGCGAAAATACACCCGGGCTGAAATAAGTATTATTTTCTTTGTCTGAAAGAGTTCCGAAAGTTATCCGTTTTATGAATTTTTTTGTATCGGCAATATTTTCCGACATCCGACATCTGACGTCTGATCGCGTATTGACTTTTTCAAAAAATCTGCTATACTATATCAGGAAGCAAAGCCCGCCGCTCTCGTTATTTTTGACAGTTTTTGAAAGGATATACCGATGGACGCCGTAAAACAAGCCTTAGCTATAGCATTGACATCAGCTCTCGGAGTTTTATTTTTAAGGATGTTAGCCGAAAGCGTCCGCGCTCTCTTTAAAAAATCATCCTCGACCGAGACTCTGAGCGCCGTCTTAAAGGAAAAATCCGAGGAGACGGGAGAGTCGGCGCTCGGTGAAAACGGCTTAAGAAACGGGAAAAAGGTATACCGGGCAGTCTTTGAGACGGAAAACGGCGACCGCGACGCGCTTATTTCGGAGAGCGAATACAACTCTCTTGCCGAGGGCGCACGGGGTACGCTATACTGCCGGGGAGGGAAATTTCTCGGCTTTACTCCCGATTCGCTTGCAAGGAGTGAGAATGATGAAAAAAATTAAAAGGCCGGAGGATTCAAAGCTTCAGATTATAATAAAATGCCTTATGACGGCGGTTTTCGCATGGTCGGGGGTTTTCTGGAGCGGTATTACGGTCCTGAACTTTTTCCTTATAAATCATGAGCATAAAAACCTGGCGACCGGGTTTTTAATATCGAGCCTGATACTGCTTCTATGCCTTGTGCTTTGCTGGCTGAGGCTCTATATTGCGCAGTTTATCCCCTGCGTCGTCGGGCTTATCGCATATTTAATTCCCGCAAGGGAGATGATAGACCATGCCGCCGAGACCGGCGTTTTATTCAAGCCGACTTTTGAGCAGAGGTATCTGCCGATCATCGCGTTCGCGCTCTTGGGGCTCGTTCTTTTCGCTTTAAGGGTCATGGCGCTCGTCTCGGAGAAGATGAAGCGCGACGACGAGTATAACAACCGCCCCGCCAAAAGCATTTTAGAGAAGCGAAAGGACGACTGAGCGTTAATCTGCATATTCTTTCGGCAGCGGCGATATAATTATAAAAAACAAAAGGTATGATGACTTTGGAAAATAAATACAGCCCGATAGGGGTATTCGACTCCGGCATGGGCGGGCTAACGGCCGTTCGGGAGATAATGAACATTCTGCCGAACGAGGATATAATCTATCTCGGCGACACGGCGAGGGTGCCATACGGTACGAGAAGCCCCGAGACGATAATGAAGTATGCCGAGCAGGACATGGAATTTTTAAAGCGCAGAGGCGTAAAGATCGTGATAGCGGCCTGCGGCACGGTCTCAAGCGTCATGGCTTCCGGAAAAAGCCCCGTTTCGGAGCAGTGCGTGGGGGTCATTTACCCCGCCGCCGAGGAAAGCTGCCGCGTAACGAAAAATAAAAAAATCGGCGTAATCGCGACTGCGGCCTCTATAAAAAGCAAGAGCTATGAAAAGATCATTAAGAGTCTTTGCAGAGAGGCCGAGGTTTATGCAGTCGCCTGCCCGATGTTCGTGCCGCTTGTGGAAAACGGCTACACTTCGCGGGACTGCCCCCAGACGGTCCTGTTCGTCAGGGAGTATTTAAGCGGCCTCAAGGAAAAAGGAATCGACACTCTCTTGCTCGGCTGCACGCATTATCCGCTGCTTTCAGAGGCTATTTCAGACTTCTTGGGTCCGGACGTCAGGCTTATTTCGTCGGGAGCGGAGGCTGCAAAATCCGCAAAAAAGACCCTTTCCGAGAAAGGGCTTTTGAACGACGGAAACGCCCCCGGAAAGATAAGCCTTTACTGCACCGACAGCGCAGAGCTTTTCCGGGAGAATGTGAGTCATTTTATTCATCTTGAAAACATTTCCATCGAACAGAGGTCGGTGGACGATTAGCGGCGGGCATGCAAAAGGAGGATGAAAATGAGAGAAGCTTTGATAAATATTGAGACGGTGGTGGCTCAGGGCGGTTCCGAGGACAAGACATGCATAAACACCGAGGGCACGTTTTCAAGGACCGAGGAGGGCTGGGAATTTTCCTACGACGACACGGCCGCGACCGGGTTCGACGGCTCAAAGACGACGTTTACGGTGAGCGAGAATTCCCTGAGAATGATACGGAGCGGAGAGTACAGCGCTGTTTTAAACATCGAAAAGGACAGAAAAATTTATTCGCAGTATAATATTCAGGGCAGCAGCGTGCGCTTCGGAATCGACACGAAAGAGCTGAGCGTAGCGCTCAGCGAAAGCGGAGGAACGGTGACGGTGAAGTATAACATGGACATCGCCTCCGACGCCTACCCGGGCTCGTCGCCCCTTGGGGATTACACGATGCTGATTAAAGTGAGGCCGATAGAGGGCCGGAAGAGTTAAAGATCCCCCCGGAACGCGGATGAGCGGTTACCGGGGGGTTAAGTTACGGCGGATGAACATTGACAAATCCTCAGAAATAATTTATAATATAAAATATAAAAAAGGAGGTTTTCTTATGGAAGTTTTGGACGCCATTCGCACAAGGTATTCGGTCAGGGGGTATGCCGATGAAAAGCTCTCAAAAAGCGAGATAGAGGCTCTTCTTACGGCGGGCTTGCAGGCCCCCACCGCTACCAACCGACAGGAGATACATTTCACCGTTCTCGACGGGGACGGCCCGCTTGCCGCAGAAATCGAGGCCGAGAGGACCGGCGGAAAATCGGCTCCCGCCAACTTTTACTACAGCGCTCCGACTGTCATCATCCTTAGCGCAGAGGCCGGGTTCGGCTGGTCCGAGGTCGACGCCGGGATAGCCGTTGAAAATATTGCTCTCGCCGCCGAGGGAATGGGCCTCGGAAGCCTTATTATCGGCTGCATAAAGGCTGCGCTCTTGGGCCCGAAAAAGGATTATTTTGCAAAAGAGCTCGACTTCCCGGATGGGTACGAGTTCAAGATAGCGATTGCCGTGGGCCGCAAAAACGCCGTCAAGGATCCCCACAGCTACAGCTTTGAAAAAAGCGTGAGCTTTATCTGAAAATCTCCCGCCTGCCCCTGCAAAAAATTACACCCCAACAAAACCTCGCTTCTTTGTCGTTTTCTTTTTGCGCTCCGTAGGATATAATTAAATCACAAAATATCCGAGGAGGTAATTTTATGAACACAGACAAAATATACGCCGAAGCGATTGTGAACGAATACTCCCAAAAAAGCGCTTCAAAGGTCGTGGCCCTTAAAAAACTCGACCGCAAGGCCAAGACGCCCGCCGAGGTCTTTGCCTACACTTTCGGGGTCGTATGCGCGCTTATAGCCGGCACGGGGATGTGCCTTTGCATGGGCGTTATAGGCGGCAGCTCTGCGGCTTATATGATTATAGGCATTGCCGTGGGCGTCATAGGCTTTGCAGGCGCTGCTCTGAACTATCCCATATATAAAAAAATCCTTAAAAACAGCAAGGAAAAATATGCCGGGGATATTATAAGCCTTGCAAAGGAGATCGCAGAGGAAGAAAACTAAGACCGGACTTCTGAAAGGCGGGGAAGCTGTTGAACAAATCGGAAAGCAGGTACTTCGGGACTGCTGCAAAAATGGACGAAGCGCTTATAGCATGCCTCGAAAAAAAGGACCTTGAATACGTCACCGTAAAGGAGATTTGCGAGAGGGCAGGGGTCAATCGGTCGACGTTTTATCTGCATTATGAAAACATCGGCGACCTGCTCGACGAGTGCGTCGAGTACACCAATGAAAAATGCTTTGAGCGCTATTCGTCCGACCTTAAGGACGTGAAAAAGCGGCTAAATTCCGACAGGGCCGAGGATTCTGTGTTTGTCTCTCCCGAATATCTGAGGCCGTATTTTGAATTTGTGAAGCAGAATAAACGCCTTTACACGGTCGTTTTGCAGCACCGAAAGACCTTTAAGACCGACAGCACGTTTTTAAAGATTTTTGACAGCGTATTCTCCCCGGCGATGGACAGATTCAACGTCGCCGAGAGCGAGAAGCAGTATATCGTCAGGTTTTATCTCGGCGGCATAACGTCGATAGCGTCGGAGTGGGTCGGGAGCGGCTGCAAAGACTCGGTAGAAACGGTGGTAGGGCTCTGCATGAGGTGCATATGGGGATGGAAAGAGGGAAAACGAGGGGAAGTATAGTTAAAAACAAAAAGCCGCCGGCGGAACGTCAGCGGCTTTAATATATTCCGATTTGATTACGCTTTCCCTATGCAGCCGAAGATCTCCATCTTTTCCTTGACTGTCTCTTTGATGGCCTCGCAGCCGGGAGCCAAGACCTTTCTCGGGTCGAAGCCCTTGCCGGAGAGGTCCTTGCCGTCCTCGATGTACTTTCTGACGGCGGCGGTAAAGGCGATCTGGCATTCGGTGTTGACGTTTACCTTTGCAACGCCCAAGTTGATGGCCTTTTTGACCATGTCTTCCGGGATTCCCGTGCCGCCGTGCAAAACAAGCGGCATATCGCCGACGGTCTTCTTGATGTTCTCAAGGACGTCGAATCTGAGGCCCGGCCAGTTAGCGGGATATTTGCCGTGGATATTTCCTATGCCGGCGGCAAGCATCGTAACGCCCAAGTCGGCTATCATCTTGCACTCGGCGGGATCTGCGCACTCGCCCATGCCGACTACTCCGTCCTCTTCGCCGCCGATAGCGCCGACCTCTGCTTCAAGCGAGATGCCTAAAATATCGCAGGTGTTGACCAAAGCGGTGGTGAGCTTTAAGTTTTCTTCGATAGGATAGTGCGAGCCGTCGAACATTATGGATGAGAAGCCGGCGTTGATGCAGGCCTTAGCGCCCTCAAAGGTGCCGTGGTCAAGATGGAGCGCGACGGGAACGGTGATGTTAAGGCACTTTATCATGCCCTTGACCATTCCGACGACGGTGTCATAGCCGCACATATACTTTCCCGCGCCCTCGGACACGCCCAGGATGACCGGCGCTTTTAATTCTTCGGCGACCTGAAGAACGCACTTGGTCCACTCTAAGTTGTTGATGTTGAACTGACCGACGGCGTAGTGGCCGTCTCTTGCCTTATTAAGCATTTCCTTAGCCGATACCAGCATAAAAATACCTCCTGATATGAATGTTTTATGTGAGAGTTTTTCTCTGTAGATATATTATAGCAAATAGAGAAGAAAAAAGCAAGAAAAATTTGAAATAAATTTCCCGTTGACCGGGCTTAACATTCTCTCCCGGAATTTTCGCGGCATAAAAATGCAAAACCGCGGAATAATAAAGGCAAATTCACACTCAGGAGGATCATTATGAAAACTACGGTTTCACGGCGCGGGCTTGTCCGGCTGGTTTCTTTCTTTGTATTTGCGGCGGCGATTCTCGCGGCCTCGAATTTGATTTATATGTCGAGGATAAAACGCCTCGAAAACGCCGTCCAGGCGGGCTATTCCGGGGCGGTCGAGAGCCTCGCCCAGTCCGCCGACGAAATAAGCTCGGTCTTGGCAAAGGGACGCTTTTGCGCGTCGCCTGCGATGATGACAAAGCTGTCGAACAGGCTTATGGAGAGCTCCGGCGAGGCCAAATCGGCGCTCGAAAGCCTGCCTGTTCAG
Organism: uncultured Clostridia bacterium; assembly: GCA_947625125.1. GTDB lineage: Bacteria > Bacillota > Clostridia > Oscillospirales > Ruminococcaceae > Faeciplasma. The sequence continues at coordinate 31,839 of CANQNF010000017.1, forward strand.
GGCATGAGCATCGACAGGCTTGAAAAATTCCTGTCCCAGGTCGGAAACTATGCGAGAGCGCTGTCCGAAAAAGCGACAGCCGGGGACGAGCTGAGCGCGGATGAGCGGGACAACGTCCTGAAGCTTTCGGAGTGCGCAGACAAGCTCTCGGAGGACCTTTGGGAGTTAAGGACGAAAATGCTCACAAGCGACTACAGGCTGTCGGAGCTGTTTGAAAACGTCGACGGCGAGATAGGCGGTTTTCTGAGCGACGGTTTTTCGGGCATCGAAGAGGGCCTTGAGGGCATGCCGAAGCTTATCTACGACGGTCCCTTTTCCGACCACATCCTCGAAAGAACGCCTCTCATGACCGAAAACGCAAAGGAGATTTCGGAGGACGACGCCCTTGAAAAAGCTGCGAAAGCCTTAAACGAGGAGCCTTACCGCGTTCTCAGGTGCGAGGCGGACGAAGAGGGCAAAATGCCGTCGTACTGCTTTTACTGCGACGGGGCAAGGTGCGCCGTCTCCAAAAGCGGGGGATTTGTGGTGTATGCTTTAAAATCAAGAAGCGTGAACGCCGAAAAAATCACACCCGAGGAAGCCGTCAAGGCGGCGGGAGAGTACCTTGAAAGCCTCGGCATTGAAGATATGGAGGACACCTACCACGAGTGTCTGAACGGCGTATGCACGGTAAATTACGCCTATAACGACGGCGGCGTGACCTGCTACACCGATCTTATAAAGGTCGCGGTGGCGCTCGACAACGGCGAGATATTGGGATATGACGCGAGAGGATTTTTAGTCAATCATCACGAACGCGACTTCCCTGAGCCGGTCTATTCCGAGGACGAGGTCAGAAGCGGCGTTTCCGGAAATCTTACGGTAAAGGGCGTGAAGCCGGCGGTCATCCCGACCGATTCGGTGGAGGAGAAGCTCTGCTACGAGCTTGAGTGCGAGGACGATGCCGGCGGCACGGTGCTCGTCTATGTGAACGCGATGACCGGAGCCGAGGAGGAGATACTTCTGGTGCTCCTCACCGACGGCGGCGTGCTGACTGTTTGATATAAAATAGACCCCGGGAGAACATCCCGGGGCAATTTTTTACTTAATTATCTCATCCGCGGCGGGCTCTAACGCTCTTGTCTCGTACAGTTCGATTAAACCCTTATCGGTGAGCTTTGTCAGCTCCGGGTCGAACGGAAGTTTTGCAAGGCACTTTACCCCGAATTTTTTTGCAATTTCATCGGTATGGCTCTCGCCGAAAATTTCGTGCTTCTTGCCGCAGTCGGGGCAGACAAAATATGACATATTCTCGACTATCCCCAAAACGGGAATGTTCATAAGTTTTGCCATATTCACGGCCTTTTCGACTATCATGCCGACAAGCTCCTGGGGAGAGGTCACAATAACTATCCCGTCGACCGGCAGGCTCTGAAACACCGTGAGCGGAACGTCGCCGGTTCCCGGAGGCATATCTACGAACATGTAGTCGACGTCCTCCCAGATGACCTCCTGCCAGAACTGCTTGACGACCCCGGCTATCACCGGCCCGCGCCAGACTACCGGCTGGGTCTCGTCCTCCAAAAGCAGGTTCACCGACATGAGTTTAATGCCGCTTTTTGTTATCGCGGGCAGGATATAATCCCCCGAAGACTGGGCCTTTTTGGTTATCCCGAAGGCTTTCGGGATGGACGGCCCGGTTACGTCGGCGTCGAGTATGGCGGCGCTCAGGTTACGGCGCTGTGCCTCGACCGCAAGCATGGATGTGACGAGGGACTTGCCGACTCCGCCCTTGCCGCTGACTACTCCGATGACCTTTTTGATGTGGCTCATCTCGTTGGCGGGCGCCAAAAAGTCGGACGGGGCCGTGCGGGACGAGCAGTTTTGCGAGCAGCTCGAGCAGTCGTGTGTGCATTCAGACATTCTTTGGTTCTCCTTTATAAATGATTTTTATTCGTTTTCATCCGGAGCAGTTGTCGCTTCTCCGTCGCCGTCCTCGGGAGCGGCCGTGACCTCGGGTTCTTCGTCGGGCATGGGTTCGGGGACCGTCACGCCGGTGCCCTCTTTATAGAGGAACGAAACTATCCAGCCGTCGACGTTGTTTCCCGAGATCTCATAGGGATAAAGCTCCTTTGTCTCATGGTCCTTTTCGGGAATGAATATATCGGTGGTATCGCCGCCCTTGGACTGCGGGATGTAGTAGACGATATACTGCGAGCCGTCCTCGAGGTCTACGCTCTCAAAGCCGGAGCGTATCGTGAAGTTTTTGATATAGTCAATATATTCTTCGAGGCAGTAGTCGAGTTTATGCATGATAGCCGCATGAACTTTTCCGACATATCTGAAATGCCACGGCTCGTTGTCTATCATGGTTATGCTCTCCTTGCCGGCGGGATAGCGGTTGACAAAGCCGTATTTCCAGCTGTTCTCATATATCCACTGATAATCGCCCTCGGATATCTTGGACTGGTCGTATTTTCCGTTTTCATACACGGTGAAGTCGACTGCGAGGCCGGTGTGGTGTTCGCTGTAGCCCGGCATTGCGACAAGGGTGGAATATTCCTGTCCCGTCTTTTCAAGGTCGTCGTCGTAAAGCTCCTGCTGATATTCAAGGGTCCTGTAGCCCGCGTTGACCATGACCCCGTCTCTGCCGGTGACGTTATAGAAGTCGACGAGCATTTCGTTCAGGGCTTTCATCGCTTCCGGCCGGACTAAAACGGTGTAGTCCTTGACCGAGTAGGCCTTGCTGTCCTTTTCGGCACGGACTACCGAGAGCTCGTCCTCGTTCACGGTGCCGAGGAATTTGATTTTATTGTTGACCAAAACCGCGGTGCCGTCGCCGATGCTGGAGTTTGAGACCTTGACAGTCCTAAAGAAGTATGAGGACTCCTTGGTCGGGTCGTCGGTGAGGCTCACGCCGTCGTCGGGGACGTCCGGGCCCTCGCTCTGGGATACGTCGGCTTCGGAGTCGTCCTCCTTTTCCTTGTCCTTAGAGAACAGTGCCGAGCAGCCCTTGGTTATCAAAAGAATGATAAGAAGCAGTATCGCCAAAAGTATCGCGACGTTTTTATACTTTATCCTGTAGCGTTTTTTAGGTCTGTAGCCATAGCCATCCATAGTTAAACCTCCGTTCTTGATTTCAGCGGCCGTATCCACGACTTGTAGCCCGCGAGTACCGTCTGACAACAAAATGTTGTATATTTTAACTATAGCACATATCCGCAAAAAAATAAAGGGGTTTTTCAAAAGATTTTTTAATTTTTTGAAAAAATTAAGATTTTTTTAATAATTTCCCCCTGAAAATAAAAATTCCGCGCAGCTGCTGCACGGAATCCCGTTACATTTTAAATCCTTTTCACGGCTTCTGAGAGCACCTCGCCTATCTTCTCGCGAAAAACGAGCCCGGCACGGCTGTCCCAGGGAGTCTCGCTTCGGTTTATAAGAACCGTCTCGCCGCCCCTGTAATACCTTAAAAGTCCGGCGGCCGGATAAACTGCGAGGCTCGTGCCCCCGACTATCATAAGGTCCGCCTCGGAAATGGCCTTTATAGCCCCCATCAGCGTGTCCTCGTTCAGCTGTTCCTCGTAAAGAACCACGTCCGGCTTGAAAATCCCTCCGCATTCGCACCTCGGTATCTTCCCCTTTGCCGCCGTCGGAATATCCCTGCCGCAGGCTTTCCCGCATTTTACGCAGTGATACCTTGAAGCGGTGCCGTGAAGTTCATACACGTTCTTTGAGCCGGCCGCCTGGTGGAGGCCGTCTATGTTCTGGGTCACGACCGCGGACAGAATGCCCATATTTTCAAGCTCGGCAAGCGCGATATGAGCCTTATTGGGGCTTGGATGCTCCGAGAGAAAATACTTGTAGTAAAAGTCGTAGAACGTCTCGGGATCGGCCTCGAAAAAGCTCCTGCTTAATATCTCCTCCGGCGGCCTGCCGTATTCTCTGACCGCGTTATATATCCCGTCCTCGGAGCGGTAGTCCTTTACTCCGCTTTCGGTGGAGACCCCCGCTCCTCCGAAAAATACCGCCCTTTTTGAGCCTCTTAAAAGCTCTGCGAATCTTTCGATCTTATCCGACATATCCTACCTCAGATACTTGCTTTCCGAAATCGAGGGAGCCGTGTCGAGAGCGCCCTCCTCGAATATCCAGAGGCTCGACTTGCCGTCCCATTCTCCGCTTTCGTCCTCCTGCTTTATTATGTGCAGGTGAATCAGCGAGCCGTCGGCCTTGCGGTACTCAAAGCTTGAGCTGCCCTTTTCCTCAAGGACTTTAATAAGGCGGTCGAAATCTATCGATTCTTCAAAGAAGTGCAGATACTCAGCCATGACGTACTGTCTTGCGTATGCCATAAGCGCTTTTTTATAGTCGTAGTCGAATTTCACAAGCAGGTCTATAAAGTATTTCGGCACGAATATATGGCGCACGTTTTTGGTCTCGGTGTCGGACAGGTCGACGAAATAGACCCCGGCGAAGTTCTTCGAGATTATCTTAAGGAAGAATTCCTCGTCCTTTTTCTCGGTGAGTATCTTTTCGAGCTGTTCGTTCATCTGGCTGCGCTTTCTGCGGTCTCCGTGCCTGCGGTAGTATTCCGCCTTGTCCTCGCGCATCCGAAGCTCGGCAATGCCGACGATATTTTCCTTTTTCTCGGGACGGTCGGAGGCAATGCCGATGGCGACCTCGTAGTCGTCGCGTCTTAAGTCCTTTCTTACCTCTTCAAAGGTCCTTGTGACGGTGCCCTCCGAGAGCCTTACCGAAATCATGACGAATTCGTCGCCGCCGATTCTGTAGCAGCGCTCATCCGGGAAATACTTTTTCAGGGCGTCCGCGACTGCGCAAAGCATATCGTCGCCCGCGTCGTGCCCGAGCTTGTTGTTTACCTCGTGAAGCCCGTTCACGTCTATATACGCGACGGTCATCCTCGTATAGGACGACTTGTCGACAAGCTCGAGGTCCTCCTGGTACTTGTGGCGGTTGTACAAAACGGTCAGGGCGTCCCTCTCAAGAAGCTGGGTCATCTTTTCCTTGTCGCGAAGCGTCGCGATATGGTCGTCGTGCACGTCTCTTACATAAAGCGTCAGAACCTGGTTCTCGTCGGAATATTCGACGGACGGCATCAGATACATCTGCGCCCACCTGTAGTCGTCGGCGGCCTTTCTTCTGTATCTTATCGACCGAGTCGCACGGTCCTCCTTAAAGACCCGTTTTAAGCGCTCGACGTCGGTGAAGTCAAGATACGCGTTCACATCGTCGGGGTGCACGAAACCTTTTTCGGCGAACTGTTTAAGCCATGCCGAAATGTGTTCCGGCTTTTTAAGACCAAGGTCAGAAAGAGATTTCTCCTCGTGGGGGTCGAGCTTTACTATCTCGTAGGTGTCGTCGGTCAGATTTATTCTCAGTATCTTATGATAAAACGACGAGAGCACCGATACCGCGTCGAACATTGTCGTGGTGTCGTTGTCGGACTCTCTCCAGGTAAAGAGCGCGTAGGGCTTTTCATCGGAGAAATCCTCGGGGCAGACGATGCTGAACGTCATCCACTTAAAGGCGTCGCCGACTTTTCTTCGATAGCTTATCACCGAGCGTCCGACGCCCATTTCTATGCGCTTTTTGACATAATCGCGGTCGGAGTATCTTAAATACTCGTCGGCATGCTCCGGGTATACCGTCTTGTCCTCGACCTGCCTGCGGATGTATGTATAAATATCGGGGCTGTCTATGTGCATATCGTCACGGTAGCCGGGCTTGACTATCATAAACTTAAACTCGCCGGTCTCGACGTTTACGACGGCCGCCTTGGCAAATACGTTAAGGACGGTGTCCTCTGCAAATTCCATGCTCATGAACTTATCCGCCAAAAAAATCACTCCAATTACTGCTTAGATGACCGGGCAAAAGAGTGTGGAAAACGCCCGGCATGTTTAATGGTATTATACAGTATTTTACGGAAAATGTCAATATATTTTCAGCAGTTTTCTGCGGCAAAACTTCAGCGCGTTAAACCGCAGCGAAAAATTTTTCAAAAGCTCTTTACTTTTTCAAGAAACCGTAGTATAATGTTTTTCAGAGTTTTTATTTTGGGGAGGGTTCGCCGTGGAGACGGGCACGGGCGCCGTAAAAAAGTTCATGGCCTGCATTGCGGCGGGATTTATCGTCTATGTCCCGGCGGTCTGCCTGATATATTTTCTGATACACAGGTTCACCCTCGCCGTGCTCTTGGGAGCGCTCTACGGAAGCGCCGTCACTCTTATTTATTATTACCTCTTCGCCCGCGCCATAAAAAACGCGGCCGAGCTCGACCCGGAGGATGTAAAAAAGAGGATACAGGCGGCGTATTCTTTGAGAATGTTTCTTCTTGTGGTGCTGATGGGCGCCGGATTCATACTTGATATTACCCTTGGGGTCTTAGAGTGGCTGCCGATGCTTTTGGCGCTTTTAGTCCCGAGGATACCGATACTTATTTATCAGAAGCTGGAAAGCAAACGCGCAAAGGATAATAACGACTGAGAGGCGAGGGCTTTATGAACATAGAAGTTACGGGCGCGAAGATACTACTTGAGCTTCCGTTCGGAATAACCATCACCGAGACCCAGGTGAATATGTGGCTCGTGATGATAGGGATAGCGGTTTTCTGCGCATGGCTGACCCACGACCTTAAGGTCAGGCCGACCTCGAAGCGCCAGATAGTCGCCGAATATATCGTAAAGACCGCCGAGAATTTCGTCACCGGGAATATGGGCGCGAAGTGGAAATGGTTCGTGCCGTATATTGCGGCGCTGTTCTCGCTCGCGATGTTCTCAAGCCTTATCTCGCTTTTGGGCATGTATCCCCCGACGTCGGACCTGAATACTACGGCGGGCTGGGCGATAATGACGTTTGTGATGATAACGTTTTACAAGATAAAGACAAACGGCCTCGGCGGGTATGCCAAAGGGCTTACCGAGCCGATTTTCGTGATGACTCCGATGAATATTTTAGGAGAATTTGCAACGCCGCTGTCGATGGCGTTCCGTATGTTCGGAAATGTGGCCTCCGGCACGGTGGTGTCGGCGCTCGTATATGCGGCGCTGGCGACGTTGAATAACGCCGTGTTCGGCTGGCTTCCGGGAATTTTGGGAGAGGCTGCCGAGAAGCTTCCGATATTACAGCTCGGAATCCCGGCGGTACTGTCGTTGTATTTCGACGTATTCAGCGGGGTTTTGCAGGCGTTCATATTCTGCATGCTGACGATGTTGTATATAGCCTCGGCCGCGGAAAAGGAATAACTCCAAGCCCGGAACGAGCAAAAACTAAAAAGGTTTTACCCCGCTTTTCCTCAAAAAGCGGGCAGGGGTCTTGGGGACGGAGTCCCCAAGTCGCAGCCCGCAGGCTGCGAAATCCCCCTCGAGAACGCCGGCAGGCGTTCTCGAGGGTTAAGCGATAGCGAAGCGCAGGAAAGGGAGCAAAAACAGTCCGGTGGACTGTTTTTGCCGGGGAAACCCTCGCCGGGGGTTTCCCCGACCCGACGGCATTTCATGCCGTCGGGCTTCGCGAAAGGGGTTCGGGGAAAACACCTTGAAAAGGGGTTGTCCCCGTGTCGGCACGCAAGTGCCGACAGCCGGAAAGGGGTTCGGGGAAAACACCTTGCAAAGGGGTTGCCCCCGAAAAGCTAGCGGTCAGCAGTAAGCCCCGAGCGAGCGAACGCGGGAGCGTTCGCAAGCGAGGGCGGAGAGGCGCCAAAATATGCCCCAAAAAATGCCCAAAAAATGCCCAAAACCAAAAGCACCATCCAAAAACCGTCCCGCCGCAAACAATGCTCAAAAAACAATTAACATATAGCATACGAAAGGAAGTAACACACTATGGAATTCATGTCAATCTTTCTCGCTGCAACGGCTGCCGCCGACCCTACGGTGATGGCTAAGGCCCTCGTTCTGATGGGCTGCGCCATAGGAGCAGGACTTGCGCTTATCGCAGGTATCGGCCCCGGTATAGGCGAGGGATTCGCCGTCGGAAAGGCCTGCGAGGCGATAGCAAGACAGCCCGAACAGAAGGGCAGCGTCACCACCACCATGCTGATGGGATGCGCAGTAGCCGAGACCACCGGTCTTTACGGCTTCATCATCGGCCTTCTCCTTATTTTCCTTGCGCCTAATATGTTCCTCAACAAGCTGTGATAAACTGACTTACACAAGGGGTAATAAAAATGATAGTAGCATCGGGAACGCTGGATTTTCTCTCGGTAAATGTCTGGCATATTCTGATGGCGATAGGAAACCTTTTGATCCTCGTTCTGATACTCAAAAAGTTTCTCTTTAAGCCGGTGCAGAATATCCTTAAACAGCGCGAGGAGGAGATTTCCGGCGCCTACAGCAAGGCTGAGGAGGCTCTTAAAGAGGCGGAGTCCGAAAGAGAGCTTTACCGCGAAAAACTCGACGGAGCAAAGGCCGAGGCGGACGAGCTGATAGAATCCGCTTCAAAGAGAGCTAAGGCCGAGTCTGCGGAGATAATCGCCAACGCCCGCGAGGAGGCTGCCGTAAGGCGCAAGCATGCCGAAGAGGACATCGAACTTTCACGCAGAAAGGCTGCCGAAGAGCTCAAGGGCACGGTCTCCGAGATGGTAATAGAGCTCGCCTCGGAGGTCGTCGGCAGAGAGATCGACGAGAAAGCCCATAAGGAGCTTATCGACGAGGCCATCTCTTCGCTGGGGGAATAAGCCATGACTAAAGACTTCTCCCGCGAATACGGCACCGCTTTATACAGCCTCGCCGTTGAAGAAAACGTTTCGGGACAGATCTTCGACGAGCTTTCCGAGGTCTGCGGGATATACTCAAAAAGCCCGGAATTCATGAGGCTTCTGAATAACCCGCGACTGCCGGCAGGCGAGCGCGCCCGGGCTGTCGGCGAGGTTTTCGACGGCAGGTGCAGCGCGTATCTTGCCAATTTTCTTAAAATTCTTGCCGAAAAGCGCCGCAGCGACATCCTGCCCAAGTGCTTCGAGGTCTATAAAAAGCTCTACTGCGACGACAACGGCATACTGCCCGTAAAGGTCACGTCCGCGTCAGCGCTTTCCGACGAGCAGCGTAAGCGCCTAAAAAAAGTCCTGTCGGAAAAGACCGGCAGAGAGGTGATGCTCACCGAAATGACCGACCCCAACTGCATAGGCGGCCTTAAGGTCGAATATTCGGGCAAGCTCTTTGATTCGAGCGTGCGGGGAAAGCTTTCGGGACTGCTCAACGAGCTTAACAGTCTTTAAAAAATCTCTCACATAGGGGATGATACGATGAATATTGAAGACGTCTCAAGTCTTATAAAGACTCAGATAAAGAATTACAGCAGCAAGGCCGAGCTGTCCGAGACGGGTTCGGTCATAACCGTCGGCGACGGCATTGCCTCGGTCTACGGGCTGGACAACTGCCTCTCGAACGAGCTTGTGCAGTTCTCAAACGGCACCTACGGAATGTGTTTAAACCTTGAGGAGGACTCTGTTTCGGTCGTCATGCTCGGCTCCGACGTCGGCATAAAAGAGGGCGACCTCGTAAAGAGAACCGGTTCGGTAGTTTCGGTGCCTGTCGGCAAGGGCCTTATCGGCAGAGTCGTGAACGCGCTCGGCCAGCCCATAGACGGAAAGGGCCCCATCGAGAGCGAGGCGTACCTGCCGATAGAGCAAAAGGCCACCGGCATAATCGAGAGAAAATCCGTTTCGGTGCCTTTGCAGACCGGTATCAAGGCCATCGATTCGATGATACCGATAGGCAGGGGCCAGCGCGAACTTATAATCGGCGACCGCCAGACCGGTAAGACGGTCATCGCCACCGACACCATCATCAACCAAAAGGGCAAAAACTGCATCTGCATATACGTCGCCATCGGACAGAAAAACTCGACCGTCGCTCAGCTTGTCGAAACGCTGACCCGTGCGGGCGCCATGGAGTACACCATCGTCGTCAGCTCCACCGCCTCCGAGCTTTCCACTTTGCAGTACATCGCACCATACGCGGGCTGCACGATGGGCGAATATTTCATGAAGCAGGGCCTCGACGCGCTCATCATCTATGACGATCTGTCAAAGCACGCCGTCGCCTACAGGACCATGTCGCTTCTTATCCGCCGTCCGCCGGGACGCGAGGCATACCCCGGCGACGTGTTCTATCTCCATTCAAGACTTTTGGAGCGTGCAGCAAGGCTCTCGCCCGAAGCGGGCGGAGGCTCCCTGACGGCTCTTCCGATAATAGAAACACAGGCGGGCGACGTTTCGGCATACATCCCGACCAACGTCATCTCCATCACCGACGGCCAGATATTCCTTGAGACAGAGATGTTCAATTCAGGCATCATGCCTGCCGTAAACCCCGGCATATCGGTTTCCCGAGTCGGCGGCGCCGCACAGCTCAAGGCCATGAAGCAGGTCTCGGGCACGCTCAAACTCTTATATTCACAGTACCGCGAGCTCAAGAGCTTTGCGCAGTTCGGTTCCGACCTCGATAAAGATACAAAGGAAAGGCTTGCCCAGGGCGAGAGGATAGTCGAGGTCTTAAAGCAGGACCGCAATTCTCCCGTGCCGGTGGAATTACAGGTCTGCATAATCTTCGCGGTCGTCAACAACTATTTAAAGGACGTGCCGGTCGACAAGGTCAAGGACTATGAAAAGGGGCTGTTCTTTGAGATGAACGGCTACCATCGCGAGCTTTTGGACTACATTGCCGGCGGCGGGTCTTTGGACGACGAGCATAAGAGCACCCTTGCCGACGCCGTAAGATCGTTTACCGAAAAATACACCGGCGTTTCCGGCAGCTGATAAAAAATCGCCGAAGAAAGGGGGAGCAGCGAGAGTTGTCCTCGATGAAAGAAATAAACCTGAGAATAAAATCCATCTCGGGAACCAGGCAGATAACCAAGGCGATGGAGCTTGTCGCGGTCTCTAAGCTTTCAAAGGCGAGGGAGCGCATCGACCGCATAAGGCCCTTTTACACCGAGCTTTATTCGGCTCTTTCGGATATTTCCGCGGCCGTATCGCCGCTTGACACCGGCTTTTGCGACAAGCGCGAGATAAAAAAGACATGCGTCATAGCGATAGCCGGCGACCGAGGGCTTGCCGGGGGCTATAACAATAACCTGTTTAAATATGTGGCCGCGTCGACCGAGGGCAAGAGCGTATCTGTCCTCCCCATCGGCAAGCGCTCTTTGGAGCATTTCGAGAGGCGGGGCTATGAAATAATCTCGGACGACTTCGTTTCGGTCGAGGACGTCGACGTGGGGGACTGCTACGAGATATCGAGACTTCTTTGCAGGATGTATCTTGACGACGAGTTTGACGAGCTTAAGGTCATCTACACGAACTTCGTCTCGATGCTCGGACAGGAGCCTGCCGAGCTGAGGCTGCTGCCATTGGATAAAGAGCTTTTGTCCGACGGGACCGAGCCGGCGTTCACGCTTGTCGAACCGGGCACGGGAGCAGTCTTTAATTCGATAATACCCGACGTCGTCGCGGGACTTGTCTGGGGAGCGGTCTGCGAGAGCTTTGCAAGTGAACTTGCAGCAAGAAGAACAGCCATGGAGAGCGCCACTTCAAACGCCGACGACATCATAGACGATTTGAGGCTTAAGTACAACAAGGCGAGAAAGAGCTCCATCACCCAGCAGATAACCGAGATAGTCTCGGGCGCTCAGGCCGAGTAAAACCGTGTTACCGATATTTCATCTTCTTTTTTGGGAGGATAAGCAATGAGTAAAGAAAATATAGGAAAAGTCGTGCAGATAATCGGACCTGTTTTGGACATCCGTTTTGAGGAGGGACATCTTCCCGACCTCAACAACGCCATCGTCATAAACTATGAGGGCAGAAAAATAACCCTCGAGGTCGCACAGCACATCGGCGACAGCGTGGCGAGGTGCATTGCCATGACCGGCACCGAGGGACTTCCGAGGGGCATTGACGCCGTCGACACCGGCGCGCCAATTTCTGTGCCCGTCGGACGGGAGACCCTCGGCAGGATATTCAACCTCCTCGGCGAGTGCGTAGACAACATGCCCACGCCCGAAACAAAGGAAAGATGGGCTATACACCGCCCTGCGCCGAAATTTGACGAACAGCAGTCCACGACCGAGATACTTGAAACGGGCATAAAGGTCGTCGACCTCATCTGCCCCTACGCTAAAGGCGGTAAGATAGGCCTGTTCGGCGGCGCGGGCGTCGGCAAGACAGTCCTTATCCAGGAGCTTATAAACAACGTCGCCAAGCAGCACGGCGGTCTCTCGGTATTCTCGGGAGTCGGCGAGCGCACCCGTGAGGGAAACGACCTTTATAACGAGATGAAAGAGTCGGGAGTCCTCTCCAAGACGGCGCTCGTCTACGGCCAGATGAACGAGCCCCCGGGAGCGAGAATGAGAGTCGCGCTTACGGGTCTTACTATGGCGGAATATTTCAGAGACCGTGAAAACCAGGATGTTTTACTCTTTATTGACAATATTTTCAGATTTACCCAGGCAGGCTCCGAGGTTTCGGCGCTCTTGGGGCGTATGCCCTCGGAGGTAGGATACCAGCCCACGCTTGCCACCGAGATGGGCGCTTTGCAGGAGCGCATAACCTCCACAAGAAACGGCTCCATCACCTCCGTTCAGGCGGTCTACGTTCCTGCGGACGACCTTACCGACCCTGCGCCTGCAACGACGTTTGCACACCTTGACGCCACCACGGTTTTGTCAAGAAGCATCGCCTCTTTGGGCATCTACCCCGCGGTCGACCCGCTTGATTCCACATCGAGAATACTTTCCCCCGACGTTGTCGGCGAGGAGCACTACAGAGTCGCCAGAGACGTCCAGAAGATACTCCAGCGCTATAAGGAGCTCCAGGACATCATCGCCATCATGGGCATGGATGAGCTGTCGGACGAGGATAAACTGACCGTAGCAAGGGCGAGAAAGGTCCAGCGCTTCCTCTCCCAGCCGTTCACCGTCGCCGAGCAGTTCACCGGCTACACCGGCAAATACGTCCCGATAGCCGAGACGATAAGGGGCTTCAAGGAGATAATCGAGGGCAAGCACGACGACCTGCCCGAGTCGGCGTTCCTGTTTGTCGGCACCATCGACGAGGCCGTCGAACGCGGAAAGGCAAAGGCTTAAGGGGGCGACGCTGTGGCAGAATTCAACCTTAAGATCGTATCGCCTGACGGCATTTTCTACGACGGAACGGCCCGCCAGCTGTCTCTGCGCTCAATAGACGGGGACGTCGCCGTGATGGCCGGGCACATCCCGTATCTCACTGCCGTGGGAATAGGGGAGTGCAGAGTCTATGCCGAGGAGGGCTCGGAACCGAGGCTTGCGGCGTGCTGCGGAGGTCTTTTAAACGTCACCAAGGAGGGAGTTTTCCTTGCCCCCACGACGTTCGAGTGGGCGGAGGACATCGACAGAGAGCGTGCGAAAGCCGCCAAAGAAAAAGCCCTGTCGAGGATAGAGAACCCCAAGAGCGATGCCGCAAAGCAGCTCGCCGAGATAAAGCTGAGGCGAGCCGAGCTCAGAATAGCGATCGCCGAAAAGATAAGCGGAAAATAATTACAGCCGTGCGCTCACCGGGCGCGCGGTTTTTTTGTGCGTTCACCCGAGGGCGCGGCCGCCTTTACCGAGTGCGCGGGCGGAGCCCTCCCCCGAAAAGCTCCGCTTTTCGGGGGCCTGCGGCCCCTTTGGGGCCGCAGGCTCAAGTCCCGCGAAGCGGGACTTGAGGGCTCCGCTGCCACCCCCATTTATGCGGCCGCGCCCGTCGGCTTCAAAAAAATTTTCCTTACCCCCTTGACAAATCCCTCGCGGCGTGTATAATATAATATATGAACAGATATTCATATATTCATAGGAGGCTTTGGATATGGATGAAATAAAGGACGGCATGGCATGCCCGGAGTGCCCGCACCACCTTGAATGCGGCGGAAAAAACATCGAGCTCGTCAAGCGCCTTGCCGAAAAAATGATAACCGAGGAGGAGGCGTACTACGTCAGCGAGCTTTTCAAGGCGCTGTCCGACATGACCCGCGTGAGAATTTTGTTCTCGCTTTTGGGGGGAGAGATGTGCGTCTGCGACATACAGGAGCTTGTCGGCGTGAGTCAGTCGGCGGTCAGCCACCAGCTGAGGACTCTCAAGCAGGCCGGACTCGTCAAGTACCGCCGGGAGGGCAAATCGCTTTATTACTCGATTGCCGACAGCCACGTTTCGACCATGCTCGCCATGGGCCTTGAACATATTTCTGAGTGATTTTGGAGGATAAATATGGAAACACCTGAGAACGCACTTGCCGCAAAAAAGCTCGGCAGGGAAGAAAAACATCATCACGACGGCGAGGGCTGCAAATGCTGTGAAGAAAAGATTTCTGGGGAGCATGAAGAGGAAAGCCCCATTGCCGCGATAATAAAAATTGCCGTTTCGGGGGCGCTTTTTGTCGCGTCGTTTTTCCTGCACGGAGCGCTTCAATACGCCATTTTGGCGGCGGCGTACCTTATTGTCGGGTATGAAGTAATAATCAATGCAATTAAAGAACTTGTCACCGAATTTTCCATCGACGAGGAGTTTTTGATGACTATTGCCACGGTCGGGGCATGGTGCATAGGCGAGGGCACGGAAGCCGTTGCGGTCATGCTTTTCTATTCGGTCGGCGAGCTTTTGGAGGACATCGCCTGCGAGCGTTCGCGAAAATCGATTACGGCGCTTTTGAGCCTGCGGCCGGATACCCTGACCCTTAAACGCGGCGATTCCGAGGAGGTCGTGCCTCTTGAGCAGGCGGGTGTGGGCGACATAGCGATATTTGCTCCCGGCGAGAGGATAGCCGTGGACGGGGTGATTCTAAGCGGCGAGACTGCCGTCGACAATTCGGCGCTCACCGGCGAATCCCTGCCCGAGGAGAAGAAGCCGGGAGACCCCGTATACGGCGGCGGCCTGAACAAAACGGGCGTTATTGAGGTCAAAATCACGAAGCCCTATGCGCAGTCGAGCTCGGCGAGAATTTTAGAGCTTGTTGAAAATGCCCGCGACAAAAAGGCCAAGGCCGAGCGTTTTATTACAAGATTTGCCAAAAAATACACCGTCGCGGTGGTCCTTTTAGCGATTTTTATAGCATTTGTCTGCCCGGCCTTTACGGGCTATGCCGAGACGTTTCGGGGATGGCTCTATCGCGGCCTGACCCTTTTGGTGGTTTCCTGCCCGTGCGCATTTGTAATATCTGTGCCGCTCGGATTTTTTGCAGGCATTGGCTGCGCATCCAAAAACGGAATTTTAGTTAAAGGCGCAGCTTCTATCGAGGCAATGGCGAAGATTTCCGCGGTCGCGCTCGACAAGACCGGAACAGTCACTGCCGGCAACCTAAGCGTTGAAAAAATCGTCGGCGGCGATGACGTTTTGACGCTTGCCGCACATGCCGAATGCCGCTCAACACATCCCATAGCAAAGGCCATCGTCAAGGCCTACGGCGAGCCTGACCATGCTTTGGTTTCCGACGTCGTCGAGGAAGCAGGCAGGGGAGTATATGCTACGGTCTCGGGGGACAGAATTTTTGTCGGCAGGAGCAGCTCTCCCGAGGGCGGGATAGCGGTTTCGGTGGAAAAAAACGGCAATGAAATAGGAAAAATTTATCTGAGCGACGCGATAAAGCCGGACAGCAGGACTGCCATAGAATCATTAAAAAACATCGGCGTTCAAAAGGTAGTCATGCTTTCGGGAGACCGCAGACAGGCTGCCGAGGAGGCCGCAAAACAGGCCGGAATAGACGAAGCGAGGGCAGAACTCAGCCCCGAAGGAAAGTGCGACGAGCTGCAAAAAATTCGCTCGGAATCGGGAATAACGGCTTTTGTCGGCGACGGAATAAACGACGCTCCGGTTCTTGCGATGGCGGACGTCGGGGTCGCGATGGGAGGCCTCGGGTCTGACGCGGCGATCGAGACCGCCGACGTGGTCATACTTGACGACCGGCTTTCGAGGCTGCCTGCGGCGTTAAAAATTTCCAAGAGGACGATGAAGATAGTTTATCAGTGCGTTGCCATCGCGTTTTTGGCAAAGCTCGCCGTCATCGTTTTGGAGCTGATGGGGTATGCAGGGATGTGGGCGGCGGTCTTTGCGGACGTCGGCGTGACGGTCATTTGCATATTAAACTCCCTCCGGGCGTTCAATTATAGAGTGAGGTGAAGAGGGGATTTGGACGGGTTGGATGGGGAGCTGAATAAAAGAGGCATGACTGCCGCTGCTTAGTAAAAAGGAATTCGCATGATTGTGAGTTCAAAACAGGACGATTGTCGCCCACTCGCCATGTTTAAAGGTATTCGCCACTGCGTGGCTCATGCTATTTGAGTCACCTCCCCCCGACCCCCTCCCCGGCGGGGAGGGGGCTGTCGCCGGAACATCGTGCAAAAAAGCCATCTCAAAACAAAGGTTTTTGAGATGGCTTTTTACCGGCCCTCTGCTCCCGGCCACGGGGGTATAGGGTATTCGCTCTTAGTGTCCCCCTCCCTCGAACCCCCACCGGCCCTGCGGGCCGGCCGACGGCTTCGCCGTCGCGCTCGCTCACGCGAGCCGGGACTCCGCCCCGCACTCCGCAGGCCTGCGGCAGCAACTGCCGCTTTCCCTCCTACCCCCGCACTTCCTAACTCTTCCATTATCCACAGTATAACCCATTTTTCAATTTACCCTTGCAATTTTCACGCTTTATGCTATAATAATCGTATCCGATTATTATAATTTATTTAAGTCGCCCTTTTGCTCCCCGACTTCGTCGGGAACCGCAAAAGATGGCTAATTATAGCACAAATCCTGCGGATTTATGCTATAATAATCTCATATCGACTTTTTTATTCCCACATCCCCGTGCCCATGCTCTCACCGGCTTTGGCGCGCGAAGAAAGGCTAAGAAATGGAAAAATTTTTCAAGGACGTCGGCGGAGCGCTGCGCCGTTTTGAGATCCCAAAGCTCGGCTTCTGTCGGGCGTTTGCGGCATATTTCACGGTCTCGTCGGCGGAGTGGGTCGTCTCCATGTCAAAGGGCGTGGACCCGGTCGGCGGCTGGCGGGACTACGTCGCGGCAAGTTCGCTGCCGGCAAAGCTCATCTGGATGGCAGTGATATTCGTTTGGCTGTCGCTTGTCTGTCGGCTGAGCGAAAAGAGCCTGCCGGTCGACCAACTTCTCCTGATAGTTTCCTCGACGTTTTTCGCGGCCCTGACGGCCTACCGCGGGGGTTTTTATATAGGTCTTGCGGCAGGAGCCGTCGCGGCGGTCTTTTCGGTCTGCGCGCTGTCTTTGCTGCCCGAAAATTTCCGGCTTCCGTTTCGTATTTCCGTTTTATTTTCGGCATTCTTTTCCGTCCTGACCTTTACCTTTGTCTGTCTGACGACTATCGCCAAGCACCGTTCTTTCGGCACGCCCTGCTTCGACATGGGCATTTTCCTACAGATGTTTTATTCGTTAAGGGACAATTTCACGGCTGTCACGTCCTGCGAGCGCGACGTCATAATGAGCCACTTCAACGTCCACAGTTCCTACATTTTTTATCTGATACTGCCGATTTTTGCACTGATACCTAAAGCCGAAACGCTCTTGGTCGTTCAGGCTTTATTCGCCATTGGCGGGGTCGTGCCCCTATATTTAATCGCCAAAAACAGGGGCTTTTCGGGGGCAAAGCTCCTCGGGATATGCTCGGTCTACATCTTCAGCGCCTCTCTCATCATGCCCTGCTACTACTCGTTCCACGAAAACTGCCTGCTTCCCACGCTTATCATGTGGATGCTCTATGCTGCCGAAAAAAAGAAATTCCCATTATTTTATATAATGGCCGCCTTGATTTTATCGGTCAAGGAGGACGCGGCCCTTTATGTCATCTGCTTCGGGCTGTTTTACTTTGCGGATGAAAAATCGAAAAACCGCTTCCACGGCCTTGTCTCGGCCTTGTTATCCGGCGTTTATTTTCTGATAGTGATGACCCGTCTTACCAAATACGGCGACGGCGCGTATATGACCGCCTCGCGCCTCGGCATTTTAATGACCGAGGAGAGCGGCGGATTTTTGGGCATAGTCAGAAACGTCCTTTCCGACCCGGCGTACTTTTTCAGCCTGTTCGTCAGGGAAGACACCCTGATTTTCCTCTGCGAAACGCTCCTGCCGCTCATGCTCCTGCCGTTTATCACATCAAAGCTTCGGCGGTATATCCTCATCGTCCCGTACGTCATCATGTGTCTCGTCATAGGCGCAGGCTACCGCTATGCCGCAGATATAGGCTTTCAGTACGTCTTCGGTCCGGCATGCTTTTTGATTTATCTTTCGGTATTGAATTTATGCGACATGCCTCCCAAAGCGGCCGGAAAGCTTCTGTGTGCGGCTGCGATAATTTCTCTGACCACTGCCGTGGCGTTAGCTTCGCCGAAGCTTGATTACGTCAAGGACTACGCTAAAAACGCCGATTATTATAAGTCCGCCGAGGAGACAATCGCCCTGATACCCAAGGACGCGAGCGTTTTATCAAACACGTTTTTGCTGCCTCACGCCTGCAACCGAAGCGAGATCTACGATTTCGGAAACAGTAAGATAAGGACCCTGCCGGACGGCAGCACCGAGATTATCGAGCCGGAGAAATACGACTATCTTCTCATGAGCTTAAAGGACCCGATGACCGAAAAGGTATCAGGGCAGCTTTTGTCCGCCGGCTGGACGGAATACGCCTCCGACGACTTCATCATCATCTACAAAAACCCGTCTTTGGCATAAAAAATGATTATAAAGCGCCTGAGAAAGTCCCCTCTGAGATAAGAAAACAAGCGTGCCCAGCGGGCACTGCGAAGCACCGCATAGTCGCTCAAAGCTGCCAGATTCAAGGCGGCGGCTCGCACGCACTCCTTTGTGGAATGCAAGAGCCGCCAACGATGAAGATGGCGGATTTGAGTCAGATTATGCGGGCTTGTTTTCTTATTGAAGAGGGGCTAATTCTCGGGCGTTTTTTTGCCGCATTTATTCGTTTTTTGCAAAAACTTAAGAAACTCTTAAGAATCTACCCCTTGTTTATTTTGAAACGACGTGATAAAATAGAATCAAAGAAGGGGAGGTTATACCATGTATAATATTTTGATCTGCGACGACGAACGGGACATCGTCTCGGCGCTGAGGATCTATCTGTCGGGGGAGGGCTACGGGCTCTTTGAGGCGTATAACGGCGCCGAAGCTCTTAATATACTTCGCTCCCAGAAGATCCACTGCGTTCTTATGGACATAATGATGCCCCAAAAGGACGGCATAGAAGCGCTGTCCGAGCTTCGCTCATTCACAAACGTCCCGGTGATTTTTCTTACAGCCAAATCCGAGGACATGGACAAAATTCTGGGCCTTAATCTCGGGGCGGACGACTATGTGACGAAGCCGTTCAACCCGGTGGAGCTTTTGGCGAGAGTGCGCTCCCACATAAGGCGCTACGTCCGCTTCGGCAGCGTCCCCGAATCGCCCGATTCTATTAGAGTGGGCGGGGTCGAGATAAACGACGCCGACAGGGTAGTGACGGTCGACGGCGAGGTGATACGCCTCACCGCCAAGGAGTACGACATTTTATATT
Source organism: uncultured Clostridia bacterium (assembly GCA_947625125.1). Lineage (GTDB taxonomy): Bacteria > Bacillota > Clostridia > Oscillospirales > Ruminococcaceae > Faeciplasma. The sequence continues at coordinate 51,360 of CANQNF010000017.1, forward strand.
TTTTGATGTCGAACGCGGGAGTCGTCTATTCCCCGGCCGAGATATACCGTAAGGTCTGGGGGAACGTCCCGGTCGGGGTCGACAACGCGATAGCCGTCCACATCCGCCATCTTCGTGAAAAGATAGAGATAAATCCTGCCGAGCCGAGATACCTTAAGGTCGTCTGGGGCCGCGGCTACAAGTTCGACAAGGACGCCTGATTTTAGGGGAGGCATATAAAAATGAAAGAAAAAAGAAAACCCACCGAGCGTGCGGGTCTTAAATTTTTTGCATGTCTTTTGGCGGCCGTTTCCCTCACGGTATCCTTTTTCAGCGGCATTCTCACGGTCATCTGCCTGCAAAACAACGTCTATCTTGACGGCGGCGAGGAGTTTTTGCAAAATGAAGTCTACGACCTTGCATACCGCTCTTCAAGGGATTTCGCCTCCGGCATACGCAGCGTGACCGTAAGCCCCGAAGACGGCACATTTATATTAGGCGGCGCCGACGGCAGCCCTATGGACCCTGTCTCGCCCGACGGCAATCTTTTAATGGTGATAAACGATTCCGACGGAAACGTAGTCGCCACGACCGGCGAGTCGCCGTCGTCCCATCTCTACGGCTACAGAAAGGTCGTCTCCGGGTCATCCGCGGTATTTTCCACTCAGCTTCCCGACCGCCGCACCGACGTTACCCGCGAATCGGTCTACAGCGTTGCCGAGGCCGACGACCGCCTCTACGGCGACGACGTCAGGCGCGAGCTTGCGTTCGAGGGCGTGGAAGCGACCTTAACGGTCAAGGTAGATATATCCGAGGTGTTCGGCGGCGGAAGCTACTTCGCGACCGTTTTATACATCACACCCGACGGCGAAGTAAAATACTCTCCAGCAATGAAAACTTTTTCCGAAGCAAAGGTCGGGGACAGCTTCTCCGCAAGCGAACTCGGTCTTAACGACATGGGAGCGGCCTATTATCCCGACAACAGCGAGCAGACCGAGGAGCAGGCCGCCGTTATGACCGAGGACCCCGCAGACTTTATCCGCTTTGAAGCGGACGACGGGGACGCAGTCCTGCCGAACACCAACGAAAGCCGGATTATAGCCTCCCGCACCTATCAGTCCGTCCCGTTTAACGACGGCAAGTTCCCGGCGACGATGATAATAAACGGCTATGACAATCTTTTGCATTACGGCGATGAAAGCTACCCCTTGGGTTCCGAGGAAACGAGCCTTAAGGTTCAGGAGATAATGGACTCCCGCCCGCTCTCCCTTGAAAGCCGCGTCAAGCTTTTAAACGCCGTAGATTCGGGCTTCGGCCGCATTTCGTCCATTTATTTTGAGGGCAGCAGCATAGCCTCCGAGACCCGTGAATACTTCATCGACGTCTATGCCGACCTGACCCCGGAGGTCGTGAACAGCTCCTATCTCACCTTAAATTCCGTAGCGCTCATATCCCGCTTCAGCGTTTTATTCCCGATAATTCTTGCGGCGGGAGTGCTGACGTTTTTGATATGCTCGGGATTTTTGGCGGTCTCGGCAGGCAGACGTCACGGCGAAGACGGTATCGTTTTAGGCTGGTTTGACAAGATACCCTTTGAGATAATTCTCGCAGCGCTCGTTTTTTCCGCAGTTTTAGCGGTTTTCCAGTCCTATACGTTCTTTGCATACCGCCACGTCATGACAAGAATCTACGCCCAGAGAATTTTAGAAGTGGCCGCCTGCGCCGGCATAGTTGTCCTGTTTTCGATGACGGCGCCCGCCGCTCTTTACACGCTTTCGGCAAGACTCAAGGCGAAAAAATTCTGGAAATACACTGTCGTAGGCTTCGTGTTCGGCCTGATAAAAAAGATCTTGGGGGCAGTTTTATATTTCTTCTCAAAGCTTTCAACGGTCTGGAAAATGCTTCTGATAGTTTCGGGATACGGCGCAGTTTTTATTATCGGCCTGTCCATGCAAAGAAGCAGGCTCGGCATGTTTATCTGCATAGCCGCCATAGTCTCTGCGACGGTGTTGGCGCTTATGTGGTCGATAGGATTTGAGCGGCTGAGAGAATATGTATTAAAAATCAGGGGAGGAAATCTCGGCGCAGTCATCGACAGAAAATATCTCTTCGGCTCTCAGAAGTCCTACGCCGACGCTCTTGAGGGCCTCGGCGAGGGCGTAAAGACGGCTGTCGACGAGAGGATGCGCTCGGAGCGCTTAAAAACCGAGCTCATAACCAACGTCTCCCACGATTTAAAAACGCCGCTGACGTCGATAGTAAACTATGTTGACATTTTGTCAAAGGACGACATACAGGACGAGAACGCCAAGGAGCACGTCGAGGTCTTAAAGCGCCAGGCCGCAAGGATGAAAAAGCTGATAGAGGACCTTGTCGAGGTCTCAAAGGCATCAAGCGGAAACGTCCCGGTGAATCCCGAAAGGACAGATGTTAATCTTCTGCTCACGCAGTGCGTGGCGGAATATTCCGAAAAATTCGAGGCGTCGGGGCTTGAGCCGGTCGTTAAGATACCCGAGGAAAAAATTCTCTCAAACCTCGACGGAAGACTTATGTGGCGTGTCCTTGACAATCTTTTGGGCAACGCCTGCAAGTACGCCTTGGCGGGCACGCGGTTCTATGTCACCGCCGAGGACAGGGGAGATACGGCGCTTTTAAGCTTCAAAAACGTCTCCCGAGTTCCCCTTGACATGGCGGGCGAGGACCTTGTCGAGAGGTTCGTAAGAGGGGACTCCTCAAGAAATACCGAGGGCAGCGGTCTCGGACTGTCGATAGCTAAAAGCCTCTGCGATTTGCAGGGCGTGGGCTTTGAGCTGGTTATAGACGGAGATTTGTTCAAGGCTGAGCTTACAGTCAAAAAATGCGGCGACGAGGAAATTTTAAACGACGCTCCCGAGCCTGACGAGGAAAAAACCGACGACCCGCAGTCGGCGGAGGAGGGCTAAGCGATGACAAAAAGAAAGGTAAGACCTCTTCGGCTTCTGGCGGTTATTTTAGGCGGAGCGTTCGCGGTGTATGTTCTTTTGTGCGCGTTTCAGTTCGTTGCAACGGCGGTGGAGGCCATCTCAAAAAATGCCAAGAGTGAGTCAAAACGCCCCGACCCGGAATTTGCCGATTTTACGGGGCAGATAAAGGAGTACAACTCTGCCGTTTTGATGTACGACGAGCGCGTGAGCGTCGACCAGTCGCTTATGCTTATCAACCGTTCGCACCTCATCCGCGATGATTTTTCTCCCGAAATTTCCGAATATAAGGGCACGGGTCTGCTGTTTAATAACTGCCTGCATGAAGCGTTTTCGGCCCTTTCCGGCGAAGTTTCGGAGCAGTTCGGCGAGAAGCTCTATGTGTCGTCGGCGTACAGGACTGCCGAAGAACAAAAAAGAGAAATAGAGGAGCAGGGCGAAGTCGCACAGGACTTGGGCGCTTCGGAGCATCAGGCGGGGCTTGCGGCGGACGTGTATACTCTTTATCACGGCGGCATGGGATTTGAGGGGACCAAGACCGGCAAATGGGTCATAGAAAACTGTTGGCAATACGGGTTTATTTTAAGGTATCCCGATGGCAAGGAGGATAAGACGGGTATCGAGTACGAGCCGTGGCATTTAAGATATGTGGGCGCGCCGCATGCGGAATATATGTCGAAAGCCGGGCTGACTTTTGAGGAATATATCGACAGCCTCGAGCCGGAAAAGCTTTATAGGATAACGACCGCCGACGGGGAATATGCGGCGGTCCGCTACAGCGGCGACACCTTAAGCGGCCCGGAAAGCTTCGAGTCGGCGGTCATCTCGGACGACAACACCGGCAGCCGCATAGCGACGTTTTTGATCAAGTCGGCAGGGTAGGGGGCATAGTATTTTTTGCACGGATTCGAGGAAAGTGAAATCTAAAAAGGTTTTACCCCGCTTTTCCTCAAAAAGCGGGCAGGTTCCAAGGGCGGCGCCCTTGGTCGCAGCCCGCAGGCTGCGAAATCCCCCGAGAGAACGCCGGCAGGCGTTCTCGAGGGATAAGCGACAGCGAAGCGCAGGAAAGGGAGCAAAAACAGTCCGGTGGACTGTTTTTGCCGGGGAAACCCTCGCCGGGGGTTTCCCCGACCTGACGGCATGAAATGCCGTCGGGCAAAGCGGGAAAGGGGTTCGGGGAAAACCCTGCAAGGGTTGTCCCCGAAAGGTAGCGGTCAGCACAAGCCCCGAGCGAGCGAACGCGGCAGCGTTCGCGAGCGAGGGGGAGAGGCGCACTTTAGTTCCTGCAAACGTTCGCGAACGAGGGCAGGCAGAGGCACAAAGGCAAAAGTCAGCACTAACACCCCTCCCTTGGGGGAGGGGCTGGGGGTGGGGGTATTTTAAATAGCATGAGCGCGCAGCGCGAATACCTTTTACCCGCGGGTCGAGCGTAGATGTTTCGGAAAATCCCCATCAGAATCCTCAAGGATTCGATGGGGATTTCAAGCAAAGTTTGGTTAGGGCGCCCCCTCCTTGAGGAGGGGGCAGGGGTGAGGTGACTTAAAATAGCATGAGCCCGCCATGCGGGCGAATACCTTTTCTTTACTATGTTCGGTTCTCAATTTCCTCCCCCGGCAGTGCTCATCGGTAAATCTCCCAAATATCATTCTCGCACCGCACTTCTTATTCTCCCCCCGTCCCACGTTTTCCGTTTTCTATTCCGGGAGCGTCCAAACCGCCCGCATTATTCACTATTTTAAAAATCGTCGCCGCAGGCGACACCTTGAAATTTTGGAATCTGACATCTGACTTCTGTATTCTTGATGTGGCCGATTAGGACGCATCTTTCTATTCCTTCCCCCCTTGCATTTTCCGAAAAAATGTGGTATCCTATTTATAATCACTTCCGAAGGAGGCAGAATATGAAAATTTGTGTTTACGGCGCAGCGTCGCCCACGATCGATAAGTTTTATATCGAAAAGGTCGAGGAACTCGGCAGAGCCATGGCCGAAAGAGGCCACTCGCTGGTCTTCGGCGGCGGAGGAAACGGCCTTATGGGAGCCGCCGCAAGGGGAGTCAGAGACGGCGGAGGAAAGATAAAAGGGGTGATCCCGCGCTTTTTTGATGAAGAAAGCGTTGAAGCAATCTGCGACTTCTGCGACGAGCTGGTCTTTACCGATACCATGCGCGAGCGCAAGCAGATAATGGAGGACAGCTCCGACGCTTTCATAGTCGTTCCCGGCGGGATCGGTACCTTTGAGGAGTTCTTTGAAATACTCACCTTAAAGCAGCTCTGCCGCCATAACAAGCCCATCGCCATTTACAACCTGCGCGGCTATTATAACGAACTCAGCCATGTGATGGATTCGTCCATCTCGAAAAACTTTATCCGTCAGGACTGCGTCTCGCTGTATAAACTCACCGACGATTTGGAGGAGCTTTTAAGCTATATCGAGGCGCCCGTCGTCGATACAAAGACCGTCAAGCAGCTCAAGGACGGATAAATCAAAATCCTGCGTCAGCCTCTCTGAGATATGAAAAAAAGAGTGCTAACTCTTATCTCAGAGGGGCCTTTACGCGGGATTTTTTGAGCATGGAGTATGCATATCCGCAAATTGCACAACTTTAGCGGCTTCAAATTGTATCATTTACCCATTCAAAAATATTGTGAAATATGATATTATAGATTATAATGCGCAGTATGCGCTTGATTCAGAAAATTTTTTCGGAGGACGCTATGAAAAGAATTTTATCATTTTTATTGGCAGCAGCCATGCTGCTCTCCCTTACGGCCTGCGGGCAGGAAGCCGAGCCTGTCAACTACCACAACGAGCTCACCGACCCGAACCTTACCTATACTCTTGACGAGATAGATACTCTTTCTCAGCAGGAGTTCCACATCGGCGACTACGGTCTGCCGGCCCTTTGCAATTATTTTGACGGCATTTGCGACATCGGCGTGGCATTCACCTCTAACCAGATGTATGATTACGACGTCGCTCTGCCCTATGACAAGAAAGCCGAGGGCCCCAAGGTCACTGTCGGCGACCAGGTCAAGGCCGGAATTTTAAAGCATTATAATATGTATGTTCTCGGCAACGAGCTCAAGTCCGACCACTGCAATCCCGCCGAGGGCGTTTACAATTTTGACGACGCGGATAAATTCGTCGAGATAGGACGCTCCACCGGCGCCAAGCTAAGAGGCCACACCATCGTCTGGCACTCTCAGGTCCCGCAGTGGTGGTTCAAGGCCGACCCGAACGACCAGACCTCTCTTGCGGACTGCCGAAATAACGGCACGCTTGCCACCCGCGAACAGCTCATTGAGCGCGTGACCACCTATATAAGCGAAGTCATCGGCCGCTATAAGGATGATATAAAAATTTGGGACGTATGCAACGAGGTACTGAACGCCAACGGCATCCGCCAGTACAGCGACGACCAGTCTCTGTGGTCCGAGATAATCGGCGACGTCGACGGCAACGGTTACGCCGACGACTATGTTGAGATAGCTTTCAACGCTGCCAGAGAAGCCGGCGGCGAGGATGTTGTTTTAATGATAAACGATTTCAACATGGAATGGCAGGACTCCAAGACCAAGGCCATGTACGATATGCTCGAAAGAATGATGAGAAAGGGCGTCAGGATAGACGGCGTAGGCTTCCAGTCCCACATTTCCGTCGACTGCAACGTCAACGCCTACCGCAAGAACATTGAGACTATCGCCGGTCTTTCGGCAGTCTATGACGAGTGCTTTCCCGAGCACAAGGGCAATTTCAGGATCGAGATAACCGAGCTCGATATGAACATGTTCGTCGGCGCCATTGCAGACGAGAGCTTCTACACCTGGAGCATGGAGGAATACGAGCGCCAGGCGACAAAGTATGCCGAGCTCTTTGACATGTTCCTCGACTTTGCCGACGAGGGCGTTATCGACGCGATACTCTTCTGGGGCACCGACGACGAGAACTCCTGGCTCAACACCACCCCGAAGCTCAGAAGAAACGCAGCGCTCTTAGCGGACAGAGACATGATAATCAAGCCCTGCTTCTGGAGCATCGCCCGCACCGCCCTGGAGCATAAGAATAAGTAAAGCGCTGAATAAGTGTGGTTTAAAATCTATTTTGCCGATTTAGCATATTAAAGTCATAAAGCAGTAACACCCTCATAGGAGAGAAAGCCTCCCGTGAGGGCGTTACTATACATTGAAAATATATGTTTGTACTCGCTCACAGATTGACTTCTCTAATTTGCTAAAAAGTTCCAATTGTTCACTTTGCTCATAATCCTCTGTCACTTTTGTTCAAATCCACGAAAATTATGCCAAAATATACGAATAATCATTCAAAAATTTTCCGCTTTTAAATAAAAATTTCATTTTTTCGCCGTCAAAATCGTGCTCAAAACGCCACTTTTAAAGTATAAAAACTTTTTAAGGAGGCTTTTTTATGAAAGGCGAAAACATTTTCAAACGCAAAGACGGCAGGTGGGAAGCACGATATGTTAAAAATCGCGATTCATCCGGGAAGATTATCTACGGCTACTGCTACGGGAAAACCTACAAGGAGGCCAAAGAAAAGGTCTCGGGGTTCAAACCCTCCGGAAATGTCGCAAGCAGATCCTCGGCCGGTCAGAACTCCGCAAAACACTGTAGATTCGGATTTTTCTGCGATGAGTGGCTTCAGTCATGCCGAGGACGGCTTAAAGAATCGACCTGCGAGCGCTACCGGACGGCTGTCGAAAATCACATAAAGCCTAAGCTCGGCAGTTGCCTGCCGCAGGCCATAACCGACGAAAAAATATCTGAGTTTTCATCAATTCTACTGCTGGAAGGACTGGCGCCGAAAACCGTCAAGGACGTGCTTATCGTGCTTCGGCTCGCGCTGAAATTTGCCGCGAAACAGCTGCCGTACGGCCTGCCCGAGCCGGAAATTTTCTACCCGAAAGAGCAGAAAAAAGAAGCGCGCGTCCTCTCGATAGACGAGCAAAACCGCCTTGTTTCCTATCTTTCCGAGGATCTGGACAGCTGCAAATTCGGGGTGCTGCTCGCGATGCTGACGGGACTGAGAATAGGCGAGCTTTGCGCTTTAAAGTGGGAAAATATTTCGGTCAGGGAGCGCACCATCAGAGTCGGCGCAACGATGCAGAGGCTCAGAAACGAGGACGTCGGGCCGCGCACGAAAGTCGTCGTCGGCAGCCCCAAAAGCGACCTTTCAAGCCGCATAATCCCGCTTTCGGACGCTGCAGTCGGGCTTTGCAAGCTTATGGAGGTCAAGGACAGGTCCGCCTACATACTGACCGGAAACAGCGAATTTATCGAGCCGCGAACGCTTCAGTACCGGCTTAAGAGGTATACCGAGGACTGCGGCCTCGAGGGGGTCCACTTCCACACGCTTCGGCACACCTTTGCGACCCGGTGCGTCGAGGTCGGGTTTGAGATCAAGAGTCTTTCTGAAATTTTGGGGCATTCGACAACTACGATAACGATGGAGCGCTACGTCCACTCGTCGCTGAAATTAAAGCGCGAAAATATGCAGAAGCTCACCGCCGTGGGGATGTAGAAAGTTTTCACCCTCAGAATTTCCCAAAAGTCATAGACAACCCGCTCTTTTTATGCTACAATATTAAATATACCAACCCTTTCCCGGAGGCGACAATGACATCAAAAAAATCCCGGGCCGTCGTTTTCGGCGGCGCCGTAACCGCTTTAATACTTTCAGACCAGGTCTCAAAGCTCGCCGTCAGGGCGCTCGTCACGGCTCCGATGACCCTGATACACGCCCACTCCCAAAGCGGGGTCTTCACTTTTCACCTGCACCCCGAGCTTAACGCGAGATTTTCCCTGCCTGCCGCGCTGATACTTGCGGCCCTCGCGGCGGTTTTCTCAGTCTTTGAGATCGTTTATCACAAGTACGAAAGGGCGGCGCTTCTTCGGGACATTCCCGACGCCGACAAGGTGAAAAGCTGCCCGAAAATAACCTTTATCGGGCTTGCGCTTTGGCTTTCGGGCATAATTTGCGGCCTGTTCTTCGACTCGCTTTTTTGGGGAGGCTCTCTTGATTTTTTATGCATTGAGAGCGAGAGGCGCGTGGCCGACGCGGCTGCCGATTACACGATTTTGTCAAGATTTGATTTCGATTTTAAGGACGTCTGGCTCATTCTCGGCACGCTCCTTATCGTGATCCGCACGGTCGTTTTCGGGCTTTCTCAGTACAGGCTGCCCAAGGAATCCCGAAAAATAATTTCAAAGCGAAGCAGTCATCTTATTTCGAGCATACGCGAGGCGAGGGGAGATGTCAATGAAAAAAGCCGAAAGGCCGACTTAAACCTTTCGGACATACTTATTTTAACTGCCCTTTCGGTCGTAATGACGGGCTGCTTCGGCTATTTGTTTTACGGTCTGACGGTTTATTTTATAATTCCCGCGGCGGTCATGCTGAGCCCCGCTATAGACGGTTTTTTGACAGACATCGGCGACAAATTCAAAGCCGAGGACATCTATAATTTTATCCGCGAGGCATGCCTGATGATAGGACTTTTCCCGGGCATGCACCTTTCAAACCGCTCCGTAAGGCGCAGAGAAAAGCTTTTTATACGCGATACGTCGGGGTTCATCGTGACCCTTGACGGCCTGAAATATCACGCCCGCCAACACCTTTTAAGCGACGTTGTTTCGGTCGTTCTCATCGCGGTCTTGGGGCTTTTTGCATGCCTGATAAATCTTTGGAAAATATCTCCGTTTGTGATTTTGTACGACCGTTTCGGCGTTGCCGTGGGGTTTATTTTATCAGTCATTCTGACAGCTTTTGCCCAGGCTTACGGCGTTTTATTTGCGCAGAAAAGCTGGCGTGCGGACTGTTTCTACGGCGAGTGAGGTGAGCGCGATGGTTTTGATTTACATGATGATATTCTGTTCAGCGCTTTATCTTGCCAAAGCATTTTATAACATAGTCCGCGCGGTAATTTTAAGGGCGGCGCTGTATATAAGGCTTTCAAAAATCTGCAAAAAACACGGATACGAAATGAGCCGCAAAAGGCCGTTTCCGGCATCTTTTTTCGGGTTTTCCCATCTGACTGCTTCGTCCCGGGCTTACGGAGTTTTATCTGCGCAGAAAAGCCGGCGTGCGGACTGTTTTTACGGCGAATGAGGTGAACGCGATGGTTTTGATTTACATGATGATATTCTGTTCAGCGCTTTATCTTGCCAAAGCATTATATAACATAGTCCGCGCGGTATTTTTAAGGGCAGCGCTGTATATAAGGCTTTCAAAAATCTGTAAAAAACACGGATATGAAATGAGCCGCAAAAGGCCGTTTTCAGCCTCTTTTTTCGGGTTTTCCCGCCGCCCCGACATGGTGATAAAAACCGCCTCGGCAGAGTATATCGTCCGCCTTATAACCTGCCGCGCAAGAAAGCGGCACTACCATTTTGTGAGCCACGAATGGTTCGTGAGGGCGTTTAAGGTTTATATGCTGCTGCCGTTTTTGCAGGGCGACGAGCTGACTTTATTTAAGCATGTTAAATATATCCCGCCGCTTGACGGCGAGTTTACGGGTCTTGAAAAGCAGGTCGTCCTGCTGTTTAACCCGTCGCCGCTTGAGATAACGTTTACGGCCCGCGGCTCGGCCCGGGAAATCGCCTCGAACGGCTCAGACTTCGACGGCTGGCTGATTTATAACGCCCGAGCGTTTGCTAAGGTACTGGAGGGGAACTCTTCTAATAAATAACTAAAATTCCCCCCTCCGTTTTAATCCGGAGGGGGCGTTTTAGTTATTATACCTCAAATCTTTCCACCATGTCCCCGTCGTCCTTATAATACGTCAGCTCGTCGCCGCAGTTTGTGACGGTTATGCTGTCGGGTGTGTACCTTTTCACGCTCTCCAAAACCGTCCTGCCGTCCTCGTTATCGGCGGCCGAAGCCGGATGATCGAAAACTATCCCGTTCTCGCCCGACGGCAGGCTCACCTTTGTGAATTCTTCGTTCAGCAGTGAAAAGCTGACTGTAAATTTCTCGGTGTTGTCGCCGAAATTCCGGATGCGGAAATACTGTCTGCCGACGCAGTCCCCGAGCTCGAACGCCTCGTTCGCCACGATAGAAACGTAGATATTTTCGCACATCTCGGGCGCCATGTGGAACACGTATTCCATGCCGCCGACGTAAATGCAGGCGAAAATTTCCCCGTTTTTACAGTGGAATTTCGTGCCGGTGCGCCATTTCGTCAGGCATGTCTTAAATCCCGCTTCGGGTACGGTCGGCAGCGGCTTCGAGTCTCTTCTGACGAAAAACGTCTCGACCCGTTTCATCCGGTCAAGCTGTGCGCGCTCGAATTTTTTCCCGATGATTTCTTCCGCTGCACAGTTCGAGGTTATCTTCCCGCCGTCGTCGGAATAGGCGTATTTTGCTTTTTTGGCATTCATGTCAAATTCCGCAAATGCGCGCAGGATCTTGTTTTCCTGCACTCCCTCGTAAAGTTCTGCGCAAAGGGTATCTTTGCAGTCCCGAAATACTATCGTCAGCCTCTCGGTGTCGGCGATGACGGTATCCTTTTTGCGGTAAATTCCGCAGACAAAGCGCTTAAAAGCCATGTCGAACGTCGATACGCCGTCGCCGATTATCGAGTCGGTCGTGATTCCGAATGTCTTTGCCATCTGCACGATTTTTTGCACCTCGGGTATTGCGAGGTCGAGTTCCCAGCGTGAGACGGTCTGTCGGGTAGCGCCGAACAGTTCGCCGAATTCTTCCTGCGAAAGCCCCGCACGCGCCCTGAGTTCCATTATTCTGTTTCCAAGCGTCATTTTTATCACTCCGTAATATTTTTTCCGCGGTGATTATATTGTAGCATGAAAATGCGCGTAAGTCTACACCGTCGGCGAGGAAATTTGTCAACTGTAAAGTGACAACAGAAAACAGAAGTCGGAAGTCGGAAATCGGATTTCGGAATTATCCCCCTTATCCTAAGACAAGGGGGGATGTTTTATCTTATTATGACATGCACCGTGGCAGTGCTGTTTGCGGGGTCTTCGGGCAAAATGAGCTTTCCTGCGGCTATTTCCTCGTCGGCGACAAATCCGCGGATGTGATTGGTTATGTTCACCACTCCCGGAAGATATTTTCTGACATAAGTATTGCTCTCGGATTTAAGCAGCTCAAGTATATCCTCGCCGTTTTTGCGCCTTATTTCAACGAGCTTTTTAAATTTCGGATGCTCACTGACGACCTTTTTTATCGCTTCGTATTCATCGCCGCTCATGATAAGAATGTCCGAGACGAGTTTGCCGTCGGGCTCGGCATGGAAAAGCGCTTTAAGGCTGTCAAAGACGGTCTTTTCGTGGTCGGTGAGGTCGTTGTAATTCCTGCCGGAGCGTATGAGTTTTGCTGCCCAGACGACGTCCGCAAGCTTGAAGTTGTGCGCGTCGGTATTTTCGCAGAGGCTGCGGTTGTGCATGATATAGGTCCCGAAGAAGTTGTCATATTCGCCGCTGCAATCGTAGCTCACGAAGTTGTATTCGGGATTTTCGTCGCCCTCCTCGAAGCCGTAGAATTCCCACTCCTCTCCGTTTGAACGCGGTTCGCTCTTGAAACTCATTTCCGAGTTTGATTCTGCGTCGGATATCGTCTCGAAAACGGCATACCATTTGAGACTGCCGCCGTCGAGACTCGAATTATCGGTGCAGCCCATTTCTATGAGCTTCTTAACGACGTCTTCGGCTATTTCGTCCGCATACTCCGCCGCTTTCGGCGCCGACTTTTTAAGGGCCTCGACCGCTTCTGCACGCTTTCCCGCCGAAACGATGGGAAAATCGGTCACATACTTTTTGCCGTCAAGTTCTTTAAGAAGCGTTGCCGAAACAAGCTTGTCGACTTCCTCCTGCATATACGGAACGGCGATGCCGAGCGCCACCGCCAATTCCTCGACGGTCGAGGGGTTGTCCGACGCTTCGATGAGGACGTTTTTTGAAAGCATAGTCCCGACTGCTCCCCATGGAAGCTGAGGGGTAATGTTTCCGCTTGCGATGAATGAAATGTTCTCGGGTTTATAACTTTTCGGTCCGAATTCTCTTGCCATATCCATTCCTTCTTTCAGTATTTTTCTTGCACGGAAAAGTTTTGACTTTACCGTATTTTCCGGGAGGCCCAAAGACGAAGCGATGTCCCTTACCGAACGGTCGTCGATGTAAAAAGCTACCACGATCTTTCGGTAGTCTTCCGAGATAAAAGCGAGCTCGCGCCTTAAAAGGTTCAGGTCCTCGCCAAGCACCGCCGATTCCTCGGGAGACCGTGTGTCATCGGCGATCTCAAGCTCATATACGTCGCCGCCGTCGCGTTCACGGGCTTTTCTTCGGCTTTCGGCATAATCTGCATAGCGGTTGCGCGCCGACCGCCAGACGTATGCCGGAAAGTCCTCGGGAACGGTCCCCTTTGAAAGAGAATTTATTATCCCGAGGGAAATATCCTGTGCCAGGTCGTAAGCGCCGTCGGGGGAGCCGGTCTTTTTCAGGCAGAAATAGTAGACCTTTTCCATGTACTCCGAGACGTATTCATGCACAAGAATATCCGAATTTTTCATGCTTCATGTCTCCTTTTATGTCCGTGATAATGCGGCTTCGGTTCATGGGCTTCTCCTCCGAAGTCAACGCAGCGTTCGAGCCTCTCCAAAAGGCCTGCTCGCCTATAGACCTCAAAGGTTTCGGGATCCATTCCGAGGGTTTTCATAAGGCTGTCTTTGTGGGAAAAACCGTTCATGCTTCCCGCCTCCTTTCGACAATATAGTCGGAGCAGCCGGGAAAAGGTTGCGGGGTAGCGGAAAATTTTTTGGATGTGGCAGGTATGGCAGGGGAAGCCGGGGACCGGGTGTTCCCCACACTTAAAGACCCGCAACCAATTCCCACGCTTACACTACATTTACAAATAATCTCTTCGGCACTTGCTTCTATGGGGCAAGTGCCGATTTTATAAAGCAATACCGCGCAGCATAAATCATTGCTGTTTTTACAGCATACTGTATAACTCTATCATTTGATACAACATACAAAACAGCTTTATACAATCCGCTCTGGTTATATCATAATAATCATACATATTATGAGCTAACCAGTGTCTATTGACTGACGACGGGATTATGCCGTCTTTTTTATCTTTCCAACTGCTATCTTCAAAGAACTTTAGAAGAGCAAATGATAAAGATATTAAAATATCCTTTTTATCATCAAAGCAATTATCGTGTTTAATCGATTTGAAAAATTCTATAGTAGCTTTCCCTCGCTTATTATCTTTAGAATGTTCATCATAAGGAAAGGTAATGTCAAGTATTTTTCGCAAATTCCCATAGAATGAAGTAAAATTTTTGGATTATCACCCTCGGCATGCCGA
>CANQNF010000018.1 GCA_947625125.1 uncultured Clostridia bacterium
TTCATTCTACCAGAAGTGCGGGGACATGTCTATATTTTTGTCCTTTTTCTTTTTGCGAAAGATATTGTACCTTATCCGGAATAATCTAAAAAATCTGAGATCGGCGCATGATTTCAAAAGCCATGAAACATAAAAATGCAATGCTGTATGCTTTGAAAAGGCATTTTCTGCGTTGATTTTAAGATATCACAATTTGTATAAAGTGTCAATATATAAGGGGAAAACTTGTATATTGGTTTACGATAAGGCAGTCCGGCATGAAACATATGCTGAATTTAAAATATGATTTTTACAATCCCCCAAAAAAGCTCATTTTTTACTTGCGCATTTTGCGATTTCATGATATAATTGCCTCGATAGGAGGTCTTACTATGCCGAATGCCGAAGAACTGAACATCGAAAACCTTAAAAAGAAATTTTCAGCAGACCGCTTCGCCGCCCTCGCCGGAGTCGAAATTCTTGAGGCGGAACCCGGCCGCGCCGTCTGCCAAATAATCTTAAAACCCGAGCATATGAACGCGAACAACGTCCCGATGGGCGGCGCTATATTTACCCTCGCCGACTTCTGCTTCGCCGTCGCCTCAAATATTGAGCGCATTTTCGTCTCTCAGCACTGCTCGATAACCTTTTTAAGCCCTGCCAAGGGCTCTAAACTCATCGCCGAATCGCGCTGCATAAAAGCCGGGCGCTCGACCTGTCTCTACTCGGTCGACGTCACCGACGACCTCGGCACTCACGTCGCCTACGCCACCGTCAACGGCTTCGCCGTAAATTGACTGAAGATGTGAAAAAATCAAAAACAGGCTTGCCGTCGGGCTTGCCTGTTTTTTGTTTTACGGCATTTTTTGAGCAGCAAAGCATGCGGCTACAGCTCCGCTTCAAAATAAAACCAGTTTCCGTCCAGCCTGCGGACGTATCCGCGGTTATCGCCGTCGCCGTTCCATGTCCATTCCCGACCCGACGTCTCCGCCAATTCAGCGTCAACATTCTGAAACGCCGCAGGCTCGCCGTTGACCGAGTAAAAGAAGCCGTAGTAATGAGATGCCGAAACGATTCCCCTGTCGACAACGATATATTCGACGACAGGGTTATCGCCGTCCCAGTAATTGAACGTTATATCAAGGCTGCTTGAGGCGTGCCCGGTTTCATTGAAATTTAAAATATCCTCCTCAAGCGCCTCGCGGTGGGCGTTAAAATATCTCAGCGTTCTCTTTTCGGGGCTGCCGAAAATAACGGCGGCCGCGATTGCAGCGCAAATTATCAATGCCGAAATAACGAGAATTTTTCTTTTTTGCATATTGTCGCCCCCGGAATCGTGCTGTAAATATTATATCCGAAGCTGCCGGAAAAGTCAACGCTTTGCCCCGAGAAAAGCCGGAAGCTCCCGGTCGCCGCAGGAAGCGCCGTGCCCGTAGCCTCCGCACTCCCGCCGCAAAAACTACACCTTGGCGGCCCCCGTGCCGGCCGGAACGGCCGGCACGAAACGCCGGCGGAGCCGGCGTTTCGAGGCCCTGCGAAGCAGGGCCGGGGGGTCGCCGGTGCAGTTTTTCTGCGGCGGGGCCGGGGGGAGCAGATGGTGGCGGCATACCATCTTGCGGCACGCAGGAGTGAGCCTAAGATGTGAGAGGTTTTTTCTTGCCGAAGCAGGGCTTTGTATTTTATGCAGAAAATTTTCAACCGATGTGCAGTTTTATGTTGACTTTTATGGCAAAAAGTTGTATAATATATGTATATTCAATTGCACGCTTTAAAGCGTTAAATCGCGGGCAGCCCCCTACCCGGCTTTGTTTTTTAAGGGAGACATGCCCAAAAAAGAAAAGGAAAAATAAAGGAGCTAAAGACATGGTAATAACGGATCTTCTTGAACGCAACGCCAGGCTCTACGGCGACGAGACCGCCCTTGTTGAGCTGAGCCCGACGGAGGAGCGCGACAGGGTCGTCACCTGGCGGGAGGCAAGCCTTATCGAAAGCGCGCAGCCTCACTCCCCCTACAGGCGCTCGCTGAGCTGGCGGGACTTCGACCGCAGGGCAAACAGAATGGCGAACCTGCTTTTAAGCAGAAACCTCGAAAGAGGCTCAAAGGTCGGCATACTTATGATGAACTGCCTCGAATGGCTGCCGGTCTATTTCGGAATACTCAAGGCGGGCTGCATAGCCGTCCCCCTTAACTTCAGATACTCAAGCGACGAAATCAAATACTGCCTGGAGCTCGCCGACGTCGAGGTCTTGGTGTTCGGCCCCGAATTCATAAGCAGAATGGACGCTATCTGTAACGACCTGCCGGGCGTTAAAATGATGTTCTTTGTGGGCAGGGACAAGCCCGACTATGCCGAGGACTGCTTAAGGCTTATGGGATTTTGTTCATCGGCGGCTCCCCCGGTCGCGCTATGCGAAAGCGACTGCGCCGCCATCTACTTCTCCTCCGGCACGACCGGCTTCCCTAAAGCTATTTTGCACAGTCATCTCGCGCTTATATCATCCTGCGAGACCGAACAGGCCCACCACGGCCAGACCCGCGACGACGTATTTCTCTGCATACCCCCTCTTTACCACACCGGCGCTAAGATGCACTGGTTCGGAAGTCTTATTTCGGGCAGCAAAGCGGTCCTCTTAAGGGGCGTGAAGCCGGAATGGATACTTCGGGCCATCACTGAGGAAAAGTGCACGATAGTCTGGCTCCTGGTGCCGTGGGCGCAGGACCTTTTGGACGCCATCGACTCCGGCAAGGTCAAGCTCGACAACTATCTTTTGGAGCAGTGGCGGCTCATGCACATCGGTGCGCAGCCCGTTCCCCCAAGTCTTATAAGACGTTGGAAAAAGGTATTCCCGCACCACGACTACGACACCAACTACGGCCTCAGCGAATCCATCGGCCCGGGATGCGTTCACCTCGGCATTGAAAATATCGACAAGGTCGGCGCTATCGGCAAGGCGGGCTATCACTGGGAGGCCAAGGTCGTAAACGACAAGGGCGAGGAAGTAAGCGGCGACGAAGTCGGCGAGCTTATCGTCAAGGGCCCGGGCGTCATGCTCTGCTACTACAAAAATAAAGAGGCCACCGACGAAATACTCAAGGACGGTTGGCTCTACACAGGCGACATGGCGAGAGTCGACGAGGACGGATTCATCTATCTTGTAGACCGTAAGAAAGACGTCGTCATCTCGGGCGGCGAGAACATCTACCCCGTACAGATAGAGGACTTCCTAAGACAGTACGACAAGATAAAGGACGTCGCGGTCATAGGCATGCCCGACCAGAGGCTTGGCGAAATAACCGCCGCAATAATCGAAATCAAGGACGGCATGCAATGCAGCGAGGACGAGATAAACGAGTTCTGCAAGGGATTGCCGAGGTATAAAAGACCGAGAAAAATAATCTTTGCGGACGTGCCGAGAAATCCGACCGGGAAGATAGAAAAGCCTGCCTTAAGAGAAAAATACTGCGGCGGACGGCTTGTCGAGGAACAGATACAGTCCTGATGGACAGAAGTCAGAAGTCAGAAAGCATATCTGATATAACAACCAAGAAAGGGAGATTTTTATGGACTTATTCATCAAGCTTGCGATGCTTATTGTGTTCTTCGGCCTCATGGTCGCGATAGGCGTCTACTGCCGCAGACACGCGACCGACGTAAACGGCTTCGTCTTGGGCGGCAGAAACGTCGGCCCCTGGCTCACGGCGTTCGCATACGGCACCAGCTACTTCTCGGCGGTCGTCTTTGTCGGCTATGCCGGACAGTTCGGCTGGAAGTACGGCGTTGCGGCGACATGGGCGGGCCTCGGCAACGCCTTTATCGGCTCGCTGATGGCGTGGGCGATACTGGGCCGCCGCACCCGCGTCATGACCCAGCACCTTGACAGCGCGACGATGCCGGAATTCTTCGGCAAGAGATTTGACAGCAAGGCTCTTAAACTCTGCGCCTCCGCTATCATCTTTATTTTCCTTATCCCCTACACCGCTTCCTTGTATAACGGCCTCAGCCGACTCTTTGCGATGGCTTTTGACATCGACTACGCGGTCTGCGTTATCGTCATGGCGGTGCTCACCGGAATTTACGTCATCGCCGGCGGTTATATGGCGACTGCCATAAACGATTTTATACAGGGAGTAATAATGCTCTTCGGTATTACAGCCGTTATTGCGGCAGTCCTGCACAGTCAGGGCGGTTTCTTAACGGCATTGCAGAAAATGGCGGAGGTCAGCGACCCGGCTGTTTCGAGCGCTCCCGGCGTTTTCAACTCGTTCTTCGGGCCCGACCCGATAAACCTTTTGGGCGTTGTCATCTTAACATCCCTGGGAACGTGGGGCCTGCCTCAGATGGTGCAGAAATTCTATGCCATAAAGAGCGAATCGGCCATCAACAAGGGCATGGTCATCTCTACGATATTCGCCCTCGTCGTTGCGGGCGGCTGCTACTTCTTAGGCGGCTTCGGCAGGCTCTTCTCCGACAAGATGGAGATAGTAAACGGCATCCCGAACGGAAGCTACGACTCGGTAATTCCGACCATGCTCTCGGGGCTGCCGACGATTTTAATAGCCATCGTCGTCATCTTAGTCCTCTCGGCTTCGATGTCGACGCTGTCGTCCCTCGTTCTGACATCAAGCTCGACCCTCACGCTTGACTTCATAAAGGGCACCGTCGTCAAGAAGATGGACGAGAAAAAGCAGGTCCTCTGCATAAGAATCCTTGTAGCGGTCTTTATCGCAATCTCGTCGGTGCTGGCGATAATCCAGTACCGTTCGAGCGTTACGTTCATCGCTCAGCTCATGGGCGTAAGCTGGGGAGCGTTGGCGGGCGCGTTCTTGGCGCCGTTCATGTACGGGCTCTACTGGAAGAGAACATCCAAAGCCTCCTGCTGGGTCAGCTTTATATTCTCGACGGTGTTCATGCTCCTTGTCATCTCTCCGCTTAAGAGCTTCCTGCCTGCGCTTTTGCAGTCCCCCATCAATGCCGGCGCGTTCTGCATGATAATGGGACTTATAATAGTGCCGGTCGTCAGCATGTTCACGCCCGCGCCCAAAAAGGAGCGCCTCGACGAGATATTCGCATGCTACGAAAAGACCGTCACGGTCAAGGTCAAGGACTCCATCGGAAACGATAACCGGTGAGTTAGCGCATAAAGGAGAAATTTTATGGAGCGATATTATCAGCCCGAGATAGAGTGCGCCTCAAGAGAACAGATCCTTGAGTGGCAGAACGAGCGCCTTGTCAGACAGGTGCGGCACGTCTGGGACAACGTCCCCTACTACCGCAAAAAAATGGAGGAAAAGGGCGTAAGACCCGAGGATATAAAGGGCGTTTCGGATCTTCACAAGCTGCCGTTTTTATCTAAAGAAGATTTGAGGATAGCCTACCCCTACGGGCTTTTGGCCGAGCCGCTTGAGAAGTGCGTGAGGATACAGTCGACCTCCGGCACCACCGGCAAGAGGGTCGTGGCGTTTTATACTCAACATGACATAGACCTCTGGGAGGACTGCTGCGCAAGGGCCATAGTCGCGGCAGGCGGCACCAACAAGGACGTCTGCCAGGTAAGCTACGGCTACGGACTGTTCACCGGCGGCCCCGGCCTCAACGGCGGCAGCCACAAGGTCGGATGCCTTACCATTCCCACGTCCTCGGGGAACACCGAAGCCGCCGACGAAAGACAATCGCTCTGCGCTTTTGACAAAGAACTTTGTAAACAGGAAGCGGTAGTTTCGCTTGACTACAGGGCTATTTTATGGTATAATCATAATACAAATTTTGTTGAGGAGAACCGAAATATATGGATAAAAAAAGAAAAAGATACATTCAGAGTTGTGAGATATCTCAAGTAAACAGCGCACCGTTGGGCGGTTATATGCAAAAATATGCAATGGAAGGCAAAAAGAAAAATCTGCCCGTGTTGATTTGTCTGCATGGCGGTCCCGGCTCTCCCATTCCTTTTTCGGTGGGTTGCCGAGGGCTATTTCCAGAATTTACGGATAATTTCATTATGATATATTGGGATCAACTCGGATGCGGGATCAATAATCATCCGATTGACGACAGTTTTTCGATCGAAAAATTTGTCGGAATGACCGTCGATTTGATTCGGGAAATCAAAAAAGATTTCCCCGACAATAAGCTTTACTTATTCGGAATGTCTTGGGGGAGTATTTTGGCTCTTTGCTCCGCCGCAAAGCTAACCGAAGAAATTGACGGCGTTGTTGTCTGTGGACAAGTTCTTACCTCGCCGATGCTTTCCGACGATGCTCTTCAAACAATCATGGATTCCCGTGCTCCGTATAAAGCAAAAGAATTTGCAAAAAAAATTCACTCCCAAAAAGATATATCTTTTCAGGACGGAATGAAACTCTCTAAGATCATTCGCAAATACACGGGGGGATACACGAACAGGAAGGCGAAAAGCATGCCCGTCGGTTGGCTGATAAAAGGAATGCTTTCAAGTCCCGACTATCGTTTGAAAGATTTTATGGCAGTCTTCAAAAACGGCTATGGAAAGAACCAAAGCCTTGTAAAAGAAATGCGCAGCATTGATTTGAGAAATACGCTTGCAAATATATCATGTCCATATATGATTTTTCAAGGAGAAACAGACATCGTAACAAGTACAAAGGAGTTGGTTGCTTTTGCGGATAGTTGCAAAAATGAACATATTCGCTATAAAGTGATTCCCGATATGGGACATTTCCCCTCGTCGGATGCAATGTCATTGATATGGGAAAGTATGCGTAAGGACTTATCGTAAGTTCAATTCAGCAAAAAAACATGAAAACACTTTATTTGATCGAAACCGCAAAAGAAATTATGACAAACGAAATGCCAATGGGAAGAGATAACCGCTTGGGAAATTCATTATAGTAGAATAGCAAAAACTCTCGGACGAATTTATCCGAGAGTTTTTGTCATCGCTTGAAAGCACAATTCTAAAAATTTTGTTTTTGTTCCCTATGGGAAGTGCGCTTTCCCGGTCTTTTTTATTTTATTTGACATCCTGCCCGCTGTAATACTTGTTTCGGTATTCGCGAGGGGTGAGGCCGGTGTTCTCCTTAAAGACCCGGATAAAGTGGCTCTGGGAGCTGAATGCGAGGGTCGCGGAGATATCCGCATAGGAATAATCCGAAAACCTCAGCATGTTCCTTGCGGCCTCGAGTCTTTTTGAGAGAACATATTCGGTGACGGTGCTGCCGGTCTCCTTTTTAAAGACGGTCGAGACATAGCTCCTGCTCATGTGAACGAGCTCGGCAAGGTCGCCGGTCCGTATCGGCTCGTGAAGATGATTGTAAATATAATCGATGCAGACGACCACCGGCTTTGAATATACCCTTTCCTTGTCGAGCGCCGCCATCTCACGCGTGTAAAATTCAAACATATCGCTGTGGAGCGCCTTTACCTCCTCGACGGTTTGCAGGCCGTCCATTTTCAGGATGTAGAGGTCGCTTATGTTAAAGGCGCGCTCGCTGTCCATGCCGCCGTATATGGCGCTTCGGCAGGCAAGAGTTATCGACGCCACAAAGAGATATTTGTAATTTCTCAGCCTGTCCTCCGAGATGTGGCCGGTGAGATTTGAGGAAAACATCTTCTTTGCCTCCTCGACGGCCTGCATATCTCCCGCCCTGAGAAGCTCGTACTGATACATCTCCTCGGAATTCGTGTGGTGGCGTATCATCTCTTCGCGGTGGACGTACTCCATATATTTCAGCTTTTTCTCGCTTATTTCATTGCTCATGAAATCACCTCATGCAATAATTATATCATAAATCAAACAATTATGCAATAATTTAAGAAAAATTTATGGTATCATAAAGCTGCAATGTAAAGAGCATTGAAAAAACGTAGGGAGGAATTTATATGACTAAAATAAAAAGGCTTTCACGCAAAATCAGCAGGATAAGAAAAAACGAGGCGGGTTCCGGCCAGTTCTCGGGGCTCATTCGGCCGACAAACTATGTTTTCGTGAACAGCATATGCCTGCCGATAGTGAACAGGTAAAAAAGACCGGGGAGATAATCCCCGGTTTTGCTTTTTTATCATCCCGCGTTTGCGAGGCTTGCGTCGTCGATGCCCATTTCAAGGAGCCACTCGTCAAGGTTCTCGACGTCCTCCCAGACGCCCTCGGCGCTCTCCTCTTCCTCATCATCGCCGCCGCTGAACACAGGTATCTCCTCGGAAGCGGTGGTGGTCGTCGCGGGAGCCTTGGTTGCGTCCGCGGTCGTTGTGGCGGCCTCGGTCTTCTTGGCCTCGGTCTTAGAAGCTTCGGTCTTCTTTGTAGCAGTCGTCGCGGCCTCCGTCTTCTTGGCGGTCGTCGTTGCAGCGGCCTTTGTCTCCTCGGCAGTCGTGGTCGTTACCGCTTCGGTCGACGCTTCGGTATCGGTAGTCGTCGCGGCAGCAGTCGCCTCGGAAACGGTGGTGACGGCTTCGGGAGCGATCTCATCGGTCGCGGCGGTGGTGACTAAGGCCTCTGTCACATCCTGACTAACGGCGGGCTGCTCGCCCTCGGGACCCCCGCAGGCAGTCAGAGCGAGCGCAAATGCCGCCGCTAAAAATACTGCAAAAAATTTTTTCAAATCGGTTTCCCCCTTTTTTGCGATTCTCACGCGATATTTTTCCACGGTTCGGTAAAATTTATCCCCGCCGAAAAAAATACCGCCCTCAATCAAAACTCCGCCGGTCAGCCGACGGAGCAGTCTTTATCAGCCGTTGAGCTTTCTTGCAAGCTGCGACTTCTTTCTCGCGGCCGCGTTCTTGTGAAGAATTCCTTTCGCGCAAGCCTGATCGACTTTCTTGATAGCGGCTCTGACGGCGGCTTCCTTATCCGCGCCCTCGGCGGCGTCGGCCTTCTTGATGGAAGTCTTCAAAGCGCTCTTGACCATCTTGTTTCTCAGGGTCTTGGTCTTGATGACCTCTACTCTTTTCTTTGCGGACTTAATGTTCGCCATTAAGACACCTCCTTAATTTACCTTTCGGGTATGAATTTCACTTATTAGGATAAGCTAATTGCACGACTGAGAGGAAATGCAAAAAGGCGTTATTCAACAAGTATCGGATATACTATAGCACTGTTTCGGGAAAAAAGCAAGCCCTTTTTGAAAATTTTCTCATAAAATTTAAGAATTTTTTTATTTTCGGGAGGATATTTTATGTACTCTGCTTTAAATCGGACCGACCTTGCGCTCGAAAGCGCGCAAAGCGTGCAGAACTCGTATGGGCTTCCAAAGGGCATTTTGCTCGACGAGAACGAGACGGACTGCTTCAAGACCTCGGACGTCAGGGTGCTGACCCGGGAGGCCTCGGATATTATCGGCAAGCCCGTGGGGAGATACCTGACTCTTGAGATGAATGCCCGGCCGGACTTCATGCCGGAAAATTTTGAGGAGTGCGTCAAAGAGCTGTCGGAAAAAATTTCCTCATTTTTGGGCGGCGCAAGGAGCGTTTTGGTTGCGGGACTCGGAAACACTTCCATCACCCCCGACAGTCTCGGGCCGAAAGTATTCTCAAAAATATTAGCGACCCGTCACATACGCATAAACGCCCCCGAGCTTTTGGCGGACGGCATGGGCGAGGTCTCGGCTATAGCTCCCGGGGTAATGGGCCAGACCGGGATAGAGGCCTCCGAGATAATCAAGGCGGTATGCGAAAGCGTCAAGCCGGAGCTGGTAGTTGCGGTCGACGCGCTCGCCTGCTCGGATATACGGCACATCGGCAGGACCTTGCAGCTCACCGACAGCGGCATATCCCCGGGGAGCGGGGTCATGAACAAAAGAAAGGAGCTTTCGGAAAACTCTCTCGGGGTAAAATGTCTTGCCATCGGGCTTCCCACCGTGGCGGACGCCAAGTATGAGAGCGAGACGATGACCCTCACGCCGAGATCTGTGGACAAGATGATAGAGACGGCTTCGCTGATGATCTCCACGGCTCTGAACCGAAGCCTGCACCCCGGTCTTACGGCCGAAGAGATAGCGGCGCTCTGTCAATAAATCATAATGAATAAAAAATTATGTAAAATAACACTTGACAAATCGGGAATATCGCGTTACTATATATAGTTGAAACAGGGCGCTCGCGAAAACGGCGCCAAGGTATAAGACAGGAGGCTGACTTTAATGGTATTTGAAAAGGTAAGAAAGATCATCGCGGAACAGCTTGATTTAGATATCGACAGCGTAACAAACGACTCAAACATCACCGACGACTTGGGAGCCGATTCCTTGGACGTAGTCGATCTTATCATGTCGTTTGAGGATGAGTTCGACGTCGAGATCCCCGACGAAGCCGTCGAAAACATCCACACCGTCGCCGATATCGTTAAGTATATCGAAGACAACCAGTAATTTACAGAAGCTTTCGCTCCCGCAAAACGGGGGCGAGATTTTTTTGGGGGGGATGGAGCGCCTACAAACGGCGCTTTTATGCTCGACCGTCGGGAAAGCCGGCGCCGACTTGCGGCCGTAAGGCAGTGATTACATGTTGATTATAAATGCCTGATTGTATGTTGCGCGCTTTAGCGCTTTAAATCGATGCGCCCGTTAAATTAAGGCGAATGCCTCGGCAAAGGCGGCAGTTTGCAGAGCAAGCTCGGGACAAAGCCGAGGGAATTCTTATCAAGGGAGCGCCTCTCCCCCTCGCTCGCGAAAACTTAAGTGCGCCTCCACCGGCGCTCGCGACTCCTGCCGGATTCGCTCGCGCCGGGATTTGAGCGGACAGTTAGCTTTCGGGGAAACCCCCGGCGAGGGTTTCCCCGGCAAAAACAGTCCACCGGACTGTTTTTGCTCCCTTTCCTGCGCTCGCTATCGCTTATCCCTCGAGAACGCCTGCCGGCGTTCTCTCGGGGGATTTCGCAGCCTGCGGGCTGCGACGAGGGCTCCTCGCCCTCGACCTCGTGAGCCTTTTGAAAAAGGCTCAAGCGAAAACTTTTTAGTTTTTTCTCGCTTCGGGCTTGCGCATTGCCTCCCCTTTCCCTCACCAAAATTTTGCCGCCCTTTTTTTAAAAACCTCTTGACAATCGCAAAATAAAGTAGTATACTGTTTTAAACCGATGAGGCAGGAGTAAAAACGGCATAAGGTTTCAAAGAGAGCCCGGAACGGTGAAAGCCGGGTAAATGCTGGCCGTCATAATGGTCTGCCGAGGGTGCGCGGAAAGGCAATAGCCGAGTATGACGCAACGCGGGGCTCGCGTTACAGGGTCGGGGGTATTTTAGTACCTCGCTGAGCGCGCCGATTTTCGGCGAATCAAGGTGGCAACGCGGATATTTTTAAGTATTCGTCCTTGGCAGTTTTTCTGCCGGGGACTTTTATTTATGCAGACAGGCCCGCGGCACACGAAAGGATGATAATAATGAAACCTGCGCCGAGTCTTGAAGCAGTAAAGGAATTCGCCGCCTGCGGCAGCTACAAGGTCTGCCCCGTCGCAATAGACCTTTTGTCCGACTCATTCACGCCCATAGAGGTGCTGAGAATTCTCAAAACCGTCTCCTCGCACTGCTATCTCTTGGAATCAATAGAAAGCCGTGAAAAGTGGGGCAGATACACTTTCTTGGGCTTTGAGCCGAAAATGGAGCTTACATACGAAAAGGGCGTTTTCTCTGCCGGTGATTTAAAAGTTAAGACCGACAACCCGGCAGGCTGCATAAGAAAAATTCTTGACGACTACAAAAGCCCGAAAATAGCCGGTCTCCCGCCTTTTACCGGGGGTCTTGTCGGCTACTTCGCATACGATTATTTCGGAGACGTCGAGCCCGCCGCACACGTCGACGTCGCCGATGAGGACGATTTTCGCGACCTCGATTTGATGCTCTTTGACAGGGTCATCGCCTTTGACAATTTCAAGCAGAAAATTATTCTCATAGTGAACATCCCGCTTGAAAACGTCGAGGAAAATTATGCTAAGGCAGTCAAGGAGCTATCCGATTTGGCGGAGCTTCTGACAAAAAAGCGGGGCGAGATCGTCTATGAAAGAGGCGGAAAGCTCACCGGAAAAGTCGAGCCGCTTTTTGACCGCGAGCAGTTCTGCAACATGGTTGAAAAGGCTAAGCATTATATCCGCGAGGGGGATATTTTCCAGATCGTCCTCTCAAACCGCTTAAGCGCGCCCTTTGAAGGCAGTCTTCTGAACACATACCGACTTCTTCGCACGATAAACCCCTCCCCCTACATGTTCTATCTCTGCGGGACCGACGTAGAGGTCGCGGGCGCTTCTCCCGAGACTCTTGTCAAGCTTGAAAACGGCGTTTTGCACACGTTCCCGCTTGCGGGCACGCGTCCCCGGGGAAAGACAGACGAGGAGGATATCGCCCTTGAAAAGGAGCTTTTGGCGGATGAAAAGGAGCTTGCCGAGCACAACATGCTCGTAGACCTCGGGCGAAACGACTTGGGAAAAATTTCAAAATTCGGCAGCGTGAATGTCGAAAAATATCATTTGATCGAGAGATATTCCCACGTCATGCACATCGGCTCGACGGTCCGAGGAGAGATCGACTCGGAAAAATACGACGCGCTCGACGCCGTCGGAGCGGTCCTGCCGGCGGGGACTCTGTCCGGAGCGCCCAAAATAAGGGCATGCCGGCTCATCGGCGAGCTTGAAAACAACAAGCGGGGCATCTACGGCGGGGCTATCGGATATATAGATTTCACCGGAAACCTGGACGTCTGCATAGCCATCCGGCTTGCATACAAAAAGAACGGAAAGGTGTTCGTGAGAGCGGGCGCAGGAATCGTCGCCGATTCGGTGCCCGAAAAGGAATACCAGGAATGCCTCAACAAGGCCGCAGCCGTTTTAAAGGCCCTCGAAGAGGCCGGAGAGGAGCTTTTATGATACTTCTTATAGATAATTACGACAGCTTTTCCTACAATCTATTCCAGATGATAGGCGAGATAGAGCCGGATATCAGGGTCATACGAAACGACGAAATGACTGTAAGCGAAATAGAGGCCCTGAACCCCTCCCGCATTATTCTATCCCCCGGCCCCGGCAGGCCCGAGGACGCAGGAGTCACGCAGGAAGTTGCGGCGACTGTATCAAAAAAGATACCCACGCTCGGGGTATGCCTCGGGCACCAGGCAATATGTCAGGCGTACGGAGCGACAGTCACATACGCTTCACGCCTCATGCACGGGAAGCAGTCGGAGGTTTCGCTGAATCTGTCCTGCCCGCTGTTCAAGGGGCTTCCCGGGAGGGTCACCGTCGCAAGATACCATTCTTTGGCCGCCGACCCGAAAACGATACCGCAGTGCTTAAAAGTCGTCGCGATGACCGACGAGAGCGAGATTATGGCGGTGCAGCACCGCGATTACCCGATTTACGGCGTGCAGTTCCATCCCGAGAGCATAATGACCCCCGAGGGCAAGGATATGCTTAAAAACTTTATTTTCGGTATTTGATTTTTTATAATATTTAAGGAGGATATATCATGATAAAAGAAGCAATCGCAAAAATCGTCAACAAGGAAGACCTCAGCTACGACGAGGCCTATCAGGTCATGTCCGAGATAATGTCCGGC
Source organism: uncultured Clostridia bacterium (assembly GCA_947625125.1). Lineage (GTDB taxonomy): Bacteria > Bacillota > Clostridia > Oscillospirales > Ruminococcaceae > Faeciplasma. Next base: position 13,481 of record CANQNF010000018.1, read on the forward strand.
GAGACTACGCCTACCCAGAACGCCGCGTTCTTGGCCGCTCTGTCGACGAAGAGCACCAAGTCCGAGACCATCGACGAGATTTCCGGCTGCGCAGCCGCAATGCGCTCCAAGGCGCTTGCCGTTCATCCGTCAATGCCTACGCTTGAAATCGTCGGCACGGGCGGAGACAACGCAGGCTCCATAAACATCTCCACCACCGCCGCCATCATAACGGCAGCGGCCGGCATTCCCGTCTCCAAGCACGGCAACCGCGCCGCCAGCTCGAAATGCGGAGCCGCCGACTGTCTGGAAGCTTTGGGCGTGAACATCGACTTAGAGCCCGAAAAGTGCGAAAAAATGCTCGAGGACGTGGGTATCTGCTTCTTCTTTGCACAGAAGTACCATCCGTCGATGAAATACGTCGGGGCAATACGCCGAGAGCTCGGCTTCAGGACCGTCTTTAACATCTTAGGCCCTCTCACCAACCCTGCAAGCCCGAAGATCCAGCTTCTCGGCGTTTACGACGGCAGCCTCTGCGAACCTCTTGCAAAGGTCCTTATGAGCCTTGGCGTTGAGAGGGGCATGGTAGTTTACGGGCAGGATAAGCTTGATGAAATTTCTCTCAGCAGCCCCACCACCGTCTGCGAATTCAAGGGGGATATGTATAAGACCTATGAAATAAGACCCGAGGACTTCGGGTTCACGACCTGCAAAAAATCGGACCTCGTGGGAGGCACTCCCGCCGAGAACGCCGCAATCACAAGGGCTATACTCAGCGGCTCCATCAAGGGTGCAAAGCGCGACGCCGTGATGATGAACGCGGGCGCGGCAATATATCTCGGCGGCAAGGCAGAAACGATGGCCGAGGGAATAAAACTCGCCGAAAAGCTCGTCGATTCGGGAGAAGCGATGAAAAAGCTTGAGCAGTTTGCGGCGGCTTCAAAATGAGCGATATTTTAGAGATTCTTGCCGCCTCCGCCTTAAAGCGCGTTGAGGAAAACAGAAAAGCCGTCCCCGACTCGGAAATAATTTTACAGGCCGAGAGCATGCCGAGGCTTGATTTCGGGTTTGAAAAGGCCCTTAAAAAGCAGGATATCGCGTTCATCTGCGAATGTAAAAAGGCGTCGCCGTCTAAGGGCGTTATCGCCGAGGACTTTCCTTACATGCAGATAGCCAAAGATTACGAAAAAGCCGGCGCCGACTGCATATCGGTGCTCACGGAGCCTACGAAGTTTTTGGGGCAGGATAAATACTTAAAGGAAATCGCAGAAGCGGTGAATATACCCTGCATAAGAAAAGACTTCACGGTCGATTCGAGGATGATCTATGAAGCACGAATTTTGGGCGCGCAGGCGGTGCTTCTGATATGCTCGATACTGACAAAAGAGCAGATAAGGGAGTATATAAAGATATGCGACGGCCTCGGGCTCTCGGCGCTCGTCGAGGCGCACGACGAAAAGGAAATTGAGTCGGCTTTGGAGTGCGGGGCTCGGGTCCTGGGCGTGAACAACCGAAATCTTCGGGACTTCTCCGTCGACGTTTCTAACAGCCGCAGGCTCCGTCAGCTCGTCCCGAAAGACAGGGTATTCGTGTCGGAGAGCGGCGTAAAGACCGCCGAGGATATAAACATTCTTCGCGAAACGGGGGTCGACGCGGTGCTTATAGGGGAGACTCTTATGAGGGCCGGGGACAGGACTGCGAAGCTTCGGGAGCTTAAAGGCCATGACTAAGATAAAATTCTGCGGATTAAGACTTAAAAACGACGTCCTGCTCGCAAACGAGATAAAGCCGGATTTTGCGGGGTTTATCCTTTCAGACAGGTTTTGGCGCTTCGCAGAGGATTTTAAGCTCATACGCCCCATGCTCGATAAAAACATCATGGCCGTCGGGGTGTTTGTGGATAACCCGCCGGACGAGGTCATAAAGTATGTAAAAAGCGGGATGATAGACTATGCTCAGCTGCACGGCCGCGAGGACGAGGACTATATAAAACGGGTCCGGGACTCCGGCGGCAGGGTCATCAAGGCGTTTAAAATCGAGACTGCCGATGATCTTGAAAGGGCATACCTCTCCCCTGCCGACTTGGTGCTTTTGGACTCGGGCACGGGCACCGGCGTATCCTTTGACTGGTCGCTTATAAAAAGCTTCGGCAGGGACTACATCCTTGCCGGCGGGCTTGACCCAGAAAACGCTGAGGAAGCCGTCAGGAGGCTTCGGCCCTATGCCGTCGACGTGAGTTCGGGCATAGAGACCGACAGGGTCAAGGACGGCGATAAGATGAGAAAATTTGCGGAAAATGTAAGAAATATCACAATATAAAAGGAGAAGAAACTATGTCAGAAAAACGCGGGCGCTTCGGGATACACGGCGGACAGTACATCCCAGAAACGCTTATGAACGCTGTGAACGAGCTCAAGGCGGCCTATAACCGTTATAAGGACGACCCCGAATTCAACGCGGAGCTTAAGGACCTTTTGAACAACTATGCAAACCGTCCGTCGATGCTCTACTATGCCGAAAAGATGACCAAAGATTTGGGCGGAGCGAAAATCTATCTCAAGCGCGAGGACCTGAACCACACCGGCGCTCACAAGATAAATAACGTTTTGGGGCAGGCGCTGCTGGCCAAAAAGATGGGCAAGACAAGGCTCATCGCCGAAACCGGCGCAGGTCAGCACGGCGTCGCTACGGCAACTGCGGCGGCGCTCTTCGGGATGGAGTGCGTGGTGTTCATGGGCGAGGAGGACACCAAAAGACAGGCTCTCAACGTCTACAGGATGAAGCTTTTGGGTTCGGATGTCGTTCCCGTCAAATCGGGCACGGCTACCCTTAAGGACGCCGTAAACGAGGCCATGCGCGAATGGACGAAGAGAATCAAGGACACGCACTACTGCCTCGGGTCCTGCATGGGACCCCACCCGTTCCCGACGATAGTAAGAGATTTCCAGTCGGTCATCTCCAAGGAGATAAAGGAGCAGTGCCTCGAAAAAGAGGGCAAGCTCCCCGACGTGGTCATGGCGTGCGTGGGCGGCGGCTCGAACGCTATCGGCGCGTTCTATAACTTTATAAACGACCCGTCGGTGCAGCTTATAGGCTGCGAGGCCGCGGGCAGAGGAATAGATACCTTTGAGACTGCCGCAACCATCGCGACGGGCAAACTCGGAATTTTCCACGGCATGAAATCCTACTTCTGCCAGGACGAATTCGGACAGATAGCTCCCGTGTATTCAATTTCGGCAGGGCTTGACTACCCGGGCGTGGGGCCGGAGCATGCCAATCTTCACGATATAGGCAGGGCTCAGTATGTCGCAATTACCGACGACGAGGCCGTGAACGCCTTTGAGTATCTCTCAAAGACCGAGGGCGTAATACCCGCCATCGAGTCCGCGCATGCCGTAGCTTACGCCATGAAGCTTGCGCCTACAATGCCCAAGGACAAGATTATCGTCGTCAACCTTTCGGGCAGGGGCGACAAGGATGTTGCGGCTATCGCGAGATACAGAGGGGAGGATATATATGAGTAATATCAAAAAAGCTTTCGATCACGGAAAGGCGTTTATTCCTTTCTTTACCTGCGGCTATCCCGATATTGAAACGTCGATGGAGCTGGTGCGGACCGCTGCCGAAAACGGCGCGGATTTAATTGAACTGGGCATTCCTTTTTCAGACCCTACCGCCGAGGGCCCGGTCATTCAGATATCGAGCTTAAAGGCCCTTGAAAACGGCGTTAAGACGGACAAGGTCTTTGAGATGGTGAGGGAACTCAGGCGCGATATAAAAATCCCCATGGTGTTTATGACGTATGCAAACGTCGTGTTTTCGTACGGCTCGGAAAGGTTTATTTCGGCATGCAGCGAGATGGGGATAGACGGGCTGATACTGCCGGATATTCCGTATGAGGAGAGGGACGAGTTTTTGGAGTTATGCCATAAATACGACGTAGATTTGATTTCATTCGTCGCGCCCACGTCGGAAAACCGCATTGCGATGATAGCGAAGTCTGCGGAGGGGTTTATCTACATAGTTTCCAGCCTCGGAGTCACGGGCGAGAGAAAGGAAATCACCACCAATATTGCGGATATCGTGAGCGTGATAAGGGAGAACACCGAGGTGCCGTGCGCGGTAGGATTCGGCATTTCAAGTCCCGAGCAAGCGAGGGAGATGGCGGAGCTGTCGGACGGAGCGATTGTAGGTTCGGCGCTGATAAGGATCGTCGAGGAGGGCGGCGACGGGGTCGTCGAAAAGGTCGGGAAGCTTGTAAGAGCGATGAAAGAGGCGCTGTAAAAGTTTAATCAAAGGTAGGACAATAATAAAAGTTTTCGCCGGGCTTTTTGCACGCGCAAGCCCGAGGCAAGCGAAATCTAAAAAGTTCGCCAGCCTTTCAAGGCTGCAGGGGTCTCGGGGACAGAGTCCCCGAGTCGCAGCCCGCAGACTGCGAAATCTCAAGCCTCCGAAAAGGATGCCGTCAGGCATCGTTTTCGGAGGCTTTTAAATAAGCGCAGGAAAGGGAGCAAAAACAGTCCGGTGGACTGTTTTTGCCGGGGAAACCCTCGCCGGGGGTTTCCCCGACCCGACGGCATTTCATGCCGTCGGGCTTCGCGAAAGGGGCTCGGGGAAAACCCGCAGGGTTGTCCCCGATTTGCCGAGCGAAGCGAGGCAAACAACCCCCTCGCTCCTCGCACAAGCCCCGCCAAAAAAGCGGCAGGAGAATCCTCCCGCCGCCTTTTTTATTTTTCCTCGTTTACCTCGCTCACAAGCTCTCCGTCGCGGTAGACTTCCTCGCGGACCGTCTTGTAGTCCTTAGTGCCGGGATAATAGGTGCGCTCCCCTACTTCCCGTATCTCCTCGCCGGTCTCGCGGTCGTTGTATCGGTTCTCCCAGACCTCTCTGGTGACATAGTCCCCGTCAAAGTACATCTCGCTGTAAAACTCGCCGCCCGTATCGTCGACGCCGTATGTCACAAGCTCCTCAATGTCGTCAAGACCTATCGTCACAGAATATTTTACCATGTCTCCGCTCTCGGGGTCGTAGCTCACGTCTTTCTTGCCCACGGGACTGGTCTTTTCTTCGTCGTCGGGAGCAAAAAGCGCATAGGTCTGCTCGGTGACGTCGCCGTCCTCGGTCCTCACCTCGTACATAAGCGCGCTCCGGTAGTCTCCGAAGCTGCCGTAATCGAGCTCCTTTGACCCCGCGGGCACCGAACATCCCGATAAAAGAATAAGCGCTGCCGAAACGGCTGCGAGAATTTTTTTCATAATAGCACCTCTGTATTTTATATGATACGACGGCAGTCGGCCGATAAGCCGAGTTTTGTCGAGTGCGGCAATCTATCTACGCCGTATGTCGCCACACGGCTCAAGCCACCTATAACGGCGCGCCTGCCGAGCAAGCATTGACGCGCCGAACCAAACGGTGTTGCATCGGGTAGGGTTTACACGCCATGCCGGTCTCCCGGCAAGCGGTGAGCTCTTGCCTCGCCTTTTCATCCTTGCAATTAAGCGGTAATTTTCTGTTGCACTTTCCCTAAGGTCGCCCTCGGCTGCCGTTAGCAGCTACCCTGCTCTGTGATGCTCGGACTTTCCTCATTCGGCGGTTTCCCGCCGACCGCTGCCGCATAGCCGGCTGCCGTCGTACCGATTTATCATACTATATATTTTGCGGATTGTCAACCGTTTATGCGAAAAAACAATGTCAGAACCGCATGAAAATGCATGCCCGAAACAGACTATCACATCTCCGGCTTTTCCCAGTCGTCGCTGCCGAGATACTTCTCGATAAGCTTTGAGATGTCCCGAAAAACTACGAGGTCGGTGTTGTCGGTGTTTTCAAGATTTGACAAAATTGCCAAAAGATATGGCCTCGGAGCGTTGACGAACGCCACGTCGTGAAAACTGAAGCCCGCCCAGCCGTACTTCCGATACACCGGATAGTCCGAGGTTATCATCCTGAGATTTGTCGACTGTAAATCTGCACCGAACTTCTCGGCCTCGGGACTTTCTGTTTTTAAGTAATCGTACATTATCCGACAGTACGCCCCCGCAGATTCCGTGCATATCTTCTGCTTGGACTGCCTTATGTCCTGCTCATGGGTGCATCCGTACTCCGTCAAAAGCGCCGACAGCTCCTGCCAATCGACGAGATCTTTCAGCATCTCGTAAGCCACGTTGTCGCTCTTTGTGACGGTAAGCTCCAAAAGCTGAGACACCGTAAACTGCTGCCCGAAATCTCCCTTGACGATCTCGCCGGTGCCCTCGAAATAATGCCTCGGCTCGTATGTCAGCACCTGCTCGGGGTCTATCTCGCCCGCGTCGATTTTTTTGCGGATTAGCGTGCAGAACGGCACCTTTACCGTCGAGGCAACGGGGTAGTGCGCGCCGGGATTCAATGTGAATTCAAAGCCGCTTCGCAGGTCCTTAAAATATATCGAGAGCGTTTTTGCCCTCGGGATTACGACGTTCCCCTCTTCATCGTATGTCTCGTATTCGGGCGCGCACGAGCAGTTTTCAGTCCCGTCGCAGCCCTCGTTAAGGCCGTATTTTTGTATCAGCCCGTCAAGCTCCGAATAAAACTCCTCGGGAAATTCAAATTCCTCGTGATATTCCGGCTCGGGTTCTGATGTAAAAATATTCTCGTAAGCCATGGCCGGAATTGTCTCGGGTTCTGTGGATTCGTCCTTCGGGAGCGTTGCAAACGTCTCTATCACGACTTCCCCGGGAGTCGCCGTCGCGGCCGTTTCGGGCGCAAAAGAGCCGGCGCTGCCGCATCCCGTGAGAATAAGCGCTCCCGAAATAAGTGTGGCAATGCCGGCTTTTCTTAACATAATTCAGTCCTCTTGTCGGGCTCAGTTCACCGAGCCGGGAACTATCTTGTCGTAGTTCTCCCAGTGCTCGACGACGGCGTTCTGCAAAAGCTCGTCAACGTCCTTGTTAAAGACGCCGTTGACATAAGAAGCTTTCATCTCGTCCCAGTTGTCCTCTAAAAACTGCTCCTGCTCAAGTCTTTTGATGATGTGGAAGCCGTAATCGGTCTCGACTATGCCGCTCAGCTCGTCCACCTCAAGCGCAAAGGAAGCCTCCTCAAAGGGCTTTACCATATAGTCGTAGGTGAAGAAGTATCCGTCGGGGTTGTCTATCATGCCGGGGTCGTCGGCCGACTGCGCCATCTCGTAGATGTCGGCGCCGTCCTGGAGCTGTGCAAGCAGCTCCTCGGCATACGCCCTCGCAGCCTCTTTAAGCTCGTCCTCGCTCTTGCCGGCATACGCTTCGTCATCCGCGAAGTGGTCGTTTGAAACAAGAACATGATAAACCCTTACATAATTCTCGTCTATGTCTGCCTTTATTTCCTCGTCGGACGGGACCTTGGGCGCGCCCTCCTTGTTGTAAAGCTCCTCATAGACTCTGTTGCAGATGACCTGCTGCTCGATAAGCCTTTTCAGGAGATCCTCGGTGATGGAACTCTGCTCCAAAGCCTGCTCATAGGCCTCCTCGGTCTCGAACATATCGCGCTGCTCCTGAAGATGGGTCTCGATCTCCTCTCTGTCCTCGTCGGTCAGAGAGATGTTATTTTCCTTGGCAAGCAAAACGCCCCAGTGGCTCTCAAGAAGCTGGTCGTCGATGACGCCAAGCATCTCCTCGAATCTCTCGGGGAAGTCCTCCCAATAGCTCGGGGTGTCGCTTGAATAGGCGGCGGAGTCGACGTATTTATACATGTATCTCCACTCGTCAAAGGGCACCTCTACGCCGTTTATCGTCATCATGACAAGACCGTCGGTGTCTACCTCCTCGCCGTCGATAGAAAGAAGCGGCTTTGCTTCGCCGCCCTCGGCAGGCGTTTCGTCGGTAACTGCCGTCGAGGTCTCCTCGGGGATGTTGTCCCCCGAAACAAGGGGAGCGGGCTCGTCATTGTCTCCGCAGGCGGTGAAAGAGCCTAAGATAACGGCCGCCGCCGATAAAACTGCAAAAAATTTCTTTAAATTCATTGTTGCACTCCTTTAAAATTGCTCAGAGGTTATTATAACCCGCGAATATGTTTGTTATATGAAAGATTTAAGAAAGTCGGCAAAATTATCCCAAAAGACCGAGCATTTCGGCAGGGTTCTCGGCCGCCTTTACGCCGTATCTCGCCTCGGCAATGACGCCGTTTTCGTCGATAAGAAAACTCGAACGGAGAACCCCCATCGAGACCTTTCCCGCCATTTTCTTCTCCCGCCAGACGTCGTAGGCCTTTATAGCCGTGAGGTCGGGATCGGAGAGCAGTGTGAACGCAAGGCCGAATTTTTCGCGGAATTTTTGGTGAGAGCCCGCGCCGTCCCGGCTTATCCCCAAAACTACGGCGTTTTTAAGGGCAAACTCCGGCAGGAGGCGGTTGAACTCGCATGCCTGCTTAGAGCATCCCGAGGTGTTGTCCTTGGGGTAGAAATACAGGACGACCTTTTTCCCGCGCCATTCCGAGAGGTTTCTTAAATTGCCCTCGTCGTCGTAAAGCGCAAACTCCGGCGCGATGTTTCCCTTTTCAAGCATAGCGTTACGTTCCTTTCAAAGCAGCTTTCACATACTGAAATAGTATTATAGCATAAATCCGCAGGATTTGTGCTATAATTAGCCATCTTTTGCGGTTCCCGACGAAGTCGGGGAGCAAAAGGGCGACTTAAAATAATCTATAATAATCGCCAGCGATTATTATAGCACATTATTCTGAAAAAGGCAAGAGGAAAAACGGGACGCGTCCGAGAATTTTTGCATCGGACTGCCGGGGATTTTATTTGCAGAAAATTCCCTGTGATTTGGGAAAAGCGCAATTGACATTGCGCGCCTGCGGGAGTATAATATCGTTTGACAGGAGGCGATCGCCATGCAAAAAGATGAAGAAAAAAGGGCCGTGATGACCGTCGTCAATGAAAACAACGAGATCATGGACGTCGACGTGCTCTTTACGTTCAAAAACACCGCCACAGGGATCTGCTACATAGTTTACACCGAAAATACCCTCGACGAAAAGGGCGACACCGAGGTCTTTGCCTCGATATTTGACCCCGACGACAAGACCCTCGCGCTCCGTCCTATCGAGACCGAGGAGGAATGGGCGCTTTTGGAATCCAAGCTCAGAGAATACGAGAGAAAAAAAGCCGAACAGGGAAAGGAACCGCTGCCGTCATGAGGACTTCAAGAAACGTTTTTCGGGAACTCGGCATCCCGCAGGAAAAAATCGACAAAAAGATTGCCGAGACCTTTGACATAATGTTTTACGGCGACGAGGATTCAAGGATATATCATCCCGTCGGGCCGGATATGGGCTATATCGAGGACACCGGAAACGTCGACGCCCGGACCGAGGGTATGTCCTACGGCATGATGATGTGCGTGCAGCTCGATAAAAAAGAGGAATTTGACAGGCTCTGGAAGTGGTCGATGACCTATATGTATATGACCAAAGGGCCATGCGCCGGTTATTTTGCATGGTCCTGCAAGCCCGACGGCACAAAAAATTCCTACGGCCCCGCCCCCGACGGAGAAGAATACTATGCCATGGCGCTTATCTTTGCATCTCATCGCTGGGGCGACGGCGAGGGCATTTACAACTACTCGGAATGGGCGAGGACTATCCTGCGCGACTGCATACACAGAAACGCCCCGGGATATAAGCCGGGCGGGCAGATGTGGTCGGACGACAACTATCTCATTAAATTCGTGCCGGGTTGCCCATACACCGACGCGTCTTACCATCTTCCGCATTTTTATGAGCTTTTTGCAGACAACTGCGACCCCGGCGACCGCGATTTCTGGCTCAATGCCGCAAAGGCGAGCAGAGAATATCTTCACACGGCATGCCACGAAAAAACCGGGCTTTGCTCGGACTATGCGAATTTTGACGGCACGGTTTTGGAGCACAGCTTCAACCCGAACGCCGGTCTGCACTACTCCGACAGCTACCGCACCGTTTATAACATCGCGCTCGACTGGGCATGGAACAAGGCGGACCCTTGGCAGCCCGAAGAGTGCCGCAAAGTTCAGCGATATTTTGAAAACGCGGGCGAGAATTGGGCCGTAGTCCCCCGCCCCGACGGAACGCTCACCGATGTTAAGGCCATGCATCCCTTGGCGATAAAGGCGACAAAGGCCGCCGCCTCGATAGCCGCTTTAGACGGCGCGGACGACGACGAAAAAGAGCTTGCAAAAAGGCTTGCCAAGGAGCTTTTCGAGACCCCGCTGAGGGAGGGCAAGAGAAGATATTACGACAACTGCCTCTATCTGTTTTCGCTTCTCATGCTCGCCGGGGAGTATAGGGAGTATTGATGAAAAAAACTGTAAACGTTCAGGCCGTGATAAACAATATCAGCTTTCCGAAATCCGTGGACGAGCTGCGGTATTTTGCATATGAAGTCGGACGTTATGACGTTGAAGACATTTTACATAACAGTGAAACCGAGTGGACTATGCCGAAGTGGGCAATGCCGAATGATATTGTTTTCTTTTTCCATGCCAAAACCGCTATAAACACCATAAGACGGCTTGAAATAGAGATTGAGCGCGAAAAACCCGAGGGCAGCGATACTCTTTTTTACTGGCTTCAAAGGGCAAGGGCGTTATACAAAAAATGCGGCGGAAAAATCTTTGCAGTGGGACGAGTTTTGCATCGACCTTTTTACGACGAATTCGCCGACAACGAAGGTCTGCACTGGAAAGGAAAAGTATTCGCCGCTATCGGCGACCTGCACGTCCTTGAAAATCCCGTGGATATTTCGGAATTTTCCGACTTTATTTTCGTTTCCCGTCAGAGCTCCATCACCGCCGTTTTAGGCGACGACTTCGAGAAGCTAAAAGAGCTGATTCTGAGAAAAAATCCCCTGCCGGAGTATGTGATAAACAGCCGTGCCACGCCCCTGCCGCTAAAAGATATAAACCCCGGGAATTGGCTTAGGGTAACGCGCTCCTACCGGCGTTCATTCTTTTTGGAGATCCAGTTCAGAAGATACTACGTCGACTACTTTTTAAGGGCTGTAGGCGATACGAAAAAATTTTTTGAGGAATGTAACTGCTACCGCGGAGGCATGTGGACGGGCAGGGCGGACAACTGCATAAGAATCGGCGGAAAATTATGCGCGGTCGAAGTAAAGCTTAACGTCTCTGCGGAAAATAAGCTTGAGGAACAGCTTGAGCAGTACTGCCGCCTCGACGAGATAACCCTTGAAAAGAAAAAAGTCCCCGCCGACCGCCTCATACCCGACCGGGTCATAGTAATAGACACGGAAAATCTCTACATTTATGAGTCCGAGAGCAAAACGCTGAATAAAATAATGGGCCTTGACGCTTTGGAGAAAAACGAAGATCTTCCGGGCGCAAGAGAAGCCATGATAAAATATCTTTCGTAAAAAATTTTAAAACAGGAGGACATTATGAAAGAACGCTTAAGATCAGCTAACCCGTATCTCCCGCTCTGGGAACACATCCCCGACGGCGAGCCGAGAGTCTTTGAGTACAACGGCGAAAAACGGGTCTACGTCTACGGCTCCCACGACACCTTAAAGACCGCCTACTGCGGCCGCGACCAGGTCGTCTGGAGCGCTCCCGTAGACGATCTGACCGACTGGACATACCACGGGGTATGCTACACCGCCGCCGATAATTCGGTGCTCTATGCGCCAGACGTCGTGCAAAAGGGCGACACGTTTTATCTCTATGCCGCGGAACAGTGCGGCGGCAGGATAGTCGTCGCGTCCTCGAAAAATCCTGCCGGGCCTTTCACCGACCCGAAGCCGACAAAATTGGGCTTCGACCCCGGCGTTTTAGTCGACGACGACGGGAGAGTTTACGCCTACTGGGGGTTCTGCGGCTGTTACTGCGCAGAGCTTGAGGACGACATGGCGACAATCAAAGAGGGCACGCTTCATGCTCATCCGATGGGTCACGTCCCCGACGGCTGGAACCCAAACGCCGACACCGAGCACATAAGCCTGCGCGATTCGTTCTTCGAGGCTTCAAGCCCGCGAAAAATAGGCGGAAAATATGTTTATTTATATTCAAAGAGATACATGACCCCGGTGCCGGAATTAGGGGTATATGAGCCCTGCAACGGCTTTTTGAGCTACAAATGGTCGGACAGCCCCTTGGACGGCTTCCAAGACGGCGGGGATATATCCTTTAACGGCGGAGAAATTCTCAGAATGCCCGACGGCACGGGTCAGCAAACTTACCGCTGGGGCAACAATCACGGCGGCTTGGTCGAGATAAACGGGCAATGGTACATCTTTTATCATCGCCACACCGGCACCGACGAATTCGCCCGCCAAGGGATGATAGAGCCTGTCGACATCGCCATCGGCAAAGACGGGAAAATCTACATCGGCGATATAACCTATGTAAACGGCGAGCCGGTCAGCTCAAAGCCTGTCGAGATGACCTCATCGGGCGCGAGCGTGAACGGAATCGACGCATATAAGCTGATTTCCGCGGGGTATGCCTGCCATATAAGCCCGCTTCACCAGGCCTATGTCAAGGCGGTTTATGAGCAGAAAGACGGGGTCTCTGCGCCTGTCGTGAACATCAAAAACGGCACGACGGTCGGGTTCAGGTACCTGCAATTCGGCATGAATTCGCCCAAGAGCGTGACGGTTTCGGGCGCGGTCAAGGGGAAGATGAGCGTAAAGGTCAGGGTCGACAGCTGGCGTGGGAAAATAATAGCCGAGTTTGACATGCAGTCGGGCGAGAACACCGCTACTATCACCTCGGGAATTATCGGTAAGCGCGCCGTTTACTTTGAGTTTATAGGCGACGGCGAGGCGGAGTTCGATTGGGTGACGTTTGATTGATGATATGATGAAGCCTCACGGAAGTGGGGCTTTTTTAATACAGAAAACTCCCCCGAAAGCTAACTGCTCTGCTTCCGGGGGAACTATGAATTATAGGAGATCGGATTATCTCAGGGCACGTTTGGCGGCGACGCCGAGAGCTGCCGCAACTGCTAAAGCAAACAGCGCTCCCATATACCCGCTCGCGTTCTCGGCCGTTTCATCAGCGGAGGCCGCTTCTACGGGCGTGGTCACGTCGGTGAACTCGGGCTGAGCTATCGCCGTGCGGACGTAGCCGCAGTAGGAGCAGATGTCGCCGAAGAATGTGTGGGGAACGGGGATGACAAATCCGCATCCCTTAGAGCAGATATTCAAATGATAGCTGTCGTTTGCAGGAACGCTTACTATCGCATGGCTGCCGTTGCAGCCGGAATTGCGGCTCACAATGAGATTCTGATAATCTATCGGGCCGTTGCCTATGCCGCCGTTTTCATCCGCCAAGAAGTACTTTCCGCAGCCCGGGCAGTACCAGTTGGCAAGGAGGCCGTCCTCGGTGGCGGTGGCGCTTGCTCCGGGAGTGAATACGGCACCGGTGTGAGCGTCAAAGTCCATCTTTTCGCCGCAGGAAGTGCAGACCTTCCAGTGGCCGGTCGGGTCGCACCTAAGCTCGCTGCTCGCGGTGTGCTCTTCCTTTTCGCTCTCATATCCGCAGCCCTCTGTCTTGCAGTGCTTCCAGTGGCCCTCGGCGTCATGCAAAACCTCTATATCATGGCTCTCGACAAATACCTGCTCGCCGCAGTCGTCGCAGACGTAGTAGTGGTGCTCGTCGTCGTGGAGCATATTGCTCTTGTCGACGCCGGTGTGGTTGTCCTTATCGATTTCGCCATAAGTGGCCTCACAGTCGGCGCAGACTGCCTTTTCGGTGCAGGTGGCCTCTCCGCCGGCATGGTCCTTAACGACCTTGCTGCGGCAGTCGGTGCACTCCTGATAGTGGGTCTTGCCGTCGCCGGAATCGACCCATGTTCCGCTCATGTTGTGCTCCTTGACCTCGCCCTTGGCGCCGCATTCCTTAACGGTGCAGACTTTCCAGTGATGGTCGGGGTCGGTATCGTCGGTATGCCAGTCCTCGGACCAGGTATGCTCGGGTCTGTCGGTGATGGCGACTGTCTTGGTCTTTTCGCAGACCGAACACTTTACTTCCTTTTCACCGTCGGCATAGCAGGTCGCGTCCTTGATGATACGGCTGTCCTCCCACTTATGGTCCTCACGAACGCCCTGAAGCTCGCCGCAGACCGAGCATTCGTACCAGTGCTGATCGTCGTCGGATTTCCGAACATACTCATGCTCATGGGCTATCTTCTTACATACGTCGCAGTAGCCCTTGTCGTCCTTGGTGTGGGCCTCTTTTTCGATTTCGGCACCGCACTCGCAGACGTACCAGTGATTCTCAAGGTCGGTCTGGTACTCGGCTCCGTCGGGGACGGCGTGATTCACGATGTCAAACATTTCGCCGCAGACGTCGCAGACTTTCCAGTGCTTGCCGGGGTTTGCGGTCTCGTCATAATAAAGCTTGCCGTCGGCGGAAGTGTGAGAGGTCTTCGGGATAACGTCTCCGCCCGAGACCGTCTCGTGGCAGAATCCGCATTCTATCCAAGCCTCCTTGCCCTCTTTGGTGCAGTCGGCTTCTTGCTTTTCACGCTGTATCTGCTTTGAAGCGGGGTGGGAACAGGCAACGTCGTGCTGCTCCTCGGCCTCAGGCTCTGTGACCGTAACGCCGGGAATTTCCTGGTCGTCCGCTGAGGCTACGATTATTTCGCTCAGCTTGATATTGATGGGGTCCTGATAATTTACCTTTGTCTCATCGATAGTAAGCGTTAAATCGGCTATTTTGCCGCTGAAATCGGCGACCTCGCTGGTCGAATACAACATTATCATTGTGTGGGAATCTTTCAGATAGTTTCCTTTGTCATGGAATCCGCCGGGAAGAGTGGAAACATATGTTGACTTGACGTCCGACACAAATTCCGGGAATGTGAGCGTGGCCTGGAATCCTCTGGAAGAGGGGTTGTCATAGATCCACAGTTCAGCCTTTACTTCGGTGCTCTCGCCGTATACATAGTCGTTGAGCACCTTGACTTCTATCTTCGGCGCGCCCTCTGCGGCCGCGCTCACAAGGAGCGCAGCACACAGAATGACTGCTGAAAGAAAAGCCGCAATTATCTTTTTCATCTTATGAATTCCTCCTTTTAGCCGGCTCTGACGCATCATGATGTGATAAGGTCAATGAGCGCATTAACGTCAAGAACATTTATTGCACTGTCGTCATTGATATAGGCGGCGGGCTTGATAAAGACTTTCATGCCCTCGGAGCTATAGCCGTTGGAAATATAGTCTATGACGAGGTTTACATCCAAGAGGTTTACTCTTCCGTCGTTGTTTACGTCGCCCTTGATGTAGGTCTCGCTCAGGTCGGGTATCTCGATCTCGGCGCTGACGTAAAGATCTTCGGAGTAAGGATCGCCGGTGCCGTAGGCCCTTACGGTGAGCTTCTGCTCGGAATCCTCGGGCCGGACGGTGTACTCGGCGCCTACATAGATGGGCTCGTCGAAGTTGTCTCCGCGGTACCACTTGTAGACGAGGTCTCCGTCCTCTGCGCCCTCGACGGCTGCCTTGAGCTTTCCTCCGGAGAATATGTCGCCCGTAATCTCGGGACTGCTCTTAGGCAGCTCGTCGGTGAGCTTGGTTATCCTGAAGCAGGAGAAGCTGTCGGTCTCAAAGACCACGCTGCCGTCCTTGTACTCGAAGTCGAGCTGCTCGGCATTGCCGCCGTCGTCGATGTGCTGAACGACGATGGAGTTCTTGTCCTCGCCGGAGGCAAACTTATAGGGAATAGCTATCTCTGCCTTGCCCTTGAGCTCGCTTACCTCGGCGCCGCCGGACTTAAGAGTTACCTCGTAGGTCGGGCTGGTCTTGTAGGTCTCGCCGAATTTCGACGCAGCTTCATCCTCGGTGAGTTTAACTACATCGACCGCCATATCCTTGCCGGACAGCTGCTCGATAACCTTTCTGTCAAGTTTAACGTCTGCATTTTCACTCTCAATTCCAATATGGGTCACAAAATCTCTGCCCATGACCGCGCTTATTTCAGCGGCCTTAAGTCCTACATGAGCGTCGTCCGCGCCGGAGTCTATCGCATATACCGAATCGAAATGCTCATAAGGATTATCCGTAGCCTCTTCAAGCGCCTGCTCGGTAAGGTCTTCAAGCGCTTTTACGGCTTCTGCGGAGTCAACATATACCGTCTCCGCGCCGTTCGGCTCGGCGGTAACGGTGCTCTTGATCTCTCCGTCAGTGACGATGAAGTTGAATTCATACGTCCTCTCTTCATTCTTCTCGGGGTCGGCGGGTACCGCCTTGATAATTACCCTTTCTTCGCCGGGAGCGACCGCCTTGATGTTCAGGCCGCCGCTTGTCAGCTTCATGCTGCCGGACGAAGCGTCGATGTAGCTGTTTTCGGTGTTGGCGCTCTCGATCTCGACAACGTTGCCGGAGATGGTGTTTGCTCCGGGAGTACCGTGCTCGATAGTCACGTCATAAGTGTACTCGCTCTCGACGTCCAAAAGTTCTAAGGTTGTCATCGCTTCGGAGACCATCGGGATGTCGAATATCTCTCCGAGGACCTCTATGGCGGAGCCGGTGAAGTCGAAGTCTTTCTTGTAGCCGAGAAGCTTCTCAAAGCCGAAGTAGCGCTCAATGCCCTCGGCTATCGTGCCGTCAAGGAGTCCTACCTTGCCGACCGGCTCAATTATGCATTTGCAGGGTATCGAAGTTGTGGAGCCCTCAAGCGAAGCCTTGGACATAAGCGAAAGAACATAAACAGGGTCAAGGATTGCCGAGAATTTAGAGTATCTTATCAGCTCTACAGCGCCGTTGAACAAGATGTTAGTGCCGATAGTGACTCGTATCTTGTCGCCGGGGTTAAATACCTTGGCAGGAACGGTGAGGTCCTTTGTAGTGGAATCAAGAAGTATCATCTTCTCATCGTCCTTGTAATCCAGAACCTTGTACTGCTCAACTCCGTCGATATGGAACACCAGATCGTAAATAGGCTTGTCGGAAACGTTCTCAAGGTCTATCTGGACGTAGTACATTTCGCCGCGTCTTGCGAGGCTGGGCGCCGTGACGGTCATCTGAAGCGCGCTTCCCGCGTAGACCCTGATAGGCTCCGAAGTCTTATATGTCTCGGATACGTCGGATGACGCCGCTCCCTCGACGGAGACCGCGTTGACGTTGGCGGTCAGATAGTATGAACCCTCTTTATCGCCTCTTACATACCATGTAAATGTCTTGGATTCGGACGAGCCTATTATGTCGGCATACTGCTCGGCGGACTGTGAGCCTGCGTTCATGGCGGCAAAGCTCAGGCCGTCGGGGAGAACAAGCTCCGCCTTGACGTCTTCAAGGTGCTCAACCCGGTTTCCGTTTAAGACCATGAGGTCGACCTGGTACATCTCCTTGAGCCAGTGCGCCTCGCCGTAAATGACGAGCAGGAAGTGTTCGGAGATCGGGTAGGCCCAAACGCTTATTATGTCGCCGTCACCGTTGACGCCTTTACTCTCGTGCTCAAGATGAACAGGACCTCCGGTCGTAAATTCGCCGGTTTCTCTGTTCTTGTGGCCGAGTACGACTTCATACTTGACATCAAGCCCCTCGTAGAATTTAAGGGTCACGGTAAACTTGTCGATATGCTGGTTTCTGGGGTCGCTGTAGTCGATGCCGGCCTCGATTATCTCCTCCTTGGTCATTTCCTTGGCGGTGAGCTCGCCGCTGACGAGATTGCCGGAGGATATGGCGAAGAGCTGCTCAAACGTGCCCGTATAGGGAACGAGGTTTAATGTCTTCGTCGTCTGGCTGTAGCCCGAGGCTATGCAGCTTACCGTGTAAACGGCTTTCTTGAGGATAACGCTTATCTTGCCGTTTTCGTCGGCAGTATAGGTCTTATCAAGAATCGTGCTGTCCTCGGTGTGGAATGTAAGCATTGCTCCGGGGACGGTCTTGGATGCGCCGACCGCTCCGTCAACTACCGTAAGCTCGAGCTTGAGATACTCGGAGTTAGAGGAAAGATCCACTACCTTTACATTTGCGTCAGCGGTGCCGACGTTGCCCGCAGCGTCCTTAACGGTCAGGGTCACGGTGTAGTCGTTGTCGGCGGTATATGTGTGAGTGACGTTTACTCCGGTGCTCGAAAGTCCGTCGCCGAACTGCCATTCATAGGAAACTATTCCCGTGTTATCGGAGGAAAGCTCCGCGGAAAGCTTGACAGGCTCGCCGACCGCCGCGATGATGTCGTTCTCGGGGGAGATGACCGCCACGGGCTTTTCGCTGTCGGTGGGCTTGAGCACGGCGTTGACGGTGTTGGAGACTGCCGACTCGCCGTAAACGTCTACCGCCTTGACATTGTAGTAGGCGTTCTTATCAAGGCTGAATTCATAGCTTAATGCGCTCGGAGCGACCGTCTTAAAGAGCTTGAATTCGCCCTTTTCGGCGTCGCAGGTATATATCTCGAACTTGGCTACGCCGTCGATGTCGCCGGAGTAGGTCCAGGTGAGCGTTGCGGTGGAGTTTGTGGTCTCGACCGAAAGTACCGGCGCTACAGGTGCAGAATATTTAAGCACTTTAATTGTCGCTGTCTTTACGGCAGGAGCGTTAGCCTTGTGGCTGCCATCGACTGCGGAAGCGTCGTAAACACTTACCTTGACGGTGTATTCGCCCTCCTCAAGCTTGGAGATATCCCAGTCGCCGGAGAACGAACCGACGGTATCGCGGGCCTCTTCCTCAAGCTTTACAGTCTTTATGGCCGTCCACTTTTCATCGCCGGCCTTTTGATACTCAAAGACTGCCTGGCCGAGCTTGTAATTGTCGGTCGCGGAGGCGAAGAGCTTGACGGTCTTTCTCTGTTCGGCGCCGTCCTCGGGGGTGAACAGCGTGATGACCGGGGACTCATAATCCAAAGCGCATTTGGCTTCGATTATCTCACTCGGGTCGCTTTCGTTGCCGACCTCGTTTTTAGCCGTTACATAGTAGTAATAGGTCCCGGCCTCGGGGATGGTGGAGTCGGTGAAGTAGGATGTATTCATCATCGAACTTCTCGGCCACTCCCAAACAGTGCCGATCTTCTCGAACGGGCCGTCGGGAGACGTTGAACGATAAATAGTGTAAGCGTCTTCAAGAATCTTGCTTACGTCATAGCCCTCGGGTCTGTCCCAATCGAGGTAGATATCGTTGCTGCGCTCTTTAACGACAAGATTTCTTACCGGGTTCGGCTTGTCGGCGTTGATGGTGTAAGTCACCGAAACAGGCTCGGAGACGTTGCCGGAGGTATCGATAGCCGTGAGCACTATTCTGAGCTTATCGTTAGTCTTTACCTTGCCTTTAAGCTCTATCGGGGTAAATACCCATCTTGCTCTCTGTACCTTTGAGTTGACCTCAAAGCTCCACTGTGCAGCAGGCTCTTCATCGTCGTTGATATAGCCGTAGAAGATGGCGTCCTTTACCATAACGTCGTCTTTAGCCTCGGCTCTGATGGCGAGCTCTCTTTCGACGGATATCGTTCCGCCCACGCCGTTTGCAGGTTCTATAAGCTCAAAGGTGGGCTTAGTGGTGTCATTTAAAATATCAAAGTAATACGGTCTCTTGTAAGAGCTTATCGCATATCCGTAAGCTACTTCTCCGTACATATCGGTTCCTATGAACTGATATTCATAGCTGCCGGGTTTGTCGACCAAGGTGGTAAGGTCGATAGTGAAGAGCCTGTTCTGAGGGTCAGCAGGATCCTCTACAGTCTCAAGCTCGCTCCACTCGTCCCCCGATTCCTTGATTCTGTACTGAAGTATTACCTTGATCTTGGAGTAATCATACAGGCTCTCGGTTGAGTTGCCGTACAGATTCACAACGCCGGAAATAATCATATTTTCTGTATCCGAAGCTTGAACCTGCATATAGTTGCTACCGGCGGTGTAGGACGCTGTGCCAATGCCGAAGCGCGCTGACTGAGTCCTGTATGTTCTGGGTTCAGATTCGTTTCCGGAATAGTCGACTGCTACGACAGAGTATCTGTAGTAGGTTTCCATGGTGAGACCCTCGTCCTTGAATTCGAGAGTATCGCCGGGGACTTCAAAGGTATGCGGGTCGTTGCCGTCATCGTCGGTTCTGGTGATGATATACTTTTCAACTCCGACGTTATCCTTTGCAGCATTCCATGTAAGAGTTATCATTACGGTGGTGCGCTCTTTGACCTTGAGGCCGGTGGGGCTCGTCGGCGGCTCTTTGTCCTCAAATGTGATAATGACCTCTTCGGACTTGTTGCCGGCCTGGTCGACCGCGTAGATGACATATTTTGTCGTCAGGGTGACAGGCTCGACGTCGATATACGACCTGTTGCCTACCCGCACGCCGTCAATAAGCGTCGTTTCGACATCTCCCTCTATCTTCTTGAGGGTGATAAGGGCGTTGTAATCGTCGTTGCTCCAGGTGATAATAGCGCCGTCCTCGCCGTTGTTCGGGTTATCGCTGTTTATTCTGGCGGTGCCGTTGGTGATTTTAGGAGCCGTGTTGTCTATGGTGAACGAGTAATTGTTCTTGGTAGTGCGGGTCACGTCGTCCTTTGTGCAGGTTGCGGTGACGGTGTAGTAACCCTCTTCCGCAGCCTCGGGAGCAGTGAACACGAACATTCCGTCGCTGTCGGCGTTAACGGTCACGGTATGGGTGCCGTTGCCCGTGAACGTCACTGTAACGGACGCGCCCGGGATCGCTCCGAAGCCGTTGATCTTGGTCTTGGAGTTTATGTAGGAGCTGCTGACCTGGATAGAAAGGTTTTTCTCCTCAAGCGGGACGGTATCGTCAAAGCTTGCCTTGATCTCGTAATAGTTGGTCAGGGCTTCCGTGTTGCCGACCTCAGAATAGAATCTTAAAGCCGTGAGTTTGCCGTACTGTTCCTCATATGTCTTAATACTTGCCAAACTGTATATATAGCCGAATACGGTATAGCAGTTTTCATGCCCCTGACACTTATCTACGCCGGATATGGTCACTGCGCTGCCGCCTGAATTTAGCGCACCCTTTTCAAACACCGGCATAAAGTATATCCTTCCGGATGCGGGAATGCTCGGGTCGTTGCAATGGATAACGACCGGAACAGCGGAGTTTGTAGGAACAAGAACCACTTCGTCATGCTGGAAGAGACTGCTTGACGGGAAAGCTACAGAGGTGATCTTCGGGTCAGCGGAGGACTTTACATAGAGCACCGAGAACGGAAGCACCGTACTTTCATTGCCGCTTGAATCCTTAAACTGGAAGTAGAAGTTGGTCCAGCCCTCTTTTGAAAGGTCGTAGTTAAACTGCGCTGCCTTATACTGGTCGCCGAAATCATTGACCTTATACTGAGTAAGAGATGAATAAGACTTGCTCTTAAGCGAATTCTCGTCGGTCGCATAGCGATAGGACGTATATTTGTCCGCAGCAGTGACCATGAAAGCGATAGCGCTTGAAGATACAAAGGAGTAGCTTCTTAAGGGGCTGTAGCCTCTTATAGCGTTAGGGTTACCGCTTAAAACGCTTCTGTTTACCGCGTATACCGTAGCGTCAATCGTTTCATAGGGAAGCTGAGTGCCCGGGCCGGGAGTGGGGGTGGTGGAGGCCGACGACTGGTAGTAATAGAAAGTTGTAGAAGTCACGAGCTGTTCGTTGCAGAAGATGAAAAGCGACATGGTCGCGCCGTTAAACTGCTTCATAAGATCGGTCATCGTAAACTTGACGGAGCCGTCGCTTACGGTGAGCGGGACCTTGCTCCAGTAGTATCCTCTATCCGAATAATTATAATATAGGATATAGCCGGTATAGTTGCCGGTCGGGAAGTTCTTGGCGCCGGTAATATTTATCTCGTCGCCGACCTGAGAGCCGCCGGGGCCGACTTTCGGGGCGTTGGCGGACGGTATAAGGACACTTGAGTAGCTGCCGGTATTATACATGCCGAACGTAAGCGGCTCGGCCGTCTTATATGTCAGGTAAGGCATGCCGTTGGCTTCGGCCTTTTGGACGAACGAACCGTCAAAGACCTTGCCGTCGCTGAGTCTTCTTATGGGGAATTTGTTGGACTGAACATCCTCGATGGTGTAGTTTCTCGGGTAATAGTCGTTTGCAATGCCGAAATTACTGACCGAGGACGAGACCGAGAACTCGCCGGTTTCATATGAATAGGAGTTCAGGGACATGATGGGAATGACCTTGTCGCCGGAATACTCTACATTATCCGCAACGTTTACGACGGAGGTGCCGTCGGTGGCGGTTATCGTGTAGAATTCGCCGGTGGTGAGGCCGGACGCGGGCTTGTCGAAGTATACGACATGGTTAAAGCTGGTGGAACCGGTAGTGGCGGTGCCGGCAGACTCCTTGGTCATTACGACATTGCCCTCGGAGTCCATGACCTTGACGGTGAGCTTTTCGGCATTCGCACCGTAGGCATAGAAGCTGATCCCTATTTTGCCGAGAACGGACCAAAGGACCCTCTTGGTAATGCCGACAGAGCCGAAACTGTTGTATGAGCCGTCGGGGGCAACGGAATAAACTTTACCGGTAAGGGCGTTGAATCCGCTGACGTTCAGGGTAGCGGTGCCGGCAGTTCCTGGTGCGGAATCGTAAATGCCGTAGACATAGGACCAAAGCTTGTTATTATAGTACAGAGCATAGCTTAAGGTATTTGTCATCGACAGGGCCGCGGTGGGCCTGACGGTGCCCGAGAACTGATAAACGTCCACTATAGTATTGTTTATATAGGTGTGAACAACGTTTTTCTCGGAGATGGTAAAGCTGCCGACGCGAGTAGAGCTTGTTAGAGTACCTGTGGAACTGTAGTTGAGTTTTCTGAGTTCAATGGTCGGATTATCTGCTTCATAGATAGCCTTAGCGGCATTGTTGTAGCCCGTTGTGGCAACGGTATACTCCGTCGACGAGCTCTTATAGAGATAGGTGGAGTTCATGCTCATAATGGTCATGAACGTCGAATCGGGAACGGAGGACGGGTAGACCGCTTTACTGGCGGAACCGTTGGGGCCGGAGACCGAAACGTTATAGGTCATGTTGGGGCTTATTCCGTATTCGGAACCGAGCCAGGACGTCAGGGGAACGGTGATAACGCCGTTTTCGTTGGGCTTGGCGGTAACGGTCATATAGCTTGTGAACGTTGTGGCATAGACCGCCACGTTGTAATCGGTATCCGCCATGAAGTTCTCAAGCTTGACAAGGAGCGCGGAGTTGGTGGAGTCGATAGTAACGTCGGCGATACTGACGGGGCCGGCAGCCTCCGCAGCAATCGCCATAGCTGCAACGTGCTCTTCGGGGGTCATGCTCGCGGTTTTGGCCGTGGAGTAAAGGACTCCGCCGTCGGTCCTCGACACCTTGACGGAATAGACCTTGGACGAGTCGAGCTCGGCAGTCCTTGCAAGATTATAGGAGAGACTTACGGACTTATCAAATGAGCTGTAATACTGCATATAACGGAATCCGCCGCCGCTCACACCGGAAGAAGCGACGACCGCGCCGGCGTCATCTATAATCGTTACAAGATAGTCGGTATCGGGCTCGCCCTTTAAACCGGCGATCTCAACGTCGATGCCATAGCTTGCACTGTCGGTAGAGAAAGCGGTTCTAAACGATACTTCGGTGACTATCGGGTCGGCGACTATCTCTAAGGTGCCGATGTCGTAGGCGTTGGCGTCGCTGACCGTGCCGCCGTAGAGCTTGAGAGCAAACTTTTCGCCTGCCACAGGCTCTCTTACGAAATAGAGAGTGGCGGAGGATGAGGACGCAGAATTCGAGTCGGCAGGGTCGGTCGAGGCTACGATATTGCCGCTGTCGTCGACTGCAAATACTCTCTTATAGCCGCTTGATATTCTATACTCGTCGGGAATATAGATATAAGAAAGCGAGGCCTGCGCAGACCCGGCGGCCGCATAATATGTATTATCGGCGACGGGTATCGACATAAGGGCGATGCCGTAGTCAAAGGGCAGTATCACCGAATCGGACGGGCCCGTCGGAATTTCGGGGGCAGGGAGCTGTCCGCCGATAACGGGAAGACCGTCGGTTTCAATGCCCGGGACCTCGGGCTCGACTGGAAGAACCGGGTCGACAGGGTCTGCGGGCTCTGCCGGGTCGACGGTATCCGCCGGTGGTGCGACGTCCTCATCAGCCGCAGGAGGAGCTTCGGTCTCCCCGGGCGCGGCCGCTTCGCCGCCGTTTGAATCGGGAAGCTGTTCGGGCTCCTCAGCGTCGGCGGGAAGCTGTTCGGTCACGTCGGCAGAAGCCGATATATCGGGCTCTGCGGGGACCGCGAAGACCTCGGCGGGCGCGATCGAAAGCGTCATCGTCAATGCAAGGAGCAGCGCTAAGAATCGTTTCATATAATTTCTCCTTTCGGAAGATATTTTGCAAACAGCACCATGCGGACATGGCATGACACACCGGTGTTATTATAAAAACTATTTTATCAAATTGAAGTTAATAAAGCAAGTGGTTTTTGGACAAAATAGTAAACAAATTTACCCCCCCCCGTCGGATTTTTTAGCTATTTTGCATAAATCCGGTGTGAGAGAGGGTACGCGAGCCCGAGAATCCGGGGTGAGAATTTTTGAGGAAATCGAGGGGATCTTTCTCGCGGATCGGGAGGGGTACTATTTATATAGGGGAGGCAAACGACAGGGCTTTGCGGCATGAACCTTTATCGGCGGGCAAAAAGAGCGCCGACGATTTAATTTCAGCGCGCGCCCGGCTAAGCCGGGAAAAGTAAGCGCTATTTTCCTAACCATCCCACATAACCCCTTTTATGAGCCCTCCCCCACAAAAACCCGCACCTTGCTTTACAGCACGGTGCGGTTCATCATATTCCGTTTTTTATAGCCTCTGCGTCACGAAAATATCGTAAACGGCCTTGACGGACGCCTCGAAATCTTCCGAGGCGATGCCGACGATGACGTTAAGCTCGCTCGAACCCTGGTCTATCATCTTGACGTTGACTTTGGCATGCGCGAGCGCCGCAAATATCCTCGCGGCCGTTCCGCGCTGGGACTTCATGCCCCTGCCGACGACCGCCAAAAGCGCGACGTCGCGGTCTATCTCAATTTTGTCCGGCTTGCAGGACGACTCTATTTCGCCTAAAATCTGCTTCTCCTTGGCCTCGAACTCGTCCTTGTGGACGATTATCGACATCGTGTCGATGCCCGACGGCATGTGCTCGAAGCTGACTCCGTTGTCCTCGAACGCCTCAAGTATCCTCCTGCCGAAGCCGAGCTCGCTGTTCATCATATCCTTTTCGATCGTGACGGTGACGAAGCCCCTCTTGCCGGCGATGCCGGTGATGACGTAGGGGGAGGTGTCGTCGGGGGCGTCCTCGACTATCATGGTGCCCTCGTCCTCGGGGCGGTTGGTGTTTCTTATGTTTATAGGTATGCCGGCTTGACGCACGGGGAAAATAGCGTCCTCGTGAAAGACCTGCGCGCCCATGTATGCGAGCTCCCTGAGCTCTCTGTAGGTGATTATTTTTACGGGTTCGGGGTCGGGCACTATCCTCGGGTCGCATACGAGATACCCCGAAATATCGGTCCAGTTTTCATAGACGTCGGCTCCCACGGCCGCCGCAACTATAGCGCCGGTTATATCGGAGCCACCGCGTGAAAACGTCTTGACGGTGTCGTTGGGCATAGAGCCGTAGAACCCCGGTATAACGGCGTTCCCAAGCTCCTCAAGCCTTTCGCGGACGGCGTTGCAGGTCTCTTTCAGCTTAAGCTTTCCGTCCTCGCCGAAAAAGATGACGTCGGCCGCGTCGACAAATTCAAATCCGAGGTACTCGGCAAGAATGATACCGTTGAGGTATTCGCCCCTTGAGGCGGCATAGTCCCGTCCGGCACGGGCAAGAAAGCTCATCCTTATGGTGGAAAATTCTTTCATAAGACGGCTCTCCATCTCAATGCCGAGGCCGAGGTCTTTGATTATATCGGTATATCTTGCGACGATGGCCTCGAACATCTCGGTGAAATCGGCGCCTCTTGCGGCCGCGTCGTAGCATGCATAAAGCATATCCGTGACCTTTGTATCCTTTGAGAATCGCTTGCCGGGAGCCGACGGGACAACATATTTTCTTGACGGCTCGGCCTTGATGATACCCGCAACTTTTTTAAACTGATTGGCGTCCGCTAAAGAGCTTCCGCCGAACTTAACTACTTTGGTTGACAAGTCTATCGCTCCTTGTGAAACATTCTGATACACAGCTTAGTATATTATATTATTTAAGACCGATTTAGTCAACCCCCAAAAGATACGAAATATTCGGGCAATTCAAGGTGTGTTTTTGTGAAAAACGATTGTGTTTTGTGGGAGTACAACGCAAAACCCGCACTGCGTATTATTACACAGTGCGGAATTTTTGTCATTATTACTTTACTTGCCCTCGGAGGCGGATTTTACCGCTTCGTGCATCGTCTTTATCTCTTTAAGGGACTTGCCGAGCGCCTTTTCGGCCTCGCTGAGAGTGGCGGTCAGCTTATCCGTCATCGCGTTTCTAATGCTCAAGTCCATCGCCTTGGCCTGCGCGGTCAGCTCGTCGGCGGTCTCTTGGGCGCGCTTGACGATCTCGCTCTCGGAAACCAAAACCTTTGCGCGCTCCTCGGCCTCTTTAATGATCTCCTCGGCCTTGGCGTTCGCGTCGTTTAATATATCGGAGCGGTCGGCGACCATCTCCTTGGCGCGCTTTATTTCGGTGGGGAGGTTATAGCGGATGTTGTCGATATACTCCCTGAGCTTTTCCGAGTCGATCATGCACTTCTTGTTGGAAAAAGGCACCGTCACCGACTTGTCGATAAGGTCGTCCATCATCTCTAAAATTTCGTCGATAGTCATTTTTCTGCCTCCTGATTCTTATAAAGTCTTTCCGTTATTATTCCGGCGATCTCTTTCGGCACGAAGCTCTCGATATCCCCGCCGAACGAGGCTATCTGGCGGACGACGGAGGAACTGAGATACATGTTCTCCGACCTTGCGACCAAAAACACCGTCTCGGCCTCTCCGTAGAGCTTTCGGTTCACAAGCGCCATCTGAAACTCGTTTTCAAAGTCCGTCATGGCCCGAATTCCCTTTACTATGGCGCATGCTTTTTTCTCTCTTACATAGTCGGCGAGCAGTCCGTCGAACGACTCCACCGCGACGTTTTTTATCCCCGGCAGAGCTTTTTTTATCAGCCCGACCCGCTCCTCGGCAGTGAACACCGGGTGCTTGTCGACGTTTTTCGACACTAAGACGATGACCCTGTCAAACAAGGCCGCCGCACGCGTTATTATGTCTATATGACCAAGCGTCACGGGGTCGAACGATCCCGGGCAAACAGCTATTCTTTCCATTTTATTCCTCCGACCGATACGTCGTCAGCGCGACGTTTTTTCCGTACGAATAGTCCTTTTTCTTTACAAGACTGCCGATCTTTTCGGGCAGTACAAGCTCCCCCTCATGTTCGCAGACGATTATCCCATCCTGTGCCAAGCGTTCGCCCAAAAGCGGCAGCGCTTTCTCGATAAGCCCCTGCCTGTACGGCGGGTCAAGAAGTATTATATCATACTCCCCGGGCCTTTTTAAGAACTCCAGAACGTCGGCGTTGACGGTTTTTGACTGCTCTGTAAAGCCGCAGCTCTCGATATTTTCGCGCGAACATTCCACGCTCTGGCGGCTCCTGTCGACGAATACGCAGCTTTTTGCGCCTCTGCTCAAAGCTTCTATTCCGAGCTGTCCGCTGCCCGAAAACAAATCGAGGACCGAAGCGCCCGGGACGTCGAACTGTATTATCGAAAAAACGGCTTCCTTGACCTTGTCCGAGGTCGGACGGACCTCGAGACCGTCGAGGGTCCTTAAGCGCTTTCCTCTCGCGCTGCCGGTTATCACTCTCATAGTATATGCTCCTTGAACGGCGGATATTTTCCCGCCCGTCTCATAATATGCCCTTTTTATACATTATAACCGAAATATGCCGGTTTGTCCATAGTTTTTGAAAAATTATTTGACGCCCGAAATAAACCCCGAAATCACCTCTTCGGCCTTGTCCTCGCTTATTCTCATGACCTTGGCTATCTCCCCGGGAGTCGCCTCCCTGAGCGCCTGCTTGGTCTTGAATTCCCGAAGCAGAGCCTGAGCCTTTTTCGGGCCTATGCCGGGTATCTTCGTTATCTCCGATTCGAGGGTCTCGGCACGGTGCTTGCTCGTCTGGAAAGATATGGTATACCTGTGGACTTCGTCCTGAAGCCTTGTCAGCATGTTGAAAACCGACCTGTTTTTCGAGATGACTATTTCGCGGCCGTCGGGGGATACGACGGCTCTTGTGCGGTGGCGGTCGTCCTTGACAAGCCCGTATACCGGGCATTTTACCCCCATCTCCGAGAGCATGGGCGCGACGGCGGCGACGTGTCCCTTTCCGCCGTCCAAAAATATCAGGTTAGGCATCGTCGCAAAGCCGGTGTCTTTGCACTCAGGATCGAAATAGTTTTCAAACCTCCGCTTTAAGACCTCTCTCATCGAGGCGTAGTCGTCCTGCTCGGCTACGGTTTTTATGTTGAATTTTTTATAAAATCTCTTTGCGGGCCTGCCGTTGTCAAGTACCACCATCCCGCCCACCATGCTCGAGGAGGCGATGTTTGAAATGTCGTAGCATTCGATATAAAGCGGCGGCTTTCCGAGCCCCAAAAGCTTTCCCATGTCCTCAAGAGTGGCTATCTCCCTGCCGCTTCTGCCGACGTTTAAGGACAGCCTTTCCGCGGCGTTTGAGGCGGCGAGCCTGACAAGCGTCGCCATCTCTCCGCGTTTGGGCTCGTTTATGTGCACCGCATGCCCCGACTTTTCACGGAAAAATCTCTCCATGTCCTCTTTCGAGTCGGTCGCTTCGTCGATATAGATTTCTTTCGGAATTCTTGCGCCGTATGAATAATACTGCGTCAGAAAATCGTCGCGGGTCTCGTTTTCGTCCTCGGTCTCGCCCAAAATAAAGTCGGACTTGTCGGTCAGCTTTCCGCCGCGGTAATTGAGGACGGCTGCGCAGCATTCCTGACCGTTTCGGGAAAAAGCTATCACGTCGCAGTCGGGGACGTTCTTGCCTATGACGTTCTGGGTCTCGGCGGCCCGTGAAATTGCCGCAATGCGGTCTCTGAGCATGGCCGCCCTCTCAAATTCGAGATTTTCGGCGGCGGCCTCCATCTCGGCGGTCATCGACTCCACCGAAGCCGTGCTCCCGGATTTTATATACTCAACCGCCTCGTCGATTATCGCCCTGTATTCGTCCGGCTTGAAACAGCCCCTGCAAAGCCCTATGCAGCGCTTTATCTGGTAGTTCAGGCAGGGCCGCTCCTTTCCGAAATCCCTCGGAAATACTCTGCGGCATGTCGGAAGCATGAATACGCGGTTGACCTCCTCGACGGTCTGCTTTGACGTAAAGGAGGAGGTGTAGGGGCCGATGAACTCTCCGGGGCCTTTTTTCTGCATTTCCCGGGTGATTCGCGGGTACTCCTCATCGGAAATTTTTATATAGCTGTAGCCCTTGTCGTCCTTGAGGAGGATGTTGTACTTCGGCTTATGCTGTTTTATGAGGGAATTTTCAAGGACCAGCGCCTCGTACTCCGAATCGGTGACGATAAACTCGTAGTCGTAGACGTTCGAGACCATCTTTGCGACTTTCGGCAGGTGTTCCGAATCCCGAAAATAGGACGATACCCGGTTGTGCAGGTTTTTCGCCTTGCCTATATAGATTATCGTCCCGGCCTTGTTTTTCATGATGTAGCAGCCCGGAAGATGCGAAAGCTTCGCGGTCTTGTCCCGAAGATAGGGCAGTCTCGGGTTGTCCTCCAACGTCACGCGCACGGTATCGCCTCCCTAATGATGAGATAAAAAACCCGCCTTGAGAAATCAAAGCGGGCAAAAGCAGCATTTTGGCGGGTGTGCCCCTTCCCGCATTTCTTTTGACCCAAAGGGTGCGTAGCAGCACGGTCTCTACTTCAAAACGCTGTCTTATTGTACTTTGATTATAACATATTTATTCTTTTTTGTAAATAGGTCATGAAGATTTCCGACTTCTATCCTCTATCCTCTATCCCCTAATCCTCTATATAGATTTTCTTTATTCTCTGCTCTTTCAGCGGTCTGTCCCTGAAGTCGGTCTTTGCAGACGCTATCTCGTCGACGGTCTCTATGCCCTCGACGACTCTGCCGAACGCGGCGTACTGTCCGTCAAGATGGGGAGCGTCCTTATGCATGATGAAAAACTGAGACGAAGCGGAATCGGGGTTTTGCGAACGCGCCATCGATATAACGCCCCTTGTGTGCTTTAAGGGGTTGTTCCAGCCGTTTGACAGAAACTCGCCCTTGATTTTTTCCTTTGCGCCGCCCATGCCGGTGCCCTCGGGATCTCCGCCCTGTATCATGAACCCGGAGATGACCCTGTGGAAGATAAGCCCGTCGTAAAAGCCCTCGCTTACGAGCTTCTCAAAGTTTTTCACCGTTATGGGAGCCGCCTCGGGACAGAGCTCAAGCCTGATTTTTTTGCCGTTTTCCATTTCGATAGTTACCATAATTATTCTCCTTTAAAATTATTTGTAGAATTCATAGTCGTCGGCGTCGACTTCTTCGTAGTTGGCCGGGACGGTGAAGTCCATGCCGGAGGTGTCGCTGTCTAAAATCTCAACGTCGTACAGCGAGAAAGAGCCGTCCGAATAGACGTCGCGGACCTTGATTTTGTCGCCGTCAAACGTCCAGGTGGAGCGTATGCCCTCGGATTCTATGTCGTAGACCTCCTCGGTGTCGCTCTCCGAGACAAGGGTGTAATTTTCCGGGCCGTAGCCGAAGTAGATGTAGGGTTCGGGGTCGTCCTCATAGACCATGAAGAACTTGTTGTCGTCGTCGATTATGGTTATCTTTCTGCCCTGGTAGAACCTGTGTACGGAATTTGTCCGATATATCGCGTTTTCGCCGTCGATATAGTATTCCACCGAGGTCGTGTAAATTTCCGAGCCGTCGTAGCTTGCGGCGGCGATGTATTTGGCATGCACTTTTTTAGAGTTGAAAAGTCTCAGGCAATCCATCGCCCTCGTGTCGGGAACGCTCGGGTCGTCCTCCACGGTTTCGGTCTCCTCGGCAGTCGTTTCGGGCGCGGGCGTTTCGGGCGGCTCAGTCTCGGGGGCGGGCTCTGTTACGGCCTCGGTCGTTTCCGATTCGGGCGCCGCCTCCGGCTCGGTCATGGCGGTGGGCTCGGGCTCGTCCGTCGCGGGCGGGTCGGTGACAAGGTTTGCGGGGACGTTAGGGTCGCGGGTGACTACGACGGGCCTTTCCTCTTCGGGGTTTCCGCATGCCGTGAGAGCGACGCATATTACAAGCGCTGCCGAAAGTATTTTTAAAACATTATTTTTCATGGTATCCTCCCGTATTGTTCCTCTTCCTGATTCGGTGCGATCGGCCGTCTTTTGCATAAAACCGGCGGCTGCAATAATTGATTATGACTATTATACAACAATTTTTTCGGGATTTCAAGGCGGATGAGAATATTTAAGGAATTTCCCGCAAAAAATAATAAAAAATTTACGGAAGTGATAATATGTCAATTCGCATGGGCCGATCGACCGTCATGCTCGAAAACGGCGTTTCGGTAATTTCTTCGTCGGCCGTCGGCGGAAAAAAAGAGGGCGAGGGGCCTTACGCGGGCTGCTTTGACTATATCGACAAGGACGGCTACTTCGGCCAGCCGAGCTTCGAGCTTGCCGAGAGCGCCATGCAGGGGCTTGCCCTGCAAAACGCCCTTGAAAAGGCAGGAAAAGAACCGGGGGACATTTCTTTGCTCATAGGCGGAGATCTTCTTGACCAGTGCATAGGAACGTCGTTCGGCACAAAGGATTTCTCGCTGCCGTTTTTGGGGATATACGGGGCGTGCTCGACCATGGCCGAGGGGCTTTTACTGGCGGCGCTTCTGACCGACGGAGGAGCCGCCGAGACTGCCGCAGCGATAACCTCCTCGCATTTCTGCACGGCAGAACGGCAGTACCGTTTTCCTCTTGCGTACGGCAATCAGCGAACCCCGACCTCTCAGTGGACGGCGACGGCCTCGGGCGCTTTGCTGCTCGAAAAAGGGAACGAGCCGCCTTTTGTGAGGGCTGTCACTATCGGCAGAATCGAGGACAAGGGCATAACTGACGCTAACAACATGGGGGCGGCGATGGCCCCTGCGGCTTACTCTACGCTGTCGCAGTTTTTCGGCGACTCGGGCTGCTCCCCCGAAAACTTCGACTATATTGTAACGGGCGATCTCGGAAACGTCGGGTCACGGCTTTTGTGCGAGCTGCTCGAAAAAGACGGCGTAAACATTCGGGAGAGGCACCTTGACTGCGGCAGGATGATATATGACGAAAAAAGTCAGGACGTTCACGCGGGAGGTTCGGGCTGCGGATGCTCGGCCGCGATGCTCTGCGGGTATTTACTGCCCGAAATAAAAGCCGGGAGGATAAAAAACCTGCTCTTTGCGGCAACGGGCGCGCTTTTAAGCCCGACGTCGAGTCAGCAGGGGCTGTCGGTGCCGGGAATATCTCATCTTGTGTGGCTGTCGCACGACCGAAACGGAGGGCTGTAAATGGACTATATAAAGGCATTTTTGGTAGGCGGGCTGATCTGCGCGATAGGTCAGGTCCTTATAGATCGCACTAAGCTGACCCCGGCGAGAATTCTGACGGCGTTTGTCGTCGCGGGCGTTGCCCTCGGCGGGCTTGGGTTGTACGAGCCGGTCGCCGAATTTTCCGGCGCAGGCGCGAGCGTCCCGCTCACGGGGTTCGGGTATCTCTTGGCAAAAGGCGTGCGGGAGGCCGTAAACGAAAAAGGGTTCTTGGGGGTATTCACCGGCGGGCTGACGGCCTGCGCTGGAGGAATAGCGGCGGCGATGGTGTTCGGGGTGGTAATGGCAGCGCTGTTCAGGGCGAGGAGTAAATAGGGAGGGGCGTTCCCCACACTTAAAGACCCACACACCATTCCTACGCTTACAGCATAACAATGCCTTAATCCCCCACCAACCCCTGCCATTCATAAAGCAACAAGTGTTGTTTCCATAAATGTAAAGCTCACCTTCCGCATGAAATTTGTTTTTATGCCGCACACCTCCCTTTACCTGCCGTATCTATCGGGGAAAAGCCTTTGTCTCGATTGGATAAAAAAACCGGCGGCTTTGATTTCTCAAAAGCCGCCGTGCAAGAATAGGCACATGAAAGGACATTTGCTGTACGACGGCTTTTTCTTTTTCCGTCGCACGGCAAGCCATTAACTATTCATGTTTTTTCAAAATTGTTTTCGCTTCGTCAGCGGTCATGTTTCCTGCTTCCACTTGAAGCTCGGTGTATGCTTCCAATGCCTCATACAGTTCCTTTTCCGTGTCATAGGTGCCGATAAATTCATATCCGTTTTCGGTACAAATCACTGTCTGAAATCCCTCTGTATGAGCAGCATTGGGGTAACTTACGAAATACTGGTCGTCAGCGTCGCTTTCTCTTTTTCCTATAAGCAAACCGTCATCTGATCTTTCCAGCAGTTCATAGTAGTGCTGTATAACCGCGTCAGCGTTTTCCTGCGTCCATTCCCCGGCTTCCACTAACGCTGATATTTCAGCTTCCTGTTCCTTGATCCATGTGGAAAACTCATTATGGCTGTAAAAATCATGTGTTTCCTCACAAGAAAAAGGGTTCCATGTGTTTCCACCGTCATAGCTTGATGTTAAAGTATCTTCATCCTGCCTGATCATAACGGTGGATAGCTGCGTAGGCGCAGATTGCTCTGTAAAGATATTGTGAGTATCAGCAGAGCTTGCAAAACCGGTTAAACTGCCGCTAACCAAGAGCAATGCTGCCAAACTCGATAATATTTTGCCTTTCATAGGCTGCCTCCTTTATTGAATGTTTTCCGTGCCCTCCTTACATTCCGCAGTATAGGCTGCCAAAGTTGTATCGGTATAAAGCCAATGTTGAATATATGTTGAATGAACAAAAACTGCCCTGCTGAAATGCAAGGCAGCGGATTCAGAATTGAATAGTAAAGCACATGCCGTTGTCAGTGCTTAAAGGGAAAAACCGATATTTTAATTTTAATTTTTTAAGAATTGTATCTACAATATATAATCCTAATCCATTGCCGCCTGTATCGTGATCTCTTGAATGATCTGTACGGTAAAACGGCTCAAAGATATGTTTCAAATGTTCCGGCGGTATCGGGGTACATTCATTTATAACCGATAACGATCGCCCGCTGATCGAAACGGTTATATTCTTTCCGGCTTCTGTATAATTGACAGCATTAAGCAGAATATCAGACAGTGCCTTTTTTAGCAGTTGTTCCGATATGTGAAGCGATATATCGTTTTCAAGCATAACATCAAACCGTATTGCTTTTGTTTCTGCTATTAACTTAAACGGTTCACACATTTCGGAAATTACTTTTTTGAGGGAAATATCCTGCTCACAATCATTTGCCCCGTCTGAATGTAAGCGCGACATACTCAATATATCCTTGATCATTTTGCCAAGCTGTTCTACCGCTTCTTTGCATTTCGGAAGATATACGTCATAATCTGCATATTCTCCGATACCGAGTATCATATTTTCCAGCGTTGCATTTAACTCCGTAACCGGCGTTTTCAGTTCATGGGAGGCAATACGCAAAAAATCTAATTTCTCTTGTTCGGCTTTGCTGACATTTTCTTTTTCAATCTCTAAATGTTGAATGGCAGAGACAAGAGTACGATACAACTGATTTATATCATCAGCCAAAAATCCTATTTCATCTTTTGAAGTTATTTTTATTTTTGCGTTGGTATTTAATTCGGTCATTTCTTTTACAGTCTTTGCAATCGAAAGGATAGGAGAAGTTAGTCTTTTAGAAAACAAAAAGGAAAATATGAAAGATATTACAAAACAGCCCAAAAATGAAATAGGGAAAGACTGCAATATTGTATTTGTAATGAGCTTCTGCATATCAACCTCGGAATAAGACACTGCGCCAACATTCGTGACATAATTTGACGTGATAAGCACATTCTGCGTAGGGGCAATATAGAATATTAAGCAATGTGCAAAAAGTGTGATCATTAACATCATGCTGAATGTAAACAGAAATACTTTAGGAAATATTTTCAGTTTCATTTACAATAACCCCACGTTTCAAATTTGTATCCTATTCCCTTGACGGTTGTTATACAATCCAGTTTCAGCTTTTTTCTCAAATTGCGAATATAAGCGTCTATTGTCCGATCTATAATTGCACAATCATAACCCCATATATCATCAAGTATTTGATTGCGCGATAATACCAGTCCCTTATTTTCGATCAGCAATTTCAATATTTCAAGTTCTTTCGGTGTAATATCAATTTTCCCGTTCTCATCAAAAGCCGTATAGCCGGAAAAATCTATACAAACCCCGCCTAATTGTATTTTATTCAAAGCTGCTTTATTGCAGCTCCTGCGAAGCAAAGCATTTATTCTCTTTCCCAATAAAAGCATAGAAAAGGGTTTGGTTATATAGTCGTCGGCTAATTCATCAAAGCTGTTAGATTGGGTATATTCATCTTCAATAGCTGTAAGCATGATCACGGGAATATTACTGCTTTTTCTAATTTCATGTAACACTGCCATTCCGGACATTAACGGAAGCATAATGTCAAGGACGATCAAATCCAATTCGTCCTCGCGAAAATGTTTTAATGCGTCTGCTCCGTCGTAAGCAGAAACAAGTGTGTGTCCGGCTGTTTTCATATACTCGCATATTGCTTTATTGGTTCCCTTATTATCTTCAACGATCATAATTTTTGCCATTTCTTCCGCCTCCTCGGTATAACATATCATATCTGTGTTGTACCAATATGAAATTCTGAAAATTACTTTTTTCGTTTATCGGTCGGTTTTTTCGCAGATTTTGGTATCAGCTGCATACTCCCAAACTTTACAACTCCCGGTATACAGTCCCCCGCAAAGTTTTGTACCCGTCTTTGTGAAATTCCCTATTTGTCCGCTGCTTCGGCGCAAGGCATGTATTCCATAGGTACATGTTTTTCTTAGGATTTATCAGTATAATTATACATGACGCGCCGTGCAAAAGCAATAGAATGAAAAATATTTATTTTGATTATAATTTGGAGATGGAAAGCCGCAAAGTTTGAGATTTTAGGATAGAATGATTTTTAGAGCAAGATTCTCCCGCGGGAGCAAATTTGGCTTAAAGCACAAATTTGTCTGCGCGGAATCTTGTTGGGGAGTGCCTTCCCCAAACCCTGCGCGTCGTCGCAAGCTCCGTATCGTTCGTTTCCACCTAACAGTGAAAACTCGCTCGCTCCGCTGCTCCTCCTTTTCCCCACAAAGTCTTGGGACTTTGTGGGGACCCCAATAAAAATTATGCCAACGTGCCAAATTGATACGTTGGTATTTTTATGCTCAAATTATTTTCGTCACAGTTGGTTTTTCTCAAATTTAAGTGTTACTGAAACGAAAACATTCGATAAAAAATTGCACAATAAAGCAATCGCCAAAAATTTGTCCGTTTATGGTGAGGGGGGTAACACAAAACTTGAACGCGGTTATTTGTCCTGCGGCGAGAATTCACAGAAAATTTACATCTGATACCCCATTTTTTTCAAGAAAATGTCCGTTTAAGGTGGAAGGGAAAATAATTTTGCAGAATTAGTGGACAAACCTGCGCCGAGATGTCCGTTATAAAGTAGAAAGATTTTTTGATGAGATTGGCAAAAAATCATTTTTCGGTGTGGAAGGAACTAAAGGTTTGGCAAAATCGAAAAATTTGCGTTGAGGGTAATGTGGGAGAATGTTGTTCACGAAAATTTTACAATTCTTATACCGATTATTTGCCGAAAAATTGTCCGTTGTAAAGTGAAAGGGCAATGAGCGCTATGATTCAAAACGTCCGCTTGGTCGGTAAAAAATGTGTATGTATTGAGATAATCGAGCAAAAAATGTGCTTTTTGAATAGAAATCGCGGCAGTTGGTGCAAAACAGCGAGCAGGGCATATTATCTCGACCGAGTAATCTCAATCGCTTATAGGCGGCAAAAATCGTGAAAATCAACACAAATCACGACAATATTTGCAGTCCTTAACCGCATATCTCTCGTCGTCAATTCATATCTTTCAGAAAGGGGGCTTTGATTTGGAAGTAATCGTCCATTATCCAAAGGACTCGGAAAAGAAAAAGGAGCTTGAAACCTCCGTTTCAAAGTTCCGTGCGGAATTTATAATCGATTACATAAACAAGCTCAACTGTCCTTATGAGCAGAAACTGCGGCCTGCCGGCGCGGTGGCGGGAAAAATCAAGAACGACGCGTAATTATCCCTTGATTTTTGTCTGCAATGGTGATATGCTGATTAGTAATTGCGGTATGCGTTTTCGGATGCATACTTGAGGGAGTCGAAGAAATTCGGCTCCCTTTTCATTGGCATTTAAAATTTACTTAAAGAATTTCTCCCACATTTCAGTGCTCGCACCCCCTGCCCCCGCGGCCCGGCCCTACCCCCGGAGCTCGGCACGCAGCTTGTCGATGGCCTTTTTCTCGATCCTTGATACATAGCTTCGGGAGATCCCTCAAGCCTTGCTACCTCTCTCTGGGTCAGCGGCAGACTTCCCGCAAGCCCGTACCGAAGCGCTATTATCCGGCGCTCCCGCTTGTCAAGGCACTCCGATATTTTTCTTCGCAGAAGCTCCGAGCCTATTCTCAGATCGACCTCCTCGGCAAGATTTCCCTCGGCCGGGAGGATGTCGATAAGGGTCAGGGCGTTGCCGTCCTTGTCGACGTCTATCTGCTCGCCGAGACGTATCTCCCCGGCTGTCTTTTTAAGCGCCCGAAAGTGCATGAGGATCTCGTTTGCCATTTTCTCTTAGCGGCTCGGACAAGACCTCCTGCGCCTCGGGAAACTCGACTTCGCCGTCGCTGCCAAAGAGGTATATGTGCGCTTTTTTGCCGTCCCAGACGATTTTTTTGATGACAGTGCGAATCGCCGCCCGCTTTTGCTCAACGCTGAAGCTGTCAATGCCGCTGCCTATCTCCGAAAGCGTTTGAACTATCAAATCAAATTCAATGTCCGAAAGCCGGTGCTGCTCGGTTATCGCCACAAGCTCGGAAAGCCGCTTTTTAAGGCTCTCGCCGTTTTCATGAAGTCGGTTTATTTCATCGGTGATGTAGCTCTCTGCAGCAGTTCCCTCTGCCTTAATAATCGACGAAACAAGCGCGCGAATTTGATTTTCGTTATCTTCAATCTGCTCTTTAATCCGCGAAATCTCGCCGTCCAAACCCTCGGCGGATTTCGTGATTTTCTTTTTCGACTGCAAAATCATCTCGGCAAGTTCATCACCGTTTTTTCCGAAGTCTTTCAGCACCTCGACGACATTTTTATCGAGCATATTCCCACTCGGATTGCTGATATTGCACACCCCGCTGCGGCTGCGCTCTTTGGTGTTGCAGAGATATGTATAAACCTGCTCGCCATCGGCATTTACGCGGTCGGTCAGCTTCGGGCGCATATAATCCCCACAGCTTCCGCAGCGCAAAATTCCCGACAAAAGCGCGACGTTGCTTCGGGGCTTGCGATAGCTCTTTGACTTGTTAATCCCCAAAATTTTCTGGACTTTGATCCATTCCTCGCCCGAGATTATTCCCTCGTGTTTGCCGACCGATACTATCCACTCGTTCATCGGGCGAAGTTGATTAGACTTTCCCGCTTTTTGCAAAGTGCGGTTATACGCCATAATTCCGTGTATGCCGTCAAAATCCTCGGCAGCCGAAAAAAGCTCAACGCCGTTCTCGCGAAGATAATTATAAGCCTCGCCGTCGGCAATCATATATACAGGATTTGTAAGAATATTTTTTATCGCAAACCGCGTAAAGCTCTTGCCCTGCCTGGTTTTATATCCCCCGACGAGCAGAAATTCATCGGTTTTCGTGAGCGACCCCGTTTCGGCAAATTTCGCAAAAATAAGCCTGACAAGCTCCGCTTCCCGAGGGACAAGTTTCAACTTGCAGGCTTTCCGCGTTTTTCCGTCAAGAGTGACCGTCGCGACGCTTTCGGATTCATACCCCGTGGGCGTTATCCCGCCGAGCCAGCGACCCGTTTTGGCGAGCTCGCTCATGTTATCGCGTATCCTCTCGGCAATCGTTTCGCGCTCAAGCTGCGAAAAAACCGACGCGATATACATCATCGCCCGCCCCATCGGCGAGGAGGTGTCAAACTGCTCGCGAATCGAAATGAAGTCGATCCCGCGCTCGCCGAGGTCTTCAATCAGCTTCGCAAAGTCGCCGATGTTTCGGCTGATTCTGTCAAGTCGGTAAACGACGATCGCCGCAAAATTCATCTCCCGTGAATCCGCCATCATCTTTTTGAATTGCGGGCGTTCGAGGTTCCCGCCCGAAAAGCCCTCGTCCTCATAAACAAGAGCCGACGTGGCAAAACCCTCCCCGAAATGCGCAGCGATATACCCGCGGCAAAGCTCGATTTGGTTCTCGATGCTCTCGCCCTTGCCTGTGAACTTCGACTTGCGGGAGTAGATGACGTATTTTTTGTCAGATGTGGACGTCGGTTTCATGGAAATGTCCTCCTTACTTTATGACTTTAAAGCATTATATTATAGCGGACAAGAAAAAGCAAGTCGGAATTATATACAAATTTCTAAGCTTGCTTTTAGTATGAATATACAAAGTGTAACACAGCAGGTCTAAATCTGTTGCATTTTGAACACAAATGATATATAATTATGTCAAGGAGGTGCTTAAAATGGCACAAGCTACATTTAGTGTAAGAATGGACGAATCTTTAAAAAGGCAGTTCGACGCGCTCTGCGCAGACTTCGGGATGAACGCATCGACCGCAATAAACGTTTTTGCGCGCGCGGTTGTGAGGGAGCGGAAAATTCCGTTTGAGATTTC
The DNA here is from genome assembly GCA_947625125.1 of uncultured Clostridia bacterium. Classification (GTDB taxonomy): domain Bacteria; phylum Bacillota; class Clostridia; order Oscillospirales; family Ruminococcaceae; genus Faeciplasma. The sequence continues at coordinate 53,267 of CANQNF010000018.1, forward strand.
ATCTTCCAAAGAAGAAAGAGCTCTGAACGCGGTAGAGGAACTGAGGGAGCAGGCAAGAAAAAGCGGAGCAAGCGAAATGACTCTCGATGAAATCAACGAGGAGATTAGGCTTGCGCGAGAGGAAAGAAAGAAAAAATGATTTGCGCGGTAATTGACACTAATGTTTTGGTGAGCGCGCTTTTGTCGGAAAATCCCGATTCCGCGACCGTTCAGGTGCTTCGGAAAATACTGAAAGGCGAAATCGTTCCGCTGTTTAGTCGTGACATAATGGGCGAATATTCAAGCGTTCTTAGGAGAAGCAAATTCGGCTTTGATCCCGAAACCGTTGACATTTTACTGACGGCAATATCTGAAAAGGGAATTGAAATTGCACCCGAACCTACCGGAGCGACGCTGCCGGATATGTTTGACCTGCCGTTTTATGAAGTCGCGGTTGAAAAGCGCGACGAGGGCGCATACCTCGTCACCGGAAATCTTAAACATTTTCCAAAAGAGCCGTTTATCGTCACGGCAAGGCAATTATTGGAGATAATGGACGGCGAGCTATAACTCCTCCGCCTTGAACGCCTCATAGCCCTCATAATAATAGCTGCGGTCGATTCCTTTCATATAAACTTCTCGGCTGTCAATCTCGTCGGTCAGGGCGTTTTTCAGCAGGTGCTTGATTTCTAAATCCTTGACAGGGCTGCGCTCCATCGCGAGCAGGTAGTCGTCCTTGTCAACGCGGCTCCAATCCACGACTTTATGCAGCTCGGTTTTCAGCATCAGATCGAGCCAAATCCGCATACTTCTGCCGTTGCCCTCCCGAAACGGGTGGGCGACATTCATTTCAACATACTTTTCGATTATCTCGTCAAACGATCCCTGCGGCATTTTCTCTATTTTCTTGATTGCTTCATCAAGATACATCACCGGAGCAAAGCGAAAACTTCCTTTGGCGATGTTGACCGTCCGAACCTTGCCGGCAAAATCGTAAATCTCGTCAAAGAGGTACTTGTGGATTGCTTGCAACGCCGAGAAACTGCCCGGGGTGAGCGAATCTAAAATTCCGTTTTCAAAGAGCTCCGCAGCTTTTTTCTTGCTGATTCGCTCTTCCTCGCGGGCAAGCTCAGCGGAATTCTTTATTCCTAATTTGTTTTCGAGCATAGCGTACCTCCTCGGGAGTGGGATATGATTATTATAACACGACATGCCGAGAAAAACAAGTGGTGAAATGTGAGTGGGAGTTCCTTTAAGATTGACATATTTATATAAAGCGCTTGATTTTTGTCAAAAAATATGATATAAATGTAGTTGGGCGTATGACAAGATTTTGTACTTGTGTTTCGCAAGTATTGACTACAATGGTAGACGCTTTTGCGGCTTTGGCTCTGTAACGCTTTGACGCTTTGCTCACGCATAAAGAGTTGTCATACGCTCTTTTTTGGGGGAGGAAGTAGAATGATTCTTGGTGTCAGAGTTGCTGATAGGGCAGATTTAGCGGACGAACTTGGAATATCACTGCAATTTCTTACATATATCCTATACTCAAAGCGACCGGAAAATTGCTATAGAAGTTTTGAAATACCCAAGTCTTCCGGCGGGGTAAGACATATCAATGCTCCCAATGATGATTTGAAATATATACAGAGTAAACTCGCTAAGCTGATTTGGAACCATATTAAACAGATACGTGAACAAGACAGCATACGCGCCAATTTATCTCATGCTTTTGAAAAAGGAAAAAGCATTTTCACAAACGCACGGATTCATCAAAGAAAGCGGTATGTTATCAATGTTGATTTAAAGGATTTCTTTGACAGTTTCAACTTTGGGAGGGTTCTCGGATTCTTTGAAAAGAACAGGTATTTTATGCTCAATCATGAAATGGCAACTGTTTTTGCACAACTGACCTGTTATAAGAATTGCTTGCCGCAAGGTGCTCCGACTTCGCCTATAATAACTAATTTGGTTTGTGAGATCCTTGACATAAGACTTCTGAATCTCGCGAAGAGCTATCGGCTTGATTATACTCGGTATGCGGACGATCTGACATTTTCAACTAATGACAAAAATATAATAAACCGTTTTGATGATTTTTATAATGATTTGAATTCAGAAATAGAGCGTGCAGGTTTTAAAATAAACACCGATAAAACAAGAGTTTTGTATAAGGATTCCAGACAAAACGTTACCGGATTGGTGGTAAACAAAAAAATAAACATAGATCGTCGATATTACAAAAAGGTAAGGGCGATGACAAACAACCTTTACAGAAACGGCTCATTTACTATTGACGGAAAGCCGGGAACAGTTAATCAGCTTGGCGGGTAATGTCAAGTATTTTTCGCAAATTCCCATAGAATGAAGTAAAATTTTTGGATTATCACCCTCGGCATGCCGAG
>CANQNF010000019.1 GCA_947625125.1 uncultured Clostridia bacterium
TTTTAACGCAATCGTCATTTGCCCTTGACCCTGCAAGCCCTTTGAAAAGGGCTTGATCCTAAACTTTTTATTATGTGGTCGAAATGGACACTCCTTTTTTTACGCCTTTTGGTGCCCTTTTTTCGGCGTTGCGCATAGAATGAAGCGAGGAGGGGCGCTATGAAAATTTCACTTACCATGATAGTCCGGGACGAGGAAGCGGTGCTCGAAAGGTGCCTGAAAAGCGCCGCCGGACTCTTTGACGAAATAATTGTCGCAGACACCGGCTCGACCGACAAAACCCCCGAGATCGCCCGGAGTTTCGGCGCGCAGGTGCATGATTTCAAATGGGTCGACGACTTCTCCGCAGCCCGAAATTACGCGCTTTCATGGGCGAGCGGCGACTATGTGATGTGGCTCGACGCGGACGACGTGATAGAAAACCCCGAGGACTTCCGCCGGTTGTTTCTGCAAATCGGGCGCGAACGCCCCGACGTCGTCATGCTCCCCTACAACGTCGGGTTCGACGGCGAGCGCGTGACCCTTAAGTACGAGCGGGAGAGGATCTTTCGCAACCGCGCCGGCTTTTTGTTTGAGGGGGCGGTGCACGAGGCGGTCTGCCCGAGGGGCAAAATTCTCCGGGGGAGCGCGGCCGTGAGCCACAGAAAGCTCGGCCCCGGCGTTCCCGGGAGAAATCTCAGGATATATCAAAAACTTATCGATTCCGGCAAGCCGCTCTCCCCGAGGGACCGCTACTATTACGCCCGGGAGCTTTGTTTTTCCGGCAGGCAGAAAGAGGCGATACCTTGGTATGAAAGCTGTGCGGACGATTTGTCGGCATGGATAGACAACCGCGTATCTGCGGCGTTCGAGCTGTCCTGCATATTATATGACACCGACCCTGAAAAATCGGAAAGCCTGCTCGGGAGAAGCCTTTTGATGAGAGAGCCGAGGGCGGATATATGCTGCGAAATAGGACGCAGAGCACTGCTGAAAAAAGATTACGATACGTCAATATTTTGGTATTCCCTCGCGCCGGTGCAGTTTAAAAAAGACCTCGGCGGATTCGTCGGCGAGGACTATGGCGGGCTGATACCGTTTTTGCAGCTCTGCGTTATCTGCGACCGTCTCGGGAGATACGATGAAGCCGAGCGCTATAACCGGATGGCGGAGAGCATAGCGCCCGAGAATCCTGCCGTAAGGCAAAACAAAAATTATTTTGAAAATTTAAGGAAATAAAAGAGTCCCCCAAGGAGCGCGGAGCCCCTCGGGGGAATTTTAGGAGAACTAAGATGGCGAATCAAAGCCTATCTTATGTATGCCGTCAGCCTTCGTACTGGCCGGTGTAGGTGTAGTCGGCCACCATCTTATTTACCTCGTCGAGGTAATACTGAAGCTGCTCTCCGCGCTGCTCCTTGATCTGAGCCCAGGTGTTGGCGGCGCCGGAGCGGTGGATGCCCCAGTCGATCTGGTTGTAGGTGTCCTGGAGGGAAGTCGGCATGTCGCCGGTGTAGTACATCCTGATGTTAGCGGCTGCAAGCTCGCGGCAGGTGTCCCACATCGAAAGCATCTCTTCGTTCCACTTGTAGATCTCCTTGAGCTGCTTGCGGTCGATGTTTATAACGGTCGGGTCGATGATCTTGAAGCGGTTGCATGCCGCTAAGAGGTAAACGCCCTCGGGGTTCTTGGCACCGGTGATGATCATGTAGCCGGTCGGGGTGGAGTTGAGGTAGTAGGTGCCATCGCCGTCGGGATCGCGGGGCAGAGGAGCGAACATAAGCTCGCCGGCCTCAATGTCGCCCCAGACCTGATTGATCTCGTCGACAGGGTGAGTGAAGCCCGAGTCGTCGCAGGGCCAGAACAGGCAGACGCCGTCCTTGATGCCCGCGCCGTATTCGGCGTTGTTTCTGTTTGCCCAGTAGTTGGTGCCCTCACGGTAGGTGCAGCCGTTCTTAACAAGGTCGTAGACGATGTTCTCGGCGCGCTCGATGATCGGGTCGTCAAGGTTGGAGTAGAAGCCGTTCTCGTCTTTCTGGACGATATAGTGGCCGGTCGACTCTTCGCAGAGCGAGTTTACGACGTACCAGCCGTCAACGGCATATCTGCCCTCGTCGCCGTCGGTGAAGTCCATGCACATGTCATAGTAAACATCCCATGTCCATTCATCATTATAATAGAGCTCGGCAGGGTCGTCGAAGCCCCATTCCTGCATGACTCTGCGGTTGTAGGGCATTACCGACTTGAATGCGAGGTCGGTGATTATAGCGAAGTGGTGGCCGCCCAAGGCGAAATATTCGGCGGCGTCGGCCATCTCGGCCCAAAGCGGGTCGGCGTAGTCTATCCAGTTGTCGACCGGCTGATACATGCCCTTAAGGCAGCTCATCGGGAAGACGGCGGTGTTAGACGTTCCGGCAGGGCCGCAGTCGGGCGGAGTGCCGGCCATAAGGAGGTTTGCGAGCTCGTCGTTGCGGTTCTCGTATGTAGTCTCAATGTAATCGATCGTTCCCCCGTATTTATTCTGGAATGTCCAGTAACCCGAGTTTACGATCTCGTCTTCGTTGTAGTTCTGGAGCGGGTCGTACCAAGCGAACCACTGTACCACGGAGTTTGCGCCCGCAGCGGTTTCGGCGTCGGGAAGATAGATTCCGGCGGCGTTAAGTATAGCTTCGGCGTCCTCGGTCGAGAGCGTCAGGGTGATAGGCACGCGCTTTTTCTTGCCGCAGCCCACCATCGCCACTACCATGACAAGCGCCAGGATAAGTGCTATGATTCTTTTCATGTGTTCCTGCCTTTCTGAAAGGGTAAATGCTTAAATTCCCCGCTGTTCGGGGTATATTATATTATAGCACACTATGTATAGTTTTTACAATTGTGAGATTATACAGTTTTTATGGGAATGCCTTGGGCATTTTCACGAACCTCATAGAAGCTCATAGAAGATAGAGGATAGATGAATAGAAGATAGAATTGTTTTACACAGCCATGGCGCGGGCTTCTCACTTTGCGCCGTTTACATATCTATCTTCTAATCATCTAATCATCTAACTTCTATTCATCCTCTATCCTCTATTCATCTGATCATCTTCGCCGCAAGCCCGAGGTCTGCACTCCCCCGTTCCGCACGGCAAATATGAGGATATGTCAATTTTTCCATTACTAAAAAGCAGGTATGAAGCATAGTATCTAAAAAATAAATGAAAATATGTCAATAATGCTACTTGAAAAATAATTAAGGATGTGCTATACTATTACAATAAAAACTCATTTTGGGGGTAAATACCTATGAAAAGATTTATCGCTCTGTTTCTGGCGATACTGACGCTCGCGGCCGTCACGGGCTGCGGCAAGAAAAAGCGCGTTCCCGTCGAGCTTACTCTTTCCACCGAGGACTCCGAGGCCATCTTAAGGGCCGCCGGCGTCACCCTGCCCGACGCCGAGACCGCTCCCGGCGCCGGAACCATGGTACAGTGGTTCGGCTGGTCCGACCCGTATCAGGCATACTCCGAGTCCGAGATAGTCAACACCGGTTTCTGGACTTTCAAGGAGAAGTACAACTGCACGTTTGACTTCGTGGAGACCACTTTCCAGAACAACCAGGACGACCTCGCCAACCTTATCATGGCGGGCACTCCTCCGGACTGCATGACCGGCGGCACCAACTCCACCGCTTCCTTCCCGATGAAGGCCATCAAGGGCGTCTCCCAGGCCGTCGACCCGTACATAAACTACGACGACCCGCTCTGGTCTCCGATGAAAAGCATAGCCGAGAACTTCGTCATCAACGGCAAGCACTATCAGATCTGCATGCAGACCAAGCCCGCGAACGTCGTCGTCTACAACCGCAGAGTCGTCGGCGAGTGGGGCTTCGACGAGCCTGCCGAGCTCTATTATAACGACGAATGGACCTGGGACAAATTCTTTGACATGTGCGTGGAATTCTCCGACCCCGACGCCGACCGCTTCGCGCTTGACGGATACGCCTGGGCGGGAATGTTCACCGAATCCACCGGCCAGATGTTTTTAATGCGCGATCCCGACAACGGCTATAAATACTATTCCAACCTCGACAGCCCCGAGATCGAGAGAGGCATGCAGTATCTGTACGACCTTATCAAGAACAGCTGCACCTATGCTCAGGGCGGCTGGACTCCGAGAGACGATACTTTCGGCGCCGGCATGAAAGAGGGCAAGTGCCTGTTCTATGTCATCGGCGAGAGCTTCTTCCAGCACCCCGTCGACGAGGTCGAGGCAATCTGGGGCGATATGCACCAGAGCGAGATAATGTTCGCGCCTCTGCCGAGAGATGAAAACGGCGACGGCAACTACTACATCTCATCCTCGTTCGAGGACGTCAAGGGCTCGATGATACTTATAAACGGCGCAAAGAACCCCGAGGGGGCGGCGCTTTTGGCGGCCTGCGTGCGCTTCAAGGTCATCGACCCGACCGTCATCGCCATCAACAACAGAATGCTCAAGGACACCTACCTCTGGACCGACGAGATGCTCGAAATGTCCGACGAGTGCAAGAGGATCGCCGACGAGCACATCGTCTTTGACGCCTCGGGAAATCTCCCCGACAACCTCCAGCAGGTCCACTCGAGACTCGGCGACTCCATCGCCCACGGCGGCAGAGAACCGAGTTCATGGGCGCAGCTCAAGGAGCAGTATGCCGAGACCTTTGAATACTACATCGAAGAGCTTAACGCAAGCCTTGAAAACCCGGACGTACTGTAAGCATATTGAAATTTCCTCGGAGACGGTCTCCGGGGAAATTTTTTGCCGGCGGCGGGATATGAAGCCGAAAAGGAGCGGCAGGCGCAGGCTTTCCTCGGCTCGCCGCAGCCCCCTGCAAGGGCGGAGCCCGCTCGCTTGCGCGAGCCCGACGGCTTCGCCGTCGGGGCCCGGCCCCAAAGGGGGCCGGGCCGGGGGCTCCGCCCCCGCAGGCACTCGCGGCTGCCGCCGGCCGCATGTCCTGCCGTTCTGCAAGGACTTTGCCGCGCACATATGCTATAATAATCGTAAACGATTATTATAATTTATTTTAGTCAAAATCATCAAATCCCGAAAGGAGCGAGCAGATTGAAAAGAGCCGTTGCCGTTTTAGCGGCAGTTTTAATGCTTTTTCTGACAGCTTTTCCCGCATATGCCGCAAAACCGGAAGAGACCGTCTCCGTCGACCTGTCAAACGAACACCAAACAATCGACGGGTTCGGGGCGTCCTATACCTGGTATCTCGGCTGGGCGGTCAATCACAATCAGTCCGAGACGATATGGGACTGGGTCTTTAACGAGACCGAATTCAACATTTTGAGATTCCGCGACCTCAATTCCGTCGTCAACGCCGACGAGGCGGCAATGCCGAAAAAGGGCTACCCCGAATACTACACCGTCTACAAGGCCGCCATAGACAGGGGCATAGACCCGACCGTTCTGGTCACGTCCTGGGGAGAGTACGACCGCGGCCTCGACTGGGTCGTCTATGTCGACGACGACCCGTCCACAAGGGCGCCCTACTTCACCCTCGCCAAAAATTCCGACGGCGAGTATGAATATGACGTTTTGGCAGATTTCTGCGTACAATCGGTAAAATATTTCTTCGACGCGGGCATTCCCGTGGACTATTTTTCCATCTCGAATGAAATAGAGCTTCAGGACGACCGAATGGACGAAAAGGGCAACCCACGCGACGCCGCAGGCTTCTTCTTCGGCGAAGAGGAGACCGAGTATCACTGCTGCTACTGGAAAGCTCATATTGCCGTCTACAATGCCTTTAAAGAGGCTTTCGGAGAGTATGCGCCGAAGATTCTGGGAGCAGAGACGATGGCGGGCTACGAGGATCTTTTGCACCGCTATCTCGACAAGGTCATCGAGGAGTGCCCCGAGAGCCTTGAGACCATCGGCCACCACCTCTACGGCACAGATTTGAGCGAAAACAATCTGAGAAAAGTCGGAAACCTCTCGAAAGATTACAAGCTCTGGATGACCGAGTGGTACGACAACAATTTCTTCGAGCATGCCGAGGTAATGGTCGACGAATTCGTCTATGAAAATATTTCGGCATACATCTACTGGAACGGCGTTTGGTGCGCCGATCTCGGAAACTGCATAATCGAAGTGGGCGCAGACCCCAATTCCGATATACAGAGAATGGGCAACCACTATATCATGGAGCATTTTTCAAAATATGTCAAAAAAGGCTACAAGCGCGTCGAGGTGACAGATCAGCTCGGCACGAAGTTTGCGGCGTTCAAATCCCCCGACGAGTCAAAGCTTGTCGTCATCGCGATGAACCCGACCGAAAAGACCGAGTTTATGACGCTCGACATCGGCGGCAGGGAGATTTTAGGCTCGCAGGTCTTGCTGTCGACCGAGGGCGCGAACCGCTTTATGAACGAATATTTGCAGGATATGGGCGAATATGAGGACGAGCTGGAGATCCCCTCGCGAAGCCTCATGACCGTCGTTCTGGAACTGCCGGGGGACCCGAACTACGTCGAGCCGGCGGTCGAAAAGGCCGTGAACCCGTATGTTAAAACGCCCGGCACCGGCATAAGCGTTCTGAGCATTGTCGGCATCGTCCTCGCAGTCTGCGCAGCCGCCATAGTCCTCGCAGCGGTGATAGTCGTCAAGAGTGTGAAAAAGGGCGGGAAGTCCCTTGGCGACGAACCGAAAGAATGATCCGCCTTTATAACAGTATAAGCGCAAGGGCCGCCTCACTCCCTTGCGCTTATCTTTTAATGATGATTTTTGTTTTTTCCGCTTGACAAATCCGGGAAATGCCGCTATAATCATTTTAGACATTCAGATATTTTCGGCTGCGACGGGACTGACCGGCGGGCGGGTCTTAAAGAGAGCGGGACAAGGTGAAAGCCCGCAGGCTGCGCTGTCGGGTGCTTCCCCTGAGCTCCCCGGAAAACCGGGGCGCGCGCCTGCGTTATCGGGCATAAAGGCGGTTCTTCCGCGAATTTGGGTGGTACAGCGATACTCTCGCCCCATGCGCTTGGGGGAGTGTTTTTTATTTTCAGGAAAAATTTTGAAAGGATATGATACAGATGAAATGGACCGGACTTAACGAGCTCCGCGAAAGCTTTCTTACTTTTATGGAGTCAAAGGGGTGCTTAAGGCATAAAAGCTACCCGCTCGTGCCGCAAAACGACAAGAGCGCGCTTCTGACTATCGCCGGCATGGCCCCTTTAAAGCCCTATTTTACGGGTCAGGAGGTCCCGCCGAGGACCCGTATGACGACATGCCAGAAATGCATAAGAACAAACGACATCGAAAACGTCGGCAAGACCGCGCGCCACGGCACGTTCTTTGAGATGCTCGGCAACTTCTCGTTCGGCGATTATTTCAAGAAAGAGGCCATCCCGTGGGCATGGGAATACTTCACGAAAGTTCTCGAAATACCCGAGGAAAAGCTTTATGTGACGGTCTATGAGGACGACGACGAGGCCGAGAAGATATGGCACGAGGACGTGGGCCTGCCGATGGAAAAAATATTCAGATTCGGCAAGGAGGACAACTTCTGGGAGGCCGGTATCGACGGCCCCTGCGGCCCCTGCTCGGAAATTTATTACGACCGCGGACCCGAGTACGGCTGCGGCAAGCCGGACTGTACCGTCGGCTGCGACTGCGACAGGTATATGGAGGTCTGGAACCTCGTATTTACGCAGTTTGAGCGCCACGAGGACGGCACCTACACCGAACTTAAGCAGAAAAACATCGACACCGGCATGGGGCTTGAAAGGCTCGCGACGGTAATGCAGGGGGTCGATTCGATATTCGACGTCGACACCGTCAAGGCGATAAGAGACCACGTCTGCAAAATTGCCGGCTGCGAGTACGGCAAGGAGCACAAAAAAGACGTGTCCATCCGCGTTATCACCGACCATATCAGAGCCGTGACGTTCTTGGCCTCCGACGGGGTACTGCCGTCAAACGAGGGCAGAGGATATGTCATGAGAAGGCTTTTGAGGCGGGCCGTCCGCCACGGCAAGCTTTTGGGCATCGACGGGCTGTTCCTGAAAGACCTTGTAAAGACGGTGGTGGAGTGCTCAAAGGGCGAATATAACGAGCTTGAGGACAAGTACGAGTATATCGTGAAGCTCTTGACAAATGAAGAAAAGAACTTCAACGACACCATCGACCGCGGCATGGTCATGCTCAGCGGTTACATCGAGGAGATGCAGGCCGCAGGCGAGAAGATTCTTGACGGCAAAAAATGCTTCTTCCTCTCCGATACCTACGGATTCCCGATAGACCTTACCCGCGAAATTTTAGAGGAAAAGGGGCTGTCCTGCGACGAAGAGGGCTATAAAGAGGCCCTTGAAGTCCAGAAAGAAACCGCGAGAGCTGCAAGAGGCGGCTCGAAATACATGGGCGCGGACGAGACCGTGTTCCATAAAATCGACAAAAACTATACTACCGAATTTACCGGCTACGAGACGATGGAGGGCGAAAGCGTCATAGATTTCATCGCGACCGACGACGAGCTTATCAACGCTGCCGGAGCCGGCGACGAGGTCTATGTCATAACCAAGTCCACGCCGTTTTATGCCGAGTCCGGCGGACAGGTCGGCGACCGGGGCGTTATTACGACCGTCACCGGAAAATGCGAGGTCGTCGACACTATAAAGGCGGTCGGCGGCAAGACCGTCCACAAGGTAAAAATTACCGAGGGCGCTTTTGAGGTCGGGCAGACTGCCGAGCTTAAGGTCGACAAAGAGACCCGTCTTGCAACCATGAGAAACCACTCCTGCGCGCACCTTTTGCAGGCCGCTTTGAGGGCGGTTTTGGGGGATCATGTGCATCAGGCGGGACAGCTCGTCGACGGCGAGCGCCTAAGATTTGACTTTTCGCACTTCTCGGCGATGACCCTTGACGAAATTCAGAGGGTGGAGATGCTCGTGAACAGCTTTATTCTCTCGGCGCTTGACATAACTACTCAGGTCCTGCCGATAGATGAAGCGAAAAAGCTGGGGGCGATGGCCCTGTTCGGCGAAAAGTACGGCGAGACTGTCAGGGTCGTGTCGATGGGGGACGCGTCGATGGAGTTCTGCGGCGGCACGCATATGGACAACACCTCAAAAATAGGATTATTCAAGATAATTTCCGAGAGCTCGGTCGCGGCGGGCGTGAGAAGAATCGAGGCAGTGACCGGCAAGGGCGTTTTGGACGCGATGGGCAGGCAGATAGCCACTCTGAACGAAGCCTCAGGACTGCTGAAGCTGACGAATCAGTCCGAGCTTGTCAACCGCGTGAGGGCGCTGATGGACGAGATACGCTCGCTTGAAAAGGAAAAGAGCGAGCTCTCCTCGACGATAGCGGACATGCGCTCGAAGTCGCTTTTGGACCACACAATCGACGTTAAGGGGGTAAAGCTCATCACGGCGATGTTCAACCCGATGAAGCCGGACGAGATAAGGCTCATCGCCGAGAACATCCGCGACAGCCATCCCGAGATAGTCTGCGTAATAGCGGGCGTGAACGGAAAGGCCGCGAATCTCTGCGTGACCGCCGGCAAGGAAGCCGTGGCCAAGGGAGTCCACGCCGGAAAGGCTGTCGGAAAAATAGCCGCCGTCACCGGAGGCAAGGGCGGCGGACGTCCCGAGGAAGCGATGGCGGGAGTCGGCGACGTGTTCAAGATAGACGAAGCGCTCGCGGGCGCCGAGGAAATTATAGCCGAATTTATAAAGTGACCGGGAGCATGTGCGGGCCGCGGGCGAATGTGTGAGGAGGGGACTGCTCCTCCATCCCCGGCGCACGGACCTGCTGCGGGCGCAGCCCGCGCCCCGTCGGCTTCGCCGACGGGGCGGCCGCCGCAGGCGGCCCTCCGGCGACAGCCGGAGCGGGCTGCTTCGGCAAGCGCGAGGCAGCGCCGGGGGTCGGCAGCGCACAAGGGAAAGGCTTCCCGCCCGCACAAGCTGCGGTTAAGCAGTTTTTGTATGAAAGGAGTTTTTGCTATGGATTGTCTGTTCTGTAAAATCGTTGAGGGAGAGATCCCGTCGAAAAAGGTCTATGAGGACGAGTATTGCTATGCCTTTGAGGACATCGCGCCGATAGCGCCCGTGCACATCCTCTTCGTCCCGAAAAAGCACATCGGCGGCGCGTGCGATATTACCGCCGAAAATTCCGCCGTGGTCGGAAAGATATACGAGGCGATAGCCAAGGTCGCAAAGGAAAAGGGCCTCGGGAACGGCTGGAGAGTGGTCTCCAACAACGGCCCCGACGCGGGTCAGACGGTGTTTCATCTGCACTTCCACCTCATCGGCGGCAGACCGCTGGGCGTGATGGTGAGCGAAGAATAATACCGAAAGAAATTTTTGGCATAAATATTACCGAGAGGAGATAAAATAATGGCTGAATATTACAATTTAAAGGTCGCAGGTCTTGAAAGAAAGCTTGCCAAGTGCCGGGTCAACGAGCATTTGCAGATCGCCGGGTTCATCATGTTTTCCGACGTTGAGCTCACCGTCGCATGCGCCAAAGAGCTCCTGAAAAAGGCCCCGGAATTTGACGTGATAATCACCGCCGAATCCAAGGGCATACCCCTTGCGTACGAGATGGCGAGGCAGGTCGGGAACGGCATGAAGTATATCGTCGCGCGAAAAATGCCGAAGCTTTACATGGCCGACCCGATAAGCGTCGACGTTCGCTCCATAACGACCGCCGCCGACCAGAAGCTCTGGCTCGACAGGAACGAGGCCGATTTTATCAAGGGCAAGAGAGTGCTCGTCGTCGACGACGTGATTTCGACCGGCGAGAGCCTTGAGGCGCTCGACAAGCTTGTTAAGTATGCCGAGGGCAGGATAGTCGGTCAGGCCGCGGTTTTGGCCGAGGGCGACGCTGCCAAGAGGACGGATATAATATTCCTTGAGGAGCTCCCGCTGTTTGTGGAGTGAAATTTGCAGAGTAAAAAGGGCAGCTGCGAAAGCGGCTGCCTTTTACTATAAAGCCGGGGGTCGTCGCTCGAACAGCCGCGGCCCCTGCTTCGTCCGTCCTCTTCTGCCTTTGCGAAGCCCCCGTCGGCCTGCGGCCGACGAAACGGCGCGAAGCGCCGTTTCGGGCCCGGCGAAGCCGGGCCTGGGCTTCGCCGGGGCAGAAGAAGACGGACTCCCCTACCCCATCGCTTCCCCGTTCATGAACAGGTTATACACCCTCCGCCTCAGTTGTCCGCACTCCTCCCCATAGAGCCTTGGCCGCAGGCTTTCCGCAAGACTTTGCGCATGGTCGATAAGCTCCTTGTCGGCGGCAAGGTCGGCGACGCGGACCGGCGGCAGGCCGTGCTGCGCATACCCGAAAAAGTCGCCGGGGCCCCGTATCTCAAGGTCGGCCTCGGAAATCTCAAAACCGCTTGCCGTCGAGCTTATGACCCTCATTCGCTTTCGGCATTCCTCGCTCGGATTGTCGGTGATGAGTATGCAGACCGACTCGCGCTCGCCTCGCCCTACTCTGCCCCTGAGCTGGTGAAGCTGCGAGAGTCCGAAGCGGTCGGCGTTTTCTATCAGCATCACCGTGGCGTTCGGGACGTCCACACCGACCTCGACGACGGTCGTGCAGACCAAAATGTCAAGCTCGTGCTCCTTAAAACGCTTCATCACGCCCTCTTTGGCCGACGAGGCCATCTGCCCGTGCAGAACGCCTATCCGGTAATCCCTGAAAAATCCGTTTTTGATTTCTTCGGCATAGTCGGCGACGTTCATAAGCTCGCCCTCGCCCTCCTCGACTGCCGGGCAGACGATATAGGCCTGTCCGCCGTCGTCGAGATATTTTTTTATATATGCATATGCGCGCTCCCGAAGCTTTCCGGTCACGGCGTAGGTCTCGATTTTCTTTCTTCCGGCAGGCAGCTCGTCGAGGACGGAAATGTCAAGCTCGCCGTATATCATCAGCGCCAAAGTCCTCGGTATCGGGGTCGCGGACATGACGAGGCGGTGGGGGTTGTCGCCTTTTCGGGCAAGTCTCTGCCGCTGCTCTACGCCGAAACGGTGCTGTTCGTCGGTGATGACGAGCCCGAGCCTTTTGTACTCGGCGCCCGCCTGGAACAGAGCATGCGTTCCCACTATCACGTCGAGTTCCCCGCTCCGGCATTTTTCATATACCGCCGTCTTTTGTTTTTTGCTCATCGAACCGATAAGCAGCCCCACCCTGACCCCCGACGGCTCCAAAAAGCCCTTCAGCGATTCAAAATGCTGAGACGCCAAGATTTCCGTCGGGGCCATCATGACCGCCTGGGCGCCGTTTTTTGCCGCAACATAGCAGCACGCGGCCGCAACCGCGGTCTTTCCCGAGCCGACGTCCCCCAAAATCAGCCGGTTCATCGGAGAGCCCCCCGCCATATCCCTCACGCAGTCGGAAATCGCCCGCTTTTGCGCGCCGGTCAGATCAAACGGCAGAGCCCCCAAAAATCCCGAAATATCCCCGTTTTTTAAAGAATAAGCAGTCGCCCTGCGGTTTCGGTCCTTAAGTTCCGCCATGCCGAGCCGCAAAACCAAAAGCTCGTCCAAGGCGAGCCTGCGGCGGGCCTGCGAAGCGTCCTCGAAGCTCTTAGGAAAATGAATTAAATTAAGCGCAATTTCTTCGCGCATAAGCCCGCTTTTTTCAAGAATATCTTTCGGCAGTATCTCCACATCCTCGGGAGAAGCCGCCGCAAGCGCGTTCTTAAGGCATTTTCTCAAAACGTTCTGGGTAAGACCGGCCGTCAACGGATAAACCGGCTGAAGCTTATCCTCGCTGAGCGCCGAAAGGACAAGGGGAGAGCTCATCTCCCGGGAAATGAAATTGCCGGTGATTTTTCCGTATAAAATATAGTCGCCGTCCGTTTCGAGCGAATCAAATAAATACTGAGAATTAAAAATCGTCACGGTCATATCCGACGCGCCGTCCGTGACCAGAAGCCGATAGAGGGTCATGCCCTTTCTCAGCATCGCCGGGCGCTCTTTCGAGACAACCCTGACCCTGACCGCGCACACCTCGTCAAGGACCGCGTCGGCTATCGGGGTCACATCCGAGAAGTCGGTATAGTGCCTCGGAAGATGATAAATAAGCTCCCGAACGGTGTTTATGCCGAGCTTTTTGAAGAGTTCGGCGCGTTTCGGGCCTACTCCCTTAAGATACATTATGTCGTTGTCGATAACGCTCGCCACGCGCTCACCTCCTCTTAAGGGTATTATATAACATTTTTTTTGGAAAAGCAACAACAGATGATACGGGACGGAAATTTTTTAAAAAATTATGCATAAATTCATTTCATCACGTCAAAAATATATCTGCCCGCAAAACGGGCCAATCGTTTCAGGCAAGGCTTTGAATGAAAGGATGATAACATGAAAATACTGGATAGAATAGCCCTGTTCCTCCTCATTGTAGGCGGAGTGAACTGGGGACTGGTCGGGATCTTTAAATTCGACCTCGTCGCTTACCTCTTCGGCGGGTCGGCGGGTCTCATATCGAGAATTATCTACACCCTCGTCGCCCTCTGCGCCGTGTGGTGCATTTCCCTTTATTTCAGAAACTCGCGGTTGATTGAAGAGTAAACAGCATATGAGAGGGGTTTTATACCCCTCTTATATTTTTATATTATTATTTTTGATCATTTCATGAAAAATTTTTCAGAAATTATTTACAAACCGGCGGTAATGTTGTATAATTAAGACAACAACCGTTTAAGGAGGACAGCCTTATGAAATTCGGCTACTTTGACGACAAAAACAGAGAATATGTTATAACAAGCCCGAAAACGCCCTACCCGTGGATAAACTATCTCGGCACTAACGGATTCTTCGGCCTCATCTCCAACACCGCCGGAGGATACTGCTTCTACCGCGATGCGAGACTTCGGCGCATAACCCGCTACCGCTACAACAACGTCCCCGTCGATATGGGCGGAAGATATTTCTACATCAACGACGGCGGCTCGGTCTGGAGCCCGTCCTGGTCCCCGGTGAAAAGAGACCTTGAGAGCTATACCTGCCGCCACGGCATGGGCTATACCGTCATCACCGGCGAGAATGCCGGAATAAAGGCGGAGGTGACTTACTTCGTCCCGGTCGACTGCGACTGCGAGATACATAAAGTAAAACTCACCAACACCTACGGCGTTGAAAAGTCATTTTCGCTGTTCAGCTTTGTGGAGTGGTGCCTCTGGGACGCAAACGACGACTCCACAAACTTCCAGAGAAACTTCTCTACCGGCGAAGTCGAAATAGAGGGCTCTACACTGTATCATAAGACCGAGTACCGCGAACGCCGCAATCACTACGCATTTTACCACTGCTCGGAACCTATTTCCGGCTTTGACACCGACCGCGAGACGTTCATGGGCCTCTATAACGGCTTCGAGAGACCCGACGCGGTCTTTGAGGACAGGCCGAGAAACTCCGTCGCTCACGGCTGGTCGCCGATAGCTTCCCATCGCGTCGCCGTGACCTTAAAACCGGGCGAGACGAAAGAGATGGTCTTCGTCCTCGGGTATATAGAAAATCCCGTGGATGAAAAATTCAACCCGGACGGCAGCATAAGAAAGGAGCGCGCCCACGCCCTCATAGAAAAGGTCGGCTCCCCCGAAAAGGCCGACAGGGCTTTCAAAGAGCTCGGCGGGTACTGGGACTCGCTTCTTTCGCAGTTCAGCGTAAAATCCCCCGACGAAAAGGTCGACAGGATGGTGAACATCTGGAACCAGTATCAGTGCATGGTCACGTTCAACATGTCCCGTTCCGCCTCCTATTTTGAAAGCGGCATCGGCAGGGGCATGGGCTTCAGAGACTCAAACCAGGACCTTCTGGGCTTCATGCACCAGATACCCGACCGCGCAAGAGAGCGCCTTATCGATCTTGCTTCGACGCAAATGCCGGACGGAACATGCTATCACCAGTATCAGCCGCTGACCAAAAAGGGCAACGGCGAGATAGGCGGCAACTTCTCGGACGACCCGCTTTGGATGATACTTGCCGTAGCGCAGTACATAAAAGAGACCGGCGACTGGAGCATTTTAAAAGAAAGCGTGCCGTATGACAACGACGAAAAGCTCGCCAAACCGATGATGCACCACCTCACGATGAGCTTCAAGCGCGTGGCGACTAACTTGGGCCCGCACGGTCTGCCGCTTATCATGCGCGCCGACTGGAACGACTGCCTCAATTTAAACTGCTTCTCCTACGAGTCGGGCGAGAGCTTCCAGACCACCACCTCGAAAGACGGCAAGGTCGCCGAATCGGTGCTTGTCGCCGCGATGTTCACATTCATCATCCCCGAATATATAAAGATATGCCGCCACGAGGGTCTTGAGCAGGAGGCGGAAGAAGCTATAGCCGAGACCAGGAAGATGGCCGAGGCGGTCATGCGGGACGGCTGGGACGGCGAATGGTTCTTGAGGGCATACGACGATTTCGGCAGAAAGGTCGGCTCGAAAGAATGCGAAGAGGGCAAGATATTCATTGAACCCCAGGGATTTGCCGTGCTTTCCGGTCTCGGAAAGGAGTCGGGCAGCGATCTGCGGGCGCTTGAGAGCGTGAAGAAATATCTCGACTGCGAGAGAGGGCTTGTGCTCAACAATCCCGCATACACAAAATATTACGTCGAATACGGCGAAATCTCGACATATCCCCAGGGCTTCAAGGAAAACGCAGGCGTGTTCTGCCACAACAACGCGTGGATAATCTGCGCGGAGGCGTTCGTCGGGCACGGCGACCGGGCGTTTGAGTATTACTCGAAGATAGCGCCCGCGTTCTGCGAGGATATTTCGGAGCTTCACAAGACCGAGCCGTATGTTTACGCGCAGATGGTCGCCGGCAAGGACGCTCCCGCGGGCAAGATGGGCGAGGCCAAGAACTCCTGGCTGACGGGCACGGCCGCCTGGAACTTCGTGGCAATTTCGCAGTATATTTTAGGGGTCAAGCCCGATTACGAGGGCTTAAGGATTGACCCGTCGATACCCGCAGGATGGGACGGCTTCAAGATTTCGAGGCTTTACAGGGGCGCGAGATATAACATCACGGTCAAGAATCCGGACGGGGTCTGCAAGGGCGTCAAGAGCATAGTCTGCGACGGCGTGAGGATCTCGGGAAACGTCCTGCCGGTCTTTGAAAAGGGCACCGAGCACTCCGCCGAAGTCGTGATGGGGTGAAAATAAAAGGGATGAGATCCCGGACATAACAAAAAGTCATCTCAAAGCCTCGGCTCTTGAGGTGACTTTTTCTGTCTTTTTTCGTCCTGTCCTCTTCTGAGACCCATGTTATTTTTTATCAATATCTCGATTCGGGGCAGGTTTCCCTTTTGGGGCAGGTCTCGCAGACGAAGTCGCAGTCGTCGTCGCATTTTCTAAGCGACGCTTCAAGATATTTTACAGAATGTATAACTCCGAGCGCGATGTTTAAAAGCGCGATGGCGGCAAGCAGGACCCCCGGCAGCTTGTCCTTGGCACGGATGTTTTTGACGGCGGCTATCAGGCCGAGCATGCCCGCCAAAAAGGACAGCCCGGAAAGCGTCACGTTTGTAACGGCCTCTTTGTTCTTCATTTTTTCATTACCTCCTGTTATATTCATGACTTATATTACAATCAGTCTCACTTTTTCGATGATTTTACATGCCTATATCCGAGGAATGCGTAGGAGCCTGCGAGGACGACCTGCAAAGCGCCCTCCAATTTTTTGCCTTCGGCAATGCTGAGGTCTGCAATTTTTGCCCATACCACGGCGCATGCCACGTCTAAAATGCCGACGGTGAAAAGCTGCCTCTCCCTCTTGGATTCAAGCTTTTTTCTTGTAGGCGACAACATAATTATACACCTCGTAATATTTTATTCTCCGACGTATTCCACCATGACGGCGCTCGTAACGCCCTCGATCTTAAGTATTTCATCGAGCATGCCGGATGATTTTTTGTTAAACTTGACGTCGACCGTGAGCTCGTTCTCGCCCTTGTATTTCGCCATGCCCCGGATCTTGCCCTTTGATTTTTCGACAATTTTCGACACCTCGTCCTCGGCCGAGTCTGCGTATTTAATGACGAGCGCAAAGGTCCTGCGGCCCTTGCCGACGACGGTGAAGAGGATGTAAACTATGGCTATTGCGGCGGTCGCGATTATCGCAAACGGATAGAGACCCGCGCCCGAGGTTATGCCGACGGCGATGCCCCAAAACAGGAAGCCGACGTCGAGAGGGTCCTTGACGGCGGAGCGGAACCGCACGATCGACAGCGCGCCGACCATGCCGAGAGACAAAACGAGGTTGGAGCCGATGGTGATGACGATAAACGCCGTCACGACCGTCGTCATGACGATAAGAAGCGCGAAGTTTTCGCTGTAGACGGCCCCGCGGTAAAAGAGCTTGTAGACGAAGTAGATGATGAGCCCGCAGAGCGCCGCACACCCGAGCGATACGAGGATATACGCCACGCTGAGGTGCTCTACGAGACCGAGCTGTTCGATTGATTCGCGTAATACGGAACGGAGAGATTGCATACAGATTTTTCCTTTCTGTTTTTATTTTTTATTCATACGCCCGGCTTGAGGCTGTGCGCCTTGTCGAGGCAGAGCGTGAATTTTGAAAGTGCGAGGCGCGAGCCGGTCACGCCCGCGACGGTCTGCTGTAAAATTTTCGGCAGGATATCGTCGTATTTTATCTCAAATATCACATCATTGTCCGAAAACACGGGAAGCGTTAAAAGCTCGCCGTCGAAAATGTCATGCCCGCCGATACCCGCATGCAGGGCCTTGTCGAGCGTGAGGCGGACGTTCGAGACCGGATGGAGATAGGCTTCCCGGTCGTAGTCGACGACGACCGACGGCCTAAGACCCCTCGACTTATTTAAAAGGTATACCTCTCGGCAGAGCGGGTCGTCAAGGCTTTCAAGCCCGGAAAAATCCCCCTTAATAAGTCTGTCCGCACATTCCCTCGTCACCGAGGCTGAGCGCTTTTTTATCCTGTCGCCCTTTTTTTCCTTACATTCGAGCTTTATGACGTCGTCCGAGAGGTTGTAGATTCTCAGGCGGTATTTTTTTCGCTCGCTCACTCCGGCCAGCTTTTCGCGGTAGGAGCTTTTCGACATATCGTCAAAATAGAGGCTGCGGATAAAATACTCGCCCTGCTCGCCTGCGTTCGGGTCGATTTGCATGAGCGCCCCGAGCTTTGAGCGAAGACTCACGCACTCCGCCTCTTTAAGCAGAAGCTTTATTTCATGGCGAAAGCCCATCTTCGCCCTCCTTTCATCATTTTTCTTCCGGGACTTCCTTGCCGAGCTCCAAAAGTCTCTTTTTCTCGTCCAGTTTGTGAAGCTCTTCTGTTGCGAAGTGAAGCTTTGTGAGGACGTTTCTTGCAGTCAGCGGGAAGACGAAATAGGTGTCGTCAAGGGTGCAGAGGTCAATAGCGTCTCCCCTGCCCTTGAAGTCGTATTCTATATGCACCGAGCGCATCGAAGCGACGGAGCGGTTGAACTTAAAATGCCCGTCAAGGATATCCCCGTCCATGGTGAAGCCGTTTTCGTCGTGAGTGAGCCTGACGGTGCCGATGGTCTCGAAGCCGATTTTTCCGTTCACGAGCCTTTCGAGCCTTGCGGAATCCTCAAAATGATAGTTGCCCGACTCGACCTCCTTGCGGACGTTTTCGCGCTCCCAGCGGTACCAGTCGGGGACGTGCGTAAAGACGTCCTCGCCGTTTTCACGGTGCAAAACGCCGTAGTCGTCCATCTCCCAGATGGCTCCGCAGTGGCTGCACCAAATCTTTGAACCCCTTGAATCGGTGGAGAATTCGGTGCCGCAGACGGGGCACTGATACAAAATTTTATGGATATTCTGCGCGCGCTCGGAGCATTTCATCGGAATTTTATTGTCGCGGATGTAGGCGTAGTCGTCGTAGACGAACGCGTCCTCGATTCTTTTTTGTATCTCATCGGCAGTGAGGGTCGCGACCTCTTCGCGGGTGACTATCTGAGTGAATTTGCACTCGATGGGGACTTTGCGGTAGGGGTGCTTGTTCCACTGCGGGGAACGAATGAAGTTGCCCTTTGAGATGAACACGCAGACCGGCACTTTGGCTTTTTTGGCAAGCTTGCCGAGGGCGCCGTCCAGCTGCTCGTTGATCCCTGCAAGAGAAAAGCGGGCTTCGGGATATATCGTGCAGCAGACCTTTTGGCGCGTGAGGGCGTTTAAGATATGCCGAACGACGGTCATATCGGCGGTGAATTTTCTTTTATAGATGCCGCCCACGCCTCTCATTATCCATTCTCTGCCGATAAATTCCTCGATGGAGATGACCCAGGAGGTCCTGAGCGGGAAAATGGCCTTTACGACAAGCGGGAAATCGATGAACGAGCCGTGGTTGCAGAGTATCAGAAACGGCGGCTTCAAGCCCTCGCAGTTCTCCTTGGTGATTTTTGCGCCGCCCGCAATTTTCGAGAATACAGACGTGCCTCCCCATTCTATCGGCATGAGGTACGGCAGCGGCTTAGAGGGTTTGCGCTTCGTGTCAAACGAGGTAGGTTTGGACATACTTTG
The DNA here is from genome assembly GCA_947625125.1 of uncultured Clostridia bacterium. GTDB lineage: Bacteria > Bacillota > Clostridia > Oscillospirales > Ruminococcaceae > Faeciplasma. The sequence continues at coordinate 19,469 of CANQNF010000019.1, forward strand.
CCTCCTTGAATTTATTTTCGGGGTCCCGGACTTGTAGGCTTTGCGCCCTCGGACTGCCCCGTGGGAGCCCATCCCGCCCCCCTTTTGGGGGGCGGCCTCCACGCCGAAAGGCGGGGAGGTTCCCCGACGAAGTCGGGGGATGGGCTCCGGCCGGGCAGGCCGAGGCGCGCTAAAGCTTCAACTCAGGCTTCTCCCCTTATCATCATCAGTCCCAGGGTCCCGGCTCCGCAGTGGCTCGAGATGGTGCTGCCGGCGCGGGTCTCGATAACGTGCTCAAAGCCTGCCGCCCTGACGGTCTCCTTGACCTTTTCGACGACGGCGGGGTCGGCGTAGGAATGAACGACGAAACAGATCCTGCGGTCGAAATCGTCCCGCGAGCAGAGTCTGCCGTTTACATAGTCGAGGATGGATTTTTCGGCGCTGCCGCGATATTTATGACCCACATCCATCGAACCGTTCTCCATATTTATCTCGGGCCGAAGCTTTAGCACGTTTGCCCCGAAAGCAAGCACCGACGAGCATCTGCCGCCCTTTTGGAGATACTCAAGAGTCTGCAAAACAAAGCTGCAATCGACCCTTGTCTTAAGCTCGTTCAGCTTATCGACGACGGTTTCGGCGTCCATGCCCGCCTTGGCGTATTCCGCAGCCGCAAGGACTAAAATGCCGGAACCCGTGGACAAAAGCCGCGAGTCTATCGGGTACACTCCGCCCAGCTCCTCCGCCGCGAGCAGCGCGTTTTGATGGCATGCGGATATTTCGCTCGAAATGTTTATATGTATTATCTCATAGCCCTGCTCGCGAAAACCTGACCAAACGCTTCGATATTCATATTCCGATATCGCGGAGGTTTTCGGCAGAACGCCGGTCTTTGAAACATAGTCGTAGAGCTCCGAGACCTCTACGTCGACGCCGTCGTGCCTCAGCTCGTCGCCGAGTAAAACTCCGAGAGGCACGACCTCGACCGAGTATTTCTCGTAAAGTTCCTTTGTCAGGTCGCAGGTTGAGTCGCAGATGATTTTGATTTTTGCCATGGTTTTGCTCCTTTTTGAAGTTTGGGGGTCTCTGCCGATTGATAAGGATGATTCAATATTAAAGAAGCGGGTTCAATATGAGCAAGGGCTCGGTCGGTCCCGCGGAACCGCTCGTTCTCTCCCGAATCCTTTTTCCGCTTTTTACCACCAATTCCCCCAGTCCGGCACGGGTATCTCGGCCTCGAGGGTCCTGTCCTTATAATTGACCGAAAATTCGATATACCTGTCGGCGAGGGGGTCGAGCTGCAAGCCGGTCCTGCGGTGGGCTATCCTCAGCGGGACCTCCGAAACGGTCTCGCCGTCGACGTTTTTCAGCGTCACCGTCTCGCCCTCCTTGAGATTGAAGCCGAGCTCGACCGCGCCGAGGGCGTCCACCCTCGAATAGTTTTTGCCGATCATTCTTACCTCGGCGCCCGGCTTAACGTTCATCGTCGGCAGGATAAACTCGTTCGAGCCGTCTGATATGACATAGCCCTGGGTCGAAAGGTCGTTTTCGGAATAATTTTTGATGACGACGCAGTCGCCGCCGGCGCTGCCCTTGTAGACGACCTGATAAATTTTTATGCCGCCGGTGCGCCGTACATTCAGCTTTATCTCGATATTTTCACCGTATTTTTCCTTTGATATGACGGTATCCCGCTCCGTTACAGTCTCGCCGTTTATCTCATAGCTGACAAACTCAACGCCCTCTTCGAGCGTGCAGGACAGCGGTATCTCCATGCCCCCGAAATACCATCCGTCGAACGCCACGCCGTCCGAAACTATATTCGCGGTATTTAAGTTTATAACTGCGCCGTCGGCGGGGTATGCCTTTACAAAGAACACGTTTTCTTTGTCATAATTATCCGGGAAGACCTTTGCCATCTGCACCTTAAGTGCATAGTCCCTTTTTGTCAGATAGTTCTTGCAGGTCAGAAGCTCCCTGTCCAAGCCCCATACCATCGCTCTGCCCTCGTTTGCGGCGGCGACAAGTTCGTGAAGCCTCTTTTCGCAGTATTCGTCCAGGTATGCGCCCGCTCTCTCCTCATTAAAATAGTATCCCGAAATATCGCAGAGAATAGAAACGAACCTGTCGCGTATCTCGGGGCGCTTGCACATCGCAATCAGCAGGTCCGAGCGCTTATAATACATATCCCCCCGGTCGTGCACGTCGAGCCGCCAGTCCTCGGGGAACGTGCCGAAAAAGTCCTCCTTAAACAGCTGCTGCATGTGTGTCGACAGAAAATCGTTGCCGTAAAGCCCGTACGCAAAGTCGGTGTCATAGAGCATGAACCGCCATCTTCCGTCGTATGGCGCTTCGTCAGACTTCGGCACAGAGCCGGAGGAATACCTAAAAACTTTATAATTGTTGTTCGGCCAGTCGCCGTTCCCTATGTATGAATTCAGCGCGTAATATGTCAAAAAATTGTCAACGTCGATAAGCTTCGAGAGCTCCTCAAAGTTCCTGTCGTCGGTCAAATCTTTATAGGCATAGTCGTACATCTCCCGCCAGGCGGCGTTCTTTCTTGCCCAGTCGGGGTCGTCCGGGTCCTCTATCATCATGTACTCGCAGCCCTTGATTATATCCCAGGAACCGTCCTCAACATTATATTTATGATCCAAAAGGTCCTCGGAAAATACCTGCTGAAGCCATGCAAAGCCGTAATATTCGCCGTTTAAGAAAACCGCCGCAGGCCGTGACTCCTTGACCTCTATTCCCGTCGCCTTTGCAGTCGCGGAGATGGCGTCGTCCCGGGCATAGAGATACCCCGAATCGTTCGCACATGCCCTTAAAGCGAGCTTTTTATATGAAGCGATCTTATTTCCGTTTGAGTCGAGCGCGTCCGGGAAAAATTCATAGCGGAAGCGGTTGTCGGTCTCGTCATACTCAGTCCGGGCATAGAGCTTTAAATTTTTCTGGTCGTTCGAGCGGCTCCATCCCCCGAAAATTCTTAACCCGCAGGGCTGAGAGATTATCGGCGTTCCGTCATACTCAAAAACCTCAACATAACACGGCCTCTCGCCGGCTCTGCCCCTCTGGTTCCAGTTGGCAGGGTCTGTCGGCTGCAGTCCCGGGTATCTTTCTTCGGCCGGCAGCGCGAGGTAGTCGTCCCTCATTTTTCCCTCGATAAAAATTCCGTCCTCATAATTATAAAGGTAGTCGGGGTCGATGGTGATGGAAAAAACAAGGCAGTCGAAGCGGTTTGAGACGTCCTTGCCGGTGATGTAGGAGCGCGTCACAGGCTCGGAAACGCTGCCGTCGGGGTAGACCGCGCAGGCTGAGATGTCGTAAATTTTCGTCTTTGAGCCGGAGGCCGAGAGCGGGATGCCGCTTTTGTACTCGTGGCCGTCGACTCTCGGGTCGGAGCCGTCGCGCGTGTAGAGTATTTTTTCGGCGCCGTCCGCCGACAGCGCGAGCCTTTGCGCAGAGTCGTAGAACCCCGGCTCCAGCGAAAAGACCACGGGTTCTCCCGCCGTTTCGCCCACCGTAGGCGCTATATCCGATGTCGCGTGATCTGAGGATCCGTCAATTTCCGATATATTTTCGGCAGCCAGATTCTCGGCAGGATGAGTCAGAACATAGTCGTCGAGCTTTTGATAGCCGAGCGCGCCGAGCCCGAGCGCGGCCGCAAGCCCGACTGCAAGAATGACCTTGGCAGTCTTTCGGTTTTTCTCGCGGGATTTTTCGGCGGCGGCGACGCTCCCCAAGGAAACGGGGGATGGTTTTTTTTCGTTTTTATCGGTATCGGCATCGCCGGCTCCGCCGGTTCTGCCGGTTTCGCCGGTCTCGCAGGTTTCGCCGGTCTCGCAGGTTTCGCCGATTCTGCCGGCAGAATTTTCCGCGCCGGCAAAATCCTCGCCCAAGCGAGATGATTTTTCATCAATTTTGCCGTTTGATTTTTTAGCTTTCAACCCGTCCGCCTCCTTGGAAATTTTAATCAAAGAATAATTAGAAATATTATATCACATTTTGTCGGGTTTGTAAAGGGGGATAAGGGGGAGATGTGGGCAAGGCGGCCACATCAGAAAACAGAGGTCAGAATCAGATGTCAGATGTCAGATGTCAGATGTCAGAACTTCAAGGTGTCGCCTGCGGCGACGATTTTATAATAGTGAATAATTCCTGCGGAATGGGCACTCCCCTGAAAAATGGGGAGATTTTTTGGGCATAGGGCGAGAATGCCCGGCCCGCCGATACATACCAAAAGACCACCACTTTTGTGATGGTCTTGCTTTGGATATTACAAACTGTATAAAAATCTTTTTTCAGAAGTCGATTATCGCTTGGAGGGCGGCCTTGGGCCGGTAATTTTCGTCAAACAACAGCGGATAATTTTTCCTGTGCTCGGCGTTCTTGAAGCCGTTCAGCCAGCTGTGCCTGTCGGAGACTCCCCAGACCGTCACGTTCTCGATAGCCCCCTGAAATTCCCTGAAAATGCCAAAAGCACGGCTGTAAGTCTTGGTCACGCGGTCCAAAAGCTCGCTTTCGGGGACTACAACATCCGGATTCTTCCAATCTACGCAGTTCACGTCCATCTCGGTGACATGAATTTTCAGTCCGGTATCGGCGTACATGCCGAGGCTCCGCTTCATTTCGTCGAATTCCTTGTCCCCCATCAGCGCGTTGATGTGGCACTGGCAGCCTATCACGTCGACGAGATTTCTCTCTTTAAGCCTGCCGATGAGCTTCAAAATACTCTCGCGCTTCTGCGGATTATACTCATTGTAATCATTGCAGCAAAGCTCGGCTTCCGGGAAATATTTCCTGGCGAGCGCATAGATGTCCAAAAGATAATCGTCGCCGAGTTTCTGCTTAAAAACGGTCTCGCGGAGGTAGCCGCCATGGTCGTCGACGGCCTCGTTCACGACGTCCCAGCAGTAGCAGTCGGAGTATTTGCTGCGCATAATATCAAAGTGTTCGAGGGTGTTCGTGCGAATTTCGTCGGGCGTGAGCTGCTCGAAAATGCCCCAGGGATAGCTTGCGTGCCACATCAGCGTGTGCCCCCTGACGGCGATCCCGTTTTCCTTTGCGAAGCGGTAGATTTTATCTGCGCCGGAAAAATCTGTTTCCTGAGACGGGTGCACAAACCTCTCGCGACGGGTGACTTCAGGCGGTTCGGGCTTTTCGCCATGCCGCATTTTCCAAAAATCCGGGCGCTTATATTCGTGCGGGTGGACGCTGTTATATTTCATTTCATTTTCGCATGTCACCGTGTTAAAGTGCGTCTTTACGGTCTCTGCGGCCTCGTCGAGCCAGTGGGCGGACACCGCCGCGCCGACCGTGAAGTAGTTTTTGTAGGCGTCTTTCAGGGTTTTCATGGTTTCCTTTCCGCCCGTATGCGGGTCTGTCGTTGTTGGGGGTGGATGATGCAGGAGTGGGAAAAGGGGTGCGGGCCCGTGGGTTCGGCACTCCCGCCGCCCTTTTGGGTGCGGCGACGGAGCGGGAGAGGGTGGGAGGGCGGGCGCAGGCGGTAGTGCATTTTTCATGGGGAGCGACGTCGCCGCACATTGCAGAAGCCCGAATCAGAAGCCCGAATCAGACGTCAGAGGTCAGAAGTCAGATTTTGTTGCCGGTCGCTTAGCAGTCCCCCTCCCCTTTTCATATCGCCCCAGCCTGCCTGCGCTTTGAGCATACCTCCTGCCGGCTCCGGGCTTTTTACCTTTCTGCGTGCCGGGACCTTGACGAAGCCCCTCCCCGCTGCCGCGGGGACCCGGCCCCTTTGGGGCCGGCGCGCCTGACGGCGCGGGGGCTTCGCCCCCCGGTCAACGCAGAAAATCCTCTCTTAAAACCCCGTCTTTAATCCCCTGCCAAATATTCCCACTCATTGCCTCACTGTTTCACATGAAACAATTACTTTTTCCTTATCTCGGTCTGGCCGCCCATGTAGGGCCTGAGCGCCTCGGGTATCGCCACCGAGCCGTCCTCCCGAAGATTGTTTTCAAGGAAAGCTATCAGCATTCTCGGCGGAGCGACGACGGTGTTGTTGAGAGTATGCGCAAAATACTTGCCCTTTTCGCCGTTTACGCGGATCTTTAACCGCCTCGCCTGTGCGTCGGAGAGGTTCGAGCATGACCCGACCTCGAAGTATTTCTGCTGTCTCGGGCTCCATGCCTCGACGTCGACCGACTTGACCTTTAAATCGGCAAGATCTCCCGAGCAGCACTCAAGCGTTCTTACGGGAATGTCGAGCGTGCGGAAGAAATCGACGGTGTTCTGCAAGAGCTTCCAGAACCATTCGCGGCTCTCCTCGGGCTTGCAGACGACTATCATCTCCTGCTTTTCAAACTGGTGGATGCGGTAAACTCCCCTTTCCTCGATGCCGTGGGCGCCCTTTTCTTTTCTGAAGCAGGGCGAATAGCTCGTCAGGGTGAGCGGCAGGTCCTTTTCATCGATGATCTGGTCGATGAATCTGCCTATCATCGAGTGCTCCGAGGTGCCTATGAGATAGAGGTCCTCGCCCTCGATTTTATACATCATCGCGTCCATCTCGGCAAAGCTCATGACCCCCTGGACTACCGCCGAACGGATCATGAACGGGGGCACGCAGTAGGTGAATCCCCTGCCTATCATAAAATCGCGGGCATAGCTTAAAATCGAAGAATGAAGCCTTGCAATGTCGCCGGTCAGGTAGTAAAAGCCGTTTCCGGCCACGCGTCTTGCGCTGTCCATGTCGACTCCCGCAAGATTTTCCATAATTTCGGTGTGATAGGGTATCTCAAAGTCGGGGACCTTGGGCTCGCCGAAGCGCTTGAGCTCGACGTTTTCGGCGTCGTTGCGGCCTATCGGCACGTCGTCGTCGATGATGTTCGGAATGACCATCATTATCTTCGTGACCTTTTCGGAGAGCTCCGCTTCGAGCTGTTCGAGCTCGGCAAGCCGCTTGGCGCTGTCCGAAACCTGCTTCTTGACTGCCTCGGCCTCTTCCTTTTGGCCCTTTGCCATCAGTCCGCCGATTTGCTTCGAGAGCCTGTTGCGCTCTGCCCTGAGACCGTCCGCCTCGGTTATCGCCGCACGGTACTGCTTATCAAGTTCGATAACCTCGTCGACAAGGGGGAGCTTTTGGTCCTGGAATTTTTTCTTTATATTTTCCCTGACCTTGTCGGGGTTCTCCCTGAGAAATTTTAAATCGATCATTTTAAATTCCTTCCTTTTTTATATTCAGCTGTCGCAACAAAATGTCGGTTTCAGCGTTTTAGCATATTTTCGGTCGCCGGTAAATCAGAATTTATCAATCAATTCCAAAGGCCGGGTCATATTTGACCACGCCCTTAACTTGGGGAGCGACGTCCCGTAATTTGAATGCCACGAAGTATTCATCCTGCACTTCAAATGGCGCTTTTATTCCGTAAAAGCTCGCCGGAAGATAGCCGGCACGCGGATAATATGTCGGGGAACCCAGCACCACCGAGTAGTCATACCCCAACCGTTTGGCAATATGGTGTCCCTCACGGATAAGCGCCAGCCCGATTCCCCTCCGCTGATATGCCGGAAGAACAGAAAGAGGAGCGAGAGCAAGTTCGATGTATTCTCCTATAGTGATTTTGGTAAAAAGGATATGCCCCACGATCTTGCCATCTTCCAATGCCACAAGGGAGAGCTCTGGAATAAAGGATGAAGTGGCCCTCAGCGCTTTCACAAGCTCCTGCTCGTTTCCATCGCTATGTTCAGCATGAGAAAATGCTTCTTTTACGACATGAAAGACTGTATTATAATCGTCTGCTCGTTCTTGCCTTATTTCCATACAAGCACCGCCTTTTTAGAAAATCTTTTATACCGTCAAATTCCGATTTATCTCTGCCCCCTATCCCCTATCCCCTAATTTTCCGATGGCTTTCGCTATATCCATCAAATCGTCACGGTCGTAAAACTCCACCGTCACGGTCCCCCCGCCGCCGGATTTTTCGCTCACCTTGCAGACCCTGCCGGAGGTGTTCTTCAATGACAGTTCGACCTCACGCAAAATCGACGGCTCGCGCTTATTTTTCGGCTTTTTCGCAGGTTTTTCACGGCACAGCGCCTCCGCCTGCCTTACCGATAACCCGTCGCGTTTTATTTTTAAAAGTATTTCCTCGCGCAGTTTTTTGTCCTCGGTGGACAAAAGCGCCCTCGCGTGCCCGGAGGTTATCTCCCCTTTTTTCAGGGCTTCAAGCGACTTTTCATCGAGTTCCAAAAGCCTCATCGAGTTCGCGACGGCGGGCCGCGACTTTCCGACGGCCTTTGAAAGGGCCTCCTGGGTCATGCCCCCGTCCTCCATGAGCTTTTTATAGCCCATCGCCTCTTCAACGGGGTTGAGGTCTTCGCGCTGCAAATTTTCGACAAGCGCAAGCTGGGCGGTCTGCTCGTCGGAAAGCTCCCTTATATAGACCGGCATTTCCTCGAGTCCCGCCATTCTTGAAGCCCGCCATCTTCGCTCGCCCGCGACGATCTGGTAGCCCCCGTCGGGCAGGGGTCTGACCAAAATCGGCTGCAAAACGCCGTGAAGCCTTATGCTCTCGGCCAAAACGCCGAGCGCTTCCTCGTCGAAATCCCGCCTGGGCTGGTTTTTATTGGGTGAAATTTCGGTTATCCGCAGGGTCCTGGCCTGGAGGTTTCCCGCGTCGTTCTCGGAAAACAGCGCCTCGAGGCCCATGCCCATGTCCTTTTTAGCTTTGCTCATCTCATGCTCCTTTGCATTTAAAAAACCGTCGCCGAACCCGTGGGCGGCCCGGTTTCTGCGTAGTCTGGGCTTCGCGCGAAGCCGAGGGCGCGCCTTTTGGGGGTCCGCTACCTCCTGCGCACGCGGAAGTGGGGGCGAAGCCCCCGGGCTCCCCTTTCGGGGAGCCCGGCCCGAGGCCCCCAAAGGGGGCCTCGAGCCCGACCGGCCGGCAGGCCGGTCGGGGGCTTCGCACGGGGTAAAGACTTCGCAGAATGTGCCGGGGGGCCGAAAGGCGCGCCCGGAAGTCAGCTGAAAGCCCGCGGTCAAGCGCTTTGCCGCACGGCTGTCAAAATCTGTATTTACTTTTTGCCGCGAGACTTTATTCTCTGCAAAAATTCAACGCAAAATTCCTCGTATGCTTCGCTTCCTCGGGACGTGCGGTCGTAGTACATAATGGGCTTGCCGTGGCTCGGGGCCTCAGAAAGCGCGACGTTTCGCGGTATTACGGTCTCGTAGACGTCCTTGGGGAAGTATTTTTTGACCTCGGCGACGACCTGCGCCGTGAGATTGTAGCGGCCGACATACATCGTGAACAAAATGCCCTCGATATACATTTTCGGGTTGTAGCCGTCCTTTGTCCGCTTTATCGTGTCCATAAGCTGAACAAGTCCCTCAAGACTGTAAAATTCGCACTGAATAGGTATCAGAACCGAGTCACAGGCCGTCAGCGCATTTAAAGTTATAAGGCTGAGCGACGGAGGGCAGTCTATCAAAATATAATCGTAGCGGTCTTTTATCGTCAAAAGCTGCATTTTCAGGCGCATCAGGCGGTTCTCAAAGTTTGCAAGCTCTATCTCGGCGCCTGCGAGCTTTTGCGCTGATGAAATAAGAGAAATGCCCTTAAACGCCGTCGGCAGGATGGCGTCCTCGGCTCTTGATTTCCCGATTATGACCTCGTAAACAGTCTCTTTTACGGCCCTTTTGCGAATTCCGAGGCCGGTGGTGGTATTGCCCTGAGCGTCGACGTCCACGACGAGCACCTTTTTATTCTTTCCGCCGAGCGCCGCCGCAAGATTAACGACCGTCGTCGACTTCCCGACGCCGCCTTTTTGGTTCGACACGGCGACAATTTTTCCCATTTTATTTCCCCCTTTGCATGAAATTTGCGCGCTTGGGGGCGCGTACCTGATAATAGTATAGCAAATCCTGCGGCAGGTTTCAAGGGGTTTTGCAAAAATTTTTTGTTTCATGTGAAACATTGGGGGCGGGGCTGTGCAAGGGGGGGCAGAAAACGTGGGTAAAAAAGGCGGTAAAACAGGCTTTGCAGGGTTGAAAGGGGCTGTGAGGAGAAGATGATGTGGAAATTTGATTGGGAGAGCGTTTTGCTTTGCGGCATCGAGGCAGGGAATCAAAGAGTATGGGCGCATGGCTGCGAGGGCAAAAAGGGGGATTGGCTCCGCAGCCTTATTAAAAGGTGTGTTCGCGGGCAAGAAATAAAAAAGCAAATGCTGTAACTTGGTTAAAAGGTATTCGCGCTGCGCGCTCATGCTATTTTAGCTCACCTCCCCTGACCCCCTCCTCAGGGAGGGGGCACTCCCGCACGGACATTGGCAGGGAAATCCGTATCATTCCTTACGGAAATTGATACGGATTTTAATATGCCCTCTGCCCCGACCTATGGGAACAAGGTATTCGCGCTACGCGCTCATGCTATTTAAGCTCACCTCCCCCCGACCCCCTCCTCAAGGAGGGGTGCGCGCTCGCATGAACCTTAGCAGGAAAAAAGGCATCTCAAAGACTAAAGCTTTGAGATGCATTTTTATCAACGCTCGCGGCCCGAACCATGGGAACAAGGTATTCGCCACTGCGTGGCTCATACTATTTTAAGAGCCCCCACCCCCGGCCCCCTCCCCCTGAGGGGGAGGGGGCGGTGCTCGCCATAGCCCCCATGCAAGCCCGGTCGGGGGAGGGGGGATTTTTAGATAACATGAGCGAACGGCGGGCATGCCGAGGTCTGCGCAAACTTGCGCGCGAGCGAATACCTTTTCCCGGAAAGGTGCGGCCACCGACTCCCCTACTTTAGGCCCTCGCACCGTCTCATTTATCCTGCCGCAAAACTTTCCGCCACAACTCGCCCTGTTTCACGCACTTTTGACAGGCTTTTACGCGTGCGAAGACGCTTTTATAAATAAAAATGACATTATTTAGGAGAAAATGGCCGCTTAGGGCGAAAATTTTAGCTGGAAATCGCAGGAAATATCTGGTATAATAATAAAAAAGAATTGTTTCATGTGAAACAAATTAAAAAGGAGGATGTGAAATGGCGGCAATTTTTGCGGCAAAAAAGGAAAGAACGGCGGCCAGAGTGGTGGAAATTCCAGTGGAGCAGATCGCCCCGAACCCCTACCAGCCGAGGAGCGAGTTCAACCAGGGCGAGCTTCTGAGCCTGGCCGCGAGCATCAAAGCGGACGGGATTTTGCAGCCCCTGACGGTCCGCCAAAAAGGCGAAAAGTTCGAGCTCATCGCCGGCGAGAGACGCCTCAGAGCCGCGATTTTAGCGGGTTTGGGGGCCGTGCCATGCATAATTTCCGACGTGTCGGACAGAACGTCGGCGCTTTGGTCGCTCGTCGAAAACATCCAGCGAAAGGACCTCGGATTTTTCGAGGAGGCCGACGCGATCGCCCGCCTGATCGACTTTTACGGCATGACCCAGGAGGACGCGGCGCTGAGGCTCGGGTACGCGCAGTCGACCCTGGCGAACAAGCTTCGCCTGCGAAAACTCGGCAGTGAGGAACGGCGGCTGATCGGCGAATATCGGCTCAGCGAACGGCATGCGCGTGCGCTTTTGCGGCTCGACGACCCCGAAGCGCGACTGTCGGCGATACGCCAAATCGGCCGCAGAAAGCTTAACGTCGAGGCGTCGGAGCGGCTCATCGACGGGATGCTTGAACGCGAGCGCTACAAGGAGCGGATCCGCAAGGGAAGCGCCATTTTCGGGGATCTGCGACTGTTCATGAACACCGTGAACAAGGCTGTTGAGACGATGCAGATCGCCGGCGTTGACGTCAACGTCGACAAAAAAGAGGCCGACGGCGTGCTTGATTATCACATCCGAATCCCTCTGAACAAGGCTGAAAAGGGTTAGATTTGGAAGATTATGTTTTTTTCAGCATTTTCTCCCCCGGAAAATACCAAGCATTCGGGCTTTGCGGCTCCCGCCCTTACAAAAAAAGGAACACTGTCTTTGCAGCCGAGAAATCGGCCGGGGCGCCTGTTCGCGCTGACCCGTCCCCGCGCACGACCTTCGCGGGCTTGATAAATCCGCGGGCTGCGCCCGAAACCGAGACCGGCTGCCTCCGCCCCCCCTCGCTCGCGAAAGGCTGAGGCGAGCGCTCCTACAATGCGGAAAGAAAGAAGTCTTGAGGGTTTTGCGGTACCTACTACCGGGAATAAGGTATTCGCGCTTCGCCCATACTATCTCAAAGTCCCCCTCCCCCACCCCTCCCCCAAGGGAGGGGCGATTTCCCCACCAAACTTGGATGAACCCCCGACAGAATCTTTGCAGATTCTATCGGGGGTTTTCCTGCCCGCCTGCCTCGGCCAACGGGGACAAGGTATTCGCGCTTCGCGCTCATACTATTATAAATCCCCCACCCCCGACCCCCCTCCCCGCCGGGGAGGGGGCTGCGCTCGCCTCAAACTTCCCGCAAGCCCGGCCGGGGGAGGGGGTACTGAAAATAATATGAGCGAAGCGAATACCTTGTTCTCGCGAGTCGAGCCGGAGGGTATATCAAAGCCCGCATCAGTTTCCGGGCGGAAACTTATACGGGCTTTCCTACCTAAGTGCGTGCGACAGTTCCCCCTCCTTGAGGAGGGGGTCAGGGGGAGGTGTTTAAAATAGTATGAGCCACGAAGTGGCAAATACCTTTTAATAATGTCGTACCGTTAGGAATAGCAAATCCCCATCAAAATCCGCAAGGATTTTGGTGGGGATTTCAATCCTGACCCGGTCAGAGCGCTCTCCCCTCCCCTTGGGGAGGGGCCGGGGGAGGGGGACTAAAAATAGTATGAGCCACGAAGTGGCGAATACCTTTTAATAATGTCGTACCGTTAGGTATAGTAAATCCACATCATAATCCGCAAGGATTTGATGGGGATTTTCCCGACAAAGTGCGGCGGGTGCGCTCCCCCCTCCCCCTTGGGGAGGGGCCGGGGGAGGGGTACTAAAAATAGCATGAGCCACGCAGTGGTGAATCCCTTTTAAAAGGGCTAATCGCAGAGAGTCAGCAAAAAGTCATCTCAACAACCTTTAGGTTTTGAGATGACTTTTTTCCACCAAGGTTCGTGCGGGCGTTCCCCCTCCTTGAGGAGGGGTCAGGGGGAGGTGACTTAAAATAGCATTCGCGAAGCGAATACCTTTTAAAAGGGTTGTAACGCGAGTGTCATCAAAAAGTCACTTCACAATCCTTAAAGATTTGAAGTGACTTTTTCGCACTTAACGCGGTTACCAATTTCCCCCCTCCTTGAGGAGGGGGTCAGGGGGAGGTGACTTAAAATAGCATGAGCGCGTAGCGCGAATACCTTTTAATAGGGTCGTGGCGGGTCGGGCTTTTTTAGTTCTATGCTACAGGCAAATACCTTTTTATCTCGGGAGGAGCAAGCGGGTAAGTAAATCCCCATCAAATCCTTGTGGATTTTGATGGGGATTTTAGCGAGTTGAAGTAGGAGCGCATCTCCCCTCCCCCAAGGGAGGGGTCGGGAGAGGGGGTACTAAAATAGTATGAGCGCGAAGCGCAAATACCTTGTATAGACGGTTCGCGCAGGAGGTTCATCAAAAAGTCACTTCACAATCCTTAAAGATTTGAAGTGACTTTTTCGCACTTAACGCGGTTACCAATTTCCCCCCCTCCTTGAGGAGGGGGTCAGGGGGAGGTGACTTAAAATAGCATGAGCGCGTAGCGCGAATACCTTATCTTCAGACAAACCCCTCCCCCCTCCCCACCCTTACCACCGTTCTCCCGTCCCCGCTCGGCAGCCGGTACTCCTCCACCCCCAAAACCACCCCGCCGTAGCGCTTAAGCTCCCCCTTTGCCTCATCGATCTCGGCGGCGCAGTCCACCCCCTTGAGCGCGACGAGCACTCCCCCGCGCTTAAGTAGCGGCAGGCAGTATCCCGCAAGCTTTGAAAGCCGGCTCACGGCGCGGGCAGTGACCACGTCAAACCGGCCCGAAAACTCCCGCTTACCGAGGTCCTCGGCACGCGCATGCAGGCACGCGGCCTCAATGCCGAGCGCACGGGTCAGCTCCTCCAAAAACCGTACGCGCTTTTGCAGGCTGTCTATAAGCGTGAGTTTAAGGTCGGGACGAAAAATTTTCAGCGGCACCCCCGGAAAACCCGCCCCCGTTCCGACGTCGGCAAGCTCTGCCCCAAACGGAAAATCAGCGTATTTCAGCGCCAAAACGCTGTCCAAAAAGTGCTTTTCGGCAATGCCCTCGGGCGAGGTTATCGCCGTCAGGTTTATTTTTTCGTTCGTTTCGCAGAGCATTTCGGCATACCTCGAAAAGAGCCTGTACTGCTCCTCCGAAACCTTTAGATCCGCGGTTTCGAAGAGTTTTTTGAAGTCGTTATAGGGTATCAGTCTTTCCATGCGGCTCACCTTTTCTGCAAATTTAATTATGTTTATCATCCATTCCCGCCGGCTTCTCGTGCTGTTTTAGCCAGATTTGGAGCACCGATATGTCGGCCGGGTTCACGCCCGAAATTCTCGCCGCCTGGCCGAGGCTGTGGGGACGGACTTTTTCAAGCTTCTCGGCCGCTTCAAGCCGCAGCCCCCGCACGTCCTTATAGGAAATTTCGTCGGGCAGAAGCTTCTCCTCGAGGCCCTTTAAGCGCTCGACCTGCTCCTGCTGGAGCTTTATGTAGCCCTCGTATTTAATGCGCAGTTCGGCCTGCTCCCGGACCTCGCGCTTAAGCTTCGGGCGGCCTGCGTCGAACGGTTCAAGCCCCGAATAGCTTATCTGCGGGCGTTTTAACAGCTGAGAAATAGGGGTCGGCTCGGTTATCGGCGATGTTTCATGTGAAACAAAATATGCGTTCAATTCTTCCGTCGGAGGTATTTTTTGACATCTGAGACGCTCGACCTCATCATTAACCTGTTTAAGCTTTTCGAGCAGTTTTTTGTATCGCTCCTCCGAAATTAGCCCGATTTTAAAGCCTATAGGGGTCAGGCGCTCGTCCGCGTTGTCCTCTCTCAAAAGAAGCCGATACTCGCTCCTTGAGGTCATCATTCGGTACGGGTCCTGCACGCCCTTGGTCACGAGGTCGTCGATAAGCGTGCCGATATATGAGGACGACCTCGGCAGGATAAGCTGTTCCCTGCCCAAAATCTTCAAAGAGGCGTTTATACCGGCGATAAGTCCCTGCGCGGCAGCTTCTTCATAGCCCGAGGTGCCGTTGAACTGGCCCGCGCCATAAAGCCCCTTAACAGCCTTGAACTCGAGGGTCGGCTCGAGCTCTAAAGAGTCGCAGCAGTCGTATTCTATGGCATAGGCGTTCCGCATTATCTCGACGTGCTCAAGGCCCTCGATGGTCCTAAGAAACTTGAGCTGAACGTCTTCGGGGAGAGAGCTCGACATGCCCTGAAGATAGTATTCGTCGGTGTCGAGGCCCATCGGCTCGATGAAAAGCTGGTGGCGGGGCTTGTCGGAGAAGCGGACGACTTTGTCCTCGATGGACGGACAGTATCGCGGCCCGATGCCCTCGATTCGACCGGAATAAAGCGGCGAGCGGTCCAAATTATCCAAAATAATTTTATGAGTTTCGGCATTGGTGTAGCTTATGTAGCAGGACACCGTGTTTTTAAGTTCCCCCTCGGTTTCAAAGGAAAACGGCGATATTTCGGGGTCTCCGTCCTGTTTCTGAAGCTTTGAGAAATCGATGGAGCGTCTGTGAACTCGTGCGGGGGTACCGGTTTTGAACCGTCTCAGAGTAATGCCGAGGCTTCTTAAGCAGTCCGAAAGCCCTGTCGACGGCAGAGTAGAATCGGGGCCGCTCTCGTAAGATGTCTCCCCCACGTGGACAACACCTTTTAAATAAGTGCCGGTGCAGATAACTGCCGCCGAACATTTATAGCGGGTACCGAGCTTCGTAACAACGCCGGAAACGGCGCCGTTTTCTGTAAGAATCTGGGTAACTTCGGCCTGTTTTATCTCGATATTTGGCTCGGATTCCAGAATTTTCTTCATGTGGATGTGGTATTTCACGCGGTCGGCCTGGACGCGGTGGCTGTGAACGGCCGGGCCCTTGCCAAGGTTCAGGATTCGGCTTTGCAGGAACGTCGCGTCGGCCGCCCTGCCCATCTCGCCGCCGAGCGCGTCGATCTCGCGCACAAGATGGCCCTTTGCAGTCCCGCCGATGGAGGGGTTGCAGGGCATGTTGGCGATCGAGTCGAGGGAGATGGTGAAAATGGCGCATTTGAGGCCGAGACGGGCCGCCGCGAGCGCCGCCTCGACCCCGGCATGGCCGGCGCCGACGACCGCGACGTCAAAGGTTGAAAGGTAGGACATAATAGGCTCCTTTGGTGATGGGGGAGATTTTTGGGTTATAACGCATTTTTAAACAGCAAAAAATCGAGTGTGATTCATCGCGCTAAAGTGATAAAGCTACATCTATATTATTATTCTCTTTTCAAACGAAAGTTTTTGTTTTTTAGTTCCCCCTCCTTGAGGAGGGGTCAGGGGTGGGGGTTCTTAAAATAGCATTCGCGAAGCGAATACCTTATACGGAAAGGGGTGCGGGGGAAACCGCGAGGGTGTCCCCCGCTAAAAAACAGAGGTGCTCTCAGTGCACAAAAGTTTCGCATTTATTCTGTGCCCGGCCTTTAAAATAGCATGAGCCACGCAGTGGCGAATACCTTTTTCAAGGGCAGTGGCGGGTGGGATATATATTTTCGGCTACCCTCTTGTGAATCCCTTTTCCCAGTGAGAGGTTGCGGGAAGAATACATATTTTCTGTTGCCTGCCTCCCCTACTTCCCCACGCAAAACCGCTTGAACACGTCCTCGACCACGGCTTCCGTGACCTTTTCGCCCGAAAGCCCGAGCAGGTCGTCCGCCGCCGAATCGACGCAGACCGTCACCGCGTCGAGGGTCTCGCCCGCCCTGAGCGCCGAAATCGCCTCGCCGATGTGCCCTATGGCGCTGTCAAGGCAGGCCTTCTGGCGCTCGTTCGCAAAAATCTCGCCGCCGGCGCCGCTAAGCCCGAACATTTCGTAGACCGCGTCCTTGAGCTTTTCAACCCCCGCGCCAGATTTTGCTGCTACTTCAAGTATATATTTGTCAGAAAAATACTCTTTGTATAATTTTTGCGGCAGGTCTGACTTGTTAATTATTACAATTCTGTTAAGGCCGTCGGTTTTTTTAAGTATTTCTTTGTCATCATCCGACAGCTCCTCCGAACCGTCAAAGACTGCTAAAATAAGCTGTGCCCGGTCAATGGCACGCTCGGCAAGCCTCACTCCGATACGTTCCGCTTCGGTCACGGCCTCACGGATGCCCGCCGTGTCGGATATTTTAAGTATCACGTCGCCTATCCTCAGCCTCTCCTCAACGACGTCGCGGGTCGTGCCTGCCTCAGACGTGACTATCGACCGTTCATACCCTAAAAGCGAATTCATAAGCGTGGATTTTCCGACATTCGGCCGCCCGACGATAGCGCATGAAATGCCCTCTCTGAATATCATGCCCGCGTCGTAACCGTCGGCGAGCCGCTTTAAGTCGCGCTCTGCTGCCGAAAGAGATGTCAAAATTTCTTCTGGAGACGTTTCGGGAATATCTTCGTCGGGATAATCGGTCCATGCCGCCAATGCCGAAAGAATTTCTACCAATTTTTGGGACATGGCTTTCACCGCCTTAAATAGCGCGCCGTCCCGAATCATGTTGGCGCTCGAAAGGGCGCTCTCGCCCTCTGCCGAAATAATGTCGGCCACGGCTTCGGCCTGGGTCAGGGAGAGCTTGCCGTTTAAAAACGCGCGTTTAGTGAACTCGCCGGGACCCGCAGGAGCCGCCCCCGCAGCAATTATTTCACGCAAGATCCGCCTTGAAACGTAGAGCCCGCCGTGGCATGTTATCTCGACGACGTCCTCGCCGGTGTAGCTTTTCGGCGCCCGAAAAACGGTCAGAACCCCGTCGTCAAGCGTTTCGCCGTTAAGGGCGGCCACTCTGCCGTAGGCGCAGGTGTGCCCCGGCATTTCGGAGATTTTTTTGCGGCCTGCGGGCAGAAAAATTTTCTCGGCGACAGCTGCGGCCTCCGGCCCGGAAATGCGGATCATGGCTATTCCCCCGGCTGCCTGCGGGGTGCAGATCGCTGCAACGGTGGTGTTCATAGACGCCTCCTTTGATTACTGTGGGGAGAATTTGAAAAGATTATACGGTATGTAATACAAGAGCGGGATGGTTCCGAAACATGGGCAAATACCTTTCTGCGATTTTCATACCCCTGAGTTCGCGCGCGCCCGGCGGAGCCCTCCCGGCCTCACGGCCGGAGGCTTCGGCTTCGCCGAAGTCCGCCCCGGCGAAGCCGGGGCGGAGGGCTCCCGCCAAGGCGCCGTGGACGCAGGAGCGTATGCGGAACATATGAGTAAGAACTTAAAAGGGCAGCAATTCTCGCCGCCCTTTGTTTCTTAAAACTCGATCTTCGAGTACAGCCCGGTCGAGCCCATCTCATCCTCGGGCTTGGGCTTCTTGTAGTCCTTTTCAAAGCTTGACGTGATGTCGAGGCTGCGGGCCTTGAAGTCCTCTCTGCGGCGGCCGTTCCTGCGGTTTCCGTTCCTGCCGCCCTTGTAGTCGCCGTTTCTGTGGGAATATCTCGGCCTGTCGGGGTCGTTGCAGGTTATAAGTACCTTTCTGTACGGCTCCTCGCCGACCGAACGCGAACTTGCGTTTTCTATCTGCGATACGGCCGCGTGAATGATCCTTCTTTCATACGGGTTCATCGGCTCGAGCGCTACCGTCCTACCGGTCCTCTTTGCTTTTGCGACCATCTTGCCCGCAAGCTCCTCAAGCTGTACCTTTCTCTTGTCACGGAAGCCGCAGCAATCCGTGGCGATCCTATAATAATTGCGGTCGTTTCTGTTTGCGACTAAGGACGCAAGATACTGAAGCGAATCAAGCGTCTCGCCTCTTCTGCCGATAATCCCCTCGACGCCGTCGCCCTTTATTTCGAGCAGCGAACCGCCCTCTATCTCGGATATCTCGACGGTAGGGTCATAGCCCATGCACCTCATTACGGTGACGATATAGTCGGCGGCTATCTCGGGCTTCGACATCTCATACTCCGCCTCTACTTTTGCCTCGCCTTTCATTCCGAAAAGGGTCTTTTTGGGCTCCTCCAAAACGGTGAACGCGATCTTTTCGGCAGAAACTCCGAACTCCTCCGCTGCGAGCGCCTTGGCCTCGTCGACTGTTTTTGCGGTAAATACCTGTTTCATGTTTAAACCTCCTTGGTTTGCGGCTGCTTTCGCCATATGCTTAACTCCTGAGCTGAGTTAATAACTTATCTGTCGTCCCCGTATTTCTCAGCCATCCGCTTTCTCGCCTCGATGACCCTCGGGTCCACTTCCTCCTCGTCCTCGACGAGCTTCTTTCTTGCGTCGTTTATCTTCTGGCGCTCAAGCTCTTTCCTCTCGTTTTTCGACAGCTTTACCTCTCCGGCTTCATCGTCGTCGGAAACGCCGTTTTGGGCGTTCAACGCTCTTTGCTGTTCAAGCGCCATCTGATAAATAGACGGCCTCCTTGTTTTCTTTGCCTCTTTTGCAAGAATTTTCTCCATCCTTGCCGGCGTGAAGTAAAGATTTATGCCGATAGTTATCATGAGCTGCACGATCGAGCTGAATATCCAATATATACCGATACCGGCGGGGAATCCGAAAGCGATAGCAAAGGATATGAGCGGCATGATGTAAAGAGCCGTCATCATGCCCTTGCCCTGGGACATATCGGTGCCGTTCTTGCGCATGAAGAACTGCGACAGGAACATTATAAGAAGCTGTGAAACAAGCGACAGTATCGGGATTATAATGTAAATCGACGTCCAGCTCGGATAAGCGCCGAGGTACAGCCCGAAGATGGTGTAGTCGAAGTCCTCGCAGAAGTCGACGACCTCTTCATCGAAAAGCTGGGGATAGTCGTCGGCGATGGACAGGACCAAAAGCTGGGCCCTGCTTCCGTTTGCGTACATCAGCCTCGGCGAGACCTTTTTCGAGTCGTTGAAGTATTCGTCGAGCCCCGGCAGAGCCTGCATATTCTCGACGATAGCGTCAAATCTCTCCTCGGGAATGTTGTCGGTCTTGATTCCGGCAGCTTCCGCAAGATTCTCATTGTAGCCCTTTAACAGCGCCTCAACATCCTCGCCGTTCGCTATTCTCTCGGCTATCGTGGGGGCAATCTCCGCGCCCTCGGGGATGTCGTTCTTAACGGCCTGGGAAACATAGTAATAGTCAACTACGGTCTGCTGAGCGGCGTTTATCTTGGCAGAGGGAATGTTCGAGATAAAGCTCATCGGCGCATATACGACCTCGATGACCGCGAACAGCACGATATAGGTAAATATCATCGGCAGGCAGGAGCCCATCGGCGAGACTCCGTTTTCGGAGTAAAGCTCCATCTGAGCTTCGTTCAGCTTCTCCCGATTGTTGGCGTACTTTTTCTGTATCTGCTCAAGCTTCGGCCGAAGCGACGCCATCTTCCCCGATTCCTTTTGCTGCTTTATCCTTGAGGGGAGCATGATAAGATTTATTACGACGGTGAACAGAAACAGCGCGACGCCGTAGTTCTTCACCAGCATATATGCAAATTTTAAGACGTACC
Organism: uncultured Clostridia bacterium; assembly: GCA_947625125.1. Classification (GTDB taxonomy): domain Bacteria; phylum Bacillota; class Clostridia; order Oscillospirales; family Ruminococcaceae; genus Faeciplasma. The sequence continues at coordinate 39,979 of CANQNF010000019.1, forward strand.
CGAACGGTATCGCAATTATTCTGAACATTTAAAATTTTCCCTTCTTTATCTCTCTACTATCTGTAATATTAACTCTTTTTATTTTTCAGCGTATATAAATGGAACCTCTCCGGGACGTAGTCTATTCCCCCCCTGCTCCAAGGGTTGCACCGAAGTATCCTCCAGACGGCAAGTATCGAGCCCTTTATTACGCCGTGCTTTTTAACGGCGTCGGCGGCGTATTGCGAGCAGGTCGGATAATACTTGCAGCAGGGCGGCTTCAAGGGGGAGAATATCTTTTGGTAGAGCTTAATCAGTCCTAAGAACAGGGTTCTCACTTTTTTTCATATCCTTTGAAAGTCTTCTGAACAAAATATCAAGGTCGGTCGACTTCATGCCGTTTATCTTACCGCCCGCAACTATCACGATGTCGTACCCGAGCGGCATCAAAAGCTCGTTTTTTCGGTATGCCGCGCGGATGATCCTTTTTGCGCGGTTGCGCTCGACTGCTCCTCCGATTTTTTTCGGGACGGTGACGCCGACCCGGTTATACGGTGAGCGGTTTTTTTGGTAGTATGCGGCCGCGCAGGCGCAGCCCGACCTTTGGCCTTTTCTGTAGATGCGGCTGAAAACCTTGGGGTCCTTTAAGGTCTCGCTGTAGAGCATAGCTTCTCACCCGTTTTTGTGTCTTAAAAAGAAAGACCACCGGCAAAGGATGGTCACAAACTTAAAAGCAGGATAGGAGATAGAGGATTTCTCCCCTATCACCTAAAATCCAAGCAAACCGATTTTTTTCATGCAAAAAATCAGTAGGTAAGCTTTGCTCTGCCCTTGGCGCGTCTGCGGGCTAAAACCTTACGACCGTTTTTAGTAGACATTCTCTTGAAAAATCCGTGCTCTTTTTTTCTGTGGATCTTCTTGGGTTGATATGTTCTTTTGATCTGAGCCACTTCGATAGCCTCCTTATCATATTTTAAATCGGCAAAACCGGAGTCAGGCCTCGGGCCTGTTAGAGAATCAAATTATTCACGGTTCATTACATTCTCTGTTCGGTCATTCCCTTACAGTGTAGTATTATATACCAAATAAAGCCCCGTTGTCAATAGTTTTTCAAGGATTTTTTCTTAAAACCTCCTCAATTTTTAAACATCGGGCGTTAATTTGTTGAATCCTACAAAAAAACTCTCAACTTTCCCATACTATTATATATTGCAAAGGGCTTGAAATTTTCAGATTTTGTGGTATAATAGAAAGTAGATAAATAGCGGTAATTTGCGGGATATAAGCATATGCCGCCCGCAACGGAATTTTAATATGATTAAGGATTTCTCCCGGGGAACCGAAAAAAAGCCCTGCCTTTAGCAGTTGAAAAGCCCGTTGATTTTCTGACGCTCCGAGACCTTTTTGTGTTAAAAACCGCCGCGTTTTTCAAAGAAAGACTCTAAAAAAAGACCGACCCTAAAATTAAATATCTTTTTAAAACATCTTTTCCGGTCTTTTTATCCTGTCTTTTCTGCATGCCCGTGCTAAGATGCGGGTTTTTACAATAAAGAGCATTCTCTTTATTTTTACATAGATTCAGATTTTAAGAAAATTACGATAAATTATAAATAAAGGACGGTATAATATGGACTCTTTTTATGAGCTTTTAGAGAGCGTCAAGCGGGCATGCCAGGCTGACCCGAGGGTGTCGGAAGTTGGTTATAACAAATGGATAAGAAACCTTGAGGGGGTAAAGCTTGAAAACGGAGTGGCGACGTTGGCCACTGCGAACGATTTTATGCGCCGAACTACCGCCGAAGCCTACGGCGAGACATTAAAGCGCGCCTTTGAGCAGGTCTTGGGCTTTCCGGTCGAGATAGAATTTGTGGTTGCGGGGCAGACCGATGAAAAAGACAAGGACCCGAACGGCTTTAACGAAATCGAGCAGAGAATGGCGGACCTTATTTCCGCACATCAGCGCTCCGACTACGACCTCACGTTTGAGAATTTTATAAAGGGCAAATCGAACGAGCTCGCCTACGCGTACTGCATAGCGGTCTCGGGAAAGAACGCGGCTGCCGCCGGCTCGGGAAGAACGGTGTTCAATCCCCTGTTCATATACGGCGATTCCGGCCTCGGAAAGACCCATCTTCTCAAAGCGATAGAGCATGAAGTGAGAAAAAATCATCCCGAGTATAACGTCATCTACACGACCGGCGAAAGCTTCACAAACGAGCTCGTCAAGTCGGTCGCCGACAAGGACACATACACGTTTCACGAAAAATACAGAAACGCCGACTATCTTTTAATGGACGACATACAGTTCATCGCCGGCAAGGAGATGACCCAGGAGGAATTCTTCCACACCTTTAACGAGCTCTACAATGCCGGTAAACAGATAGTAATAACTTCGGATATTTCTCCTAACCGTATAAAAAAATTGGAGGAGAGAATAAAGTCGAGGTTCGCATTGGGCGTTCAGGCCGACGTTCAGCCGCCTGATTTTGAGACAAGGCTCGCAATTGTTCAGAGAAAAGCCGAGCTTTTGGATCTGAATTTACCCGACCCGGTGTCAAGGATAATCGCCGAAAAAATCAAAAACAACATCCGCCAGCTCGAGGGAGCGGTCAATAAAATAAAGGGCCTCACGATGTTCTCAAACGAGAACCCCTCCATTTCGATGGCGCAAAGGGTAATAAAAGAGACCCTTATCGACGCACAGCCCGCCGAGATAACCGTCGACAGGATAATAAACGAAGTCGCGGTAGCTTTCGGAGTGCAGCCGGAGGAGCTTAGAAGCGCCACCCGAAGCGCCCAGATCTCCCTTGCAAGAAAGGTCGCCATCTACATAATCAGAGAGGTAAAGGGCATGAGCTTTACTTCGATAGGCGACGAATTCAAGCGCAACCACTCGACGATGACCATATCCTACAGCGATATTAAGGAGCAGATGAAGAAAAACAGCGATCTGCGCGAATCGGTGGACGATATAATAAACGCTCTGCGCACGAATTAGAAGATAGAGATTAGATGAATAGAGGATAGAGCGCTCTGAGACGGCTTTATGTTTTCAACGGATTTTCGACAGTTTAAACATGGCGTTGAAACGCCGATTATACCGAAACTTAAGCGCGGTTTTCATCGGGTTTCAAAGAAAAATCTTTTAACATCCCATCGTTTTAAACGAAGCTTCAACATTAAACGCCGGATTTTCAAAGCTTTCAACCGTTGAAAAAGTTTTCGACATGCTTTAACAAATTTTCAGCGGCCGGGGATTCCCGGAAAAGCCCCTGTACAAGCATGCCGGGCGGGCGGTTTCAACTTTTCGTCAGCCTCTACTACTGATACTAAAATAATAGATATTATATACTGAAAAATCAGAAAAAAATCTCTTCTGCGCCGCAGTATTTAAACAGCGAAAACCACGCCGTATTTTTTGATCATCTGTAACGACCCGTAAGGAGGCAAATCATGAAGATAATATGCAACAAGCAAAACATGTCCGACGCGCTGACAAACGTTTCCAAGGCAGCCGCCGACAAGTCGACCATCCCCGCCTTGGAGGGCGTGAAGATGAAGCTCAACAAAGACAGACTCTCGCTCACCGGGTATGACCTTGAAATCGGCATCAACACCACCGTTCCGGTAGTCTCCGAGGACGTCGGCGAGGCCGTAATTAAGGATGTAAAAAGCTTTACTTCGATGATAAAGAGCATGCCGACGGATGAAATCGAAATAGAATTTGACGACAACTTAGGCATTCACATCAGCGGCGGGACTACTAATTACAGCATAACTGCGCTTTCCGCCGACGAATATCCCGCGATTCCCGATATGAACATCGGCGAAGAGATAGTCATGTCCCAGAGCGTCTTAAAAAGCTTGATAAACGAGACGGTCTTTGCGGTCGCGACGAACGACACAAAGCCTATATTCAAGGGCGAGCTGTTTGAAATCGAGGACAATAAATTAAACGTCGTGGCGCTCGACAGCTTCCGGCTCGCAGTCAGGTCCGAGACGATAAAATGCTCGGAAAGCTATAAATTCGTCGTGCCGTCGAAAACGCTGACAGAAGTTTCCAAGCTTTTAAAGGACGAGGACGATCTTACCGTGAGCATTCGCGTAACCAAAAAGCAGGTCGTTTTCAGCTTCTCGGACTACACCGTTTTCTCCCGGCTTTTGGAGGGCGAGTTCCACAACTACCGCGGCTCCATCCCGAAAACGAGCGTGACGGAAGTAATAATTGACCGCAGAGAGCTTATAGACTGCCTTGAAAGGGCGTCTTTAATGGTGAGCGAGAGGGTAAAAAGCCCGGTCAGATGCACCTTTGACGGAGGAGCTGTAAAAATCATCTGCTCGACGCCTATGGGTAAATTTGAGGATGAAAACCCCGCCGAAGTCACCGGCCCGAAAATAGAAATAGGGTTCAACTGCCGGTACTTCCTCGACCCGTTAAAGGTCATCTCGGACGACAAGATAAAGCTTATGATGAACGGCGGAAACCTGCCGATGAAGATAGTCCCCTGCGACGGTGAAGAATATACCTATCTTGTCCTGCCGGTAAGGCTCAAGTAAACCCGGCCTTCCCGGGAAAAGGTATTCGCTCGCCCCGACCCCCGAAAAAGCATGAAGCCCCTGCGGCTCGCTCATGCTATCATAATAACCCCCACCCCCGTACCCCCTCCCCCAAGGGGGAGGGGGGCCTGCGAGGGTCTACGGCTTGCGATGAGCCCGGTTTTGGGGGGGAGGGGGGACTTTAAAATAGCATGAGCCGCGAAGCGGGGAATACCTTTTACCCCCGAAAGGCGGCTGCGGGCTGAAAGGGAGAGGGCGGATATGATAGTTTTATCATTTATCCCGAGGATAGATCCCCCGCAGTTTCCGAAAGGAGCATTTTAATGCCGAAACATGAGGAAATAAAGATAACCGGCGAGTATATAAAGCTCGACTCGCTTTTGAAATTTGCAGGCATAACCGACACCGGCGGCGTGGCCAAAGAGGTAGTGCAGGCCGGAAGAATTCGGGTAAACGGCGAGGTGTGCCTTATGAGGGGCAAAAAAATAAGGCCGGGAGACGTCGTATCCGTAGATGAGCTTGATTTGGAACTGAGCGTTAAATGATAATCACCGGATTTTGTGCGGACGGCTTCAAAAACCTTAAAAACGCAGCGATAGAGCCATCCCCAAACGTCAACGTCATATACGGCGAAAACGCCCAGGGAAAGACAAATTTAATAGAAGCGATATGGATACTGTCGGGCGCCAAGAGTTTTCGGGGCAGCAAAGAGCGGGACATGATATGCTTTTCCGAAGATTTTGCAAGGCTTGAGCTGAAACTTACGGACAGCGAGCGCGAGCAGGAGATAAACTGCATACTTTCAAGAAACCCGAGGGAGAGAAAAATATATCTCAACGGCGTGAAGCAGTCCTATCTGACGTCGCTTTTCGGCGCTCTCAAGTGCGTGGTGTTCACACCGGAAGACCTGGAACTCTCAAAGGGCTCGCCCGACATAAGGCGGGATTTTATCGACCTCTGCATTTCACAGATAAAGCCGAGGTATGCAAAGACCGCGGCGAAATATGAAAAGGTGCTTACACAAAGAAACGCCCTTTTGAAAAATATTTCCCTCGGCTTTTCGCAGGATCATGACCTCGACGTATGGGACGACCAGCTTGCACGGCTTGGGGCGTATATCTCGGTAATGAAAAATCAGTATTCAAAAAAGCTCTGCCAATTCTCAAAAAAACTCTATTCGGAAATTTCCGGCGGCAGGGAAAATCTGGAACTTCGATATATTTCGACAATTTTCGACAGTCTTGAGCAAAGAAACGACTGGCAGACCGGGCTGTATTCCGAGTACCTTGAAAGGCTTAAATCTTCAAGGGCGGACGACATAAAATTCGGCTACACCTCCTTGGGAGTCCACCGCGACGACTTGGGCGTATACATCGACGGGAGCATTGCGAGAGATTTCGGCTCTCAGGGTCAGAACCGGTCGGCGGCGCTTTCGATGAAGCTTTCACAGGCGTATATACTCTTTGAAGAGACCGGGGAGATGCCGGTGATACTTCTTGACGACGTGCTCTCGGAGCTCGACAAATCCCGGCGGGAGTTCATAATTTCAAAGCTTAAGGACATGCAGATATTCATCACCTGCTGCGAACCGATAAGAAAACTTCGGGGCAAAAAATTCCTGATGGAAGCGGGAAAAATTTCCGAGAAAGTTTCAACAAAAAAGAAAAAGGCCGTTGAAAAATGAAGAAAATATATGATTTTGTGAAAAACAATTTTTCATATGTATTTTTGGCGGCAGCCCTGCTCGCCCTGGTTTTTGCGGCGGTAACGGCGCTTCCGAAAATACTCGACCCGAAGTTTTTGGGAGAGCAGGCCGCGAACTTTATAATGCCGGTTCTCGGGACTGCGGCCTCATGCTTTATATTTTTTAAAATCATCCCGAACAAAAAATTTTTAGCCGGAGCAATGCTGTTCTTCGGCGCGGTGATGGCGCTTTACATGATACTTAATTTAATTACATTTCATTTTTCGGGGACGCTTGCGGCGGCGCCGGTCTGCACAGCGATATTTCTTATGACGGGCGTTAAATGCATGGAGTGAGATATGTTTATACACTTGGGAAGCGGCGTTACGGTGAAAAGCCGGGACGTGATAGCGATAATGGACATCGAAAAAGCCTCGACCTCAAAGGACACGAGGGAGTATCTTGCAAAAGCGGGAAAGCATAAGCCGGTTATAAGCTTAACAAGCGACTTGCCGAAAAGCTTTGTCGTGACCCTTGACGACGAGCTGACGGAGAGGGTATACATCTGCGGAATATCGGCGGAGACCCTTAAAAAGCGGGCTTTAAAGAATTTCGGCTGCGAGAGGTATTTTACTAAGTTAAATTTTAAATAATTATACAGAATAAAGAAGAGGAGCATTTATCTTGAACGAATTTGACGAAATTACACAGAACTCGACTGCGGTCGACAAATCGAATAACTACGACGCAAGCGAAATACAGGTCCTTGAGGGGCTTGAGGCGGTAAGAAAGCGCCCGGGCATGTATATCGGCTCCACCGGTCCTAAGGGGCTTCATCATCTTGTCTATGAGATAGTCACGAACTCCATCGACGAAGCTTTGGCCGGGTACTGCGACCGAATCGACGTTGAGCTTCTGCCCGGGGACATCGTAAGAGTCACCGACAACGGACGCGGTATCCCGGTAGGAATCCACCCGAAAGAGGGCATTTCCGCCGCGACGGTCGTTTTCACGGTCCTGCATGCCGGAGGAAAATTCGGCGGAGGCGGATATAAGGTCGCGGGCGGCCTGCACGGAGTCGGCGCTTCGGTCGTAAACGCTCTGTCGGAATGGCTGGAGCTTACTGTTCGGGACGGAGAGCATATATACTACCAAAAATTTGAAAGAGGACATTACGAGCACGAGCTCGGCATCGTCGGCGACACCAAGGAGACCGGCACCACCATCGTCTTTAAGGCCGACCCGGAAATTTTTGAGCAGTCCACCGAGTACGATTACGACACGCTTTTGCAGATGCTCAGAGAGCAGGCGTTTTTGAACGCCGGCGTTCGCATCGTATTTTCCGACAGGCGCAAGGGCGAGGACAACACCGTCGATCTGCAGTACAACGGCGGAATCAGGGAGTTCGTCACGCATATCCATAACACTCGCGGGCTCGATGTACTCTCCCCCGACGTTATCTATGTCAGCGGGGTCAAGGACGACTATACCGCCGAGGTCGCCATGCAGTATAACGACAGCTATAACGAGCTGGTTTTAAGCTTTGCGAACAACGTCCACACGCCCGACGGCGGCACTCATGAGACAGGCTTCAAGAACGCCCTGACGAAAGTCATAAACGACTACGGCAAAAAGTTTAATCTTTTAAAGGACAATATAAAGCTTTTGGGCGAGGATGTAAGAGAGGGACTTACAGCGATAGTGTCAGTCAAGCTTACAAACTGCGAATTCGAGGGCCAGACCAAAGGCAGGCTCGGCAATCCCGAGGTGAGGCCTTTTGTCGAGGCGCTTGTATATGAAAAGCTGATGAACTACTTCGAGGAGAACCCCGCCGTCGCCAAGACTATTTTTGACAAGTCGGTGCAGGCACAGACGGCGAGAGAAGCTGCGAAGCGCGCAAGAGAATTAACGAGGAGAAAAACCGCCCTTGAGTCGGCCTCTCTCCCCGGAAAGCTCGCCGACTGCTCGGAAAGAGACCCGTCTCAGACCGAAATTTTCATCGTCGAGGGAGACTCGGCCGGCGGCTCCGCCAAGGAGGGTCGCGAGAGAAAGTACCAGGCGATTTTGCCGCTTTGGGGAAAAATGTTAAACGTCGAAAAGGCCAGAATAGACAGGGTCTACGGCAACGACAAGCTCACCCCGGTAGTCACCGCCCTCGGCACATCCATCGGCGAGGACTTCGATATTTCAAAACTTCGCTACGGAAAAGTTATAATCATGGCGGACGCGGACGTCGACGGCTGCCACATAAGAACGCTTCTTCTGACGTTCTTCTTCAGGTTTATGCGCCCGCTTATCGAGCAGGGGCATATCTACATCGCCCAGCCGCCGTTATTTAAAGTGGTCAAGGGCAAGCAGGTTAGGTATGCGTTCTCTGACGAGGAGAGAGACCGGGAGATTGCCGAACTTGGCGGAAAGTGCGACGTACAGCGCTACAAGGGCCTTGGCGAGATGGATCCCGAGCAGCTTTGGGAGACCACGATGGACCCCGAGACCCGCTCCATCATAAAAATATCCCTCGAGGACGCGGTCAAGGCCGACGAGACGTTCACCATCTTAATGGGCGACAAGGTCAACCCGAGGCGGGAATTCATAGAGAAAAACGCGCAGTTTGTGCAGAATCTCGACTTTTAATTTCGCATATCGGATACGGGCAGGGGCGCGAAAAAAAGCGCTGTAATGCATAAGTCAAGGATGAAACGACGGGCACTCGCCCTGAGCCCGAGCTGATATATACCGAGGGCGCAGCCCGGCCCGCAGGCTTTTGGCCTGCGGGCGGCCGCCGATAGGCGGCAGGTCCGGCCGGAGGCCGGGCCCCGGGCTGCGGCCGGGGTAAAAGACAGCGCAAAGCCCCGTAAAAAGCCGGCGCAAAGCAGTAAGCCTTCGGCGGGATACCATGGAAAAAGGATGAAAAAATGGAAAATCTGAAGATAAGCTATCAAATCTCCCCGGAGGAATACCTCGAGGGGTACGACATATTCTACCGCAAGAAAAAGAGAAAATTTACATTCATAAAGGCCGGGCTTTTCGCCATTGCGCTGCTATTATTTATACAGCAAGTATATATCGACCCGTATTATACTATCGGTTGGATATGCATAGCCGTCTGCGCGGGCGCTATAGCTGCAATTTTCGGCACCCCGAAGATAGAAAGGCGAAACTATGAGCAGGCGATAAAGGCGCTCACTGCCGACACATATGAACTAAACGTCACCAAGGAGAGCCTCACCGTTTCGACGGTGCTCCCCGACGACAGCGAGTATCTGGAGGAGGACGAAAAAGGAAGCCTTAAGCCTCATCCCGAGATACCGCCGACGGTGATGGATTTAACCGATAAGAGCTTTAAGGCATACGAATCGGAGGGGGTCATCTGCGCAATGGACAGAGAATTAAGCATGACCGTTCCGAAATCGAAGCTTTCAAAATACGACTTGGAGGCCCTGCGGGAGCTTTTAAAGCCGGAGGAGATCGTTTTAAAAAAATAAAATAGGAGTTGAATAGATTTTGTTCGCAGAAGACAAAAAAGTAACGCTTAAAGAAATAAACGACGAGATGCGCCAGAGCTTTTTGGCATATTCCATGTCGGTCATCATCCAGCGCGCGCTTCCCGACGTGCGCGACGGCTTAAAGCCCGTGCACAGAAGAATTTTATACACGATGTACGAGGACGGCCTGACCCCGGATAAAAAATACTTAAAGTGCGCGACCACCGTCGGCGACACCCTGGGACGCTATCACCCCCACGGCGACGCTTCGGTCTATGACGCGATGGTAAGGCTTGCGCAGAAATTCTCGATGAGATATCCCCTTGTCGACGGCCACGGAAACTTCGGCTCAATCGACGGCGACCCGCCGGCAGCGTACAGGTACACCGAGTCGAAGATGGCAAAGATGGCGATGAACATGCTCACCGACATCGACAAAGAAACCGTCGACTGGATGCCGAACTACGACGACAGATTGCAGGAGCCGGTGGTCCTGCCCTCAAGATACCCGAATATTTTAGTCAACGGTTCTGTCGGCATCGCGGTCGGCATGGCGACGAATATCCCCCCGCATAACCTGGGAGAAGTAATAGACGGGCTTAAGCTTGTAGCCCGCAATCCCGACTGCACCTTGGACGAGCTGATGGAGCATATCAAAGGCCCGGACTTCCCGACCGGCGGCATCATCATGGGCAGAGCGGGCATAAGGGCGGCATATGCCACCGGGCGCGCAAAGCTGATACTTCGCTCTAAGACGAATATCGAGGAGGTAAACGGCCGCACCTCCATCATCGTCACCGAAATTCCCTACATGGTGAACAAGGCGAGGCTTCTTGAGTCCATCGCCCAGCTTGTCAAGGACAAGAGAGTCGACGGGATACATACTTTAAGAGACGAATCCGACCGCTCCGGTATGAGGATCGTCATTGAGCTTAAAAAAGAGGCCAACCCGCAGATAGTTTTAAACAAGCTTTTCAGCTTCACGCAGCTTCAGGACACCGTCGGCGTTATCATGCTCGCGCTTGTGAACGGCGTGCCGAAAGTTCTGAGCCTGAAAGAAATTCTTGAAGAATACCTTAAATTCCAGGAAGAAGTCATCATTCGCAGGACAAAATTCGACCTTAAAAAGGCCAGGGAACGCGAGCACATCCTACAGGGTCTTGTCATTGCGCTCGATTACATCGACGAAGTTATAAGGATAATCCGTGCGAGCGCAGGCCCCGCAGAAGCCAAGGCCGCTCTTATCGAGAGGTTCGGCATCACCGAGGTGCAGGCCGAATATATCGCGAACATGAGACTTATTCAGCTGTCCGGCCTCGAGCGCCAGAAGATCTATGACGAATTAAAACAGCTTGAAGAAAAAATCGCCGATTTAGAGGATATTTTGGCGCATGAGCAGAGAATTATCGACATCATAATCTCGGAAAGCGAGGAGATAGCCCGCAAATTCTCCGACGAGAGAAGAACCGAGATACAGACGATTTCCGGCGAGGTGGATATCGAGGACCTCATTCCCGAGGACACCAACGTCATAGCCCTGACGAATAACGGCTACATAAAGAGGACCAGTTCCTCCGAGTACACCGTCCAGAAGAGAGGCGGCAAGGGCGTTTCGGGCATGAAACAGCGGGAAGAGGACTTCGTGGCCTCTATGCACATATGCTCGACCCACGACAACGTCCTGTTCGTCACCGACCGCGGGGTCATGTATAAACTGAAATGCTTTGAGCTTCCCGAGGGCGGCAAGGCCTCAAGGGGCACGAACGTCATAAATCTCCTGCCGCTTCAGCAGGGCGAAAAGGTCGCGGAAATCCTCTACTGCCGAGATTTTGACGAGGACAAATATGTCACGATGGTGACAAGGGACGGAAAAATCAAGCGCACGAAGCTTGAGCAATACCGAAACGTCCGCAAAAACGGACTCATTGCCATCGGCCTCGACGAGGGCGACGAGATAAGGGGCGCTATAATGACCACCGGTTCGGACGAACTTTTGGTGGCGACTCGCCTCGGCAGGATAATAAGATTCAATGAAGAAAAGCTTCGCACGATGAGCCGTTCCGCACACGGCGTCCGTGCCATAAAACTTCGCGGCGGCGACGAGGTCGTCTCGATGGAGGTCGTGAGAGAGGGGGCGGACGTCCTCACCGTGACCGACAAGGGATACGGCAGAAGAGTGCGGATAGACCAGTACCGCGAGCAAAACCGCGGGGGCCTGGGAATCCTGAACTATAAAACAGGCGGAGCCAAGGGCGACGTCTGCGGGGTCAAGGTCGTGATGGACGACGAGGACGTCATATTGATCTCAAACGACGGAGTTATTATCAGAGTGCGCGCCTGCGACATTTCGGTGATGGGGAGATATTCCGGCGGCGTGACGATAATGCGGACAAAAGGCTACGACGACAGGCGGGTAGCCGCGTTCACGATAGCCGAGCACGACGAGAACGCCGAGACCGAGGAGGTCGAGCAGCTCTCGGAGGAGGAGCTTCGGGCGATAGCCGAGGCCGAGGCCAAGGAGGAAGCGAACGAGGTCGACGAGGACGAGGGGGGAGCAGAAGAAGAGGGGGGAGAGGAATAAAAGGGGCCGGGGCTGCGCCTTGAATTTGACTTGATTAAATCCCCATCGAATTCAAAAGGATTTGGTGGGGATTAACTTTTCTCTCCTGCGTCGCCCAAATAAAAGGGATTCGCTCGTAATATAAAATTAAAAGCCCGCCCTCAGCCGCCCACACGGAAAAAGGTATTCGCCACTGGCGTGGCGAATGCTATTTTAAGTTACCACCCCCTGACCCCCTCCTCAAGGAGGGGGAACCGGCGCACGCACTTAGGTAGGAAAGCCCGCATTAGTTTCCGGATGGAAACTGATGCGGACTTTAATGTACCCTCCGATAAGGTACAATATCTTTCGCAAAAAGAAAAAGGACAAAAATATAGACATGTCCCCGCACTTCTGGTAGAATGAA
>CANQNF010000020.1 GCA_947625125.1 uncultured Clostridia bacterium
GTTCCAAAGGGTGATGTTCTCGAAGATTACGAATTCCTGGTTGTAGGAGCCGTAGCCCTGGGAATCATAGAGAGCGGAAAGCGGTACATCGAATTCGAGCTGGTCAACAGAACCGTCGACTTTGCACTCAGCGATATACTTGCGGCCGCCGTTGTAGGTCCACCAAGCGGAGTTAGAGCCGACTACAGTGCCGTTGACAACGGAGGTAGGAGCCTCGTAAGAGGAGTAAAGGGTGTAGGTAGCCTGGCCTACGATGGGGTTGTTGAGCTCTACGACCATCTTGACAGTGTCGGAAGAAGCGCCGTAGATAGCAGCCTTGTTAGCAAGGGTGTGGTCCCAAGTGATCGGGTGACCGGAAAGCGGGGTCTTCCAAGTTCCGTTGTAGTTGGAAGTGCTGTCCCAAAGCATAGTCCAGTCGGAGGTTACGAAAGTATAGGTGTTGTTAGAGGAATCGTTACCGACAGTAGTCTTGGTAGCGTTCCAGTCCTGCATGAAGCTGGTGCCGACGAGGTTGCCCTGAGCGTCATAGAAGTCAGCCTTGCAGTCGTAAGCGAGACGGCCGTTAGCGGGGTTGGTCTGGGTGAAGTCGTCAGTGCTGACCATCCAGTCAACATAGGAACCGTCGAGGGTGATAGCAGCGACAAGACGGATAGTAGTGGTGTCGCCGAAGCCCATGGACTGAGGGATCTGGGTGTCCTTGGTAACATCGTTGTAGTCGTGAGCGAAAGCGCCGACGGTAACGGTGTGCTGAGAAGTGGACTTACCGTAGTTTACGCCATCAACAACACGGTCGGTGTTGGCGACGTCGTGCGGGTTGCCCCACCACGGATCGTGGAAGAGAGTCATTTCCTCGAGGGAGTAGGCTCTGCCGTTTACGATGATAGACCAGTCAACAACAGAAAGAGGAGACTTTGCAACGCTGTGGTCAGCATTGTAAGCATAGCTGCTAGCGTATTCAGGAATGTTGTTGCCGAAGTATCTCGGGAGGGTCAGCTGGATCTTAGAACCCTGGGTGAGGTAGCCGTACATCGCATAAAGCGGAATGTCGAAGGAAACCTCAACATTGGTGTAGTTGGAAACATCGCCAAGAACGACGCCGTTGTTGTCATAGATGACAGATCCGTCAGCTCTTCTGGTGAGAGCATACATGGGGATCTTAGCGTCCTCGGCAAATGCGGTGATGGCCATTGCAGAGAGAGCCATCATGACAGCCAGAACGACTGCCAAAATTTTCTTTGCCATAGTAATTTTCCTCCTTAAAAAATTTGGATATGGTTTTCATCCCTATACGGGTATAGGAATTTTGGTTTGTCTCGGGAATCCAAGACCTAATCATTATATCACCGTTTTCCGGAATTGTCAACCCTTTTCCAATTTTATTTTGAAAATCTCGGAAATTCCGCGGCGAATGATGTTCTTTGCTTCCCGCTGTGTAATAAGTGTCGGTTCGGGGCCGAATTGTTGCAAATAATTTTTGAAAATTTTATTTTTGTTTATCATGCACAAGCGGCAGCCTTGAGCTGCCGCTTTGTATTAGTTATTTTGCATAATCAACTGCCCGCGACTCGCGAATAAGGTTGACTTTTATCTGTCCCGGGTAGTCCATTTCTTCCTCGATCTTCTTTGAGATCTCGCGGGCGACTATGACCATCTGCTCATCCGAGACCTTATCCGGCAGGACCAAAATCCTGACCTCGCGGCCGGCCTGGATGGCGAACGACTTCTCGACTCCCTCGAACGACGAGCATATCTCCTCAAGCTTTTCAAGGCGCTTGATGTAGTTCTCGAAGTTCTCGGAGCGCGCCGCCGGTCTTGCCGCGGATATGGCGTCGGCGGCCTGTACGAGCGCGGCTATCACGCTGTGGCACTCTACGTCGCCGTGGTGGGCCTCTATCGCGTGGATGATGTCCGGCGATTCCTTATATTTCTTGCATACGTCCACGCCTATCTGGACGTGCGAGCCCTCTATCTCATGCGACAGAGCCTTGCCTATATCGTGCAGGAGGCCGGCTCTGCGGGCAAGGGTCGGGTCTACGCCGAGCTCCGAGGCCATCATTCCGGCGAGGTGCGCGACCTCGATGGAGTGGTTCAGGACGTTCTGGCGGTAGCTGGTGCGGTAGTGGAGCCTGCCTATGAGCTTCACGAGCTCGTGGTTCAGGCCGTGGATGTTCGCCTCCAAGACCGCTCTTTCGCCCTCGGACTTGATGACCTGCTCCACCTCTCTTCTGGCCTTGTCGACCATCTCTTCGATGCGGGTGGGGTGAATTCTTCCGTCCTGGATAAGGCGTTCAAGGGCAATCCTTGCGACCTCTCTGCGCACGGGGTCGAAGCAGGAAAGGGTAATCGTCTCGGGCGTGTCGTCTATAATAAGGTCTACGCCGGTGAGCTGCTCAAGGGCTCTTATGTTTCTTCCCTCGCGGCCGATTATTCTTCCTTTCATCTCATCGTTAGGCAGCGGCACGACGCTTACGGCGCTCTCGGAGACCTGGTCGGCTGCGCATCTTGCGATGGCAAGAGATATATACTGCCTTGCCTTGGCCTCGCACTCCTCCTTTATCTGTGCGTCGTAGTTCATTATCCTGACCGCCTTTTCATGCACGAGCTCGTCCTCAAGCTGTTTTAAAAGGTAGTCCTTTGCCTGGTCCTGGGTAAACTGAGAAATTCTTTCGAGCATTTCAAGCTGTCCCTGGCGGATCTTTTCCGCCTCGGCAAGCTTGTCGTCGGCCTGAGCGAGCTTTTGCTGCACGGCGTCGTTCTTTCGCTCGATGTTTTCAAGCTTCTTGTCGAGAGTTTCCTCTTTTTGCTGAACTCTTCTCTCCTGACGGGAGATCTCGGAACGGCGTTCTTTGATCTCACGGTCGGCTTCCTGTCTTGCTTTGTAGATCTCGTCCTTGGTCTCGATCAGCTTTTCTTTTTTAAGGGAGTCGGCGTCTTTTTTAGCCTCCGAGACTATTCTCTCGGCTTCCTGTTCGGCTGAACCGATCTCGGCCTCGGCCTTTTTTCTTCTGTCGTCATATCCGCGGCGGTAGGAGACGACTCCCGCGCCGACGGCCGCAGCCAAAAGCACAACCGCTGTCAGAATGAGGATCCAAATCGGTATCATCGACATTCTCCTTTCGTGGTGATTTTAAGTAAGCCTGCCGGCAGAAAACTGCCGCGGGCGCTCCCCGAAAGGCACTGTGACCGCGAAAAATCACGGCGTCGTGCCCGGGTTAAGGCAGCCGCCCTGATATTAGCATCAATCAAAAATAATGTATATAATATAAGCGTAGCAGGGTAAAATATATAATAAACATTACATTTTGCCGAGAAAAAATACTCCCCCGAGCATAAAGATGCAATATACAGATTATATTGTATACTTTTTTTATGCATATGTCAAGAACATTTTGCAAATTTATCGCTCGAAATGTGAATTTTTTAAGGATTTTTTGCAATACCCCTTGACAACGGCCCTCGGAAGTGGTATCTTTTAGAATAACAAAGCGATGACGAAAAACCCCCTGCCAACGGTTTTTTCAGAGAGCGCCCGCCGGTGGAAAAGGCGCAAGACCCACGGCAATCACGAGGCTGAGGAAAAAATCTCTGTCTTCTGTTCATCTATCCTCTGTCCTCTGAGCGGGAACCGTTTTCCGAGCGCGCCCAATCAGCGCCGTACGCCCGCGTTAAGGGCTCTTGAGTTACAAACTTGGGTGGAACCGCGGCCATTGCCGCCCCATGAGCGTGAGCTTGTGGGGCGTTTTTGTTTTCCGGATATTATTAAAGAGGCGATTGTGCATGAACGATTTATTCAGCAGCTTATTCAGCCGCCCGCCCGTAAAAATTATCCGCGGCGATTACTACTACGACACCGACTCCGACGGCGACCAATTTGATGAGGAGGACCGCGATTATTGGCTCGGCGGTCGTTTCCGTAACACATGGCATGATAAGCAGCATGAAGGCCCCGTCCTCAAAGAGATCTTTGACGAGGTCCGCAGACTGTTTGCCGATGTGTCGGCGCCGTTTTTGGAGATCGCCTGCGGCCCGGGAATGGGTCTTGCACCGATAATTTTGGGCAGCAACCCGAAGCTTGGCTGTTTGGCGACCGACGCCTGCTCGATAGTTATCAAGTCCTGGCTGGAGTATATAGACGCGAATCTGCGCGGCTTTAATATCGGTCTTTCGCAGTTCAGCGTTATGGATATTCCTCTTGTCGACGGCGCTTTTGAAAACGTCACAAGCTACATCGGCGTTTCTTCGACGAGGGCCGGAAAAGAGGGCCAGCTCAAAGCGCTGAAAGAGATCCACCGCGTTTTAAAGGACAACGGCAGGTTTGTCGCCATTGAAAGCGACGGTTGGAAAGATGTTGAAGCGGTCAAAAAGGTCTATGCATCGTGGGACCCGCCGCTTTGGAAGCCCTATGACGACGAGCCCGGCGAGACGTGGAAAGAGATGTTCATAAAATGCGGATTTGAAATTGAATCCTGCGACAAGTCGTATTATCACAAATGGGACAAATCCGACAACGAATTCGGCAGACAGGCCGAGAGCGTGGGCATCGAAATAGGGGACATCACCACGCTGTATGTTCTGAGAAAAATTTAATACTATATAAATAGGAGGAAACACCATGAAAGTAATTTATTCAAACGGCAACGTCGGCGAGTGCGCGCCCGAAGAGGAGCTTCACATTTTAAGGCACACCGCCGCCCACATCTTGGCGCAGGCCGTGCAGAGGCTCTATCCCGAGGCAAAGTTCGCCTACGGGCCTGCAAACGAACAGGGCTTCTACTATGACATCGACCTCGGCGACAAGACCGTCGGCGAGGAGGACCTGCCGAAAATCGAGGCCGAAATGAAAAAAATAACCAAGGAGAACCTGCCGATAAAACCGTTCATTCTCCCGCGTGAAGAAGCCGTCGCATATATGCAGGAGCGGGGCGAGAAGTACAAGGTCGAGCACATCGCCGACCTGCCCGAGGACGCCGTTATCAGCTTCTACAAGCAGGGCGACTACGTCGACATGTGCGTCGGCCCGCATCTCACCTACACCAAGGGCCTAAAGGCCTTTAAGCTCACCGCCGTCTCCGGCGCATACTGGAAAAACGACAAGAACAACAAGATGCTGACCCGTATCAAGGGCACGGCTTTCAAGACTCAGCAGGAACTCGACGACTACATGAAGCTTCTTGAGGAGGCCGAAAAGCGCGACCACCGCAAAATCGGCAAGGAAATGGGGCTCTTTATGCTCGCCGAGGAAGCTCCCGGCTTCCCGTTCTTCCTGCCAAAGGGCATGTGCGTCAAAAACGCGCTTATAGACTACTGGCGCGAGCTCCACACACGCGAGCACTATGTCGAGGTCCAGACTCCGATGATAATGAGCCGCAAGCTCTGGGAGACCTCGGGGCACTGGGACCACTATAAGGACAATATGTACTCCACCACCATCGACGACGAGATTTACTGCGTAAAACCGATGAACTGCCCTGGCGGGGTCATGGTATACCGTTCTCAGCCGCATTCCTACCGCGACCTGCCGATGAGAGTGGGAGAGCTGGGACTTGTCCACCGCCATGAGCTCAAGGGCACTCTGCACGGTCTTTTCAGGGTAAGATGCTTCACACAGGACGACGCGCACATATTCATGACCCGAGATCAGATAACCGACGAGATAATCGGGGTCGTTAATCTTATCGATGAAGTATACAAAAAATTCGGGTTCAAATACACTGTCGAGCTTTCGACAAGACCGGAGGATTCGATGGGCTCGGACGAGGACTGGGAAGCCGCCACGAACGGCCTCAAGACTGCGCTTGAAAAGCTTGACCTGCCCTATGTCATCAACGAGGGCGACGGCGCGTTCTACGGCCCGAAGATAGACTTCCACATTGAGGACTGCTTGGGCAGGTCCTGGCAGTGCGGAACAATCCAGCTCGACTTCCAGATGCCGATAAACTTCAACCTCGAATACGTCGACCAGAACGGCGAAAAACAGCGCCCGATAATGATACACCGCGTCGTGTTCGGCTCGATTGAAAGATTTATCGGAAATCTTATCGAGCAGTTCGCCGGCAAATTCCCGACGTGGCTCGCGCCCGTTCAGGCCAAGGTCCTTTTAGTCTCCGAAAAGTGCGCCGACTACGGAAATAAGGTCTACGAGACGCTGAGGGCGGCAAAGGTAAGGACCGAGCTCGACGACAGAAACGAGAAGATAGGGTATATGATAAGAGAGGCTCAGGTCGTAGACAGAGTGCCGTATATGCTCATCGTCGGCCAGAAAGAGGCGGACGAGGGCACGGTATCGGTAAGAAAGCTCGACTCGACCGAGACGACCACGATGACGCTTGATGAGTTTGTCGAAAAGATCACGGGGGAGATAAGGGAGAGGGTGTGAACCGGGGCAAAGCCCTATCACGCTGCATATAATACAAGGTATTCTTAACCCATCCCCTTGAACACAGGAGCGGCCGCCGGATTAAAAACGACGGCCGCATCCTATAAGATGACAGAAGCCGGAAATCAGAAGTCAGATTTTTAAGGGGCTGCCTGTGGCAGCTTAAATGCAGTGACAATGCGTGCGGCTTGAACGTGAAAAGCATGACAAAATAATTCCCCGCGGCAGTTGACAACGGGGAAAGAGTGTGTTATAATAAAAGCGCAGAGAGCCGGATGGCTCGCCCTAATTACTTAGGTCAAAAAATAACCGTCGCTTTTGGAGAGCAGGGCGGTTATTTTTTTATGGTTTTAAATATCTCAAGGAGAATATAGGCAAGCAATATGTATAATATTAACTGCTCTATGGCCATAAAAATCCCCCCTTTCAAGGGGCGAGCCACCCTACCGGCTCTCTGCATGGAGTATTATACCATAATTTTAGAGGCCTGTCAACGGCGATGGCTGACTCAGATGTGTCCAAAGCGGCCGCATTTAAATAAAAAGGGAAAGGAAAGCGGTTAGTAACAGCAAATCATCATGCATGAATTTTTTATAATTTGCGCAAACCGGTCGCCCTCGGCCGATCCTCCCAAAAACAAAGCACCCCACTTAGCCCCTCTTCAATAAGAAAACAAGCCCGCATAATCTGACTCAAAGCCGCCATCTTCTGTGTTAGCGGCTCTTGCATTCCACAAAGGAGTGCATGCGAGCCGCTGCCTTGAATCTGGCAGGTTTGAGCGATTATGCGGTGCTTCGCAGCGTCCGCTGGACGCTCTTGTTTTCTTATCTCAGAGGGGCTTTCCATGGCGTGCTTCTTTTTTATCAAATTAAATATTACTCACCGTTATAATTTCGGCTTTATACGCAGCCGCATGTCCCAAAAAATACTTTAAGTATAATTTGGCGTAGGGTCATGCCCCAAATCAAAACAGCTTATCGGGGTAGACGCCCTTTTTGTGGAGCGCGAGGATGTTGGCCTCGGTGTCCGGCTTGTCCTCCTTGTAGGTGATGCCGTACCAGCGGTCCGTCGACGGCTTCGCCAGCATCTCCCAGCCCTTAGACAGCATCTCGTTGACCATCCCGGGCAGCAGGCACTCGCCCTTTATATCGGTATTCGCGCGCAGGAAATCCTCGAAATACTGCTCCATCGCGGGCAGGCTCTTCTCGGAAAATCCCCAGAAATTCATCGAAACCTGTGCCTCGGGGTCGACCTCGCCGACGTCCGAAACGATTTTGCCGTCCTTGGGGATGATGCCGCCGGTCTCGGTGACGCTAACAAGCCTGCCGTTTTCGATTTTGCAGACGCCCCTCGTGACCCCGCCGTTTTCCGAGACGGTGTTTTTGAGGATGTAGGGCACCATCGCGCCGACTTTTTCGTTTAATTTGGGCAGCATTTCGCGCATGATCTTAAAGCATTCTGCGCCGTAATAATCATCGGCATTTACCGTGACAAAGGGCTCCGTGAGATATTCTTTCGCGCAAAGTACGGCATGAGCAGTGCCAAGGGGCTTGGTACGCTCGGCCGGGACCTTGTACCAGTCGGGGACCTTGGTAAAGTCCTGGACGGCATAGCACACCTCGGCCTTGTCCTTTATTTTGTCGCCGACTTCGCGCCTGACGACGTCGACCATCTCCTCCTTGAGGATAAAAACTACCTTGTTGAAGCCGGCTTTGAGCGCGTCGTGGATGGAATATTCCATCAAAAATTCGCCGTTCGGGCCGACGTGAGCGATCTGCTTGTCGCCGCCGAAGCGCGAGCCGAGCCCGGCAGCCAGCACCAAGAGAGTTGATTTCATAGCTAAGCTCCTTTCGGAAATTATTAACTTTATCTTATCACTTTTTTTGCGGATTGTCAAGGATAATTTGGAGAATTGCGGGCGCGCCAAAGGTATTGATGGGTTTGAATTTTTGGCATATTTAGTATAAATGCGCGACGCCGTGGCGGCATGATAAGCTAAAAAGCTTGCTCATCGCCGTTCGCGGTCAAAAACGACCGACCGCTCCGGCTCTGAGAGCTTTTTTCGCGTATCATAGCCCTCGAAAAGGGGGGTATGCGTGATGAATGAGAATCTATACATCATTTTGATTATTCTTCTCGTTTTCTTGGAAATCATCCGTGAAATAAAAAAGCAACCGCCAGAGCATCCCAAAGCTAAGCGGTACTTTTTGTATCTGATTTAGACGGGTAGAGCCGTTCGGCTCTCTGCAACATTATTATAGCACACTCTTTCCCCGTTGTCAACTGTTTGAATGATTTTCCCCCGTCTAAATCTTAGGCGGGGGAATTTTACAGCGTGGAATTACTGCTTGGATAAATCTTTTAAAATATTACTTATAGTATAGGCTCGTGACGAGCTCTCTGACCGCGTCCTCGTCGACGACCATCGTCGGGGCGTCGTGCATGTCCTCGCCGTACTCGCCGTCGATGCGGTAAAAGCCCTTGAACGTGTAGTCGTAGGCGTTCAGGATCCACTTCGTGATGTCCTGCTTGCCCATGTCCGAAATCGTCGTGTCCATCATGTCGTCATAGAGATTGACAAGCTCTTTCGCCGTCATCGTCTCCTTGGCCTTTTGGATGAACGATTCGCAGAACGCTATCTGCCTTGTCATGCGGTTTTCGTTGTAATAGCTGGTTTTCATGTTCTTGCGCGCACGGCAGAACGTCTCGGCATGTTCGCCTCTTAAAACCACCGTTTCGCCCATGACAAAGGTGTCGTCTACGCCGCTGAAGTCGTCCTCGATGAGCACCGGAACGCCGTCGACAGCGTCTGCGAGGGTAGAGACCACCGAAAACGGGGCTGCGATGAAGCCTAAGAAAGGCACGTCGTCCCCTAAGAGCAGCTTGACCGATTTAAGAACGTTTCGGCCGCTCTGTCTCGTTCCGTCGCCGTAGGAGTAGGCGAGCGCTATCTGCTCGGTGACGAAGCCGTAGCTTTCGCCGATGTAGGAATAATTCTCGACCGGCACCGCCATGTCCCTGTTTATCGAGATCAGGAAGTATTCTTTCGTCTTCATGTTCATCGACAGGACCATGATGACGTCCGACTGACCGGCGACGCGGTAGATGTCCTGTTCCTCCAAGACCGGCCTGTCGACGCCGATGAGCAGGATATTTTTTATGTTATTGTCATAGGAGCCGTCGGCTTTCCATGTGGTCAGGTCCGCCTCGTCGACCGCTCCGTCCGGCCTGCCCTCGTCCTCGGGTATCTCAAGCTCGCCCGGTTCGTCGTCGGCTTGGGATTCGACGTCGGAGTCGTTTCTGTGCTTAGAGCCGTTTGACTTCTCGATCAGCTTTGCCGCGCCGAAAACGATGAGCAGGATCAAAACAAGGATGACCGCGAAGATGAGCACGTCGCGCTTTCTGAGCTTTTTCGGCGTTTTCTTCTTCATTCAAAACACCTGCCCTTATCAGTAGCGGTATTCGGAGTTATACTTGTAATATTTGGAATATTTATACTTTCCGCCGTAGTGCGAATTCTCGCTTCCGACCTTGTTGAGCACGCAGCCCAGAACATTGGCCCCTACGCGTATAAGCTGGTTCTTGGCCTCGTTGACCTGGCGATAGTCGACCTCGTTTGCGGACACGACGATGATGGCTCCGCTGCAATTCGGGGCGATGATGGCCGCGTCGATAACTCGTCCGAGAGGGGGAGTGTCGATGATGATAAAGTCAAACGCTTTTTTCAGAACGTCGAGCATTGCGGTGAAAATTTTTCCCGAGAAAAGCGGAGTAGGGTTTAAAACATAGTTTCCGACCGGCAGCACATAGGCGTTCGGGATGTTGGTCTTATAGACCGCGTCGTTTATCTCGCCTTTGCCGGAGAGCACGTCCGCAAGACCGACAAGAGCAAGCCCGTCGTCAGCCTTTGCGCTATATCTTGCCGCAAAAACGGACTTACGCAGGTCGGCGTCGATGAGGAGCGTCTTGAGGCCGGCGTTCGCGTAGTTTCTCATCATCTCAAAGGATATGAGCGACTTGCCGGCGTTTTCGTCGACGGATGTTATGCAGATAAGCTTTACGCCCTCGCCCGAATAGGAGACGTTGGTCCTTAAGACGTTCATAGCCTCGCTCATCTCGTAGCTCGGTTCTTTAGCGACGTTGACGGTTATGCTTCTCATTTCTGCTCACCTCCGTTTTTGGGTCCCTCGGGTTTTTTCGGGGTATGCTGGCCGTTTTTGGCTTTGACCTCAGACCGGGAGCGGCTGCCGTAGCCGTATCCGTAGCCATAGCCGTAGCCTCCGTAGCCGTATCCGTAGCCTTTCTTCTTTTTGCCGCCCTCGTAGTAGACCTTGGTAAGAGTTACCATGCCGCAGCGCTGTTCGATATCCTCGGCAGTCTTGACGGTGGTGTCCATGACCGCGATGAAGATGATAACGCCGGCCGCTAAAACTGCGCCCAGAACGAACGCGATGACGACGGTCTTGGTAAGGCTCGGGAAACTCGGGTCCTCGGCCGCGATGGCGTAGTCGTAGATGTAAGGCACCGAGACCTCCATGATCATCGAGATCTGCTCAACGGCATAGGTCGTGAGGTTGTTGGCGATGTTCTTGGCGAGCTTGGGGCTCGGGTCGGTGACGGTTATCTTTATGATATGAGTGTCGGTCGGGTTGACGACGTCGACATTCTCGTAGAGCTCTTCGTAGGTGTATTCCAGCTCCATCTCGGAGATGATGTGCTCCAAAAGGGAGCGGGACTTGATGATGTCAACATAGTCGGGAGCAATGTTGGACGAAAGCTGAATATCGGCGAGGGACAGAAGCGAGTCGTTGGCCGAAACCAGATAGACGGAGGTGGTGGAGGTGTAAAGGGGAGTGATAAAGAACTGGCAGACGATACCTGCGCCGAGGGCGAACAGAAGCGCCACGGCGATGATGATAAGGATGTGTCGTCTTAAAGCGTTGAACAAAAGGAGCAGGTCTATTTCCTGGGTCTCCTCCTGAGCTCCCCCGGCGACGGTGTTGCGCTTTGCGAGTAAGCCGTCGGACTGGATTTCTTTTTCGTTCATAAATACCTCAAAAATCTGCACTTATTGAAATCAGCAAACCGATGGGCTTGCTGATTTCATTAGGTTTGTTTTGTTTTGTCAATTCGTCCGATGAATTATCTTCTCTTGGAGATGACGGCTGCAGCGGCAGAAACGATCATCGGGATGACTGCGAGAGCAACACCGGTGCCAGGGTTCTTTTCCTCGGCAGCGGGAGCCTGAGCCTCGGGCTCGGGAGTAGTCTCGGTGTCTTCCTCAGCGTCGACCTCGGGAGCGTCGCCATCGTCAACGTTCTCGGACTCTTCTTCGTTCTCAGTGCCCTGCTGCGGGTTGTCAACATCGGTAACATCCCACTTGTCAACGATAGCAATGTAGTGCCACTGGTTGAGGACGCCTGCGGGAGCAGAGATGGTGGCGCGGTCGCCGTTTACAACGACGGAAACGTTAGGAAGAACTTCCCAACCGTCGCGGACGATAACTACGCTGCTGGCGGAAGCGCCGGGAGCATAAACGTCAATGTTGACCATTTCGGTGTCGGCAACAGCAGAGTTGATGCTGATGTAGTAAAGGCCGATAACACCGGCAGTCTTGATCTCATCATAAACAGCACCGGAGGACAGGGTGTCAACAGAAGCAGACAGCGGAAGTCCGGAAGCGGTAGTAGCATTGAAGGTGTACTTGCTGACGCCGGCGGAACCGGTGTAAGAAGCAGAGCCGGTAGAACCAACAGGAGCGTCGCCGGTCGGGCTGTTAGGAGCAGCGAAAGCTACTACAGTGAGAGAAAGGGTCAGGCAAAGAGCCAGGACGAATGCAAGAATTTTCTTCATGAGTAATTCCCCACTTTCATTTACGTTTTTTTGAAATTCTTCGGAACATTTTTCGGTTGTCCCTACCGCGAATTCATTTCGCACGGCCAAACCATGCCCCGAAGTGAATCCACCGTTATGATACACCAAAACCGCGGATAAGTCAAGAGCTTAAAGCAAATTTCTGAGAATTTCGTCAAAGTCTCCAAATATTAGGCCGAGTTTTGATGTGAAATGTTCAAAATTGTTTATGAATTTACGCCGATAACAGCGTTCTGCCGAAAAATGCCGTATTTAATAATCTATTCAAATCTCCTCGCCGCCAAGGAGTCTCAGCGGCCGCCGTACGAAAACCGCCTCCGCCGCAGGGTAGCCGAACCTCTCTGCAATGAAGCGGCATGACTCCGAGATGGGAGGGTCGCCCCGGGTCTCGTTGTGGCGGTCGTCCGATACCACGTCGACGGCTCCCTGCTCCAAAAGCTTCGTCACAAGCTTTCTTCGCGAAGTCTCAAAGGCCGCGGTGTTTATTTGCAGATATGCCCCAAGACTTTTCAGCTCATAAATGTTGTCCGGGTCGTCGAGCTTGTCGTAGCGTTCGATATGCGCCAAAAGCGGGATATAACCGTTGCCGAGAAGCTTTACGGTATACATTCTTATGTCGTCCCAGGAGGTGGTAGGATGAAACTCGGTAAGGACAGTGTTAGAGTCGCCGAGAGGCTTGCAGGAGCCGTCCCGAAGCCTGTCGATGGTGTCGGGGCGCATGAACACCTCGTTGCCGAGGTAGAGTTTCATGTCCGGCAGAGTTTCCTGCACGAATTTTTTTGCGAGATCAAAGCTCTCGGCGATCTGCCGGGGCTTCGGCTCGAAAAGGGCGGGATTATAATGAGGCGTAAAGCATAAATGCCGAACGCCGAACGAATATTCAAGCTTTATAAGCTCATACATCTGCTCCTCGGTCTTGGCGCCGTCGTCAACGCCGAAGAGAATGTGACTGTGAAGATTGCAGAGCCCGGCAGGCAATTCCGTCGGCCCGTCCCTGCGCTTCCTTTTTCCGAAAAGCATAAGGCAGCCTCCCCGATCTTCCGAAAATAGAGGGTATTATCCGATATGTTACATTCTATCACTAAAGCGCCAAAAAATCAAGACCCGAACCGAAAAAGAAAACAGAAGTCGGAAATCAGATGACGGAAAGAGTAAACAGCAATGCCATACCCGCGCACGAATTAAGCGGGCTTGGTTTGACTTTTCGGCAAAGTTAAATTAAAATGTGCAGAGAGCCGCGGCGGCATGATAAGCTAAAAAGCTTGCTCATCGCCGTTGACAGGCTCATGAAATTATGATATAATGTCCACAGCAGAGAGCCTGCGGTTCGTCCCTCCGAAAGGAGGTGCGCTTTATGACTGTCGAAGAATTGATACTTATCATTATATTGGCATTTATCGTTCTTGAAATTTTTAAGACCATAAAGAAATAACCGCCGGCGTCTGACAAATGCGGCGGTTTTCTTTTTAACTACCAATTTCGACGAGCCGTTCGGCTCTCTGCACTTTTATTATAGCACATACTTTCCCCGTTGTCAACTGTTGCGGGGAATTATTTTGTCTTGCGCATGCGATTTGGTCTGCTTGAGCCGTGGCGGCATGATAAGCTAAAAAGCTTACTCATCGCCGTTCGCGGTCAAAAACGACCGACCGCTCCGGCTCTGAGAGCTTTTTTCGCGTATCATAGCCCTGAAAGGGGGTATGCGTGATGAATGAGAATCTATACATCTTTTTGATTATACTTCTTGTCTTTTTAGAGATCATCCGTGAAATAAAAAAGTAACCGCCAGTGCTCGCCAAAGCTGGGCGGTTGCTTTTTTGCAATTTGTTTAGTATAAGGTAAGCCGTTCTGCTCTCTGCACTTTTATTATAGCACACTCTTTCCCCGTTGTCAACTGCTGCGAGGAATTTTTCATGCCCGGGCAGGATTATACTTTCGGTAATAAAACTGAAAAATATTATATTAAAAGGTATACCCACACCGTCCCAGAGCTTGGCTCTGTTCCCCACTTGACCGGGGAGCGGGTCCCCGAGCGGGCGGCAAAGGGCAGAGGCTGCGCAGGAGCCGCGGGCCCGCGAGGGGATCCCGAGGCGGTCAAGCCCGCAGCAGGGCGCTTGGCCGCGCTTTGTCAAATCGGCCGTTTCGTTTTCCCGATTTTTTCACCCCCTTATTCATAAAATTTTCATCAAATATCCCCTTTACAAAACGCCCGGTTTGTGCTATTATTAGTGTGCAAAGTTATGCGGATACCATAACGCTTTGAAATAATTTCTATAGGAGGATGTTTATGGCAAGAAAAATGAAAACCATGGACGGCAACAACGCTGCGGCTTGGGCGTCATACCCCTTTACCGAAGTTGCCGCCATCTATCCCATCACGCCCTCGTCGGTAATGGCTGAGGTCACCGACGCATGGAGCGCAAAGGGGCAGACCAACCTGTTCGGTATGCCCGTAAAGATCGCCGAGATGCAGTCTGAGGCGGGCGCTGCGGGCGCTGTTCACGGCTCTCTTTCAGCCGGCGCTCTCACCACCACCTTTACCGCTTCTCAGGGACTTTTGCTCATGATCCCGAACATGTATAAGATCGCGGGCGAGCTTTTACCGAGCGTTATCCACGTTTCGGCAAGATGCGTAGCCTCCCACGCTCTTAACATCTTCGGCGACCATTCCGACATCTATGCCTGCCGCCAGACCGGTTACGCGATGCTCTGCTCGACCGACCCGCAGGAAGTCATGGACCTCGGCACCATCGCCCACCTCGCCACCATCAAGTCGAGAGTTCCGTTCCTGCACTTCTTCGACGGCTTCCGCACGTCCCATGAGATCCAGAAGATCGAGACCTGGGACAAGTCCGACATCGAGGAAATGATCGATTGGGACGCTGTCCAGGAGTTCAGAAACCGCTCCATCAACCCGGAGCACCCCGTTCTTCGCGGCTCTGCCCAGAACCCCGACATCTTCTTCCAGGCCCGTGAAGCCTGCAACACCTACTATGACGCTGTCCCCGGCATTGTCGAGGAATACATGGACATGGTCAACAAGAAGATCGGCACTAATTATCAGCTCTTCAACTACTACGGCGCTCCCGACGCCGAAAAGGTCATCATCGCGATGGGTTCTGTATGCGACACCATCGAGGAGACCGTCGACTATCTCAACGCCAAGGGCGAGAAGTTAGGCCTTGTCAAGGTCCGTCTTTACAGACCTTTCCGCGCCGACAAGCTCTTAGCCGCCATTCCTAAGACCGTCAAGATGATCTCCGTTCTTGACAGAACCAAGGAGCCCGGCTCTTTGGGCGAGCCTCTTTATCTTGATGTTGTCGCAGCTCTTAAGGGCACCGAGCTCGAGAGCGTTCCCGTAGCCTCCGGCCGTTACGGCTTAGGTTCCAAGGACACCACTCCCGACCAGATCAAGGCGGTTTATGACAACTGCGCCTGCAAGGACACTTACAAGCCCCGCTTCACCATCGGCATCAACGACGACGTTACAAACCTCTCGCTGCCGACCGAGGGCGCGCTTGACTCCGCTCCTGCCGGCACCGTCGCCTGCAAATTCTGGGGCCTCGGTTCCGACGGCACCGTCGGCGCCAACAAGAACTCCATCAAAATTATCGGCGACCATACCGACAAGTATGTTCAGGCATACTTCTCTTACGACTCCAAGAAGTCCGGCGGTATCACCGTTTCTCACTTAAGATTCGGCGACACCCCGATAAAATCGACTTATTTAATCAACAGAGCCGATTTTGTGGCATGCCACAACGAGTCCTACATCACAAAATACGACATGGTCCAGGACGTCAAACCGGGCGGCACATTCCTCCTCAACTGCCAGTGGACCCCCGAAGAGCTTGACGAAAGACTCCCCGGCCAGGTCAAGAGATACATCGCCGAGAACAACATCAAGTTCTACATCATCAACGGCGTCGACATCGGCAAGAAGATAGGCCTCGGCTCTAGGATCAACACGGTACTCCAGTCCGCGTTCTTCTCCCTTGCCAAGATAATCCCGATTGAGGACGCCGTCAAGTACATGAAGGACGCCGCCCTTGCGTCCTACGGCAAGAAGGGCGAGGCAGTCGTAAAGATGAATTATGACGCCATCGACGCCGGCTATAAGGAAGTCGTCGAGGTCAAGGTCCCGGATTCCTGGAAGAACTGCGCCGACACCGAAATAGGCATGCCCAAGGTCTCCGGCGACAACAAGACCCTCGTCAACTTCATCAACGACGTGCTCATTCCCTGCAACGCTCAGCAGGGCGACAAGCTTCCCGTTTCCACTTTCGTGAACACCGCCGACGGCACGTTCCCGCAGGGCTCTGCCGCATATGAAAAGAGAGGCATCGCTATAGACGTTCCGGCATGGAATTCCGACAACTGCATCCAGTGCAACTTCTGCTCTTACGTCTGCCCGCACGCCGTCATCCGTCCCGTCATCATGACCGACGAAGAACTGGCCGCCGCTCCCGAGCTTGCAAAGCAGAAAGCGAAGCCCGTCACCGGCATGCCCGGCTACAACTTCGTCATGACCATGTCGGCGCTCGACTGCACGGGCTGCGGCTCCTGCGTCAACGTCTGCCCCGGCAAAAAGGGCGAAAAGGCTCTCAACATGAGGCCGCTTGACGAGCAGCTTGCCGAGCAGGAAGTTTTCAACTATGCTCTTACCCTCGCCGACAAGCCCGAGGTCCACGAGAAATTCAAGGAGACTTCGGTCAAGGGTTCTCAGTTCAAGCAGCCGCTGCTCGAATTCTCGGGCGCTTGCGCAGGCTGCGGCGAGACTCCTTATGCAAAGCTTATAACCCAGCTCTTCGGCGACAGAATGTATATCGCCAACGCCACCGGCTGCTCCTCCATCTGGGGCGGTTCGGCTCCCTCCACTCCTTACACCACCAACAAATTGGGCAAGGGCCCGGCTTGGGCGAACTCCCTGTTTGAGGACAACGCAGAGTACGGCTACGGCATGTTCTTAGCTCAGAACACCATCCGCACCCGCACCATCGCAAAGGTCTTAGAGCTTGCCAAGAACACCGAATGCGAACACTGCAAGGGCGTTATGGAGCATTATCTCGAGACCGTCGAGAACGGCGCCGAGAACTCCAAAGCCACCGACGCGCTCATCGAGGTCTTGGAGAAGATCGACAAGCCCGAGGCAAAGGCTATCCTCAAGGATAAGGATTACCTGAGAAAGAAGTCCATCTGGATCTTCGGCGGCGACGGCTGGGCATACGATATCGGTTTCGGCGGACTTGACCACGTCATCGCCCAGAACGAGGACGTCAACATCTTCGTCTTCGACACCGAAGTATACTCCAACACCGGCGGACAGTCCTCTAAGGCCACTCCTACCGGCGCTATCGCGCAGTTTGCTGCCGCAGGCAAAGTCACCAAGAAAAAAGACCTTGCGGGCATCGCGATGACCTACGGTTATGTTTATGTTGCGCATGTTGCGATGGGCGCCGACTATAATCAGTGCATCAAGGCCATCGCCGAGGCCGAGAGCTATCACGGCCCGTCCCTCATCATCGGCTACGCGCCCTGCATCAACCACGGTATCAAGGGCGGCATGTCTATTGCGATGACCGAGGAGAAGAAAGCCGTCGAGGCCGGTTACTGGCACCTCTACAGGTATGACCCGAGGCTCGCCGCCGAGGGCAAGAACCCGTTCCAGCTCGACTCCAAGGCTCCGACTGCCGATTATAAGGACTTCATAATGGGCGAGGTCAGATACAACTCCCTTGCCAGGTCCAACCCCGAGAGAGCCGAGAAGCTCTTTGCCAGCGCCGTTGAGACCGCCAAGGAGACCTACGACCACCTGGTCGACCTTGCGAAGTAAGTCAAGCACGGATAAAAGACAAACAAGTGTTTTTACCGCCGTCCCGGGGAAAGCCTCCGGGACGGCGGGTTTTTAAGAAATAGAAAAGCAAATCAAGCACAGAAAATCCGCGCCTAATCCCTTTGAAGGATCGACGCGGATATTTTAGAATATATGTAAGAGCGCCATTGGAATTTACTGTGCTGTGTTACCTCTGCACTCTTCCTGAGCCGTCGCCGCCGGCGAGGGACTCGACCTCGGAGACCGAGCAGAGATTGAAATCGTGCTCAATGGAATGTTTCAGGCAGGACGCCGCGACCGCAAAATTGATCGCCCTGTCGGGCTCGTAACCCGACAAAAGCGCGTAAATAAGCCCTCCGCCGAAGCTGTCGCCGCCGCCGACCCTGTCGACGATGTGCATATGATAACTCTTCGAGAAGTGGGCCGCGCCGTCGGTGTAAAGCATTCCCGCCCAGTCGTTGTCGTTCGCCGAGATCGACGAGCGAAGCGTTATCGCCACATATTTGCAGCCGAAGCGCTCCGAAAGCTGTTTTGCGACGCTGACGTAGCCCTCGTGGTTGAGCTTGCCGGAATTTATGTCGGTGTTTGCGGCTTCAATGCCGAAGACGTCCTTAGCGTCCTCCTCGTTTGCGATGCAGAGGTCGACGTAGGGCATGAGCTTCGCCATCGTCTCGCCGGCCTGTTCGCGG
This sequence comes from uncultured Clostridia bacterium, assembly GCA_947625125.1. Lineage (GTDB taxonomy): Bacteria > Bacillota > Clostridia > Oscillospirales > Ruminococcaceae > Faeciplasma. Next base: position 18,773 of record CANQNF010000020.1, read on the forward strand.
GTCCAGAGCTTCTTGCGGTAGTTTAAGTCGCAGGACACCGTTACGCCGTGCTCATGGGCTTTTTTGCACGCTTCAAGGCATATTTCGGGCATGCTTCCCCCGAGAGCGGGAGTGATTCCGGTGAAGTGGAACCAGTCCGCGCCGTCAAAAATCTTATCCCAGTCGAAATCTTCGGGGACAGCCTTTGAAATCGAGCTGCCTGCCCTGTCATAAATTACCTTGGACGGCCTTTGAGAAGCGCCTTTTTCTGCATAATAAATGCCGAGACGGTCGCCGCCGCGAACCATGTATTTCGTATCGACGCCGTATCTTCTCAGCTCGTTTACGGCGCACTGACCTATTTCGTGGGCCGGGACCTTTGAGACGAAAGCCGCGTCCATGCCGTAATTTGCAAGCGACACCGCAACATTTGCCTCGCCGCCGCCGTATGTGGCCTCAAGTTTATCCGCCTGGACGAACCTTAAATAGCCCTCCGGGTTGAGGCGGAGCATTATCTCGCCGAATGTGATGATTCTTTTCATGATATTTCCTCCTGTAAATTATTGTTTTTTGCGTGACAAACCTAAAAGCCGACGGACGGGCGCTCCCGGGCTCCTGCTCCTATCAGGGCCTTCCGCTGAGCTGTAGTGCCCGCAGGGGGGGAAGCCCTCGCCGCATGCGGCGTGCCGGCCCGAAAGGGCCGGCGGTCCGCGCCTTTGGCGCGGACAGGGCTTCCTGCCCCCGGTCGAGACGAGCGCCCGCTTCGGCTGCGGGTACACGCGGGAAGTCGGTCGGCGAGCAGCTGCGGTCGGCGGCAATCGCGCATGCCCGCCGTGTGCCTCCTGCGGAAAATTTGCATGCTTATTCTTTACCGTCTGCGCGGACGGGCGAGCAGGGCTTCGGGCCCTGCCGCACCGCCTGCAAGTCCTCCCGCTTGCGGCCCCCGGAAACCCCTCCCCGCGCCCACGGGCGCGGGGAGGCCGAGCCGCAGGCTCGGCTGTCCGACGAAGTCGGACGGGGATTTCCTCCCCGTCGGCGAGAGTGCGCCCGCCGGCAGTTATTTCTTAACGAGTTTAACCTTTTCGCATTCAAAGCCCACGGCTTTAAGATAGCCCTCGGCCCTCTCGACGCTGTTGACCCCGAGGACGACGCCGCCTGCGGAGATCTCCTTGACCTCGAAGCCCTGGGCGGCCATGACGGCGGCGCGTGTGAGCTTTTCGATGCCGTCCCAATCGCCGGCGTCTATCATGTCCTTTTTGACCATCCATGTCCCGCCGCAGGCGATTATCTTTTCAAAACTTAAGTACGACGAAATATTATTTTCATTTACCCCGCCGGTCGGCATGAATCTCAGCTTCTGATAGGGCGCGGATACCGCCTTAAGCTTCGCAACGCCGCCGTTTTGCTCGGCAGGGAAGAATTTGACGATATCAAGGCCTAAGCTCATCGCCTGCTCCATCTCTCCCGGGGTCGCCGTTCCGGGCATGATGACCGCGCCGACCGAAATGGCATATTTTACAATTTCCGGATTGAAGCCGGGCGTGACGATGAATTCCGAGCCGGCCTCCAATGCGCCGTCGACCTGCTCTTTTGTCAGGACCGTGCCCGCGCCTACAAGCATTTCCGGGACCTCGGTGCGGATTTTTCTGATGGCTTCGGCCGCGCAGGCTGTTCTGAAAGTGATCTCGGCCGCGGGAAGCCCTCCGCGACAGAGCGCCTTTGCGAGCGGCACGGCGTTCTCAACGTCGTTTATCGCGATGACCGGCACCACTCCGAGCGCCTGTATTCTTTTTACTATTTCATCCTTTTTGCTCATGATAAACCTCCGTGTATATCATTTAATATAGTTGACGAATTTTTCCGGCCTCAGCTCGCAGTAAACCGTGGTCTGAGGCTCCCCGAGCCGGTCTACCCAACTGTCATAGGCTATCTCTGCCTCGTCGAAACCGAGCTGCCGGTAGACGTGCCGGGCGCGCTTATTTCGGTAGTTTGTCCCGAGGGCGATTTTTTCATATCCCCGCGAAAAAAGCTCCTCTATAAGTAACTCAAGGGTCATTTCAACGCCTCCCGAAAAATTTCTGCGCCGCCATGCGGGGGACACCTCCGGTTTCCCCCCCTGCGCCCCTTTCCGACAAGGTATTCGCCGGCTTCGCGGCTCATGCTCTTTTAAACACCCCCACCCCCGGCAAGCCCTGCGCAGACCCTCGGCCGGCGGCCGCCCCCTCCCCCTTGAGGGGGAGGGGGCCCGGGGGAGGGGGAGGCTTTGAAACAGCATGAGCGAGCGGGCGGAAGCTGTGTGCAATATCGAGCCCGGGCGCGAGCGAATACCTTTTACCCCCCGGCGGGGCGCCCCGTTATCCACTAAATTATACATTATAACCCCCGTAAAGTCAACGTCCCGAGGCGGCATAAATGTCAAATTGCAAGAAAAATATGCAAATAACGCTTGATTAAAGCGCCAAGGCGTGATATTATCATATTAAGAACATTTTTCTGAAAGGATGATAGATATGAAAATGACTTTCCGATGGTTCGGCTCGAAAAGCGACTCCGTTACCCTTGAGCAGATAAGGCAGATCCCCGGCATGACCGGCGTTATGGGCTTTTTGGATTATAAGGCCGCAGGCGAGGTCTGGACCGAGGAGGAGATAAAAAGCTATATCGACGAGGTGCATGCCGCGGGTCTTGAGTGCGAGGTCATTGAGAGCGTAAACGTCCACGAGGATATAAAGCTCGGCCTGCCCACAAGAGATGAATATATCGAAAACTACCGCATTACCATCCGCAACCTTGCAAAATACGGCGTTAAGGTCATCGTTTATAATTTCATGCCGGTGCTCGACTGGCTCCGCACCGACCTTGCAAGGCCCAACCCCGACGGCTCTACTTCGATGTACTACGACGAAGCCGAACTCGGCACGCTTTCCCCAATCGATATAGTCAAAAGGACCGCCGACAACTGCAACGGATTTTCTCTGCCGGGCTGGGAGCCCGAAAGGCTTGCAGACCTTGAAAAAGTCCTGAAATTATATGAAAACATCGATGAGGAAAAACTCCTTGAAAATTACAAGTATTTCCTCGACGGCATAATCCCGACCTGCGAGGAGTGCGGCGTCGTCATGGCATGCCACCCCGACGACCCGGGCTGGAAAATTTTCGGCCTGCCGAGACTTGCCCACGACCAAGAGGGCTACGACAGGATAATCAAGCTTCACGACAGCCCCTCCAACGCCATCTGCCTCTGCACCGGCTCGTTCGGCTCGAATGTAAATAACGACGTCCCCGCCGTAATCCGCCACTTCGGAAAAATGGGCAGGATAGGCTGTCTGCATGTGCGAAATCTTAAGCATTTAGGCAGCGACCGCTGCTTCTGCGAAAGCTCTCACCTAAGCTCCGACGGCGACCTCGATATGTATGAGATAATGAAAGCGATACACGAGGTCTGTCCCGACGCGTATATAAGGCCCGACCACGGCAGGATGATATGGGGCGAAGTCGGCAGACCCGGCTACGGCCTTTACGACCGCGCTCTCGGGGCATGCTATTTGAACGGCCTTTGGGAGGCCATTGTCAGACAGTCGGAGGACAGATAATCGGACGTCAGAATTGCTGCAAAAGGTGCGGCGGACAACAGCCGTATGTTTTTCCGCTTAGTCCGCAGCCGCGTTCTGAATTTTTGCAGCATATGTAAATCCCGAAAGAAGGTAAGAAAAATGAAACTCAACATCGCCTCATTAAAAGATAAAACCGCATGGGAAGCCGCAGGAATAAAGCTTCCGGAATACGATATAAAATCGGTCGCGGAAAGGACCGCCGAAAGCCCGATGTGGCTCCACTTCGGCGCCGGCAATATTTTCAGGGGGTTCATCGGCTCCATCCAGCAAAGGCTTCTGAATCAGGGCCTTTCAGACCGCGGTATCATCGCCGCCGACACTTTCGACTATGAGATCATCGACAAAATCTACAAGCCGTTCGAAAACCTGACCCTGAACGTAAGCCTGAATCCCGACGGGTCGACCGACTGCGAGGTTTTGGGCTCGGTCGTCGGCGCATTAAAGGCCGATTGCACAGATGAACGGGAGATGGCGGAATTCAAGAGGATTTTCGCTTCCCCGTCGCTTCAGATGGTAAGCTTTACCATTACCGAAAAGGGTTATGCCGTAAAAACGACCTCGGGAGAGCTTATGCCCATAGTGACTGCCGACATCGAAAACGGCCCCGAGAAGCCCCGCCACGCGATGAGTTTTGTCGCGGCCATGCTCCTGCACCGATATAACACCTGCAAAACTCCTTTGGCAGTCGTTTCTATGGACAACTGCTCCCACAACGGCGAAAAGCTCAAAAACTCGGTAGTCACCGTCGCCAAGGCATGGGTCGAAAAGGGGTATGCGCCTGCCGAGTATCTTGAATATATCGAAAACGGCGTATCGTTCCCCTGGTCGATGATAGACAAAATAACCCCGAGGCCGGCAAAATCCGTCGAGGAAAAGTTAAGCGCGCTCGGAATCGACGATATATCGCCCATCATCACCTCGAAAAACACCTATATAGCGCCCTTTGTCAACGCCGAAAGGCCGGAATATCTCGTCATCGAGGACGACTTCCCGAACGGCCGTCCGCCCCTTGAAAAGGCGGGTGTGTATCTTACCGACCGCGACACCGTCAACAAGACAGAGCGGATGAAAGTCACGACATGCTTAAACCCCCTGCACACGGCGCTTGCGGTTTACGGGTGCATGCTCGGCTACACGCTTATCTGCGAGGAAATGAAAGACGGGGAGCTTGTTCGGCTCATCAAAAAATTAGGCTATGAGGAGGGCCTGCCGGTCGTCACCGACCCCGGCATCATCAGCCCGAAAGCCTTTATCGACGAGGTCGTGAACGAGCGCCTGCCGAACCCGTTCATGCCCGACGCGCCCCAGAGGATAGCGACCGACACGTCTCAAAAGGTCGGCATCCGCTTCGGCGAGACGATAAAAAGCTACGCCGCAATGGGCAGGGCGAATGAGTTGACCGCGATACCGCTTGCAATTGCGGGGTGGCTGAGATACCTCTTAGCCGTCGACGATGATCTGCAAAAAATTGACGTATCCTCAGACCCGCTGAAAGACGAATTGCAGGCAAAGCTTTCGTGCATTGAGATCGGCCGACCCGAGACTGTCGGCGAAAAGCTGCGGCCGATACTTAAAAACTCGGCGATTTTCGGCTCAGACCTCTGCGAAAACGGCCTTGCGGATAAAATCGAGGGGTACTTTAAGGAACTCATCTCCGGCCGGGGAGCGGTAAGGGAGACCCTCAAGAGGAATTTATAAAAATTGATAAAAAAAGCACGCCATGAAGAATGGGGTGCTTTGTTTTTGGGGGGAGATCGGGCGTTGACATGCTCTTTGAATTATGATATAATGTCCATAGCAGAGAGCCGGTAGGGTGGCTCGCCCCTTGAAAGGGGGGATTTTTATGGCCATAGAGCAGTTAATATTATACATATTGCTTGCCTATATTCTCCTTGAGATATTTAAAACCATAAAAAAATAACCGCCCTGCTCCGCTAAAAGCAACGGTTATTTTTTATAACCCAATATTTTAGGGCGAGCCATCCGGCTCTCTGCACTTTTATTATAGCACATACTTTCCCCGTTGTCAACTGCTGCGGGGAATTATTTTGTCTTTCGACTGTTAGACTACAATACATCTTGTACAGTGAAAATAAAAAAGGAAGAAGAATGTGCCCAAGTGTGGTAAGATAAGATTGCAAACAAATCATACCTTAGAAAGGAAGCACATTCTTCATGAACAGTATAACACAAGAGGCACGCTACCGTCAATCCCTGATGAAGTATGCGGAGAAATACGGAGTATCAAAGGCAAGCAGGAAGTACAATAAGTCACGGTCATATATCTACTTTTGGAAAGCTCGCTGGGACGGAACGGAAGCGTCTTTGGTCAATCAATCCCGCAGACCTCATCATCATCCAAATGAGCATACGCCCGAAGAGATAGCTTTAATTAAGCGTCATCATAAGCGTAATCCCGACTTGGGCCTTACCGAGCTTTGGTGCAGGCTCAAAAAGAAAGGCTATACCCGCCGCCCTGAGAGCCTTTACAGAGTTATGAGAAAGCATGGAATGATAGAGGGCCCAAAGCCTAAACAGAAACGAAAATCAAAGCCTTATGAGCAGATGACGCACCCCGGAGAGCGTGTTCAGATAGACGTCAAAGTGGTTCCGCTGAAGTGTCTTGCTAATCCTGATGAAAGACTTTATCAGTACACGGCGATTGATGAATACACAAGACTGAGATATTTAGGAGCATATGCGGAACAAAGTACATATTCATCTGCTGATTTCTTAGAGAGGGTCTACAAGTGGTTCAAGAGAAAGGGAGTGACGGTAGAATGCGTCCAGACCGACAACGGCTTTGAGTTTACGAACAAATTTTCAAACAGTAAACGGGACATACCTACAAGATTTGAGCTTACTGCAAAGAAGCTTGGAATTCGGCATAAGCTTATCCGTCCATACACGCCTCGGCACAACGGCAAGGTTGAGAGGAGCCACAGAGAGGATCAAAAGCGGTTTTATGACACGCATAGATTTTATTCTCTCGCCGATTTTGGTGCGCAGCTCGCTGCGCACCAAAGGAGATCCAATAACCGTCCTATGAGACCGCTGAGCTTTCTCCTCCGGCTGAATTCTTCTCTTTTGGTGTACAAGATCATTGACAAATTGACATGCGGGGAATTATTTTGTCATGCTGCTTGAGCCGTGGCAAAAGCTTCCTCACTGCCGTATACCGTTCGACATCTTGGCGCTCATTGTGCCTCAGCCCACGGCGGGCGTGCTTTTCCCGGGACCGGGCGCTTTGGTTTTACATATTCTCCACGGTCTCTATGCCGAGGCAGTCAAGCAGCTTCCTTAACGTCCTGCCGGTCAGGGCGCTCAGGGCGAGCCAGCTCTCACGTTTTGCGGGGTCGGGCTCGGTCAGGATGCGATTGTCATGATAAAATTTAGAAAATTCCGAGGCGATGGTGTAGGCGCTGTCGCAGAGGGCCGACGGGGCGAGATCTGCGCAGGCTTTTTCATAGCTTTGGGTGCTCATAATTATCGCGAGCGCAAGGCTTCTTTCGCCGTCCGAGAATATCCCGCCGACTTTGGGAGAGGCGTCATACTCAAGGCCCGCCTTTTTAAGCACCGAATTTATCCTCGTCACGGTGTATAGCAGGTATGTGCCGGTCTTGCCGTCGAATGACAAAAACTTGTCGAGGTCGAAAACATAGTCCTTTGTCGGCTGGTTCTGCATATCGCCGAACTTGAGGGCGGCCATGCCTATCCTGTGGGCGGTCTCGTCCTTGTCCCCCGAAATATATTCGGAGTCCTTGAGCTTTTCGCGCGCGGCGTTTTCCACCATTTCAATAAGCTTCGACAGGGTCATGACCCCGCCGTCGCGGGTCTTAAACGGCTTTCCGTCGGGGCCGGTCATCGCACCGAATCCGAGATGCTTAAATTCCGTCGTTTCGGGCACGAGCTCCGCTTTTTTTGCGCATCGGAATACCTGGGTAAAGTGCAGATTCTGGCGTTTATCTGTAAGGTACCAGATCTTGTCCGGGTGGAAATCGTGCTCGCGCTGGATTATCGTTGCAAGGTCGAACGTCGCATAAATTGAACTGCCGTCGGATTTTTTTATTATGACAGGCGGCACCGAGATCTTGTCGCCGTCCTCTGCCACGTCGACGACCATCGCGCCCTCGCTCTCATGCAAAAGACCCTTTTCATTCAGGCGCTCGATAAGCTCGTCGGTATAGCCGTCGGAATCAGACTCGCCGTACCAATAATCAAAATCGACCGAAAGCTTTTCATAGATACTCCTGACGCTTGCGACGGAGACGTCTTTTATTTTTTTCCACAGGTCATAGACGCCCGGCTTGCGGTTTTGCAGGTCGACGACGGTCTGGCGCGAGACGGTCTTAAATTCCCCGTCCTCCTTGCTCTTGGCCGACGCGTAGGGGTAAATTTCGTTCATTTCGGCCTCGTCGATCTCGGGGATAACGTCCGAAGCCGGGTCGAAATCATCCTTAAAACAGGGCCAGTCGGGGTGGCGCACCTTGTATTCGGCGATGGTGAGGCCGTAGGGGGTGCCCCAATCTCCGAAATGAACGTCGCCGATGACATTGTAGCCGAGGGCCCGGGCAGTCCTTTTGACGGATTCGCCGATGATAGCCGAGCGCAGGTGGCCGATATGAAGCGGCTTGGCGACGTTGGGGCCGCCGTAGTCGATGACTATTGTTTTGGGGCTGGGGAGCTGCTGTACCCCCAAAAATTCGTCGGAAGAAATTTCGTTAAGCAGGCTGACTATAAATTCGTCCGAGAGGGTGATGTTTATAAACCCGGGCGGGCAGGCCGAGACCTCTTTAAAATCGGGGTCGCGGGAGAGCTCGGCGGCGACGTCGGCGGCAATTTGCATCGGCGGTTTTCTGAAGATTTTTGCGCCCGAGAGCGCACCGTTGCACTGGAACTGGCAGAGCTCGGGGCGGTTCGAGACGGCGACCTCGCCGAGCGAGGGGTCGTAGCCGCACTTTTCAAATGCCGAGGCGGTCTTTCGGGTCAGAACAGAGGTAATCTTTTCCATATTATTCCCCTTTATAACTTGATGAGGCTATTTTACCACAAACGCGCAAAATTTGCAAGGGGGTCAATCAAGGTTCAGTCGGAGCGGTCGCCCCTCCCTTGGGGGAGGGGTTGGGGGAGGGGGATTTTAGATAGTATGAGCGCGTAGCGCGAATACCTTATACGGAAAGGGGTACGGGGGGAAACCGTAAGGGTGTCCCCCGCTATGATAACGGCAGCTATGCTTTCGACACACAAAGTTTTTTCAACATCCCAATCCGGTCTTAAAAATAGCGTTCGCGCAGCGAATACCTTGTCCCGGTTTAGTCGGACGTAATCGGGCTATTTTTCACTTCTTATAGCGAATCCCTTTCCCCCCACACCTCTCAAGGTCAGAATTCATTTTATTTTACTTCACGCTTCTCTCACTCCCCCTCAACCACTGCCTCGAATTTATCTTTCAGCGCGTAGCTTCTGACCTCGCGGGCGTCAAGGTCCTCCCTGCGCATATCGACGGCGTGGACGGCGGGATTGTCGTAGGTGTTGTAATAATAAATTCCCTTGTCGGTGTTGCAGCATGACGAATAAATCGTATACTCGAATTTTTTCCCGACCCGGCAGCAGCCTTTCTGCTGGTCGACTGAACCTAAAATATGGAAAAAGTGGGGGACGGATTCCTCTTCGGTCTCTCCGCATTCGGAATTTAGGAGAGTGAACGCCGCTTTTACAAATCTTGAAGCGCTCGAAAGGTCGCCCGGAATGCCGAAGCTTCCCATGCCGCGGCTGAAAGATTTCAGCTCAAGGCGGTCGGAAAAACGGCTCACGGCCTCTTCGCGGGTGCAGTTCATATAATTCGACATGTTGAGAAGATGATAGTCAAACGGCGGGTTGTTGGTCATCACGTTAAACGGGTCGTCGTGAAGCTTCAGCCCCTCCGCAGTCGATTCGACGACAACGGAGCGCTCGCTGTCCGAGATCATCCAGTGCAGAGGAGAGGCGGGCAGGGCCTCGCTGAAGTTTATGGCGGCGATGTTTGTCTTTTCGAGCAGCTTCTTAGCCTCGGCGGCAGTCCTGCACCGGCACATTACCCACGGTATAAGCTCGAACGGCGCGACGTTGTGCTTATCGGCGGAGAGCTCTTTATAATCGGCATAGCCGGGGAAATTCAGGCCCGCCATCGACAGCCCGTATTCGTTGGTGCAGTCGTAGTAGAGGGGGTAGCCGTCCTGGACATACGCCATTCCTATCATCGCCGGATGGGATGAAATTTCGCCCTCGCAGCGAAATTTAAAGGGGTAGTTTCTTGGGGTAACGGTCACGGTCTCGTTGTAGGAAAATTCGAGATCGAGGTTCCTGCCGAAATAGTGGTCGCGAGTTTTAAAGGATATTGCCGTGCACATAAATTAAACCTCCTTAATTTTTGGGCATTATTTTTCGGTAAAACGGGATCTGTAATACTTTATTTCATGGCTTTCTTTGCACAATTATTTTTTAACAAACGATATTGCAAATAACCCCGCCATTATCACCGCATATACTAAATAAAACAGCCGCCATAACTCCGGACCGACAGCAAAACTGCCTATATAAAATACCTCTCCGAATTCGGGATGCGTTAATGCATAACTAAGATAGATTACAGCTGCTATGAGCATAAGTATACTGACCGTTCTTAAAACAGTTTTCGTTTTCATACCAAACAACTCCTTTTTTCATTTGAATATACTAAGGTTTGCATTAGCTGGCGTTTCAAATTAAGCAAAGTATCGATTCCCACGGCATAGGCGTTTTTTGATTTGGGCCTGCATTGTTTTTTAAGCTCGGGCCGTTGATTTCCTTAATACTTTTTTGCATTTTTTGCAGTATAGCGGGATCTGCATTTATTCTCTGACCATTCTGAAAAAAGTACCTGCGCCAATATCTGTTGTCAATTCATACTGCTCGCCGTCAATGTGAAACCCTGCGTTTTTATAACACATGACAGCTCTCATGTTCCAACTTCGCACTTCAAGATACAGCGGTTTTTCGGGATATAGACTTTTTGAAATGCGGTATGCTTCCTCCAGCATCCTGCGGCCGTAATGTTTCCCGCAAAGAACGGGATTGACGCCGATACCTACGAAAACTTCCGTATCTTTCTCTGAAATATTCACAAAGCCGACAAGCACATCTCCATCCAGAAAAGCATAGTAATTTTTCTCGTTCTTTGGATCCATAAAACCGGTTTGCCGTGATTTCATCACATCATAAGACGGAAGATCGTATATTTTATACTCGCCGGAATATTTCCAAGAGCAAATCTGCCGTTTATCATCTTCCGTCAGATTTCTGTATATAAGTTGATTCATAATTCTCCCCTGATAAGTCCCGAACTATCTGTTGTCATAGATTTCTAAGAAAGACGTGATTTTCCCGTGGGTATATTCGCCCTCGATCAGCCCGAATTCCGGGTCGTAATACTTACCGTCGTAAAGCAGCGCCCAATGCGTATAGCCCACGTCGGTGTGGACTGTCAGAATCGAATATTTATAGGGAACAGGGTTTTTCTTGGAAATCCGCTTGTTTCTCTCGGCATGCTCTATGCCGTAAAAATCAAGTATCTCTATAAGCTGGCCGATACTCGTCGCACCGTCCGTTTTCATGTCCTTTATTACTTCCTCAACGCTTTTTCCCGCAATCATGGCAACGCACGCCTGACCGCATGTCAAAAAAGTGGGCTGCATAATTAACTCCATCTTTTATTCCTCTCTTGCCGTCATTTATCGAAAATAAAACGGCAGCCTCTCCCAAGATTTTCTAATCATTCGTCAGGTTTCCGTCGCCGCTTACCGGTATCGCTTCGCCGAGGTACTTAGGTTTCGGCGTAAAAATGCATGTCATAAAATCCTTTGAGCGCGCCAAAACTTCCCTGACGTCGCGCTTAAGCTGTCCCCGGTATGTTTCAAGGTCAGACGACACGCCGACCGCCTCAAGCCCGAGCTTTTTCGCGATATAAAGCGACCGGTAGAGGTGGTATTCCTGCGTTACGATGATTACCCGGCGAGCCTTAAAGACCTCTTTTGCACGGTACATCGTCTCGTAGGTCGAGAATCCGGCATGGTCCATAAAAACGTCCTCCGACGGCACTCCCGCATCTTCGGCATAGCTCTTCATCGCCCCGACCTCGTTGTAATCCTCCCGCCCGTGGTCGCCGCTCATGAGTATTTTCGGGGCAGCTCCGAGACGGTAAAGCTCGACCCCGCGGGTAAGCCTGTCCCTCAGCATATCGGACGGAACGCCGTTTTCCTTTACCTTGCATCCCAAAACGATGACGCAGTCTGCGCCGTAATCCGAAGCTTCTTCGGCGGAAATTATCATGTCCGAAACGGCGGATTTGACGTAGGCGTTCACGCCCAAAAGCGCCGCCAGCCCCGCCGCCGCCAGCGACAAAAACGCCGCCGCAATTTTCACGGTTTTTTGCATAACACCACTCCTTTTTATCATTGTAGCACAAAACAATGCGGCCGTCAAGGTGGGGAGATGCGTCCTATCGGCCGCATCAAGAAGACAGAGGGCAGATGTCAGATATCAGAATTTCAAGGTGTCGCCTGCGGCGACGATTTTAGAAATACTGCGGGCGGGGTGGGCGCCCCTGGCGAGGGAACAGAAAACATCCCTCCTGTAAATTTGCACGATCATGTATAAAATCTCCCTTAATTGCTAATACTTAGGAATGAAACAGAGCAGTCTGTTGAAAATTCAGTATTTTCAGGAGGTATTATGAAAAAGGTCAAGTTCAGAAACGCCGGCAGAGCGATGTACGCCGTGCTTTGCGTCGGTCTTTTGGCAGTCGGAGTCGCCTCGGTCGCGGGATACCGTGCCGCCGTCAGCTCCGTCACAGACGGGCTTATCACTTCTTCGGAGGACGCGGCTCTACCCGAGGTCGATTTTTCGGCGGTCGACGCGGTGCTCTCGGACATCAAAAAAGCCCAGGATGAAGCGCCGGATACATCTGCTCCGAATTCTTCGGCAGCGGACGGCGCGGCGATAATGCCCGAAGATCCGGCTTCTCCGTCGGGCAACGTTTTAGGTCAGCCGGCGGAAATTCCGGGCAATTCTCCCGCCGAGACCCCCGATTTTTCGGGAGCAGCGACTGTCCCGGAAAATGCCGACGAAGCGATCAAAGACGTGACGGACGAGCTTGAGGCGCTTTATTATGAGCAGGCGGTGATGATGCCGGTGAACGGCGACATCATCTCGGACTATTCGGAGGGCGAGCTTGTCAGGACGGCGGGCGGCGTCTGGAGGACTCACGACGGGGTCGACATTGCCGCCGAAGAGGGCACGAACGTCCGGGCGATGACTTCGGGGACCGTCACCGACGTCTATAAGGACCCGCTTTGGGGCTGCTGCGTAGTCATCGACCACGGCAATACCCTAAGCGGCTGTTACTACGGGCTTTCCGAGGACCTGCCGGTGACTGTCGGCCAGAGGGTCAACGCCGGGGACAGCGTGGGCACGGTCGGAAACACTGCCGACATCGAGTCCGACGCCGATTCTCACCTGCACTTTGCGCTCAAATACGAGAACCGCTGGATAGACCCGGTCAGCTATATCGAGCCGATGAAATAGAAAAATATCCGCCGATCCCCCAAAAAAGGAAAGGCGGATTTTTTCTTCCATATAGCAGAGCGCGTCCCGCAGCCTCCCGGGCAAAGCCCGCCCCGACCCCCGTCGGGGCCCCGCGCGCCCCAAAGGGGCGCGCGGGGCGAGCTCTTGCGAAGCGAGAGCTCGGGCTTTGCCGGGGGCGGCGGGCCTGCGCTCGGTCGGTCAGGACAGCAGCTGCACGACCATTCCGGCGAGCACTCCCGAGAAATAGAGTATCGCGGTGACGGCGATGTTTTCCCGCAGGCTTTTGTTCGTCTTAAAGAGCACCACGAGCCCGAGCCCGGCGCCGGTCGAGAGACCTGCTACGACTGCGCCGAAACTTATGCTGCCGGCGGCGTAGAGGTCGGTCAGCACCACCGACGGCGCACAGTTCGGTATCAGCCCGATAAGCGCGGTCAGAAACGGCTGGAACGGACTGTCGGTCATGAGTATCCTGCCGATAGTCTCTTCGCCGAGAAGCCCTATGCAAAGCCCTAAAATAAGCGTTACCGCAAAGACAAAGACCGTAATGCGGACGGTGTGCAGCACTGCCGAATAGACGATTCCGTGCTCATCGCAGCCGCAGTCCTCGCAAAGATCGTGGTAGGGCTCCTCCTCTTCGTTTTTTCGGCCTTTTGTCAGTCGTATGATAAGATCGACAACGACACCCGCCAAGGCGGCCGCGACCAATTTGACCCCTATAAGTTTGAGCACCTTGCCCGCGCCGTCGGGATGTGAAATAAGTATCGGCACGGCTTCGTCAGACGTCGCGACAAAGACTGCTATAAGCGTGCCGAGGCTGATGAGCCTGCCAGAATAGAGATTTGAAGCGGCGACCGAAAACCCGCATTGAGGCAGACACCCGAGAGCCGCACCGCCCAACGGCCCGAAAGGGCCCATGCGCCTTAACGCCCTCGGCAGTCGGTCGGAGGCTTTATGCTCAAGATATTCTATTAAAAGGTAGACGCCGAAAAGAAACGGCAGCATTTTAGCCGTGTCGATAAGCGCGTCGGTGAGTACGTCCAAAAACAGCTTCATAAAATTTTCCTTTCTTGAGTATATTATAAATCAATAACTCAAGGATGTCAAGGGGCGAACAGAGGTCAGATGTCAGAAGTCAGAGGTCAGAATTTTAAGGAGGCGCTTTGGCGGCATATTTTTTGCATGGTTGTCGATTCCGTCCTCTCCCCTTTTTCTCTCTTGACAATCCCGGGGCGGGGACTTATAATAGTAGAAAAAGACAGTCAAAAATTCCGATATATCAGGAGGTAAATTATGAGCGAATTCTTAAACGAGGTGAAAAGCGAACTCACCTCTAAAATCATCCCGTTCTGGAGAGGCCTCAGAGACGACGAAAACGGAGGCTATATCGGCCTTGTCGACTTCGATTTAAAGCGCTTTCCCGAGGCCGAAAGGGGCTGCATTTTAAACAGCCGCATCCTCTGGTTCTTCTCCGAAGCTTATATGTTTTTGGCAGACGATACGCTGTTAAACGAAGCCGACCACGCCTACGAAATGCTTATTAAAATGACGGACAGCGAAAACGGCGGCGTTTACTGGTCGGTAAGCCCCGACGGCCGCGTTCTTGATTCGACAAAGCACACCTATAACCAGGCCTTTGCAATCTATGCCCTTTCGGCATATTTCCGCGCGTCAGGAAAAAAAGAAGCCCTGTCACGGGCGTTCGGGCTTTTTGATCTTATAGAATCAAAATGCCGCGACAAAGACGGTTATCTCGAAGCTTTCACGGTTGACTTTAAGCCTGCCTGGAACGACAAGCTCTCGGAAAACGGCGTTGAGGCCGGCAGGACCATGAACACGCTTTTACACGTCATGGAGGGCTACACGGGACTGTATGAAGCTTCAAAAGATGTAAAAGTACGGGAAAAGCTGTACGAAATAGTCGACATTTTCGAGCATAAGATCTACAACCGCGGCCGCCGCCGTCAGGAGGTGTTTTTCGACAAGGATTACAACACCCTCATCGACCTGCACAGCTTCGGCCACGACATCGAAACGTCCTGGCTCATGGACCACACTCTCGACGTTTTGGGAGACGGTGAGCTCACCAAGAGGATACGCCCGCTTCTCATCGAGATGGCATACAACACCTACGACCTCGCCTTTACCGACCACGGCTTCGCGAACGAGTGCGAGCGCGGAAAGACCGACACCACGCGCATTTGGTGGGTACAGGCGGAGGCTCTCCTCGGCTTTAAAAACGCCTATAAGCACACACGCGACGAAAAATTCCGGGAGGCGTACCTGTCACAGTGGCGCTACATACGCGACGTGCTGACCGACAAGCGCGAGGGTTCCGAGTGGTTCTGGTCGGTCTCCGAGGACGGAAAGCCCTCCCATAAGCCGATTGTCGAGCCGTGGAAATGCCCCTACCACAACGGCAGGATGTGCTTAGAGATACTCAAATCGGCAGATTAAACGAAAAACCGCCGGCTGCGTTCGGCTGCGAACAACCGCCCTCGAGCCCGCCGGTCACATCCCGGGAATCCCCCGCCCTCCCGGCAAAAGGTATTCGCTCGCCCCGGCCCTTGCTCGAATTTTATCACATCTTCGGCTCGCTCATGCTGTTTTAAGTTCACCCCACCCCCCGGCCCCCTCCCCTGAGGGGAGGGGGTTGCGCTCGCCATGGGTTTTCGGCAAGCCCGGGTGGGGGAGGGGGATCTTAAAATAGCATGAGCAGAGCGAATACCTTGTCCCCCCCGAGGGTCGGGCACGCTCTAAGCGCGGTTGAAGCGCTGAGTCCGCTTTACCGGGGCCGCAAGCCCGCGCATTATGCTCCCATGAAAATTTTTGCTCATATTTTGCAGCAAGGAGGAAAAAATCATGACCTACAAAGAATTGAACGACCGCTACGAGGCGCTCATCGCCCGACCGAACAGCGTCGACGAGACCCGATATAACGGCGTCTACGAGCGCTATGTCAACCCCGTTTTGACCAGGGATCACGTCCCGCCGTTCTGGGTATACGACCCCGACCCCGAGTCCAACCCGCACATGATGACCCGACTGGGCGTGAACGCCGTTTTCAACAGCGGGGCGCTTCTCGTCGACGGGAAATATACCCTCGTGGCACGGGTCGAGGGGTATGACCGTAAAAGCTTTTTCGCAGTCGCACAGTCCGACAGCCCCACCGAGGGGTTCCGCTTTTGGGATGAGCCGGTGATCCTGCCGGACACCTGCCCCGACGAGACGAACGTCTATGACATGCGCCTGACAAGGCATGAGGACGGCTTTATTTACGGCATTTTCTGCTCGGAAAGCAAGGACAGGACCAACCCCGATCTTTCGGCAGCAACGGCTGCCGCCGGAATCGTAAGAACAAAAGACCTGAAAAATTGGGAAAGACTTCCTAATCTTGTGACGCTTCATTCCCCTCAGCAGAGAAACGTCTGCCTCCACCCCGAGTTCGTGGACGGCAAATACGCTTTCTACACCCGTCCTATGGACGATTTTATCGACACGGGCAGCGGCGGGGGCATTGGCTTCGGGCTCTGCGACGACATCACCCACGCCGTGATTGACGAGGAGCGGATGACGTCTGTCAGAAAATACCATACAATAACCGAGGTCAAAAACGGAGCCGGCGCAGTCCCGATAAAGACCGACCGCGGTTGGATACACATCGCCCACGGTGTGCGAAACACCGCCGCGGGCTTAAGATACGTCGTTTACGCATTTGCGACGGCCCTCGACGACCCGAGCAGGGTCATCGCCGAGCCAGGGGGATTTTTGATCGCGCCCTATGGCGGCGAGAGGGTCGGGGACGTGTCGAACGTCGTGTTCACGAACGGCGCGATAGCCGCGCCCGACGGCAGGGTATATATTTATTACGCGTCGTCGGATACCCGCCTCCACGTCGCTTCGACCGATATATCACGGCTCACGGATTACGTTTTCAACACCCCTCGCGACCCCGGCAGAAGCGCCGACTGCGTAAAGCAGCGCGTGGAATTCATCCGAAAAAACCTCCGTTTTTTAGGGAAGTAAAAGACAAAACGCCCTCCCGCCGTCCTCAGCGGGAGGTCATACTGCAAAACCCCGCCCCCGGAGTGCCGGAGGCGGGGATTTTATTTGCTTTGCCTTAATCTTTCTTGCGCTTGCGGATGAGGACCGCGGCTCCGAATGCGGCTATCGCTGCGACGATGGCGGAAAGCATCGCCATGCCGTTCATGAAGCTCTCGCTCATGAAGTCGCCGGTCGCAGGGTTCATATCGTCCATGCCGACGCCCGCGTTCATATCGTCGCCGTGCCTGTCTCTATCCCCGCCGACGCCCGCGTTCAGGTCGTCGCCGTGAGGATTCTCCTCATTCTCCGGGATCTCCGGCGGCGGAGGCGGTACGTCCTTATGGTTCTCGAAGATGATCTCCCCGGTCTCGCCCGAAACTATCGTTCCGGCGGGAGCGTTGCAGCTCACCTCATAGTCGTCGGCGTCAAGCTCGATGACCGTGTAGCCGGTCCCCTCGGGCAGGTTGTCGCAGTAGACTATGTCGCCATGCCTTAAGAACACCGTCGAGAAGCCGTCGGCGAACGCCAGATCGCCGTAGACGCCGTTAATAGTCGCGTCGCTCAGGATGACCTGGAACGTGAAGTAACGGTTCGGGTCGGCGGCAGTGCCGGACACTATCTTCATCAGGCTGAAGCCGCCTACCTTGGGAGCTTCGTAGGTGTTAACAAACTGCGCATAGGCTCCGTTTCCGGCGGGAATGATACCCACGTCGCCGGTGGCTGCGGATGTGTAGTTTTCAACAGGCGCCTCGGTCACGGTGTAGCCCGTGTCGGCGGGAAGATTCGTAGCAGTGGCGGTCTGGCCCGCCTTAAGGGTCAGGGTCGCGACTCCGCCGCTGAAGAACATGTCTCCGTACTGGCCGTTGACAGTCGGGTCGTTGATCGTCACGGTGAAGGTGAACTCCTGCTCGGGATCGTATCCCTCGCCCTCGACGGTCTTGGAGACCGAGAGCGAGCCGAGCTGTTCGTCTCTGTGGTTGATGTAGACGACTTCCGCAGACCCGTTGTCCGGAATAACGCCGGTCGGGTTTATAGCCTGCGGGATGTAATCGCCGTAATCGTTTTCAATGACATTGTAGCCGACGCCTGCGGGAAGACCCGTGGCGGTCGCTCTCATGCCGTGTGCAAGATAAATCGTCGCAACGCCGCCGTTGAAGTACATATCGCCGTACTGGCCGGTTATGGTCGGGTCGTTGAGCATGACGGTGAACATAAACGTTCTCCCCATCTCTGCGCCGTTTCCGGTCACCTGCTTGGTAACGCTGAGCGAGCCGGGAAGCGTAGAAGTCGTGTTGATGACCTCAACTATTGCGGAACTGTCGGATGAGAGGATGCCGGTGGCGTTGGCAGGGTATTCGGTGGTGTAGCCGTCGAGGTTCTCGTCGAGCTCCTTAACGGTGTAGCCGATTCCCTCGGGGAGCTTGTCGGCGGACCTGGACTGACCGCCCGCGAGCGCGAAGCTTGCCACGCCGTTCACAAACTCCATCTCGCCGTACACGCCGTTGATGGTGGTATCGGTTAAGGTTACGGTGAAGTTGAACGCCCTGGTGGGATCGATGTTATCGCCTCTTACGGTCTTGATTACGGTGAGGGAGGACTCCTTGGGAGCTTCCTTTTCGTTTCTTACAGCTACCGATACTACAGGCGCAGTCTCGGTGACGGTGCCGGTGGCAGCAGCGCCGGGAACATATCCGCCGCCGTTGATGCTGACCGAAACATTGTAGCCGTCGGCCGATTCAGCCGTCTCGGACACCTCGAATGCCGTTCCGACGGGAAGATCCTCATAGATCTTCGGCATGCCGGGCGTGAGGGTCACGACCTCGGAAACGACGCCTCGCTCGTCGGGATATGTAAGAGTTACGTTTACATTATAAGCATTCAGCGCGTTGCCCTCGCCGATGAGTTCCTTGACGATACTCAGGCTTCCGCGTACGTTTTCTTTATTGACAAACGTCGCTTCGGCATTGCCAAGGAGCGTGCCGCTTGTCAGGCTCTGATTGATGAGCGTGTAGCCCTCGGCAGGCGCTTCGGTTATCTCGTAATAGGTTCCCTTGGGGACGCCCGTGAAAGAAACGGTGGTGTTTGCCGGAATTTCAAACGCGTAGGTGATGTTGCCTGCACCGTCTGCGCCCAAAACGGCGCCCGCGGGAGCGGTGATACCCTCGGCAGTCTTGATATAGAATGTTACATTAAACTTAAACGGTTCAGCGGGAACGGCGCCCTCGACGGTCTTGGTGACGTTAAGAGCGAAGCGCTCGGTCTCTTTCTTGGTGTTCGTAACGGTCGCCATCGAAAGAGCCTCGGAGATGCTGCCGCTGACGGAATCGGCCGTTACGACTCCGTCACCCGTGACGGCAGTGTAGGAAACGTTAAACGTCTCGTCGACTGCGGCCTCGGTCACGGTGTAGCGCGTTCCGACCGGCAGGCCGGAGATCTGGATGGTCTTATTTTTGCTGTCGCTCGTGAAGCCCGTGAACACAAGGCTTATCGGGACGGAATACTCGTAATCGGCGCCCGAGAGCGTGTAGTTTCCGTCATATACCGAGCCGTCGGCATTGGTAAGCGTTACGGTTATGTTATAGCTTCCCGCCATGTCTTCGTCGGTGACGGGGCCTGCGAGGGTCTTTGTGACCGACAGGTCGCCGACCTTGCGGGTGTAGTTGTTGGTGATTGTTACCTCGGCATTCCCGTCGGCGGCAATAGTTGCGGTCGAGTTGTCGCCGGTGACGGTGAGAGTGTAGCCCTCAACCTCGGCGGACGCCGTATCTTCGGTGACGGTGTAGGTTCCGGGAACGAGATTTTCAAGCACCGCTTCGCCCGTGCCGATGATGGTGACGGTCTTGCTGTAATTCGGACCGGTGACGGTGAATGTGAATGTCTTGCCGGCAGCGTCATCGCCGCCGCCTACAACAGACTTGACTATCTTGAGCGAGCCAAGCTTCTGGGTGTAGGTGTTGGTGATGTCAAACTCTGCCACCTGGTCGGCGGTTACCGTCTTGGTTTCGCCGTTGCCGGTGACTTCAAGAGTATAGCCGTCGATATCTGCGTTCTGCTCGGTTACGGTGTACTCGCCGGGGACGAGGTTGTCAAGCTTCTTCTCGCCGTTGCCCGTGATGGTGACGGTCTTGCTGTAATTCGTACCGGTGACGGTGAATGTAAAGGTCTTGTTAGCGGCTTCTTCTCCGCCGCCCACAACAGACTTGACTATCTTGAGCGAGCCGAGTTTCTGAGTGTACTCATTGGTGATGTCAAACTCTGCCACCTGGTCGGCGGTTACCGTCTTGGTTTCGCCGTTGCCGGTAACTTCAAGAGTATAGCCATCGATATCTGCGTTCTGCTCGGTGATTTTGTACTCGCCGGGGACGAGGTCGTTGAGCGTCTCTTCGCCCGTGCCGATGATGGTGACGGTATTGCT
This sequence comes from uncultured Clostridia bacterium, assembly GCA_947625125.1. Taxonomy (GTDB): domain Bacteria; phylum Bacillota; class Clostridia; order Oscillospirales; family Ruminococcaceae; genus Faeciplasma. Next base: position 39,422 of record CANQNF010000020.1, read on the forward strand.
GTAATTCGGGCCGGTGACGGTGAATGTAAAGGTCTTGTTAGCGGCTTCATCTCCGCCGCCTACAACAGACTTGGCTATCTTGAGCGAGCCGGGCTTCTGGGTGTAGGTGTTGGTGACATTCACTTCGGTGACTTGGTCGGCAACCACGGTGACAGGCTTGTCAATGCCGGTGACAGTAAGCGTGTAGCCCTCGACTTCTGCGCCGGTCTCGGTGATTTTGTACTCGCCGGGAACGAGGTTGTCAAGCTTCGTCTCGCCGTTGCCTTTGATGGTGACAGTCTTGCTGTAATTCGTACCGGTAACGGTGAATGTAAAGGTCTTGTTAGCGGCTTCATCTCCGCCGCCCTCAACAGACTTGACTATCTTGAGCGAGCCGAGCTTGTGATAGGTGTTGGTGATGGTAGCATTTGCTACTTTTTCAGCAGTTACAGTAGCAGTAGTATTGCCGCTGACTTCAAGAGTATAGCCGTCGATATCTGCGTTCTGCTCGGTGATTTTGTACTCGCCGGGGACAAGGTCGTTGAGCGTCTCTTCGCCCTCACCATTGATGGTGACGGTCTTGCTGAATTCGTCCGGGCCGGTGACGGTGAATGTAAAGGTCTTGTTAGCGGCTTCTTCTCCGCCGCCCACAACAGACTTGACTATCTTAAGCGAGCCGAGTTTCTGAGTGTAGGTGTTGGTGATGTAAAACTCTGCCACCTGGTCGGCGGTTACCGTCTTGGTTTCGCCGTTGCCGGTAACTTCAAGAGTATAGCCCTCGATATCTGCGTTCTGCTCGGTGATTTTGTACTCGCCGGGGACAAGATTTTCAAGTTCTGCATAGCCGTTGCCCGTGATGGTGACGGTATTGCTGTAATTCGGGCCGGTAACTGTGAATGTGAATGTCTTGTCACTTGCAGCGTCGACTGCGCCGGCAAGCTTCTTAGTAATCTTGAGCGAACCGAGTTTCTGGGTATAGGTGTTGACAATTGTTACGTTTGCTACTTCTTCAGCAGAGACCGTAGCCTTGCCCTCGCCGGTAACGGCAAGAGTGTAGCCGGTTATCTGAGCAGAGGCCTTATCCTCGGTTACAGTGTAATCGCCGGGAACGAGGTTATCAAGCGTTACGGTGCCGGCGCCGGTGACGGTGACGGTCTCATTGTAGCCGTCCGGTCCGGTGACGGTGAATGTGAATGTCTTGTCACTTGCAGCGTCGACTTCGCCGGAAAGGGTCTTGACTATCCTGAGCGAACCGGGTTTCTGGGTGTAGGTGTTGGTGATGTCAAACTCTGCCACCTGGTCGGCGGTTACCGTCTTGGTTTCGCCGTTGCCGGTAACTTCAAGAGTATAGCCGTCGATATCCGCGTTCTGCTCGGTTACGGTGTACTCGCCGGGAACGAGATTTTCAAGTTCTGCATAACCGTTGCCCGTGATGGTGACGGTATTGCTGAATTCGTCCGGGCCGGTGACGGTGAATGTAAACGTCTTGTTAGCGGCTTCATCTCCGCCGCCTACAACAGACTTGACTATCTTGAGCGAGCCGGGCTTCTGAGTGTAAGTGTTGACAATTGTTACATTTGCCACATCCTCAGCAGAGACCGTAGCCTTGCCCTCGCCGGTAACAGCAAGAGTGTAGCCGTTTATCTGAGCAGAGGTCTTATTCTCGGTTACGGTGTACTCGCCGGGAACGAGATTTTCAAGTTCTGCATAGCCATTGCCCGTGATGGTGACGGTCTTGCTATAATTCGTACCGGTGACGGTGAATGTAAAGGTCTTGTTAGCGGCTTCTTCTCCGCCGCCGACAACAGACTTGACTATCTTGAGCGAGCCGAGCTTCTGGGTGTAGGTGTTGACAATTGTTACATTCGCTACATCCTCAGCAGAGACCGTAGCCTTGCCCTCTCCGTCAACGGTAAGAGTGTAGCCGCTTATCTGAGCAGAAGTCTTATCCTCGGTTACGGTGTAATCGCCGGGGACAAGATTTTCAAGTTCTGCATAGCCATTGCCTGTGATGGTGACAGTCTTGCTGAATTCGTCCGGACCGGTAACGGTGAATGTAAATGTCTTGTTAGCGGCTTCTTCTCCGCCGCCCTCAACAGACTTGACTATCTTGAGCGAACCGGGCTTCTGGGTGTAGGTGTTGGTGACATTCACTTCGGTGACCTGGTCAGCAGCCACGGTGACAGGGTCATCAATGCCGGTGACAGTAAGCGTGTAGCCCTCGACTTCCGCGCCGGTCTCGGTGATGGTGTATGTTCCGGGCACGAGGTCTTTAACTTCAACGGTCTTGCCGGGCTCGACGGTTACGTTTTTGGTAACGCCCTCGCCTGTGATTGTGAAACTGAATGTCTTGCCCTTTGCAGCGTCAACTTCGCCCTTAAGGGTCTTAGTAATCTTGAGCGAACCGGGCTTCTGAGTGTAGGTGTTGACAATTGTTACATTTGCCACATCCTCAGCAGAGACCGTAGCCTTGCCCTCGCCGGTAACGGCAAGAGTGTAGCCGTTTATCTGAGCAGAAGTCTTATCCTCGGTTACGGTGTATTCGCCGGGGACAAGGTTTTCAAGTACCTCTTCGCCCTCACCGATGATGGTGACAGTCTCATTGTAGCCGTCCGGACCGGTGACGGTGAATGTGAATGTCTTGTTAGCGGCTTCATCTCCTCCGCCTACAACAGACTTGACTATCTTGAGCGAGCCAAGCTTGTGGTAGGTGTTGGTGATGGTAGCATTTACTACTTTTTCAGCAGTTACAGTAGCAGTAGTATCCCCGCTGACTTCAAGAGTATATCCGTCAATGTTCGCATCCTGCTCAGTTATGGTGTATTCGCCGGGGACAAGGTCGTTGAGCGTCTCTTCGCCCTCACCTATGATGGTGACGGTCTCATTGTAGCCGTCCGGGCCGGTGACGGTGAATGTAAATGTCTTATTTTCAATATCCTCATTCTTATCGCCGGCAAGCTTCTTGGTGATCTTGAGCGAGCCAAGTTTCTGAGTGTACTTATTGGTAATGTCAAACTCTGCCATCTTGTCGACGGTGACAGTCTCAGTCGTGCCGCTGCCGGTAACTTTAAGAGTATATCCGTCGATGTTCGCATCCTGCTCGGTGACGGTGTACTCGCCAATTGCAAGATTATTAAGCGTTAAAGTGTTCTCGCCGGTGATGGTAACGGTATTTTCATAGCCGTCCGGGCCGGTGACGGTAAATTTGAATTCCTTTGTATCAGCTCCCGGGGCGTTGCCCTTAAGCGTCTTGGTGATACTGAGCGAGCCGGTTTTTACGGTGTTTGTGGCAGTGACGGTGACAGTATTAGTCTCATCATCGAGAGTTTCCTCATCGATAGTGCCCACACTATTAGTGCTAAGCGACGATTCATACTTGTCATTGTCGGCCTCGGTAACGGTATATTTCACGCCGATGGGCAGGCCGGCAGCGGTCTTGTGCTCGCCGTTTCTGAGATCAAATGTCGCTTCGCCGTCTTTGAATTCCATATCGCCGAAAGTGCCGTTAAGAGGCTTATCAAGCGTTACGGTGAAGCTGAACTTTTCTGTGGTCTCATAGTTTTCAACACCGTTCTCGTTTTCGATAACGGTCTTCTTTTCGACTTTCAGGTCGCCGGTACCGAGAGTGTTATTAAAGGAGGCGATGAAGCCCTTGTCGGCAGTGATGGTGCCGCCGTTATGTGTGGCATTTGTGACGGTATCTGCAGGCAGTGTTTCGTCGTTCTTATATAGGCGAATCTCCCTGACGGTGAGATACCTGTTTACATTGAACATGCTCTCGATGTCGGGGTCTCCTATAGCTTCCGCGATAACGTCGGCTTCGACTCTCCATACGGTGTTGTCGAGCGTGTATTCATACTGATTGTCGGGTTCGCCCTCGGCAGGCTGATACTCGACTTCTCTGACTTCAAAAGTATATGTCAGATAATTGTCAGAGTAGCCGCTTGCGCCGACCTGAAGCTTATTATCCGGGTCGGTAAACTGAATGGACTTAAATCTTCCCTCAGCGGCGCCGACAACAGTTACGGAGTCTTTGTATGCTTCAAAAGGCACATCGCCTATAACTTCATCGTTTGCGGTTTTCTTTGATACAACGCTTACGAGCTCAAGGTTGAATGTAAATTTATCGGTTATGTCAAGATTATCTGCGCCGGTTATCGACTTTTTAACGGGAATCGAGAAGTATGTAGGAACATACCCGTCGGGAGTTTCGCCGAAGAAGAGCATACCGTTGTTAAGGATACCGCCGCCGTGAGTAGCGGACTGGTTATTCTGCACATAAATTTTTGCGCGAGACTCTGCAAGCTGTCTGTCCGCGTAGGTCGGGTCTGCGGTCAAGCCGGAAACAGCGGCTGAAACTCTCGTTTCGCCGGGGCCGAACGTAACTTCCTCGGAATCGATGGTTCCTACCCATCTTTCGCTTCCGCCGCCGAGCATGGTGTCGGAAATGATACTCTTAAGGTTGCAGTAGTAGTCCTGATAATAAGCGCCGGGCCTCATGAAAGTAGTATCGTCATAGGCCGGAGAGTCGTCCTTGGTAGATTCGGCAACGTGTGCTAATCCCAAGGCGCTATTGTCGTAAATGGCGGCGCCGTCGGTGCTCATGACATAGTTGTGCGCAGTCGGGCAGCCGGTAAGACCGCCGCCTAAGCCTTTGCTGGAGTTGTCGGTGATAAGCACGTCATACATCGTCGCTTTGCCGTCTTCGGAGACGAATATACCGCCGCCGCCCCAGTCGGTGTCGCTGGTCGTTTGGTTATAGCTGATATGGATGTACTTTCCGGGATCGGCTTTGAATTCCGCTTCGACGAACCAACCGATTCTTATGCCGCCGCCCTCGATCTTATTAGCGACGTTGCCGGTAACGGTACCGCCGGACATTTTGAATATGTAATCACAGGGCGCGCCGTGATCATGCCAATTAGCATTGACGAAGATACCGCCGCCGGCGCCCGCAGTGTTGTTGGAAACGGTACCGCCGGACATGGTCATGTTGCCCAAGACATAGATACCGCCGCCGCCTATTTTGCCCCAGTCTTCGTTGGCGTCTCTGAGGGACTTGTTATTGTCAACGGTACCGCCGTTCATGATAAACGTACCGCCGCCGTCAACACAGATAGCGCCGCCGTTTCCGGGAGTGGTGTTTTCTTTCAGCGTGCCGCCGTTTAATGTGACAACAACGCCGGAACCGTTGGCATAGACTACGCCGTCGGTACTGTTGACAAATTCGCCTCCGTTTATAGTAAGGCTGCTGGCGGGGCTGTCAATCCACTGGCCTTTGATGCCGTCGTAGTAGCCGCTGCCGTCGACCCTTATAGTGCGGTCGTTTTTGAGATTCTGGTCGAGCGTGCCATCTTTGGCGCTCGAGTCATTGATGGTGAGGGTTGCGCCGTTCCGGACGGTGAACATAGTCAGGTCGCCGTCGTTTACCCGCGTTTTTTCCATCACATTCTTAATGGTATGACCGTTAAGGTCGATGGTGACGTCGTGGGTGACGATGTACCCTCCCGTGAGGTCAATATCCTCGGTCAGCGTATAGCTGTAGTTGGCAAGCTCGCCGCCCTCAGACGGAAGCTTGTCGGGATCCATCAAGGCGCTGAGGCTTACCGAACTCAGCGTCATGCAGGCGGCAAGAACCACCGCAAGAAGTTTTCCAAGCTTGATTCTCACTCTGATTTCCTCCTTTGTTCGTTTATTGTGTCATATTTTTCCTGAATTAGCTAATAATGTATATGCTCGCAGAGTATCCTCCGCGGGAGTCAATGCTCCTGCTTAAATTATACTATAAATTTAATTTCTTGTCAACGCCTTATATAGTATTTTTTAAAATTTTTTTCACAACATTCAGTTTTATTTATGCAGTTTAACGGATTAGGACTTTTATGTAGTAAAGCAAAAAACAAAAAACCCGGCGTAGCGTTGCCGCCGCGCCGGATCTTCGCAGGAAAATTATTTTTCCTCTTTCATCTTGGCAAAGCATTCGCTGCAATAGACCGGGCGGTCGTCATGCGGCTGGAAAGGAACTCTTGCCTCCTTGCCGCAGGCGGCGCAGGTGGCGGTAAAGAACTGCTTTCCTTCCTCTTTTTTCTTTTTGCGGCAGTCTCGGCACATCTTAGGCTCGTTCTCAAAGCCTTTTTCGGCATAGAATTCCTGCTCTCCGGCGGTAAAAACGAACTCTTTGCCGCAGCTGCGGCATACTAAGGTTTTGTCCTCGAACATGGTTAGTCCCTCACTTTATTTATTTTACCAAGTCGTCAATCACCGACCTGTTAGAAAACCTATCGGTAAAAGGTCAAGTTTGGTATTTTTGTATAAAAACCCATCGGGCTTTTATCGGAATTTACGGCGAAGCTTCCGCCTCACCCGTGACAGCGCGTTGTCCACTGCCTTTCTGTCGACGCCGAGCCTGCGGGCAATTTCTCCGTAGGGCTCGCCCAAGAGATAGAGATTTAAAACATCCTTTTCAAGCTCGGAAAAGGAGCTTTCGACTTCTTTAAATATCTCGCCGATGTATACCCGGTCGAGGACTATCTTCTCGGGGCTTGCGCCGCCGTCGGGCTCGCTGTTTTGCGAATAATCCTCGTTGCCGACGATTTTTCGCTGTATCTTAAGGGCGCTTAAGATTCTTCGGTTGGCGCAGACCATGGCGTAGGTGGCGAAGCTTGCGCCGCCGTCGGGCAAGTAGCTTCTCACGGCCGCCATCAAGCCTAAAATACCCTCCGAAACGAGGTCATCGCGGTCGGCGGGGGAATTCTGGTATATGGCCGCCATCCTCTTGACATACGGCAGATAGCGAGAGATAAGCTCGCTGTAGGCTTCTTCGTTGATAGGGGCGAGCTTAAGAAGCTCTTCATCGGCAGCGTCCATGAATTTCGACGGTATCATAAGCTCACCTGCCATTCCTGCCATTAAATAATAGCATTATTCGGGCTGTTTGTCAAGTGAAAAATGTATTTTTTAACAGTTTTCGTCGAACCATACAAATTTAACCATGTTCTGTGCAATAATTAGACAGTTTCCGCTTTAAATCGGTGATACAAAAGGCGTATAGCGCGCAGTTTCGGGCTTTGCAGGGCTAAAGCGGGAAGATGTTAAGGAGGAGACGAAAACGCTCCCCTCCCTCGGGGGAGGGGCCGGGGGTGGGGGTTCTAAAAATAGCATGAGCCACGCAGTGGCGAATACCTTGTCACGTCGGCCATTGTAAGCCGCAAGTTCCGAGTCAGAGCTTTGAGGGGGGCGTGGGGGACGGTAGTCCCCCCCGCAGCTTCTTTTTTGATTCTTTTTTCTTCTCGGAAGAAAAAAGAAGAGCCCCCTCTCCCTCTGGGGGGAGGGGGTTGGGGGTGGAGGGCAAGTCAAAGGACAGAGGGCAGATTGTCAGAGGGCAGAAAAGTGCGGCAAAGAGATTGTACGGGAAATCCCCATCGAAATCCGCAAGGATTCGATGGGGATTTTAAATAGCATGAGCGTAGCGAATCCCTTTTCCCGGGCAGAGGCGCTTATCGCCTCGCCCTTACCCGCGCATATGCCCTCGCCTTTTAAAATATTCCCCCAAAAATCCCCTTACCCCCTTGAAATTTTCCTCGGGATAGTGCATAATATATCCGACGGCTCCGACGGCGGATGCCGAATTTTCCCGAAAGGGGTTATAGCCATGAAAAGAGAAGACATCAAAAAACTTATCTCGGAGCTTACGCTCGAGGAAAAGGCCGGCCTTACTTCCGGCCGCGACGAATGGATGACAAAGGCCGTGGAACGCCTCGGCATAGGCTTTTTCCGCACCTCCGACGGCCCTCACGGCCTAAGAGCGGACGACTACTCGAAGCCGGGCAAGAGAACACTGCCGGCGGTCTGCTTCCCGACCGCGGTGACGACCGCTTCGAGCTTCGATACCGAAATGCTCTATGAGATGGGCGCCGAACTCGGCGAGGAATGTTTGGCATACGGGGTAGACGTCCTGCTCGGTCCGGGCGTGAACATGAAAAGAAGCCCCCTTTGCGGCAGGAATTTTGAGTATTTTTCGGAGGACCCCCATCTTGCGGGAGAGCTTGGCGCAGCCTTTGTAAACGGCGTGCAGTCCAAAGGCGTGGGCACCAGCCTCAAACACTACCTCGCCAACAGCCAGGAGACCCGCCGCTTCACTTCGTCGTCCAACATCGATGAAAGAACGCTTCGGGAGATCTATATGCCGGCTTTCGAGACGGTGGTGAAAAAGGCTCAGCCGTGGACGATAATGGCCTCATATAACCGCATAAACGGCGTCTATGCCACCGAAAACAAGTGGTCTATAGACGAAGTCCTGAGAAAGGAATGGGGCTTTGAGGGGCTTGTCGTGAGCGACTGGGGAGCCACGCACAACCGAGTCGGGGCGATTTTGGCGGGCACCGACCTTACCATGCCCTCCGCGACCGGCTCGGACCATGAGATAGTCGACGCCGTGAAAAACGGGACTCTCCCCGAGGAAGCGCTCGACCTCTGCTGCGAAAGGGTCTTGGAGCTTGTATTCAAGTCCGAATTGGGCCGCAAGCCCGGGCACAAGTGCGGCCCCGACAAGGCCCATCAGCTCGCAAGAAAATTTGCGGCGAATTCCCTCGTGCTGTTAAAGAACGATGACGGGCTGCTGCCTCTTAAAAAGACCGATAAAACGGCGTTTATAGGAGCATTTGCCGAGACCCCGAGATTTCAGGGCGGCGGTTCCTCTCACATAGAATCCACAAAAATAACCTCCGCGCTTGAGGCCGCAAGGGAAGCGGGAGCCGACGTAAGCTATGCCGGGGCATACGACCCCGCGACCGGCAAGGCCGACGACGAGATGTTCTATAAGGCTGTGACCCTTGCCAAAAATTCCGAAAAGGTAGTTTTGTTCATCGGTCTGCCGGACAGCATGGAATACGAGGGCGGCGACCGCCCGCACATGCGCCTGCCCCAAGATCACGACAGGCTTGTAAACGCTGTCTGCGCAGTCAACCCGAACACCGTCGTAGTTTTACATAACGGCAGCCCGGTGGAGATGCCGTGGGTAGACCAGCCCAAAGCGATTTTAGAGGCATATCTCGGCGGCCAGGCGGTCGGCGGGGCGGTCTGCGACGTTTTATACGGCGTTGTGAACCCGTCGGGCAGACTTGCCGAAAGCTTCCCAAAAAAGCTTGAGGACAACCCGAGCTATCTCTATTACATCGGCGAGGGCGACGAGGTGAGCTATAACGAGGGCCTGTTCATAGGATACCGCTACTACGAGTCCAAGAAGATGGACGTGCTGTTCCCGTTCGGCCACGGCTTAAGCTATACCGAATTTTCATATTCCGGCATGAGGCTCGACAAGTGGCGCCCGATAGACCCCGAGAGCGAGACGGTGACGGTTTCGGTAGATGTCACGAACGTCGGAAAGACTGCCGGAAAAGAGGTCGTGCAGCTTTATGTCGAACCCCACAGGAGCAGCGTTATCAGGCCGCTTCGCGAGCTTAAGGCATTCAAGAAGATAGAGCTTCAGCCCGGCGAGACCAAAAACGTCGCGTTTAAGCTTTCCAAGCGCGATTTTGCGCACTGGGACGTAAGCTCCCACGACTGGAAAGTCGAGAAGTGCGGCTACGGGCTTGAATTCTGCAAAAACGCTCATGAGATAATCGACCGCCGCGACGTGTGGGTGAGGTAAAAGACGCCGGAAAATTTCCGGCAAAATCACAACTGCAATACCTATTATAAATTAAAAAGGTGATATATATGAAATTTATCTGTTACAACCGCTTGCCGGTTTCCGAGGCGGAATATGCGCCAAGGCTCGGGCTTTCGATGCACCTCGGGGTCGAGTCCCCGGACGGCTTTATGCCCCTGAATCACAACTACGGCGTGCTTTTTGTCAAGGCGACTCAGGATCCCGTCAGCCGGGCGCTCACGCCGATGAGCCTTAAAAAGCCGTTCGTGCTCCCATATGGCGAAAAATTTTTGATAGCGGCTGTCCGCACGCTTGCAAACGGCGAGGACGACGAGTCCTCACGGGGCTGCGCGGTCCTGTTCGAGACCGCCGACCTCGTCCACTACCGTGAAATAGGGCTTATTAAGCTCGCCGACGACTATATTTCCGACGTGGCTCTTAAAGAGTGCAGCTGTCACGGCGGCATTGTGGCAAAATATGTATGCGGCGGAAAGACATATCGCAGGCGGCTCTCGGACGACCTTATGCCGACCGACGACGTCAAAGAATGCGGAAACCTCGGGAAAGAATATACTGAATGTAATATTTTTGGGGCATATGACTCTGCGGAATTTGAAGTTTCGGCCGATAAGGCAGACTATGCGCTCAAAAAGCTGCTGACCCCGAAAGCCGTCGCGGTCGAATATGAAAAGGAAGCGGCTTTGGAGAGCCTCGCCGACTACCGTGTGACGGTCCGCTATTCGGACGGGTCATGCCACAAAAAAAGGGTCGACTGGGAGTCCCCGAAAGACGGAAAAATCGCCGGAAAGATCCACGTCGAGCACTACGATTTCCCGATCGCCACCAACCGCGCAGACCCCTGCGTATACTTCTATAAAGGCGATTACTACTTCATCGCTACAAACGACGCCGACGGCAACCGCTCCATTTATGTCAGGCGAGCAAAGACCATCCCCGGGCTTGTGAACGCCCCCGAAAAGCTCATTCTGGACGCGGTCACATATCCCCACGTCGGCGGGCTTCTCTGGGCGCCCGAGTTCCACAATGTGGCAGGCAAAGAGTACATCTTCCACGCATGCACGCCGAAAGAATTCGGCGACGAACAGTCCCACGTCATGGCGTTAAAGGACGGCGGAGAGCTTGACGACAAAAATTCCTGGGAGGCCCCTCGCAGAGTCCTGAAAAAAGACGGCTCGCCGCTCTATGAGAAGGGAATAACCCTCGACATGACGACCCTTGAAAGCGCCGGCCGCATATACGTCGCCTGGAGTCAGCGGCAGTTTGACCCCATCGATCTTGGGGCATGGGTATATATCGCCGAGATCGACCCCAAGGAGCCGTGGAGGCTTATAAGCGACCCGGTGCTGCTGACCATGCCGGAATACGGCTGGCAGAACAACCACACGCTTGTGGACGAGGGCCCGTTCATGCTCAAAAATAACGGAAAAATTTATCTGACATTCAGCTCGGCGCTCGTCGATTCGACGTACTGCGTGGGGCTTCTCACGGCCGACGACGGCGCGGACCTCTTAGATACGAAAAACTGGGAGAAGTCGAATTATCCGCTTTTACATTCGCTCTCCAAACCCGGCGAGTACGGCCCGGGCCACAACGCCTATGTGACCGACGAGTACGGCGACATCTGGAACACCTACCACGCCCGCCCCGGAATCGACGGCCCGAGATCGTCGGGCATCCGCCGCGTGCACATCGGCTTCGACGGCGAGCCGGTGCTCGACCTTTTGGAGGAAAACGAGCTGCCCAAGGGCATGGAAAGGGTCGAGGTAAAGATAAAGGTGTGATGGCGCAACCTGTGATTGCGGCGCCGGAGAAAAAAGCACATGCCGGATGGTGGACTTTTAGGCTGAACAAAGATATATTATTATCAATGCACGGCCGTGCAAATGCGCAAAATGATAAGGAGTAATTTTATGAGTTTTGGCAAAAATTTGCAGCACCTGAGACGTATGTGCGGAGAAATCACACAGGAAACCTTGGCGGAAAAGCTCAAAGTCAGCCGGCAGGCCGTTTCAAAATGGGAGCTTGACGAATCAACGCCCGAAATGGATAAGGCCATTGCGCTTTGCGGGCTGTTCAACTGCTCTTTGGACAATCTGTTTCGCGAAGAGATGGGCGTCTGCGACGACGCATACACGAATCTTCGCGTGGAGAACGTGCCGGGGTTTCGGTATATAAGACACGCGGTCATCCAGCAGCGACCCCGAGGGGGACGCTGTCGGACGAGTGATCAAAATCGCCCGCGACAACGGCGTGGAAAGCCCTCGTATCATCGGATGGGATTTTCCGTATGTTTCTTTGGAGCAGATAAACGTCTACCATATGCACGGCTACGAGGCGGCGTGGATACTGCCCGAGGGCATAACGCCGAAAGGCGTTGAAATCAAGGAGCAAAAAGCTCACAAATATGCCGCCATTCACATCCCCGAGCCTTTCAAAAACCCCTTTGTGATCATTCCAAACGCGTATAAGACGCTGGCGGAGTATATGCGCATAAACGGCCTGGAGCAAACGGGCAAGGGCGTGATACCCTGCTTTGAGACGGACGGGGAGGAGATGGATGTGTATATTGCGTGCGGGTAGGTGGGGGCGTTCCGAAGCTGCTTTGTTTGAAATCCCCATCAGAATTTTTGCGGATTCTGATGGGGATTTTACGTACAATCTCTTTGCCGCATTTTTCTGACTTCTGACAATCTGACATCTGTCCTCTGACTTGCCCCTCCCCAACAGTCCCCTTTTTTGGACTCATTCCCGTGCTTTCATATCAAAAGTCCGTACTTTTGGACTCATAATG
>CANQNF010000021.1 GCA_947625125.1 uncultured Clostridia bacterium
CGCAGCTCCGACAGGAGCTGCGAACCTTTAATCATCTAACCATGAATTATTATAATGTGGGCGATTTAGACACTCCCGATAAGTGCAAAAAGGGAGGATGAGGGAATATGCCGAAAAAGCCCCCTTAGCCACAACGGGCCCACCATATAGGTGGACCCGCTGCGGTATGTAGAGAGCTTAAAAATGAAGAAATCTGAGTTTTATCATCAGTTGATGATGACCTTTTCGGTCTCCTTGTCGAAGATGTGAATTCTGTTCGCGTCGAGAGCGCAGGTGATGACATCCTGAGGTCTGGCGGTCGAACGGTTGGAGACGCGAGCTGTGAGGTTGATGCCCTCGCAGTTGAGGTAGAGATAGGTCTCTGCGCCCATCATTTCGGCGACGTTGACGGTGGCCTCGATGATGCCGGTCTTGGAGGCGGAAATGAACATTTCCTCATCGTGGATGCACTCGGGTCTTACGCCGGTGATGATCTCCTTGCCGACATAAGGAGCAAGAGCTTCCTCGTTGACCTTGGACTCGGGGATCTCAATGTAGAACTTGCGGCCGCGTCTTTCCTTGGTGTCCTCGGAACCGAATTCGATGTTATATTTGCCGTCGATCTTGACGAGCTTGGAATCGATGAAGTTCATCTGAGGAGAACCGATGAAGCCCGCGACGAAGAGGTTGCAGGGGTAGCTATAGAGGGTCTGCGGGGTGTCGACCTGCTGAATGAAGCCGTCTTTCATAACGACGATACGGTCGGCCATGGTCATGGCTTCGGTCTGGTCGTGGGTAACATAGATGAACGTGGTGCCGAGCTTCTTATGAAGAAGAGCTATCTCGGTACGCATCTGAGCACGCAACTTAGCGTCGAGGTTGGAAAGAGGCTCGTCAAGGAGGAAGACCTGGGGCTCGCGAACGAGGGCACGTCCGAGGGCGACGCGCTGTCTCTGGCCGCCGGAGAGAGCCTTAGGCTTTCTGTCCAAAAGGTGGGATATATCAAGGATGCGGGCTGCTTCCTCGACCTTTCTTGCGATCTGGTCCTTAGGAGTTTTTCTGAGCTTAAGGCCGAAAGCCATGTTCTCAAAAACGGTCATGTGCGGATAGAGGGCGTAGTTCTGGAAAACCATCGCGATATCTCTGTCCTTAGGTGCGATGTCGTTTACAAGGCGGTTGCCGATGTAAAGCTCACCGTCGGTGATCTCTTCAAGACCCGCTATCATACGGAGAGTGGTGGATTTTCCGCATCCGGAAGGACCTACGAAGATGATGAACTCCTTGTCCTTTACCTCGAGGCAGAAATCCGAGACTGCCACTACGCCGCCGGCGTATTTCTTGTAGATGTGCTTGAGTGATAAGCTTGCCATTTGGTTGGCCTCCATTTCGAGAAATATTTTTAGGCTCTCGTACTGTAATGCGCTGAAGCGTCACAGCCCGCGCCCAGTCATACTAATGTAGATTAGTTACTCTTATATTATAGACAAAAAAACCCCAAAACACAAGTGTTTTTTTTAACAAAGATATTCCCCGGGCTTTATTAAAATTGACGGAAAATCATGGGTAACAACTTTTTTCATCAAATTCCGAGAGCTTTTTCCTCGTCCGGGCTGAGCTCTCTTGCCGCCCCCTCGGGCAGGCTCTTATCAAGCTCTACGCCCGCAATGCCGAGCCTTTTTAAGTACGCGACCTCGTTGCCTACGGCCTGAAACATCCTCTTTATCTGGTGGAATTTGCCCTCTTTTATTCTGAGCATACATTCTTTATCACTGATTTTTTCAAGGGTCGCCGGCAGAAGCTTCTCGCCCGAAAGCTCCATGCCCGATAAAAAAATCCCGGCCGTTTCGGGGGATATAATGTCCCGAAGCCTGACGAAATACCGCTTCTCGACGTGATTTTTCGGGGACAGGAGCCTATGCGCAAGCTCGCCGTCGTCGGTGATGAGCACGAACCCGACTGTGTCCTTGTCGAGTCTGCCGGCAGGAAAAAGGCCCTGCCGTCTCAGCCTCGGCGGCAGGAGCTCCAAAACCGTTTCGGAAAGCCCGTCCCTTGTCGCGCACACGACCCCGGCGGGCTTGTTGAGCATTATATAAAGGTGTTTTTTGTAGCCTATCGTCTCCCCCGAGACCGAGACCTCGTCCTTTTCGGGGTCGATTTTTTCATCAAAAGACCCGGCAACTCGGCCGTTTACCGACACCAAGCCCCTTTTTATGAGCTCCTTTACGTCCTTTCGGGACAGCTCGGCCCGCTGCGAGGCTATGAATTTATCGAGTCTTTCCATTTTCGTCCTCCTTTTACGGGGCCCGCTGCCCGAGGCCGCCCGCTCCCACGGCGGCGGAGCCGCCGTGGGGCGCCGTCCCCCCAAGGGGGGGACGGCGGCCGGCGGAAGCCGGCTGCGGGCGGCGGAGCGGCAGCGGGTCGGTCATGCGCCTTGAGGCGCAATGCCCTGCATAAACCCGCCGAGCTCGGTGCAGCTTATATCGGCGGCGATGAGCCTCCCCTTGCATATCAGAAGATTCGCGACCATGTTGTCGGGGTGGCCGTCGTAGTTGAGTATTTTGAATGAATAGACCGTCGCGGGCTTGCCCTTATAGCCCGAGAGGTCGAAGCCCTGCTGCTTTTGCAGGTCGTTGTACCGGGTATAGACCTCGTTCCAGTCGGTCGGCACGGTCACGTCCCGAACGTTTATCGCGCAGTCCGACGTCTCCCAGCCCAAGTTCCCGAGAAATTCAAGCATATCCTCCTCGGTCTCAAGCCTCGGGCAGCCCGGCTTAACAAGGCGGTTCACGGCATACACCGCCGCAAAAACCGCAGCCATGATTATAAGCAGCGTGAGAAGTACCTTTAAAAGCTTCTTTATTTTTACAGTCTTGACAAACATATGCTCATACCCCTTTTAAAAAAGTTTGGTAGTCAAGTATATGCTTGTTTTTTTCTCGGTATGTTTAAAAAATCAATATCCGCCCATTAACAGAACTGACTGTTATAAAGCTCGGCATAGAAACCGTTTTTCGACATCAGTTCCGAGTGGGTGCCCTGCTCTATCACGTTTCCGTCGCGCATGACCAGAATAACGTCGGCGGACATGATGGTCGAAAGCCGGTGCGCCACAATGAAGCTCGTCTTTCCTTTCATCAGCTTCTCGAACGCCCTCTGGACCCGAAGCTCCGTCTTGGTGTCGATGTTTGAAGTCGCCTCGTCAAGTATCAGCATCGGCGGCGCCGAGAGCATGACCCTCGTTATGCAAAGGAGCTGCCTCTGACCAGCAGAGAGATTTCCGCCGTCCTCGCCGACGGGCGTGTCATAGCCCTGCGGCAGGCGTTTTATGAAGCTGTGCGCATGGGTCGCCTTTGACGCGGCGATTATCTCGTCCTCCGTCGCGTCCGGCTTGCCCATTATGATATTGTCGCGTATCGTCCCAGAGCGAAGCCATGTGTCCTGCAAAACCATGCCGTAACCCCGCCTTAAGGAAGCCCTTGTCACCTTGGAAATATCCGAGCCGTCGACGGTTATCCTGCCGGAGCCGACGTCGTAAAATCTCATGAGAAGATTTATAAGGGTAGTCTTTCCGCAGCCTGTCGGTCCCACTATCGCGACCCGCCTGCCGGGTTCGACGGAGAGGTTGAAGCCCCGTATCAGCGGCCTCTCGGGGGTATAGCTGAACGAGACGTTTTCTATCCCGACGGCGCCCTTTATATTTTCAAGCTCCGGGAAACCCTCGTCGGACGGCTGTGCGGGCGCGTCTATAAGCTCAAATATCCTCTGCGCGCATACAAGCGCGTTCTGAAGCTCGGTTATAACGCCGGAAATTTCGTTAAAGGGCTTGGTGAACTGGTTGGCGTAGGCAAGTATCGCCGACAGCCCGCCCACCGTCATCCCCTCGGGTATGGCGAAGCTACCGCAGAGGCAGACGGCCGCGTATACTATCGAATTTACAAATCTTGTGGCAGGATTGACAAGGGACGAATAGAACACAGCCTTTCGCGTGGTGGTCTCGAGGCGGCCGTTCACGTCGTTGAAGCGCTCCTTGGCCCTGTCCTCATAGCCGTAGGCCGCGACGGCCCTTGCCCCGCCTATCATTTCGTCTATAAGGGCGGTCTGCTCGCCCCTGATGACCGACTGCTTCTGAAACAGAGAGTGGGTATTTTTGGCGACAAATCTTGCCACGAATACCGAAAGCGGAGTTAAAACGAGCGCCACGAGCGCGACCCACGGGTTTATCCTGAGCATGAAAACAAACGTCACGACCACCGTGACAACGCCGGTGAAAAGCTGTGAAAAGCCCATCAGAAGCCCGTCCGCAAAGGTGTCGACGTCGGATATTACCCGGCTCAGAAGATCTCCGTAGGCGTGCCCGTCGATGTATTTAAGCGGCAGTATCTCGATTTTTTCAAACGCCATGTCCCGAATTCTTCTCACGGTCTCAAAGGTCACGCGGTTGTTGATAATTCCCATTATCCATTGCAGTACGGCGCAGACCCCCGCGACTATGCCTGCCCTGAAAAGAAATCCCGCGATTATTTCAAAATGCACGCCTGACTCGGTTATCTCGTCTATAGCGTTGCCGAAAAGTATCGGCACATACAGCGACAGCCCCACGCTCGCAGCCGCCAAGACCGCCGAACAGATAAGCGCCGTCCGGCTCTTTCCGAGAAGCGAAAGAAGCTTTTTCACGGTGTCTTTCATGCGCTCTCGCCTCCCTCGGCAGCCTTTATCTGGCTCTCGTAAATTTCGGCATAGTCGGGGCAGCTCTTTAAAAGCTCCTCGTGCGAACCGATACCGACTGCGGCGCCGTCCTCCAAGACGACTATCCGGTCGCAGTGCATTACCGTCGAGACCCTCTGCGAAACTATCATGACGGTGGGACGGTAGTCGAGCGCTCCGACGGCGGCGCGAAGCCTTGAATCGGTCCTGAAATCAAGGGCGGAGGAGCTGTCGTCCAAAACGAGTATCTTCGGCTTCCTGACGAGCGCCCTCGCTATGCAGAGCCTCTGCGCCTGACCGCCCGAAAGATTCGACTGGCCCTGCTCTATGACGTGGTCGAGGCCGTCCGGCAGTTCGGATACAAACTCCCACGCCTGAGCCGCTTTAAGGGCCTCGATGATTTCATCGTCGGTCGCGTTTTCTGCGCCAAGCTTCATGTTGCTGCGTATCGTACCCTTAAAAAGCCGATTTTTTTGCAGCACGAACCCGAAAAGACTGCGAAGATATGTCAGATTGTAGTCCTTTACATTCCTGCCGAAAACCCTGACCTCGCCTTTGTGGACGTCGTAAAATCTCGGCGGGAGTGAGGCAAGGCTCGACTTTCCGCAGCCGGTAGGGCCGATTATGCCGAGAGTTTCGCCGGGTTTAAGTTTAAGGCTGATGTTTTCAAGGGAATCGGCGCCCGCACCCTTGTATCTTAATGAGCAATTTATATACTCTACGGAATATTCCGAATTTATATTACATTCTGTAGCAGTACCGTTCTTCTGAGACGAGTCGGTGTTTAAGACCTCGGTCACTCTCTTAAGGCATGCCGCGGTCTTGGGAACGCTTATAATGAGGTTTGCAAGCTTTATAAGCTCCACCAAAATTTGGGACATGTAGTTGTAGAGCGCTATCACGAGCCCCTGAGTAAGCGCGCCCGCCCGGACCGAGAGCGCGCCCCTGTAGATGAGGGCGATGATGGAAAGATTTATTATCACAAAGGTGAGCGGGTTCATCGCCGCGGAAATCCTGCCGACGAGCTTCTGGCTTCGGCAGAGGTCCCGGCTTCCGTCCTTGAAGCGGGCCGTCTCGCTTTCCTCCTTGCAAAACGCCCGGATGACCCGTGAACCGGTGAGGTTTTCTTTTGTCAGAAGCAGGACGCGTTCGAGCTTTTTCTGCACCGACGAATACAAGGGGATGCACTTTAACGTTATCCCGACGACGACCGCCGTCAGCACCGGGATGGTGAGAACGAAGATGAGCGCCGCCTTGAAGTCGATGGTAAAGGCCATTATCATCGCCCCGAAAACGATTATCGGGGAACGCATCATGAGCCGGAGCATCATGTTCAGCCCCGACTGAACGGTGTTTATATCGCTCGTCAGGCGGGTGATGAGTGCAGAACTGCCGAGCGAGTCGAGCTCGGAAAAGGACAGGCTTTCGATATGCTCAAAAAGAGCCCGCCGAAGATTCGTGCAAAAGCCGACAGCGCCTTTTGCGGCAAAGTACTGTGCGGCCAGGGTGGATGCGAGGCCGACTGCTCCCAAAAGAACCAAAACGCCGCACATTCTGAGAATATAAAGCCGGTCGCCCGACGGCACGCCGTTGTCGATTATCGCCGCCACGACAAACGGCACCAAAAGCTCAAAGCAGGCTTCTAAGATCTTGAAGAAAGGCGCCGAAAACGCCTCGGGCGCGTAGCCCTTGAAGTATTTTAGCAGGTTTTTCATAGACTTCTCCGAGGGAAGATTTTTTGGGTACAGGGGGGGTAAGAGGTATTCGCTTCGCTCATGCTGTCATAAGCCCCCTCCCCGATAAAGGCTTGCGGGGGAACCGAAGCTTCATGCCGCCCCCCTCCCCCAAAGCAGGGGAGCGAGCCCCGATAGCTATGCTCGGTAAAAACATTGCCCCGTCGGGCTTTAAATTCCAAAAGCGCCGCTTTTTGGGGCGGCGTTTGGCATTTATTCAACCGAAATGATGTAGTAATACACCGGCTGACCGCCGCGTATCACCGTAATATCCATCCTTGAGCCGAACTTCTCGTTGACCCTCTCTCTGAGGGCTTCGGCGTCGGCGTCGGTCACGTCCTCTCCGACGATTATCGTTATAAACTCGCTGTCGCCGTCGACCATCCTCTTGATGAGCCTGTAGGCCGCCTTGTTCATATCCGTCTCGACGAGCGTGAGCTTTCCGTTCTCAAGCGCTAAAATTTCGCCGTTTTTGATCTGCTGGCCGTCAAATTCGCTGTCGCGTGCGGCGAAAGTCACCTGCCCCGTCTTGACCCGCTCGAAAGCCTGAGTCATGTCGGAGCGCATCGTGTTGAAATCCGCGTCGGGGTCGAACGCTAAAAGCGCCGAGAGTCCCTGGGGGATGGTCCTCGTCTGCAAAACGCAGACCTTTCTGTCGGCAAGCTTTACGGCCTGCTCGGCGGCCATGATTATATTTTTATTGTTCGGCAGGACAAAAACAGTTTCGGCGGGAGTGGCCTGCACAGCGGCCAAAATATCCTGCGTAGAGGGGTTCATCGTCTGTCCGCCCTTTACTATGCAGTCGGCGCCCGCGTCCCGAAACATCGCTTCAATGCCGTCGCCTGCGGCTACCGCGACAAACCCGTAGGGCTTCTCGGGAGGCACCGAAACATATGCCTTATTCGAGCTTGAGACCGTGACCTTATCGGGCTTCTTGGCGGCCTCGTGCTGCATTCTCATGTTCTCGATTTTCGGCAGATTTATAGAGCCGAACTCAAGCCCCTTTTCTATCGCAAGCCCGGGGTTGTTGGTGTGAACGTGCACTTTGATTATTTCGTCGTCCTCGACCACGACCACGCAGTCGCCTATCGACTCAAGATATGCCCGAAGTTTCAGACTGTCGTCGCAGCCCTCGGATTTATGCACGATATATTCGGTGCAGTATGTAAAAGTTATCTCGCCGTCGAATTCCCCGACGACCGAGGCGAAAGTCTCTATGGTCACGGGCTCGGCAGGCTTGGCCTCGGGCTCTTTGTATTCATAAACGCCCTCGCCCTTAAAGACCTGCTCCATCGCTCTCATATACATGCAGAATCCCTTGCCGCCTGCGTCTACGACCCCCGCCTTTTTGAGGGTCGGCAGAAGCTCCGGCGTGGTCTCAAGCGCCCTCTCGGCCTCGTCGCATACTATTCCCCAGAACTCCGCAACATCGGGAGTGTCGGGGGCTATCTGTTTGGCCTTTTCGGCGGCAAGCCTCGAGACCGTGAGTATGGTGCCCTCGGTAGGCTTCATGACCGCCTTGTACGCCCTTTCGACGCCGAGCTCCATCGCCCTTGCGAGGTCCTCGGTGGAGGCCTCTTTCAGCTCTTTGAACGCCTTGTCGTAGCCTTTAAAGAGAATGGAAGTTATAACGCCCGAGTTGCCCCTTGCGCCCCGAAGAAGCGCGCCGCTCATGATTTTGGCTATCTCGCCGACCCCGAGGGAGTCGGAGGCTGCCGAAAGCTCGGCCTTGGCGCTGCCCAAAGTCATCGACATGTTGGTGCCGGTGTCGCCGTCGGGAACGGGGAACACGTTAAGAGCGTCTATATCCTTTTTATTTGCGGCTATGCAGTTGGCCGCGCTGATAAAAGCGTCTCTGAGAATTTTTCCGCTTACCATCATTTACCTCCTCAACTGTTCTCCATGCCGTCCACAAAGACGTTGACGGCGGAAACCGTAAGTCCCGTTTCGCGCTCGACAACATATTTCACCTTGTTCATTATGCTGTCGGTTATAGCCGAAACGTTGACGCCGTACATTACCGTTATATGAAGGTCGATGACAATAGCTTTCGGGCTGTCTCCCGCGGTGACTTTAACGCCGTCGTCGAGCTCCTCGGCCCTTTTAAGAACCTTTTTAAGGCCCTGGGCGGGGCTTGCCGGGTTCATTCTTACGACTCCGAAGCAGCCCGTTGCGGCATGGCCGATGAGGTTTGAGAGATAGCCCTCGGTGAGCATTATAGCCCCGAGGTGAGTGTTCATCCTTATCATTTGGGACCCTCTTTTCAATATAATACAGCAAATTAAAACGCTATCTTAAAACACTATACCACATTTTAAAGAGGATTGCAACCCCTTTGCCGTTGATTTTTCAATATTTAAAAAGCGAGGCTCTGACGTTAAATGTCGTTTTTTGGATGATTTCCCCGATGGAATCTTTTTTTGAGCGAAAGTAATCGCCCTCGTATTTTATCATCATCTTTTTTATCTCAAACAGATCCCCCGACGATATATATTCATACCCCGACGAACATAGCTCCAAAAGCGCTTTTTCGGACAGTTTTTTTATTTCGTCGTCGGTCATGTCCCCCGTCGAAGCCCTGACGGTGTACCTGCCGCTTATATTTATGCTTATTTCGGGCAGGCCGTTTTCTATCCTTATTTTTCGGGACGAACGGACCTTGTCAAGCCTTATGTCGGCGCTGCCGTTTTTTGATTCCACAAGAAATTCCAGCGCCCTCGTCGAACCCTTTAAAAGGGAGATCCCCGCCGCCGAATCGCTGTCCGTCTCGGGACCGCAGCCGTTTGGGGTCATGATAATTGAATGATAAACGCCGATGTCGGTCTCGGTTAAGGTGGAGCCGTCGCCGTTGTCCCGGCCGAGGGTCATCTCCAAAACCGGCACCGCCGCCGATTCTCCGTCGAATTCAAGGGCGTTTGTAAGCTCTATCACACGAGAGCTCAGCGCCCTGCCGCACATGATCGCCTCCTCCAAAACTCCCCGAAGCAAGATCGCCGTCGCGGAGCCCTGCTTTAATTTTGCCGAGACCGTTTCGGAGGCGCTGCCCCTGCAATACGCCACGCTCACGCCGGAGTATACGTCGGAGCTTTTCAAATAGTCAAGAAACCCCATAAGGCCGATCTCGCGCAGCTTATCGCTTATCAAAATCAGCTCGCAATCCCCCAAAAAGACCTCTTTTCCGGTCTTTAAGCGGAGGTTTTCCTCAGCCTCTCCGAGAGTCCTGCCCGCCGCCAAAAGGGTCACTACCGTAGATTCGTCGGCGTCGGTGGGGCCGCTCTCGTCGGCTCTTCCGGCAAAGACCTGGTAGGAGACGATGAACCCCTCGTCCGCGGGGTCTACGCCTATCGCGTGGACGACGAGCCTGCGCTGGACTTCGCCGCTCCCCTTGCAGCCGCTCAGAAGAAATGCCAAAAGAAAAAACGCCGCCAAAAAATAAGCCTTTTTCATGCCGTGAGTGCCCCTTTCCCGCTTTTGAATTTGTTTATTGCCATGGCGCACAGCGGGACTACCGTGCCCAGAATAAGAACGCCGAGAAGCTTAAAGACCAAAAACCACGTCTCGTCGTATCTTAAGCCCCGCTTATATTCGTAGAGGGCAAACGCCGCCGCCAATGCCGAAAAAATAACGGCGCCCTTGGAGCGGCTTTTTACCGGCTCGGAGGATATGCAGATATAGAGCGCCGAGACGAGCGTGCAGTTTATCGCCCAGACGAGCATGTTTATCGGGTCGAAGCGCTGGATAAAGTCGCTCTTTGCGAACGCCCCGAGCGCGTAGATGGGGTATCCGAGCACGCCGACGTAGCGCCAGAGCACCAGCGTTATCAGAAGAAGCAGCGTCTCGATCGCTAAAAATTTAAGCGCCAAAAAGCCGTAGGCCGCGCCCGCCGGGTTTCGGCGGAGTTTTGAGCCCAAGAGCACGAGCATGGGTATCTGCCATGACGACGACAGCGATTCAAAGAGGTATTTTGAAAAGTGGGGCAGGCCGTCCCGGGTCATCGGCCGAAGATTCAGCCAGTTGAACTTCCCCTCGCTGACCGCGACCATCGAAAGAAAGAGCGCCGCAAAGAGGATGAACACCACCGCGCCTGCTCTTGCAATGCCCTCGATGCCGGCGTATGCGCAATACCCGGCCGCAAGAGCTATGAGGATGATGGCGGCCGTCGGGGGGACTGTGCCCGAAAACTCACGGTGTAAAAATTCCGCAAAAAGGGCCGCAGTGCCGCCGGCGATGACCGTAAAATAAAGGGAGTACAAAAGCCGCACGGGCTTCGGAAGCGCCGCCTCTCCCCTTATTGATTTTGAAGCATACGCCGCCGCCGGTATCATCAGCAGGGCTTCTATAAGTGTCGACGCCGCAAGACCGAGCATTATCGGGGTGCCGGAGTCGAAGTCGGTGACGCGAAAGATCATGGTGTGCATGAGCCTTGCAAGAAAAAGAAGTATCGCGAGCTGGGCCGCGGATATTTTGGGAGGGTTCATAGGCTTTCCTTTCGTTTGGTGATGTATAAGGTGCGGCAGGAGCGGGCTTTTGGCGGCTGCTCCTCCCCCGGCCCGCGCTCGCCGCCGGCCTCAGCGGAGGCTGCCCCTGAGCGACTCTACCGTATCCTTCGTCCCGCGCTCGGCCTTTCGCAGGCGCAGGACCGCGTCTTTCATTGCGCGAAGCGTAAACGGGGTCAGGGGCGCCGTGTAGGGTACGGCGTAGCTGTCGGTGGCGCATGCGTTGACAAGCGCGGCCGTGCCCAGGAGCGCTATCCCGAAGAATCCGAAAAATCCCCCGGCAGCGACGTTTAGGACCCGAAGTATGGTGATTTGCGAGTTCAGCCCCGGCACCACAAAGGCGCTTGTGGCGGTGATGCCGATGATGATAAGAAGCGGGGCCGATATTATCCCGCTCGAGACGGCCGCGTCGCCTATGACCAGGCCCCCGACGATGGAGACGGCTCCTCCGACCGCCCTCGGCAGGCGTATGCCGGCCTCCCGCAGTATCTCAAACATCACGATGACTATTATCATCTCGGCGACAAGCGGGTAGGGCGTTCTCTCCTCGGAGGCGATGAGATTTAAAAGCAGAGAGCGGGACAGCACCTCGGGATGAAAGACCGCCGCGGCCACATAAAGCCCCGGCAGGAGCGCGCTTATAAAGAACGCCGCAAAGCGTATGAATCTCTGAAACGTCGCAAAATAGGAGCGCTCGGCATAGTCGTCGACGACCTGGAAATTTTCTATGAAAAGGGCGGGAGCCGTGACCGCAAAGGGAACGCCGTCGATCAGAACGGCTATTCTGCCCTCGTTGATTTTTGAGCATAAAACGTCGGGGCGCTCCGTCGTCGAGACCCCCGAGAAGAACGTGCCGCTGCTTCCGGTCATATATGGGATGATCCCGCCGCTTGTGAGAACAAGGTCCGAGTCTATTTTTTCAAGGCTTTTTCGGGTCTCGTCAACAAGTCCCTTTGGAGTCTTGCCCTCAAGATACACGATGCAGAGCTCGATATTTGCTATTTTTCCGGCCCTTATGAGTTCAAATCTCAAGCGCGGGCTTTTTATTCTTCGGCGGATGATGGACATGGACGTTCTGAGGCTGTCGTTGAGAGCTTCGCGCGTGCCCTTGATGTTGGGCTCGGAGTCGGATTCTCCCACCGAGCGCGCCTTAAAACCCTGGGCGCTGAACGCAAGCCCCCGGCTCATCCCGTGAATAAACACCACCGCATAGCCCGAGCAGAGCCTTTCTGCGGCCTCGTCGATATAATTTACCGCGGCCGTTTCGGTCGAGCATATGGCCGCTCCTCCGAGATATTTAAAGACGTCGGCAGGTTCGGCGTTTTTTTGATTATAGCTCCGCATAGGCTCGAAGAGAATTTTTGTGAGGTCAGCCGTGCTCACCATCCCCTCAAGCGTCAGGACGGCGCATTTTATCCCCGAGACCTCTGCGCGCGCCGCGTTAAGGTCGGCAGAGTCTCCGAAGAGCTTTTTTACCGCCGAAACCGCCGCCTCTGCCCTTGGCGGCACGGGTATTCTGCATTTATTCAGGTCATTTTCCGCCATGATAAAACCTCGCTTTTTTCGATTAGTCTTTCAAAAATGCAAAAAAATATACGCGAAAGGCCGAAAAACAAAAGCGAAGTTTTTTCACGCAAAAGCCGTATAAAAAGGACGGCTGCCGCCAAAAATAAAATTACAAAATCTGCCTGAAAGGAAGCATAAAAAATGACCATCACAAACATCAAGGTAAGAAAGATCCTCCCCGAGGGGAGGCTCAGAGGAATCATCAGCGTGACCTTTGACGACGCGTTTGCGGTCCACGACATCAAGGTCGTTCAGGGCGACGACCGGCTTTTCGTGGCGATGCCGTCCCGCCGCGACGACGCCGGAGTGTTTCGGGATATAGTCCACCCGATCTCGAGCGAGGCGAGGGAGAAGATAGAGGGGGAGATACTTTCGGCCTACAGGCAGGCCGTGAACGAGGTACAGGCGAGCTGAAAAGAGGATAAAAAACCCGCACTGCGTAATATTACACAGTGCGGAAAAGTTTTTTATCATTTGGCGGGGGCTCTTGCAGTCAGCTCGTCGATGAGGCGCTCGCGGTTTATGCTCTGGTCGGGAAAACCGCTGCCGACGACCCGGCCCGCTATCTGCATTATCACGGGATGCTTTCTGTCGCCGCCGAACTCGAGGCGAACCCTTTTCTGGCCGAAGCCCGCCGACGAGACCTTGGCCCGCGTGAGATCGTTAAGGTCGTAAATATTTTTCTCGGTCCTCGAAATGTAATATTTTATGCATATGAGTCTCGCGGCTCCCGTCACGGAGGCGTATCCCCCGATAAACGAGCCCCCGAAGAAGCCTGTGCTCTTGAAAACGCAGTACACCGACGCGGCAATGCCCTCGCCGTGGTCGAGCATGGAAGAAACTGCCGTTTCAAGGTCCTCCTGGTCGAATTTCTTGGCTAAATTGTTTAACATATTTAATTTTTCCCTCTCATATTTTTTATACCCCCGCCGTCGCAGGAGCCGTTTTAACGCTTTTTGCATGCAGATAAATATAATCTACATAATTATTTCCGACCGGAAATACTGCTCGACAAATTTTACCTGCTCAAAAATTTCTTTTTTGTCAAGCGTAAGATTTTCCGGGCATACTACCCACTTATCTTCTACGTCGTCGAGCCGGCGGATAATTGCGATTATTTTTCCGGTGAATTCTTTTACGGGCATGCCGACGCCCAAAATATACGCGTCCTGTTCTTCGCCGTCAGGCGCGGTCACGCCCTTGATATATCCGTAGTTGACGGGATAATACAGGTCTTTATGCTCAGGATGGCAACTTCCGAGGGGTCTGTCGACCGTGACTGTGACAATATCGCCTATCATCATTACACCTCTGCAAAATGCGGATAAATAGGAAGCCGCCTATTTTTTCTTTTTCGGTTTTGGCGCAGGCAGCTCATCATACATGGCGTTGAACAGGCCTGTCAAAAACTCTCTGCTGTCAACTTCTTCCACAAGAAGCATCTCTTTTGCTCCGTCATAGGGCAATTCATACGAAGCCGTCGGCATATAGCTGATCGCCGATTTTGTCGGCTTTACAAGCAGCCTGTCGTCATAGACGCCGCCTACGATTTTACCGCGGTAATAGATGATGAATTCTCCCATCATAGCGCGGTACGAAATATCATCCAGCTCGGATAACTGCCCTAAAATAAAATCCAGATATTCTTTACTTGACGCCATTCCACACCTCGTGTTTTGATTTTATGCCGAAAATCCGTAAATCAAAGATCGGAACCCCGCGCTCTATTTAAAGGAGTGTGCGATTTCCGACCTCTGAGACTGAATTTCAGGCGATGACCGCCCGGGCCTTATTTACGATACTCTTGTCGTTTTCATAGGTCAGCACCGTCTGCGCCCTCCCTATCTCGATCCAGCGTATCTCGGCGATCTCGTCCTCCTGGGGGACATAGTCGGTGTTCTTCGCCTTGGCAAGAAAATAGACCACGACTTTCTGAGTGCCGCGTTTAGGCGAATAGGAGACCGTCTCGCGGAAGCTGGAATCGATGATGACGTCGATGCCCGTCTCCTCGAGGATCTCGCGATGGGCTGTCTCGACCTCGGTCTCGCCGGCCTCGACATGGCCCTTGGGGAAAGACCAGTGTCCGCTGTTGATATGCTTGATAAGAAGGATTTCGGTGTTGCCGTGAAACTTGCGGTAGACAATGGCTCCGCAGGATTTTTCATGCAACATTTTTATAACCTTTCTTGCAGGGCTCCGCGAAACCGGACCCCGCATAAGTAAAATTCTTTTATATTGTACCACAAACGCGCAAAATTTGCAAGGGTTTTTAAAATGATTTATTTGGGGGAGATATTTCTCCGCAAGAAAAAGCTTTTCCGCTGTGCCCCTTGCATTTTTACTTAAAATGTGCTACAATATACAAAGAACTAATGTTTTGAAAGGGGGACGCTTATGGCGCTGAAAGAAAAGGACCGCGAGGTCTATGAATTCGTCCGCAGGCGCATAGGAGAGGGCTGCGTGCCGTCGGTGAGGGAGATATGCCGGGAGCTCGGCTTTAAGTCGACCTCGACCGCCCACCGCTCTATAGCAAGGCTCGTCGACGAGGGACTGCTCGAAAAACAGGGCGAAAACCTGAACCGCGCCATCCGTCTCAGGGGCGACGAGAGCGTTAAGGTACCCATTTTAGGAACGGTCACGGCTGGTCAGCCCATCACCGCCGTCGAGAGCATTGAGGGCTATCTCGGCTTCCGTCCGAAGAAGCATTACGACGGCCGGCTTTTTGCGCTAAAGGTCAGAGGCGAATCGATGATAAACGCCGCTATCCTTGACGGCGACACCGTCATAGTGGAGCAGAGACCCGTCGCGGAAAACGGCGAAATCGTCGTTGCGATGACTGCCGACGGGGAAGCGACTGTCAAAAGATTTTACAAGGAAAACGGCCGCTATCGCTTACAGCCCGAGAACGACTCGATGGACCCGATAATTCTGGACGAAGTGTCGATTTTGGGACGGGTAGTCGCGGTCATGAGATACATAGAAGGGTAGGAAGCGCATGAACGACAATCATCTTTTTGAAAAAACACTTTCCGAAGAGGAAATTTTCGACGGCATAGTCGTAAAGCTTTGGCGAGATAGGGTCGAGCTCGAAAACGGTAAAACCGCCGTCCGGGAGGTAATAAAGCATCCCGGGGGAGTCTGCGTGCTGCCTATCGATTCCGACGGAAACGTCTATATGGTCAGGCAGTTCCGCTACCCGTTCAAAGAGGTTTTGTTAGAGGCTCCCGCAGGGAAAAAAGAGCCCGGCGAAGAGCCGATAGACTGCGGGATAAGGGAGCTTTCCGAGGAAATAGGAGCTTTCGCCGAAAAGGTGAGCTATTTGGGCAAGCTCTATCCGACGGTGGCGTATGACACCGAGATAATCTGGCTGTATCTTGCCGAGGGACTGAATTTCTCGGGCGGCCAGCACCTCGACCCCGAGGAATTCGTCGACGTGGTGAAGCTGCCGTTTGACGAGGCATACCGCATGGTCATGGACGGCGAGATACCCGACGCCAAGACCCAGCTCGCGATACTTAAGGCAAAGGCTTTTTTGGGCAGGTAATGCCCCAAAAATTACCGTCGGCATTTTCACCGGGAAACCGGCATGCAGGCGGTATAATTTTCGGTATTCGGTTTTAACGGGTAACGGCCCTAAAGCCCCTCTTCCATAAGAAAACAAGCCCGCATAATCTAACTCAAAGCCGCCATCTTCATCGTTGGCGGATTTTGCATTACATAAAGTAGTGCAAACAAAGCGTTAAAACTTGCTTTTCGCCTGCCCTCGGCGGCAACGATTGCCTCGGTTGGCTCAAAGAGTTTTAATCGCGTTGTTTAACGACCGTTCTGGTCGTCTTGTTGACAAAGTATTGCATATGATGTGCTTCGCAACGTCCGCCGGACGCTCTTGTTTTCTTATCTCAGAGGGGCTAAGCGCGCTGACTTTTAAAATCATCCCGGATATATCCGTAAATGTTGTAAGTGCAGTAGCTGCCGGCCATCTTTCCGTTTCTGATACAGCCCTCATGCGTAAATCCGCATTTTTTCAAAACCGCATTTGAGGCGGTGTTTTCTACGTCCGCTTCCGCATGCAGTCTGTCAAGCGCCGTTTCCGAAAAGATAAAATCCACGACTTTGGTCAACGCCTCGGTACAGACTCCTTGATTCCAGCATGCGGGATTTACTCTGTATGCTATTTTGCCCAGCCTGTCGTTTTCCACATCGAATACTTCTATAATTCCGATTATTTTATTATTTTCTTTGCTTTCGACGCCCCATTTGAAATCGTGCGACGGTTTGCGCTTAACGTGCGGTCTTGGGTCGATAAACATAAGTTCCGGATTTTTTTCTTCTTTATTCGCAGGTCGTCCCCAGTATTTATAAACAATGTCCAAGCCCAGCCATTCGCGCAAATCCTCAACATCATCCGGCGTTAGTTTTCGCAAAATAAGCCGTTTCGTTTCAAGCTCGGGGATCCACAAATATTCATTCAGCATAATTTTCAC
This sequence comes from uncultured Clostridia bacterium, assembly GCA_947625125.1. GTDB lineage: Bacteria > Bacillota > Clostridia > Oscillospirales > Ruminococcaceae > Faeciplasma. The sequence goes on from CANQNF010000021.1 coordinate 16,963, forward strand.
CTATTATCATTTTTAGATTGTCCGTCAGCCCAAAAACCGCCGACTGTCAAGTCAGCGGTTGTTTTTTATCAGTCTATAAAGTCCTTTACCTTGTTGGAGCGGTTCGGGTGCCTTAATTTTCTCAGGGCCTTGGCCTCTATCTGGCGTATTCTTTCACGGGTGACGTTGAACATCTGTCCGACCTCCTCAAGAGTGCGGCTGCGGCCGTCCTCGAGGCCGAAGCGGAGCCTTAAGACCTTTTCCTCGCGCTCGGTGAGAGTCCCGAGGACCTGGTTTATCTGCTCTTTAAGGAGCACCAGCGAAGCGGCCTCGGTGGGTTCGGGGGCGTTGTCGTCGGGGATGAAGTCCCCGAGGTGGCTGTCCTCCTCCTCGCCTATCGGAGTTTCGAGGGAGACGGGGTCCTGCGCAATTCTTAAAATTTCCCTGACCCTCTCCACCGGCATGTCGAGCGCCTGGGCTATCTCGTCCGCCGTCGGGTCTCTGCCGTTTTGGTGCAAAAGCTGGCTTGAAGTCTTTTTGACTTTGGTTATCGTCTCGACCATGTGCACCGGTATCCTTATCGTTCTCGCCTGGTCGGCGATGGCGCGGGTGATGGACTGGCGTATCCACCATGTCGCATAAGTCGAAAACTTGAAGCCCTTGGTGTAGTCAAACTTCTCGACGGCTTTGATAAGGCCTAAGTTGCCCTCCTGTATAAGGTCCAAAAAGCTCATGCCGCGCCCGCCGTAGCGCTTTGCTATTGAGACCACAAGCCTTAAATTGGCCTCGGCAAGCCGTTTTTTGGCGGCCTTGTCGCCGTCTTTCATCCTTTGCGCAAGCTCTATCTCCTCCTCCGGGGTCAGAAGCGGCACTCTGCCTATCTCCTTAAGATAGATTTTTACCGGGTCGTCGATGGCGATGGAATCAATGGAAGCCGAGTCGATGTCGTCGTCGAAGTCGTGGTCGCCGTCCAAAGACGGTTCGTCCAGCTCGATAAGCTCGTCGAGGTTCTCGGTCTCCATGACGATGTCGTCGATGATGGTGATGCCGTTGGCCGCGCACGCCTCATAAAAGCTGTCGATCTTGTCGACGTCGTAATCAACCTCCTCGAGGGCGTCGGTTATGGCCTTTGTGGTAAGCTTTCCCGTCTGCTTTCCCGTTTCCAGAAGCGCGTCGATTGTAAGTCTTTTTTCGCTCATAGTTCTCCTCCGTAGATATGTAATTTAACGTTTGCCTTTTCTTTCTATATATTTTTGCAGCCCGTCGTTTGTCAGTTCCGCCCCGTCCGAGCCGTCGTCATGCTCAAGAAGCAGTCTTATACAGTCCTCGGCGGCCTCTTTTGTCGGGGGCACGTCTCTTGCGATGACAAGTATCCTCTGTATCTTTCCCGCTTCATCGGGTGAAAATTCGCTTCCGACTGCCGAAAAGCTTATTTCACGGCCGTCCCGCCACACTCTTTCGAGCGCTTCGTAGACCCGCCTGTTAAAGGACGTCGCGAGCCTGTCCGCCGGCAGCCTCTCAAAAACCTCTCCGGCATGCTCGGGGAATGTGAAGATATACCCCAAAATGCTCTCCTCGGCCTTTGCGAGCTTCGGAAATTTCACGGCCTCGGGGTTTATGTCGTCCCGCTTCGGGCCTGAAGCTATCTGCCGAAATTCCCGCTTTTCATGCGCCCGCTGATTCTTTTTCATCAGCGCGTTTACCTCGGCCTTTACCGTCTCGGGCGAGACGCCCTGTTCCGAGGCGACTTTTGAGATGTAGACCTCGCGTTCTATCGGGCTTTCTATCCCGGCGAGGACCGTCACCGCTTTTTTCAGGTATTCTACCTTTCCGAGGTCCTGCGACGTGTCGAGGCCCGATTTTGCCGCCCTCAGTTCATACTCTGTGGAACCCTCAGAGCCGTTTATCAGCACTCTGAAATGGTCGGGGCCGTAGCGATTGATGTAGTCGTCCACGTCCTTTACGCCGTCGCCGGAGAGGCGTATGACCTTTGCCGAGAGACCCGCCGCCGAGAGTATCGCAATGGCGTTTTTGGTGGCTTTGACTCCCGCCGCGTCCGAGTCATAACAGATATAAACCTCGTCGCAGTATTGGCTCATCAGCCTCGCGTGTTCGCCGGTTATCGCCGTCCCGCAGGTCGCGACGGCCTCCTTGAAGCCGGCCTGATGCAGAGAAATAACGTCGACGTTACCCTCGCAGAGTATCAGCCGCTTGGTTTTTACCGATTCGTTCTTTGCAAAATTGAGCGCGAAAAGAGTTTTGCTCTTTTTGTAGACAGTCGTCTCGCGGGAGTTTAAATATTTTCCTCCCGACGGGTTCTGCTCCAACGTCCTGCCGGAAAAAGCGATGACGTTGCCCCGCAAATCGAATATCGGGAAGATGACCCTGTTGACAAAGAAGTCGAAGCTGCGGCCGTTTTTTTCGCTTAAAAGACTGGCCTTTATAAGCTCCTGCTCGGAAAATCCGAGGGCGAGCATGTGGTTTTTGAGGCTTGTCCATCGGTTAAGAGCGACCCCGAGCCCGAAGCTCTTTATCGTCTCGACCCTGATCCGCCGCTTTTTTATAAGGTATTCAAGGCCCTCCTTGCCGTCGGGGGTCGAGAGGTTTTTATAGAAGAATCTTGCGGCCTCGCGGTTTATGTCCAAAAGGCGCTTGCGGTCGCGTTCCGAGCGGTCGTCGTAGCCGTCCTCCGGCATGGGTATGCCCGCCCTGTCCGCCAAAAACTTCACCGCTTCTATGTAGCTTAAGCTCTCTATTTTCATGACGAACGTGATTACGTCTCCTCCGGCATGACAGCCGAAACAGTAGAAGCTGCCGTTGTCGGAATATACCACGCAGGACGGGGTCTTTTCCGAATGAAACGGACAGAGGCACTTCAGATTTCTGCCTGTGCGCTTTAAGCTCACATAGCTTCTCATCACGTCCTCGATGGGGTTCTGGTCCTTGATTTTTTCTATGAAATCCGCCGGAAGCGGCATAATCTCACCTGCCTGAAAAATATAACGCTAAATTCTTTCCCAGCCTTTCGGCACGAATATGTTCATAAACGTCCTCGTGCAGTAGCCGTCGGTCATTCCCGCGATGTAGTCGAGCACCGCCGTCTCCTCGTCAAAGCGCTTCGCAAGGGCCTTGTAATCGTCCGGCAGGCGGTCGGGATTTGCCATGAAATACCTGTAAAGCATCTCTATCATCGTCTTTGCCTTGGATTCCTCGGACTTGCAGACGGGGTTTCGGTAGACGTTTTCAAACATGAATTCCGAGAGGACGTTTTTTGCCCTTTCTACCTGCTCGGAATAGCCGAGACGCTCCGCGCCGTTAGAAATAATATCGGAGACGAGGGCGGTTATTCGGCGGGATTTGGTGTCCCCCAAGACCTCGACAGCCTCTTTCGGGAGCATGTCCCTGCTTATAACGCCCGCACGGATGGCGTCCTCAATGTCGTGGTTTATATATGCGATGACGTCCGCTAGGCGAACGACGTACCCCTCTTTGGTATCGGCGACGGCGTCGGTGTGCTTTAAAATACCGTCCCGCACTTCATGCGTCAGATTAAGCCCACGACCGTCCTTTTCTATGTAATCGACGACCCGCAGGGACTGCTCATAATGCTTAAAACCTTTTTTTGAAACTTGGTTCAGTATCTGCTCCCCGGCATGCCCGAAAGGCGTGTGGCCGAGGTCATGCCCCAAAGCGATCGCTTCGGTAAGGTCCTCGTTGAGCCTTAGCGCACGGGAGACGGTCCTTGCTATCTGTGCGACCTCGAGGGTGTGGGTGAGGCGGGTGCGGTAGTGGTCCCCGGTCGGGTTCAGAAAGACCTGGGTCTTTCTTGCAAGCCGCGAAAAGGCGTTGCAGTGGATTATCCTGTCGCGGTCGCGCTGGAAAGACGTGCGCAGGTCGTCGGGCTTGTGCTCCTCTTGGAGCCTGCCCACAGAGTCGGCGCTTTTGGCCGCGCATGGCGCGAGCATTTCACGCTCGGCGCGCTCAAGGTACTCTCTTGGGGTCACGGTGTCGCCTCCTTTGGGTCGTGGGGGTTGCCGACGGAAAATACAGGTTTTCCGGACGTCGGGAATGGGAAAAGGTAATGCTGATTAAGAGACGCGCAAGTTTCTGCCCCGACAGCGTGCGCTGACGTATGTGGGACACCGCGGTTTCCCCCATGCCCCTTTCCGCATAAGGTATTCGCTTCGCTCATGCTGTCTGAGTTCCCCTCCCCCCGGCCCCTCCCCAAGGGGAGGGGAGACAGGGTGGGCGGTATATTTGAGGCGCATATCTTTTAATTGAGTAGGTACGCTTTAGCAATTTAAAGTGGTGAATGAGCTTACATTTTTCAGGGGGAAGTTTTTGCCCCGACAGCGGGCGCTGACATGCGGGGGGGGGACACTTGCGGCTTCCCCCACGCCCCTTTCCGCACAAGGTATTCGCTTCGCTCATGCTGTCTGAGTACCCCCTCCCCCGGCCCCTCCCCAAGGGGAGGGGGACAGGGCGGGCGGTATATTTGGGGCATGATTTTTAAACGACTTTAGCGATTTAATGCAGTGAAAACACTCGCGTTTTTGCCGGGGGTTATCCGGGGAAGAAGAGACCGCAAAAGCAAGTAAGCACGAGCGAACGAATCCGGCAGGAGTCGCGAGCGAGGGCGGGGGCTGAGCCGCTCGCTTTCGGCGGCGCGGCCCCCCTGCCCCGCATCTTTCGCTTTCTGCTCCCGATTGCTTGTATCATAATATACTCAAAAAACAAAAAAACTCCTTTTTAAAACTATAAAAAGGAGAAAATTTCGTATAGGTGCACAATTTTTTGGCATATTTTTGTGCATATTGCTAAGAAAAATCCGCGAAATAAGTTTCGGAAAATTCGGGGGAAATCTTGGCGTTGAATTCTTCGCGAAGCGCCTCCGCAAAGCCCTCGCAGGAGCTCTCCTCGACCAAAAGCTTCATCGTGACATTCTCGGAAAAGCCCGCGTCAAGGGTCTTTATGCCGAAATCCGGTAGGAGCCTAAGCACCCTGTCATAGAACGAATAGTCAAATTTTAGGAGGCAGTCCCGGGCGCTTTTCATGTCCATGATCTCCGCCGCCGAAACGGCCGCAGAAGCGGCGCTCGAGTAGGCCCGCGTAAGGCCGCCCTTTCCGAGCAAAATGCCGCCGAAATATCGAGTGACGACTATGCCGACGTCCTGCAAGCCGTTTTTTTGAAGCACGTCGAGTATCGGCGGGCCTGCCGTACCCTGGGGCTCGCCGTCGTCCGAAAATCGGGTCTCGCCGCCCTCTCTGAGAATATAGGCATAGCAGTTGTGACGGGCACGGCGGTGCTCGGCACGGACTGATGAAATAAAATTCAACGCTTCTTCGGACGTCCTGACAGGGGCGATTTTAGCGATAAATTCGCTTTTTTCGACGATAATGCTGCCGACGGCCTCGGCCCTCACGGTTTTATATGACATATCTGCCTCCCGAAAAATATGACGAAAAGTCAAAAACAAAAAGAGGGGAAACCCCCTCTTTAAGCTTACTTCTTGTCGTTTGAGATGCCGTAGCGCTTGTTGAAGCGGTCCACGCGTCCGCCGGTATCGACGAGCTTCTGCTTGCCGGTGAAGAACGGATGGCACTTAGAGCAAATTTCAACCTTGATGTCCTTCTTGGTGGAACGGGTCTCGATGACATTTCCGCAGGCACAGGTGATGGTGGTCGCCTCGTACTTGGGGTGAATACCTTCCTTGGGCATTGCAATTCTCCTTTCGGAATATTTTTATGACCAATAGCAGCCCATCGTTCCGATCCTGACAGTAGTGCTATGTGGAAATCACAGGGTATAAATACCGCTCGGATATTATAGCACAGAAACCCATGGTTGTCAAGTGGTTTGGCATAATATTATGCGCCTAAATCGGACGAATTGAGAATACGGATGTCGGAAATCGGATGACAGAGTTTCAAGGCGCCGCCAAGGCAGCGATTTAAAAACAGTGACAATGCGGGCAGCCGGACGCCACTGCTAATTATGTATGCGGCCCCGGACCTCCTGCGCACCGCCCGCACCGGGGGACTGCGAGCCGGAGGCTTGCAGAATTCATCGGGATAGCGCAAGGCGGAGCCCCGGCCCGCTTCGCGGGCCTTTCGTCGGCTTCGCCGACGAAAAAGCCGGCCGCATGGCGGCCGGCTGGGGGCTCCGCCCCCTCGGGTCAGCAGTCCCTGCGGGCGGAGAACGGCATGGCAGGAGATGGGGGCGTCCCCGCACCCCTCCGTCTCATCTCATTATCCGTCAATTTTAATGTCATCCAGTCGGCGGGTCATCGTCCCGCAGGTGAATGCGAAGCCGTCGAACTTTTCCGATTTAATGTAGCAGAATCCCTTGGCTTCGTACCACCGCCGCAGCCTCAGATTGTCGACGACTATCGAGACTTCGGCCTCGGAGGCTCCCATGCTTTTGGCCCTTAACAGCGCGTCCCGAAGAAGCTCGCCGCCCACGCCGTCATGCCGAAATCTCGGCGGGACTGCCAAGTTATTTATCTCGCAAGCGCCGCATTTAAGGGGCGCAAGCGAGTAATACCCGGCGATCTCTCCGCCAATCTCAGCACAGATCATCGGCCGCTTCTCCACGTCAAAATGGTAGCAGAGCCTCTGCTCCGAAATGCTGAAGCCCGTGAATTTCGGGGAGGTTTCGGGACGAAGCCCAAGCTCATCCGCGACGGTGAGAAAGCTTTCACGAATTAAAGCGACGCAGCAAGGTATCTCGCTGCGCGCTATCTGACGTATGGTTATTTCTGCCATTTTCATGTCTCCAAAACGGACTTTGCGCATGATTATATATCAATGCAAAGCCTCAGATATGTTCGTAAATTTCATCCTCGGAGGAAATGGGGATCGCGTTTTCTATCTCGATTTCGGGTTCTTCGGGAGCGGATTTTGCCGAAAATTTGGAAGTAATTCCGGCAAGCGCGCCGTGTTGGGCCGCGGACTTTGCTGCCTTAAAAACAAGCGGAGCGGCCAAAAGAGGCAGGGCTTTTCGCTTTTTTTCGGCCTTTTTGGGGCTTCCGGCACGCTTCGAGGCCGGCTTTTTCGGTGCAAAAATACCGCCGATCGCGCCTGCGGCGACCGTGAAAGCTGCTGCAATCAGTCCGGCAGCTAACTTTTCGGAGGTCATGCTGTTGGAGCCGACTGCGAATCCTCGCTTTGAATCCTTGGAAAAATATTGAATGATCATGGCGGTCCTTTCTTTTCATAATAAAAAAATCTGCGTTTTGCACAAATTTATGCATAAAACTTTGTCAAATGCTACAAATTTCAAGAGCCTATACTATATTATAGCACGGATTTTTTGCGATGTAAAGGGCTACAGCCAGAGCGACCCGCCCGCGTTTCGCACCCGAACGACCTCCGAAAGCGGCGCGAACCCCTCGTCGGTCACGAAATAAAAGTCGCCGGGCCGTCGGAGCGAGTCCATGAGCTTGCTCGCGCGCTGCACCTCGTCGTTTTCGATGTCCGGCGAGTCGTAAAATTTTGCAGCAAACACCCGGCAGCCGTCCCCGTAGGGCTTCAAAAACGCGTCCAGCTCGGCCGAGATTCCGGCGTCGGAAAGCTGTTTTTTCATGAATCCCGCGGCGAGAATCCTGTCGCGGCTGTCCGCGACAAGCCCGAAAATGCGGTCTTTGCCCATTACTTCAAAAATTTTCCTGAGATAGATGTCGACCATCAAGGGGTTTGAGACGACGAGCAGCCCGTCGCACAAAAATCCGCCGTATTTCTCGTAAATATCGTAAATCAGCTTAATAAAAACGGCCGCCGACTCGCTTAGGCCGCCCTTTTTGCAGAGGTCGTCGACCGAGGATATGAAGACCTCGCCTATACATGAGAATCCGTCAAGAAGTCGGTGGGCCTGTTCGTTGGTGTCCTGCTGCTTGACAGTGTAAAAAAGCAGGAATTCAAGGAGCTGATGAGGTTTCATTTCCTCCACGCGCTTTGGCGTCATTGCGCTTCTTACGCGGCTTCGATGCCCCGCATGAGATACCTCGGGCTTGCTCATTTTAGATCACCTGCTTGATATTTTATTTGAATTTTTTTCGGCATGCAAAGCGCGCGGAACAGTAGAATATGTTAATTTTAAAAATGTGAGAAAACGAGCATGCCGAAAATTATCCTATTATATTTTAGCATTTTGCCATGGGATTGTCAAGATGGGCGGGAAAATTTTGTGGGATTTGTGGCGAGGGAAGATTTTTGAACGGGCCTTGGCACAGACTGTGGAGAAAAGAGCTTGTAAAAATGAGAGAACGCATAGCTTGGGGTAAAAGGCGGAGCAGCGGAATGAGCTTGAGGTGCTTTCAAATGCGCAGCATGCAGAAAGCGCCGCAAGCGATATGAAGCTTGCAAAAGGGGCCCCCGCAAAATCCGTGGATTTTGTGGGGCAAAGTCCGGAGCGACGGAGTGAATGAGCGGCGGCATTTATCCAATTATAAAAATGCCGTCGCGAACGATACGGAGTCCGCGACGGACTGGTCGGAGTGAAGGGACTTGAACCCCCGACATCCTGCTCCCAAAGCAGGCGCGCTACCAACTGCGCTACACCCCGGCAGATATATTATAAACCCTATTTCCGATTTTGTCAAGAACGCAGATTATTTTTAGGCATGACGTCTTATGCCGTACCCCGGTTTTTATCTTTTTCTGTAAAGATTTCCCATGCACTGGCCGAAATAACAGAATATCGGCAGCAAAATTAGATATATCCATGCCGAAAAATTGTAAAAAATAAACATTATCGGCAGGAAAAGGAGCGCGCTGCAAAGGGGCATCAGAGGGTCGCGGCCGTTGCTTTTACCGTAGAAAAAGCCGATTGCGCTGACTATGCAGCAGTCAAGAAGCGGCACGCCGATGACATAGACAGTCCCGCTTCCGGTTGCGATGGCCGCAAAGGGCAGGGCAGTGTAGACGCCGATGGTGATTATCAGAAACGGCAGCGCCCGCTTTAAACGCTCCGGCAGATTCGATTTCATGGCGACCTCCTACTGTTTTTTGGGCAGCAGCTTCTCGACCTCGCCGAGTTCCGGCGTGACGAAAAGCGTTTTCTGATTTGTGTATATGACCATGCCCGGCTTAGCCCCCGACGGTTTTTTGACATATTTTACAAGCGTGTAATCGACCGGCACGTTCGAGCCGTTTCTTGCGGAAGAATTATATGCGGCGACGGCTGCGGCGGCCCTCACGGCTTCATCGGTCGGATCTAAGCCGTCAAGAATAAGAATGACATGGGAGCCGGTCATATCCTTGACATGGAACCAAAGGTCAGACTTGTCCGCCGTTTTCAGGGTCAGGCGGTCGTTCTGAACGTTATTTCTGCCGGATAAAATTTTAAACCCGTCGGGAGAACGGTACTCTATCGGCGGCAGGGCTTTCTGCTGTTTTTGCTTTGAGCGCACGGAGCGTATATACCCCTGCGACCTGAGCTCGTCGCGAATCTCGGACAGCTCTCCCTCGGTCTGCGCTCTTGACAGCGAGTCAAAGACCGATTCGAGGTATTTTATCTCCTCCTCGCCCTTTTCGATAAGCCCCCGAAGCATCCTGTCGGCGGTGTCTGCTTTTCGGTATTCGGAATAATATTTTTGGGCATTCTGCGACGGCGTGAGCTTTATATCGAGGGGTATTGAGATCTCGGGCGAATTTTCTTCATAGAAATTCTCGACTCTTGCCTCGTTCATGCCCTTTTCAAGGCGGTAGAGGTTCGACATGATGAGATCGCCCTTGATTCGCAGTTCGTCCCGGTTTTTGCAGTCCTCAAGTTCTATTTTCTGCGACGACACCCGCCGCCTCACTCTCTCGTTCAGCGAAGTGAGCAGCTTAAACAGGTCGTCGGCACGCTGTTTGGTCTGGGCTAGGACGTCCCTCTCGGAATAAAAATAATCCAAAAGCTCGGACGGCGACGTGAAATCCTTAGTGACCATAAGACTGCCGTACTGATTTATTTTTATGAATGAAAAGTCTTTCATCAGGCCGTTTCTGTCCTTTAACAGGCAGTAGACGTTTTCCCCCGATGAGATCTTTTCTTTCATATCCTTAAAGAAATAGCAAAGCCGCGTGAATTCGTCCTCGGTCAGTTCATCCGAAAATTTTTCACCGCCTCTTAACGCAAAGTATGCGGCTTCCCGTGCCACGACCGGCGAAATGCCCTCAAACAGCTTTATAAGCGCCTTTGACAGCTCAAGCTTTGAGGAAATGAGCCCCGCGTGCAGATCGTCCTGCAAAAAATCAAAAGGATCTAAACGGTCGTCTCTCGGCGGCAGGGTATAGCTTATCCCCGGAAGTATCATCCTGACCCGGGACATATCCTCGCTGACCCGCTTTATGGAGTCGATGACCCGGCCCTCTTGGGAGATGAGCAGGATATTCGAGCACCTGCCCATTATCTCGACCGCAAGCGTAAGAGTCACCCGGTCGCCGAATTCGTCTGTTGCCTCAAAATCCAGAAACAGAATTCGCTCGAAGCCGTCCTGGCGGATGGCGATGAGTTTTCCCGCGCCGATATGCTTTCTTAGAAGCATGCAGAACATCGGCGGGACCTTGGGGTTTTCCGGCTCTCTTTCGGTGAAGTGGAGCCTCGCCGTCCCTGCGGACGAGCTTATCATGAGCTTTTTGGCGCCGAAGCCCTGCGTCCGCAGGGTAATGACAAGGCTCTCCCTCGACGGCTGGTGAATTTTGTCCACCCGCGAACCGACGAGGGTTTTTGAAAGCTCGTTTTTAATAAGGCTAAGGTATATTCCGTCAAGCGCCATAAAGTGCTCCTTTCAAGCTTATATGAGAAAATTTATTCCTCACATCCCCCTGACGACCCGGTCGGACTTGGTGATAATGCAATTCAGGCCGAACTCGGACTCGAGGGCGCTCTTTAAATACGGGAGCGCGATCGCCTCGGTCTCGTAGTGACCCGCGTCGATGAGCGTCATGCCGAGGCGGTCGGCCTCGATAAACCGGTCGAGCTTGACGTCCGCCGTGACGACCGCCTGCGCGCCCTGCTCGAAAGCGTACTCCATGATATCCGAGCTTGCGCCCGAACCGCATGCTACCCGCGTAATTTCGCGGCCGCCGTCGACCCATCTCAGACCCGCCGTCCCGAAGCGCTCCTTACAGAGCCTCGCCAGCTCCTCGCCGGTCATTTTTTCGCATTCCGCCGTCGCGCCGTAGCCGACCTTTCGCCCTGTTACCGGGTCCTCGCGGTTTATGTAGGGGGTCCTGTGCAGGTTCTCAAATCCCAGAATTTTTATCATCATGTCGCTGATACCGTTCTCTGCCGAGTCGAGGCAGGTGTGCGAGCAAATTATCGGTATTCCGTATTTTATCGCCAGGGCGTAGGGGTAGCCGCAGTCGAGATGTTTGACCGCATGAAAAATTACCGGATGATGGGTCAGGATCATGTCGGCGCCCATATCACGGGCCTCCTCAACGACTCTGACGGTCGCGTCCAGGGCGATAAGAACGGTGTTTATCTCTTTTTCACAGCCCATGTCCCCGATTACAAGTCCGGAATTGTCAAAGCCGTCCTGGGTGCGGAACGGCGCAAGGATGTCCAAATAATTGTAAATTTCTTTAATTTTTGCCATTTTTATCATCCTCTGTCGGCAAATTTTTCGAGCCTTTCGGCAATTTCAAGATTTTTTTCGGCATAGGGGCTCCCGGGGTCCGATTTTTTCATGCCCACGGCCGCGGCCCTTAAGCGCTCTGCGGTCCTTTTTATGTATTCATTTGCGGCAGGTTCATCCGGGTCGAGCTCTCCCGCATAAAGAAAAATATCGTCGTCGGGGCGGGCATACTTACCTGCGGACGCTTCGATGACGGTGTAGACGAATTTTCCGTCAAAAACAGCGCGTTCGCGGGTTATGACAAGGCCGCTGTCATATAAAAACCGCCTGAGCAGGTGCGCCCTTGTGTTCGGCTGCAAGACAAATCTCACGCCCTCGGGGAGCGCGTCTTTAAGGCTTAAAATTTCCGCGATGAGCTCTCCTCCCATGCCGGCTGCGACCACGTCGGTGAGGCTTTGCAAAACCTGCGGCGGAATATTCTTAAGGCCGTCGGACTTTATGACGAAAACACGGTCCGAAAGCCCGCGGGAAGCAACCGTTTTCAGCGCAGACGACACCGGCCCGTCGGCAATGTCGGAGGCCCAGCAAAGTCTGACGAGCTGATTTTCTGCCAAAAAACAGGGCAGATAGGCGTGGTCGGTGCCGATATCGAGGACAGCCCCACCGCGGCCGACGCTGTCCGCACAGAGCCGAAGCCGCGGAGAAAGGGAGCCTTTAGTCATTCTGGCCGAAGTATTCGCGGAGCTTTTTTACGAGCTCTTCGGGGTCGTTGCCGTGTACGGCGCAGGCCTCCTCGATGGACTCGCCCCTCGCCGACGGGCATCCGAGGCAGTGCATACCCATCTCCAAAAACAGGGGCGCGCAACCGAAATCGACGTCCAAAATATCGCCGATGATGGATTCCTTAGTAATGTTCATGATCTTACCTCCTGAGTTTAATATGGCCGTTTTTCTTATTATAATACATTTCGTGGGAAAATGCAAGGGGGGAGAGGGGGAGTGGCTAAAGCGGCCACATCAAGAATACAGAAGTCAGATCTCAGATGTCAGAATTTCAAGGCGTCGCCTATGGCGACGACTTTAAAAACAATGCGGGCGGGGTGGGCGCTCTCCTTTATTACTTTAAATCAGTGCAGTTTGCGCGTTGGCATTGCACCACCTACCAAAGTGTCGCTTTAGCACTTTAAATCAGCGCACTCTAATCGTTATCACTATACCTATCGTCACTTGCGCTTTTCTGCTTTAAATCAACACAACTTTTAACCGGCATTTTACCCCAAGCCTCTTGGCAGGCGTGAGCATTATGCCCCCCTCATTCCCGTCGCTGTTGGTCTCAGTCCTTAACCGACCTTTTGGCGGCATGGGCTAACACGTCGCAATGTTATACAAAAAAAGCCGAACTTTAGTGCTTTAAAGTGACAATGCTTATGCGTTGGCATTGCGTCGCCCACCAAAATGCCGCTTTAGCACTTTAAGCCGGCATAGCTTATACACTTATACATTAGTACCGTGCCAATCGTCAAGAAGTCTCTATCACTTTAAACCGTTACAGCTTATGCGTTGACGTTGCACCGCCCACCACAGTACCACTTTATCGCTTTAAACCGGCGCACTTTTTGGAAGGGCATTGCCTTGACACTAAAGATGCGCTTTATTATTTTAGTCGGTGCAGTTTGAACATTTACGCTGTGTCAAACGTCAAAATGGATTTATCGCTTTAAATCGGCACGACGTATGTCACAATGATATGCAACCATCAAGGAACCCTTTAGCACTTTAAACCGGCGCGACTTATGAAAGGGCATTGCTATGCCCAGTAAAGAACTTGCTTTAGCACTTTAAACCGGCATGGCTTGTGTGTTAGCGCTATGCCAATTGTCAAGACGACTTTACTGCTTTAAACCGGTGTAGTTTATGCGTTGACGTTGCACCGCCTACCATAGTGCCACTTTATTGCTTTAAATCGGTGTGACTTATGGAAGAGCATTGCTCTGCTCAGTAAAGAACTTGCTTTAGCACTTTAAATTGGCATAGCTTGTGTGTTAGCGCTATGTCAATTGTCAAGATGACTTTACCGCTTTAAAACGGTGCAGTTCATGCATTGATATTGCTCTGCCTATCAAAAAAGCTCTTTATCGCTTTAAATTGCTGAGCCAATTATTAGTGAGGTTCCTCGACCCCGACCCACTCCCTCCCCTTGGGGAGGGGCAGCACTATGCCCGGGCATCCCGAAAGCCCGGACTGGGGAGGGGTACTAAAATAGCATGAGCGAAGCGAATACCTTTTGACCTCGGGTCAGGCCGGAGGATATATCAAAGCCCGCGTCGGTTTCCATTCGGAAACTAATGCGGGCTTACCCAACCTACGTTCGGCCGCAGTTCCCCCTCCTTGATGAGGGGGTCAGGTGGTTGAATTAAAATAGCATTCGCGAAGCGAATACCTTTTGTCTATGGGCGGAGAGGCGGGAATCTAAATTTTGGCGCTATTATTTGCTCTTTGACCTCGGGTAGGAGCACAAAGCCTTGATTTTTGCAAAGCCCGAGCGAGAGAATCCGGCAGGAGTCGCGAGCGAGGGTCGGTCAAGTCACAAAGGTTGGAGTCTCGCAGCCTCCTCCCCTTGGGGGAGGGGGTCAGGGGGAGGTGACTCAAATGGCATTCGCGAAGCGAATACCTTATCCCGCGGGTTGGAGCAGAGGGGCAGGGAAAAGTGCAGGCAGGGGCTTCGAGCCTCCGGATATAAAGCGTTTTGGTGGGGACCGCGCCCGACTCTGCAATCGTCGCGGCGTTGGGGACGTGCTGGCGACCGGGTTTATTTTTCTGGACCGCCCCGTTATCGCCCTGCAAAAATGCCGAATTTAAAATCACGCGGTCGAAGCACGGTCAAATCGTGGCCACCCCAAAATCAATTAAAACGCTCAAGCTTGCCGGGCTGCAAAAAATGCTAAATAATTCATAACCAACCCGGCCAATCCCTAAAGCAGATAATCGCTCAAGCCTGCCGAACTGCTAAAAAATGAAAACGTCTTAAAGGTTTTGGAAGTCTCACGCGCCTGTGGCAATGCTCTGGATATAGAGCGTTGCGGTGGGGACAGCGCCCGACTCGGCGATCGTCGCGGCGTCGGGAGAGGTGTTGACGATCGAGATCCTGTCGCCGGCGTTCGCGGTCACGACGACCGGGCCTGCGGCCGTGTTTCCGCTGTTCGGGAGAACCCCTCCCGTCACCGGCTCGCCGTTCAGCTCGACCGCAAACTCACCGGGCGCAGACGCCGTAACGCTCGGCATTACGAGATAGGTCCCGGCCTGTTCGACGACGGCCTCTGTGTCGCCTGCGGCAAAGGTAATCCCGTTTGAGGCGACGGCGGTGTCGAAGCTGACAGGGCTTCCCGAGGCGACGGTCTGGGCGGCGGTGTTGAAAATTTGTGCAAAGACTGTTGCGGGGGCGGCTCCTGCGGGCCCGGTGGCTCCCGTTGCTCCGGTAGCTCCGGTTGCGCCTGTCGGTCCGGTCGGTCCGGCGGGGCCTACGGCACCCGTTGCGCCGGTTGCTCCTACTGCTCCGTCAGCGCCTGCGGGACCGGTGGCACCTGTTGCACCAGTTGCGCCAGTGGGTCCGGCGGGGCCGGTGGCTCCCGTCGCGCCGGTGGGGCCAATGGGGCCGGCTGCTCCTGTAGCACCGGTGGCTCCTGTGGCTCCTACTGCTCCGTCAGCACCTGCGGGACCGGTGGCACCTGTGGCTCCGGTTGCACCGGTGGGTCCAATGGGGCCTGCGGCACCCGTTGCGCCGGTTGCTCCTGCGACTCCGTCAGCGCCTGTGGGGCCCGTGGCACCTGTTGCACCGGTGGGGCCAATGGGGCCGGCTGCTCCCGTAGCACCGGTGGCTCCTACTGCTCCGTCAGCGCCTGCGGGACCGGTGGCACCTGTTGCACCGGTGGGGCCAATGGGGCCGGCTGCTCCCGTAGCACCGGTGGCTCCTACTGCTCCGTCAGCGCCTGCGGGACCGGTGGCACCTGTGGCACCTGTTGCACCAGTGGGCCCGGTGGGGCCAATGGGGCCGGCTGCTCCCGTTGCACCTGTAGCGCCGGTCGGGCCGACAGGGCCGGTCACGCCGGTCGGGCCGATGACATAGCTTCCGCAGCCGAGACCGCAGCCGCAGCTGTAATTTGCACCGCAGGCTGCTGCCCCGGAAACAGAACCCGAAACATAACCCGAGCCCGAGCCGGAACCCGGGCCGAGGCCCGCGCCGCAGCCGAAATTATAGACATTTGTGCCGCCGGGAAGACCCGGGCAGCCGCAATTGTTATTTGGCATAATATTCCTCCTGTAAATTTTTGGCCGGCGTCCCGGCCTGCTATATTATATGCGGCAGGCGGAGGGGGTGATAGGGAACGCTCGCATAAAGTAAAAAAATCGTGCCAAATCCTTGCGGGAGCTGATACGGGTTATGTGTTTTAATATGCCATCTGCACGGCTCATTAGCAAAGGAGTTGACCGTAAAAAGTTCACTATCTCACGTTTGATCAATGTGGGCAAGGGGTTCGTGCATGAACGCAAATTCAAAAAGGGAGTGGCGTCCGCTGCCCTGTTAAGGGGCTCGCCGCGACGTAAAAATAAAAAATCCCGATCCGCCGCAACCCTGTTAAAAGGTATTCGCTGCGCGAATGTTATTTTAAGTCACCTCCCCCTGACCCCTCCTCGAGGAGGGGGCGCCCGACCGCACCTTTCCAGAAAAAATCCATCACAAGAACTTCAGTTTTGAGATGGATTTTTTGCACAATCTTATTGCAACGATTTTCTGATTTCGGACTATCTGTCGTCTGTCCTCTGATAGACCTTCCTCCCCGCGCCATCCCCAAGGTGGGGCGTCACAAGGAAGTCGAAACTAATTTTTCTGAAACGGCGTGATTTCAGTCACGCCGTTTCTCTTTGCTTTTCCGCTTGCAAAAGCTCATTAATTGGTATAAATCCCACAAGGTCATATTGAATCCTAATCTTTTGCTTCTTCTTGCCGCTTGACTTGTCGGGTTTCTCAACGTAAATCGCCTTAACAAGCTCGCGCAAAGCATAGGGAGTAAGCTCCTTAAGTCCATTATATTTTTTGGCTTTCTTAATGAACAACTCCAGATTTTCATTCTGCCGCTCCTGTTCTGCAATTTCTGCCTGCAAGGAAATAATCTCGGATTTGAGCATTGCCTGCTCGTCCTCATATTGCTCGCTCATCATCGCAAATCGTTCATCACTAAGTTTTGCCGCCACGTTGTCCTCATAAATCTTTATGAATAATCGGTCAAGTTCGGCGAGCCGCTTTTCCTTTTGCGCGAGTTTACTTTTAGCCGACTTGATAATCTCAGCACTTTTGAGCGACATTTTTTCGGTCATGACCTGCCGAAAATAATTCTCGTGAGCCGTAACGTATGAGATTACAACCTGCAAATTATTCAGCACAAGATGTTCAAGGACGACCGCACGGATAAAGTGAATGGTACAGCTCCCGGTGTTGCTTTTGTAATTTCCGCAGACAAATGGTCCTGCCGCTTTTCAAATAGCAACTTGAATCAGATTTTCAAGCTCGGCAAGGCGTTTGTCAATCGTTGTCAACTCGGTTTTAAGCATGCTCGTCTTTTCCTCATTTGAGGTCTTTTTCATGGCGAGAATCCGCTCTTTCAATGCTTCGCGATTTCTTTGCGCGAAGATAGCCTTGCTCCGAATAAGGTTTGTTTATTTTTTCAAACTCATCTCCCCCCTTTTCCCCACCTCAAATGTTAAAATATTCTTTAATTTGCTGATTATGGGTTGACTTATGGCGGGGGGGATGATGTATAATGTATTAAAACAAATGTCAGAGTGCAAAAATCAATTTGATTTATCATTGGGAGGGAAATATGCCCTATTTGACCGTTTTCGGCAGGAAAATCTATTACGAAGAATACGGTGTCGGCAACGCCCCCGTCCTCGTTTATTTACACGGCGGGCCGGGCGAGAGCTGCCTCACATATTCCTATCAGGCCGAAAAACTCGGCGAGACTTTTCATGTCGTCAGTTTCGATCAGTACGGCGTATTCCGGTCCGACGCGGTCGGCGAAGAACCTCTCGGCGTTGGCGAACTTGTCCGCATGACCGAGCAGATGAGGCTCGCCCTCGGAATAAAAAGCTGGATACCTCTCGGGCATTCCTTTGGCGGAATGCTCGCGCTCGTCTATGCCCACACCTATCCCGACAGCATTGACGCCGTAATTTACGACTGTCCGATGTGGAGCGCTCTGCACACGGCAAGAGCCATGGCCGAAGCGACTCTGCCATGCTTTGAGCGCGACGGGAATGCCGAGCAAACGGCGCTATGCAAAGAAATTCTTGACAGTAAAATTTCTTCCAAAGAAGCCTTTGAGAAAGCGATGTCGATAGATATGAACGAAAACGTTCAGCGGCATTGTCATGTAATAGAAACCGACCGGTATAACGACTATATCGAAGCGCATATCAGCGACCCGATGGCGCCGGAGGAGTGCTGGGGCAGATTCGTCGGTTTCAGGAAAAAGATTTTTGATTCTGATGATTTTTATGCAGACTACCTGCCCTATCTTAAAGATATTTCAAAGCCGCAGCTGCTGATAGTCGGTGAATATGACATGACCTGCGGAAAGTTTGAGCAGGACCGGTTTGCGGACAGCGCTCCAAACGGCAGGACCGTGATAATTCCGGGCAGCGCTCACCTGACATGGTTTGAGCAGCCCGAAAAATATACCGAGATAATAAAAGAGTTTGGCAAAGAAGTATAAAGGCAGGGTAAAACGGGCGTACTGATATGACTAATAGCGCAATAAAAAAGAATTTGTAGAGGCGGGAAACCGTATGCATTTGTATTTTGAAACAGATAGATTAATTGTTCGGCAGTACATGATAAGCGATATTGGTGAATTGTTCAAAATCATGTCTGATATTAGAATGCATAAATATACGAAAGATAAAAATAACCCTTGGGATGAACAGAGAACAGAAGAATACATCAAATATATGATAAATAAAGATTTTAAAACACTTGATTGCTTTCATGGGGCGGTAATAGAGAAAAGCGCAAATCAATTGATTGGATTATGTGGATTAAATCCTTATAAATCATGTGAGCCTGAGATTGAATTCAAAATAGGAGTACCATATTGGAGGAAGGGTTATGCAACTGAACTCGGAAAGCAAATTATTAAAGAATCATTTGCTACTACTGATATCAAGGGAATTTACGGGATGGCACGACCTGAAAATATAGCATCCAGAAAAGTATTAGTGAGGATAGGAATGAAATATTTAGGAAATCAAGTGTTCAGAAATTATGAAGATTCGTTTTACTACATTGGTAATTTGAAATAATGCTTTCAGATCAATGGTTTCAGCGTTGCAACTTCTGATTTATCTGTCATCCGAGTTCTAAAGTGCGCACTTCTATACACAAAAAGCAGACGATTCTTCGCCTGCTTTTGCTTTTTATGCGTAACTGCTTAAACCCCTGCATTTTATGTTTGTGGCATGCCGTAATTCGGGACAGCGCAGGTTGTCCACAGCCTTGCGGGCCCATCATTTTGCGGCAAAATGAAAAAAGTCCCGGCTTGCAGGTATGCAGGACGGGACAAATTTTAAAACATATTCATATCGTATCGTCGCAAGCTTCATATCGCTTGCGGCGCTTTCTGCATGCTGCGCATTTGAAATCGCCGCTCACACATTGCGCGATTCCTGCCGGTTTCGCTTGAGAATTCGGCACAACGCTCAGACTTTGTACACTGACTGAAAACAAGGTATTCGCTTCGCTCATACTATTTAAAGTATTCCCCACCCCTTGACCCCCCTCCCCTTGGGGGGAGGGGGCTGTGCTATACCCGAGCTTCCTGCAAGCCCGGTCGGGGAGGGGGTATCTCAAATAGTATGAGCGCGAAGCGCGAATACCTTATCCCCGGTGTCGAGCCGCAAGCGTTGATAAAAATCCATCTCAAAAACTTAAGCTTTGAGATGGATTTTCCGCACAATCTCTTTTCCGCACTTTTCTGTCCTCTGCCAATCTGCCCTCTGTCCTCTAACTTGCCTCTCCACCCCCAACCCCCTCTCCTTGGGGAGGGGGTTGTGCTATCCCCAACTTTTCTGAAAGCCCTGTTGGGGAAGGGGGACTTTTCAATAGCATGAGCGCGTAGCGCGAATACCTTATCCCCCCCGGGTAGTGGCAGGAGGCTCGTAAAAAATCCATCTCAAAAACTTTAGTTTTGAGATGGATTTCCGCACAATCTCATTACAACGCTCTTCTGTTTTCTGACAATCTGTCATCTGCCCTCTGACTTGCTCCTCCACCCCCATCCCCCTCCCCCGGAGGGAGAGGGGGCTCTTCTTTTTTCTTCCGAGAAGAAAAAAGAATCAAAAAAGAAGCTGCGGGGGGACTACCGTCCCCCACGCCCCCCTCAAAGCTATAACTCGGGGCTTGCGGCTCACAACGGTTGACGTGACAAGGTATTCGCCACTGACGTGGCTCATACTATTTGAAGTATCCCTCTCCCCCGGCCCCTCCCCCAAGGGAGGGGAGCCGTGCTCCTGCCCTAACATTGCTCGAAAATCCCCCCTCCCCTATCCCCTCTTTCTGCTCCCAACAAAGCACCCCGCGGCCCCCGCTAACCCCAACATCACGGCAAAGCCGACCCCCGTGCCCGGGTTCGGGTTCGGGCTTTCGGCTTCACCCTCGGTTCCTTGCACCGGGTCGGGCAGGGCGAGCATCCAATCCGGGACGGGCGTGGGCTCGGGCTCGGGCGCGGGCTCTGCCCAGGGGTTGTTTTCGTCGGAGAGCTCATAGCTCAGCTCTTTTCCGTCCGCGGTGACGGTGAGGATTCCGTTCTCACCGACGGCCGCCTCGACCGCGTCCCAGTTGAAGCGAGTATAGACCTTGTCGCCGCCTTGGGGCAGATAATAGTCGCCGTACTCGTCCGAGCCCGTTTCATAAATGCCGAGGTCGGGGGAAACGTCGACGTCGACTTCCGGCACGTCCTCGGGTATATCGCCGACCGCAAAGGCGCTCGCCGTCATCAAAAGCGCAAGCGCTGCCGAAAAAATAACCGCTAAAATTTTTTTCATTTAAATCATCCTTTCAAAATACCCCGCCCCCGATTTTGCCGGGGGGGGGTATAATTAACGTTATTTGATTTTTATTGTCATCATTTTGCAGCCTTTGCGGCATGGCGTTTATCTATAGCGCCCTGCCAGACCGTCCAGAGGGTCGGGGCTATGAAGTTCGAGCTGTAAACGCCGGCCAAAAGTCCGACGACGAGCGGGAACGCGAAGCTTAAAATCGACTGAACGCCGGCAATAACGGCAACTATGCAGATAGTCAGCATCGCTATAACGGTGGTCGCGGTGGTGTGAAGCGACCTGCCGAACGACTGAGTAACGCTCATGTTTACAAGCTCGGAAAGAGTTTTCTCCTGCCCGTAAAGGCGGCGGTTTTCTCTTATTCTGTCATAGATGATTATCGTGGCATTTATCGAGTAGCCCAAGATAGTCAGCAGCACCGCCATGAAGTTCGAGTCGACGTCGAAGCGGCAGATGAGGCAGCAGGCGTAGACAAAGCACATATCATGCACCAGAGCGACGACCGCGCAGCAGCCGGCGACCCAGCCGCCTATCTTGCGGAATCTGAAGCCGATGTAGATTATCATGACGACCGCCGAGAAGATAACGGCGACGATGCACTTGCCGAAGAACCCGAGACCCGTGGACGGGTTTACGTCCTGTGAGCTGTAGAGCTCTAAGTTCGCGGAGGCGAACTGCTCCTGCAAAGCCGCCGTGAGATCGGCCTGCATATCGGCAGTCAGGCCCTCGGAGGACGGAAAGCTTAAAGCTACCGTCGTCTCACCGTCGGCAAGGCTCTCCCCAAGGGTGGCGTTACAGGGCTGTCCGGTGATATTCTGGGCAGCGGAAGCGACGGCGTTTTCATCAACAGTGCCGTCGTAGGCATAAGAGATGATGGTGCCGCCCTTGAATTCGATGGCGATATTCATGCCGAAAATAGCGGTAAATACAAAGCTGAGAATGATAACGGCCAGCGAAACGATGTAAAAGATCTTTTTCTTTCCGCAGACGTCAAAAGTCTTATTCTTCATTCGTAACACCTCCGTAAAGCTTGGGGTTTCTTAAGGCCTTGAATTTGGAGAGGGAGGCGAGCATAAGTCTTGTCGCTCCTACGCCGAACACGAAGTTTAAGATAACGCCGACCAAAAGCGTGTAGCCGAAAGAGTAAATCGTTCCCTCGATGGTGGTCGGGAAGAGGAAGTAGAGCCACTTCATGATGATGGCGAACGCCGAATCCGGAGGCCCGAACGCTCCCATGAGGATTATCGCCACGAAAACGATGGTGATGTTTCCGTCGAAGATGGCCGCCCACGCTCTTGAATAACCCTGCTCCAAAGCGCTTGTCAGGCCCTTGCCGTTCCGCAGTTCTTCCTTTACGCGCTCAAAGGTGACGACGTTCGCGTCAACGCCCATGCCGACCGCTAAGATGATACCGGCGATACCGGGGAGCGTGAGGGTAAAGCTCGGGAGATTTCCGAAGAAGCCCGTGATGCATGCTATGGTGCCGACGACCTGTCCGAACAGGGCGATAGCGGCGACGACGCCGGGTAGACGGTAGACGCAGATCATGTAAATGCAGATAAGCGCAAAGGCGATAACGCCCGCGATTAACATTGCGTTTCTTGCGCCCGAACCGAGGGTCGGCGAGATGGTGGAGAAGTTGGACGTCACCATCTTATAGGGCAGAGCGCCCGCCGAGATCTTGTCCGCCAAATCCTTAGCGGAGTCGTAGGTGAATGTAGACGAAGAGATCTGGGCCTTGCCGTCGGTGATGGCGGTCTCGACGTTAGGATAACTTATGCAGGTGTCATCCATCCAAATCGAGATGCAGCCGTTGCCTGCAAGCCTTGCAGTCGCGTCGGCGAAGGCTTTCGCGCCCTCCTCGTCGAATTCAAGGGCTACCATGAATTCGGTCTTGCCGTCCTGTTCGGTCCAGACTGCCTGGGCGGAAGTCACCTGATCGCCCTTGACGATTATATTTTCGGCAGTCACTCCGGTGGGCAGGCCGTATTCGTCGACCTCGTGGCCCTCGCGGAACGTCAGTTCGGCAGTCTCGCCGAGTTCCCTTACGGCGGCTTCCGGGTCGAAGTTTTCCTCTCCGGCCTGCCACGGGAATCTGACGATGATGTCATAGTTAGAATCGTCGACATAGAGTTCATAGTCGGTGATGCCGAGGTTTACGAGTCGGACCTCGATGGCGGCCTTGGCGGCGTCCATCTGTTCGACGGTAGCGGTAACGCCCTCCGGCGGTGCGAACGTGACGTCCACGCCTCCCGAGATATCGATACCCCAGCGGATCTCATCGACGCCTTTGATATAGCTCGTCTTTACGTCGCCGTAGTAAGTCGAGACGCCGTGGAATGTTAAAAACGCGAAAACGGCGATAAGAACGACGACGACAAAGAATACGGGTTTTTTGATACGTCGCAATTTTATATCCTCCTGCTAATAGATTTCAGTCGGGGCGAGCCGCGACCGATAAAAATGCCGATACAGCATATTCTTATATATTATAGCGGTTTTGAAAGGAAAAGTCAATAGCAAATTAGAAAACAGATTTGAGAAATCAGAAAACAGATTTTCAAAGGGTCGTCTCAGACGACGGATTTAAAGGCGCAGGCCCTATTCTGATTTCTGATTTCTGTCATCTGTTTTCTGAGAGTCTATCCTCTGTTCATCTATCTTCTAACGCTCTGAAAGCGCTCCGAAAGGTTCAGAACCCGTTTACCAATCTGTTGTACACTTCCGTTACCCATCTGTACTCGTAGGTGTACCAGAAGTCGGCCTCCATCGCTTCGAGGAAGTCGGCGACGACGTCGGCGGTGATGCCGGCCTCGGTGTACTCGGTGGCGTTGTGGGAGGACAGCCATTCAAGGTCGTAGTCCACCGTCTCGTCCCCGGTGGTGACGGTTATGCCGCCGGCCTTGACCTCGCCGTCGGCGGTCGGAGAGAGCATCATCAGCTCGGTGAAGTCCGACACCTTGAGCTTTATCGCCTCAAAGGCTTCGTCGCTGTAGTCGATGCCCAAAAGCTGGGCAGAACGGTCGTTTACCTGCTCAAAGGTTATGCCCGCCTCGCGCCAGTCGTAGATGTTGTGGTCGTAGAGCCATCTTAAGGTGTAGGTCTCGCCGTCGACGACTATCGCGTTGGCCTCGTCGTCAAGCTCGGGAAGATCCGCCTCGGGCATGTCGTCCGGCTCGCAGAAGCGGTCGATCTCGATGGGAGGCTCGACCTTGGGGGCTTCGGTGACGGGAGCCTCGGTGACGGCGGGTTCCGTGATCACGTCGACGACTTCCTCGGGCTCTTCGGCTGCGCAGCCGAAAAGCGTGAGCGCCATAACTGCCGCCAAAATAAACGCTAAAATTTTCTTCATTTTCATAACCTCTTTATTTTTAAATTTTTATTTGTTTCCTTCATCATTCTGCGGCTCGGCTTCGGGCTCGGGCGTGGGCGCGGGCTGCGGTTCCGGCGCGGGCTGTTCGGGCATAGGCTGTTCCGGCATGGGCGCGGGCATGGGCATGGCCGCCGGATAGCCCTGCTGAGCCGGGTATTCGTAAACTACTTTCGGAGCATGCAAGGACGCTTCATAGAATCCCGCAAAACCGAGCGCGTAGAAATACGGCAGGAAAATCACCGCGAAAAGTATCAGGACGGTCACTGCGATAAGGAAAACCGAGCCGATAAAGGGTATGAACGACAGCCCGACCAGAATGCCCAAAACGACCCCAAAAGCGAGCGCCGGCAAGACTGCGAAGCCGAACAACCTGCCCTTTAAGCCGTAGGTCAGCTTTTTCGACTCTTTCCAGGCGTCGAACGGGCTTATATCCTCTCGGGTAAGGAGAATGTAGGGCACAAACGCTATCTCAAAGGACTTGACGATGAAAATTACCGTAAAGACCCAGACCGCGATTCCTGCGACGCCGATGAAGATGCCTGTTCTTGAGAGGTCGGAGAAGTCGGCGAAGTACATGAAGTCCTCGATAGTGGCCGCGCCGTAGAAGCCGCTGTAGCCCAAGGACATGGCAAGGACCAGCGAGATTATCGCCGGGACGACCATCCAGACCGATATTATAAGGTAGGACCAGAGCTGCCCGCCGATGACGCGCTTTGCTGTCTTGAAATCCTTAAAGGCATAGAAGATATCTTTCGGCTCGGGCTCCTCGTTCCGGACGGTCTTTAGCGCCAGCAGCGCACAGCCGGCGGAAAGGCCGTAGGTAATGGGAAGCGAGAGAATAAGAAAGCTTTGGCATGCCTCGGCGATGATGAGATTTGCCAAAAAGCACAAAAAGAACAGCCACATCAGCCTCTTCGGTTTTGTTTTTATAAGGTAGAGAGCGTGCTTAAAGCGCTGACCCATGGTGTTATACTGCATAAAAATCACTCCTAAGACGTATAAGATGTATATATTTTAGCATTTTCAGCCTTTATTGTCAATAAAATATGCAGCTTTTAAGAAATTTTTCACATTTGCGCCTTGACAAAAACCGGCTTTTGTATAATAATAGATTACAGCGACAAAGGGAGGGCGAACCCGGACCGGCCGCCCCCAAAGGGCTTTCTGCTCGCCGCGGGCTTACGGCGCAGCCCCTCCGGCTTCGCCGGAGGCCCGCCCCCCCAAAGGGGGCGGGGGCCCGTCGGCGGGGCCGACGGGCCGGGGCTGCGCGCGGGCTTTCGGAGGGGCAGGAGGTAAAGACGACCCCCGGCCGGTCCCGGTTTTCGCCCGACCCCGTATTTTTGCAGGAGGAGTAAGCATGAACTATAACGTTTCCGAAAAATTCAAGAGTTTAAAGCCGTCCGCCATCCGTGAGATTTTTAAGTCGTTGGGCACCCCGGGCGCTATATCGTTTGCGGCGGGAAACCCCAACCCCGACAGCTTCCCCGTAAAGGAAATGCAGGAGATAGCGAACGAGATCTTTGAAAACGAGCCGGTGACGGCGCTTCAGTACGGCATCACCGAGGGCTATACCCCATTAAGAGACCTTGTCAAAGCCCGCTTAAAGCGCGTTTACGGCGTCGGCGCGGACAGAGACGACCTTATTATTGTGACCGGCGGCCAGCAGGGAATAGAGCTTACCTGCAAGGTGATGTGCAACGAGGGCGACGTGGTCGTTTGCGAAAACCCGAGCTTCATAGGCGCTCTCAACGCGTTTCGTTCTTTGGGGGCAAAGCTTGTCGGCGTGCCTTTAAACGACGACGGCATAGACGTTGAAAAGCTTGAGGAGGCGCTTAAAAATAACCCGAAAGCAAAGCTTTTATACACCATCCCGACGTTCCAGAACCCCGCCGGCATAACCACCTCCCTTGAAGTCAGAAAAAAGGTTTTGGATCTTGCCAAAAAATATGACATTATAATTTTGGAGGATAACCCCTACGGCGACTTAAGATTCACCGGCGAGGACGTGCCGACATATAAGAGCATGGATACCGAGGGCAGAGTAGTTTACTGCGGCAGCTTCTCCAAAGTCCTCTCGGCGGGCATGAGAATAGGATTTGTCTGCGCGGATAAAGACCTCGTCTCCAAAATCGTCGTCGCCAAGCAGGTCGAGGACGTGCACACAAACGTCCTGTTCCAGATGATATGCGCAAAATACATCGAAAAATACGACCTTGAGGCGCACATTCGGGAAATCCGCAAAATGTATAAGCACAAGGCCGAGCTGATGATAAAGGCGCTCGAGGAGAACATGCCGAAAACCGTCAGCTTCACAAGACCCGAGGGCGGCATCTTCCTTTGGTGCAGTCTCCCCGAGGGCGCGAGCCTTGACGAGTTCGTCAAAAAGGCGGGCGACAGGCTTGTTTTCGTCGTCCCGGGCACGGCTTTCTCTGCCGACCCCGACGAACCCTGCCGGTCGTTCAGGCTTAATTATTCCATGCCGTCCGACGAGGAAATAGTTAAGGGCATTAAGATTCTTGCGGACATTGCCAAAGAGCTTTAAGATGGAGCTTAAGGTCATCGCCCACATCGAAAACGGCTTCGGCTCGAAGTT
The DNA here is from genome assembly GCA_947625125.1 of uncultured Clostridia bacterium. Classification (GTDB taxonomy): domain Bacteria; phylum Bacillota; class Clostridia; order Oscillospirales; family Ruminococcaceae; genus Faeciplasma. The sequence goes on from CANQNF010000021.1 coordinate 43,583, forward strand.
CGGAATCCCCCGTCAGAGCGGGCTTTGCGGGATAAAAAGCAGGATAGTTTTCGAGCCGGAGTATGCCTCCCCCGAGGCTTTTCGGGGCATAGAGCAGTTTTCCCACCTCTTTGTCATCTGGGGCTTTTCGGAGGGCTTTGCCGCGGGTCTTTCGCGGGAGTTCTCCCCCACCGTGAGGCCGCCGAGACTCGGCGGGAACAAGAGGCTCGGGGTTTTTGCCACGAGATCCCCGAACCGCCCCAACCCCATAGGCCTCAGCGTTGTGAAGCTTTTGGACATCGGCCGGGGGTATCTCACGGTCTCGGGCGGAGATATGGCGAACGGAACGCCGGTGTATGACATAAAGCCGTATCTTAGGTATGCCGACTGCGTGCCCGAAGCCGTTTCGGGGTATGCCGACGCCCACAGCGCCGACAGGTTAAAGGCGGAGATACCCGACGCCCTCGGGAGAACCCTGCCGGAGGCCGTCATAAAAGACATAAAAGAGATACTTGAGAACGACCCGAGGCCGCAGTACCGGGACGACGGCCGGGAGTATTTTTTCGAGTATGCGGGGTACGATTTCGGCTTTCGGGTCGAGGACGGCAGGGCGATTTTAGGGCATGCCGAAAAGAAAAAGTAGAGAGTTTTTCCGAAAGGAATTGAGAGCATTGAATAAAAAACGGCATCTGATTTTGTCGATTTCGCTGATTTTACTTACCGTCGGGTTTATCTGGATAAATTCGGCGCTTCCCGGAAACGAGTCGGGAGAATTGAGCGGAAAGGTCCGGGAGCTGCTGCAAAAGCTTTTTGAATTCACGCATTTTCCCGAGCCGTTGGCGGGGTTTTTGCTCGACCACGTCCGAAAGCTCGCCCATGTCACCGAGTACGCGGTGATGGGGCTTGAGCTGGGGTTTTTGTGGCGGGGGCTGAGGATGGGGTTCCAGGGGTTCTGGAACGCCTTTTCAACGGTGCTTGCGATAGCTGTTTTCGACGAAACGATACAGCTTTTGGCGCTCGCCCGCGGCCCGCAGATAACCGACGTTTTGCTTGACACGGCGAGCGGGCTTGCGGCTATACTTTTTGTATATTTTGTGTGGATAATTGCGGAGTGTATAAAATCCGGCGGGGATTGAGGGTTCAGACCGGGCGCGCCCACACCCGGGCTTGCGCGCCCCGCCTGTCCGACCCGCAGGGTCGGACCCCCGAGTGCGCCACGGCTTCGCCGGGGCGCACTCGGGGGGGTTCAGCTTCGCTGAACCGGCGGGGCGCTCCCGCAGCATGTTCGGGGCGCGCCCGATCAGAGGTTAGAGGATAGAGGTTAGAGATCAGAACCGGGAAACCCGAGCCGGCGCTGACAGAAGACAGAATTGAGAAGTCAGAGGTCAGACCTGCTCCCCTGCTACCCCCGGTAATAACGCACACGGTTTATACTCTCCGTATTGAAAGAAGAGGTTTATATGGAAAAAATTAGGTCGCTGCTCCTAAGAAAACCCGTTCGGTATTTTCTCTCCTCGGTCGCGGCGTTTGCGGTAAACTACGCCATGCTTTTAGTGCTGGAGCGGCTTCTGAGGGGGTTTTCCGGGCTTTCGATGGAGATAGCGGCGGTGCCCGCGTTCCTTATAAGCTCACAGCTAAACTTCTGGCTCAACCGGCGGTGGGTCTTTCGCTCCGAAAATCGGGCGCTGCCTGAGCTTTTGGGCTATTACTCGCTCGCCGCGGTCAGTTTTCTGATAAAAACCTACGTTTTGCTGGAGATTTTTGTAAGAATTTTCCGCATCCCTCTCGCGCTCGCCCAACCCATAGCCGAGGCGGTGATGTTTTTGGTCAACTATGCCGTCCAAAAAACCGTTATTTTCAACAAAAAGAAAAGGTGAGATTTGTTGGTTCCTACAAATTTCGGGCAGGTTTTCTCTCCGAAATATTTTGAGCATTTTTCCTGCATGGCCTCACGGTGTCAAGACCCCTGCTGCAAGGTCGGGTGGGAGATACCGCTTGATTTAGAGTCAGCGGAAAAATACCGGAAAAGCGTTGAAAATTTTTCCGAAACCGTTACCGAGGACGGCTTCGGCGGGCTTTTGTTTAAGCTTCGGCCGGACGGCAGCTGTCTGCATTTTGACAGCGACGGGCTCTGCGGGCTGATGAAAAAGACCGGGGAGCAGTGCGAGATATGCTCGAAATATCCGAGATTTTTTGAGGAGTACGACGGCTTCACCGAGGCCGGGCTTTCGGTCTCCTGTCCGACGGCGGAGAGGCTTATTTTGGACGGGGATTTCCCGTACGAGGGCATAGAAAACCGCACAACCGACGATCGGCTGCTGAAATTTTTGGTAGAGGCGAGGGCCATGGCAATGGAGATGGTCGAGAATGAGCCCGACCCGGACTTGGCCGCGGACAGGCTTTGCAGCTTTTCCGAGGGCCTGCAAATTTTAATAGATTACGACGAACTGAATATGCTCAAGGCTTCGGAGTTTGACAGGGCGGAAACCCTGCCGGAGGCGGATTACAGAGAATTTATCGACAAAATCCGACAAATTATTTTTGAAAAAGCCGAGAAGATTTCCCCGGTCTGGGAGGAGCTTACCGACCCGAAAAGGCCGATGTCAAAGGCTTTTGCAGGCACTAAGGCGGAGCGGCGGGCGTATCTTGAGTATCTGATTTACAGGCGGTTTTTAAAAGCCGTGAGTTCGGAGTTTATCTATGCCGAGTGCCTGTTTATCCGGGCGCTTTACGGGCTGGCGGCGGGGCTGAGCGAGGATTATTTTCTGAACGTCCGGCTGATTTCTCGGGAAATCGAGCACAACGACGAGAACCGTGAGGCGCTGAGGGGGTATATTACGGATATGCTGGAGGGGTGGGACGGGGCGAGCGCGAGCACGCCTTGACGGCGCTTTCTCGGCGCAGATCGTCAGAGAACAGAAATCAGATATCAGAATTTCAAGGTGTCGCCTTTGGCGACGGATTTAAACGCTTGACCGCATGCCCGGTTTTCCCGGTTCTAATCTCTATCTTCTAACCTCTGATTTCTGACTTCTCAATTCTGTCTTCTAATAGCGGCGCCCGACATTGGGCGGCTCGGGTCCCGCCGGTTCAGCTTCGCTGAACCCCGGGCCCGCTTCGCGGGTCCGGGGGGCCGACCCGCAGGGTCGGCCCCCGGCGGGACCTCCCGGAACTTGCGGGGGCGCCGCCGCGATCTGAGGCGCAGAAGACCTTTGCTGCATCCCGGTTTTGCGCAAAGTCAACCCGTCAACAAAGTCATACCGACTTTCATATATTACGCATACTAAAAGAAAGCAGGAATTTTTATGTTCACCGAAACGAAAGCCCCTTGGCTTAAAAACTACGGCGACGTGCCGAAGACCCTTGATTACTTCAATGGCACGATGTGGGAGATGGTCGAGGAGGCCGCAGACTCCCGGCCTGCGCACATCGCCTACGACTTCATGGGAAAATCCACCACCTACGCGACGTTCAAGCAAAACGTCCACGACTGCGCAAAGGCTCTTAGGGCCGCCGGCGTTAAGCCGGGCGATAGGGTCACGGTATGCATGCCGAACTGCCCCCAGGCGGTGGTCATGTTCTACGCTATAAACCTGATGGGCGGCGTGTCGAACATGGTGCACCCTCTTTCAAGCGAGAACGAGATACAGTTTTATCTCAACATCTCTAAAAGCGTCTGCGCGCTGACTCTGGACCAGTTTTACCCGAAATTCGAGGCGATAAGAACGAACGTCCCGACGTTAAAAACGCTTGTCATTGCCGCCGTCAAGGATGAGCTGAAGCCGCTTTTAAAGATTGGCTACAGCCTCACCGAGGGCAAGAAGCTGCCGAAAATACCGAGTCCCGAAGAGGGAAATTACATAACCTGGAAAAAATTTATTTCACAGGGCAAGAGCTATCCCGGGAAATATATTTGCCGCAAAGACAAAAACGACCCGGCTGTGATTTTGTACAGCGGCGGCACTACCGGCACCACCAAGGGCATTCTGCTGTCGAATTTAAACCTCAACGCGCTCTCGGCGCAGGTCATCTCGGCGAACCCGATTTATGACAAAGACGACAAAATTTTAGCGGTTATGCCGATATTCCACGGCTTCGGTCTCGGCGTTTCGATACACACTTTCCTTTCAAACTGTGGGCGGTGCATACTTGTCCCGAGGTTCACGCCGAAAACCTACGCGCATGACATTTTAAAGAACCGCTGCAACTTTATTGCGGGCGTGCCGACGCTCTATGAGGCGCTTCTGAGGCAGCCCGAAATGAAAGACGCAGACCTGAGCTGCTTAAAAGGCGTATTTTCCGGCGGCGACACGCTTTCTGCCGAGCTTAAGAAGCGTTTTGACAAGTTTTTGGCAGATCATGGCGCAAAAATCACCGTCAGAGAGGGTTACGGAACGACCGAGTGCGTGACCGCCTCCTGCCTCACGCCTTTGCATTTATACAAAGAGGGCTCCATCGGTCAGCCGTTCGCCGACACATTCTACAAGATAGTCGAGGTCGGCACCAACATCGAAGTCCCCTACGGCACCGAGGGCGAGATATGCATTTCCGGGCCGACGGTCATGCTCGGCTATCTTGACAATCCCGAGGAGACCGCGAACGCCTTAAGAGTCCACGGCGACGGCCGGACATGGCTCCACACCGGGGACTTAGGCATCATGGACGAGGACGGGTTTATCTATTTCAGGCAGAGGATCAAGAGGATGATAATAACGTCCGGCTACAATGTTTACCCCTCTCAGCTCGAAAACGTGTTAGAGGGCTGCGACGCTGTGCAGCTCGCCTGCGTTATAGGCGTGCCGGATCCATACAAAATGCAGAAAATAAAGGCGTTTGTGACGCTTAAAGAGGGCTTCGCGCCGAATGATGAAACAAAAGAAAAAATCATGGCGTACTGCCGCAAAAATATAGCGAAGTACGCGATGCCGTACGACATTGAGTTCAGGGAGAGCCTGCCGACGACGCTGGTCGGCAAGGTCGCGTACCGCGTCCTCGAAGAGGAGGAAGCGGCAAAGAGGGAGAAAGCAACAGTTTAAGGGGGGAGAAGTCAGATATACAGAAAGCAGAAGAGCACGGCAATGAGATTGTGAGAAAAATCCCCATCAAATCCTTGCGGATTTTGATGGGGGTTTTCTGTACCTGCCGGCACGATCCTATTAAAAGGTATTTGCTGCGCTAATGCTATTTGAAGTAACCCCACCCCCTGCCCCTCCCCCCCAACCTCGACTTCGCAGCCATCGACCGTTAATTTTTCTACATGCGAAATTTCCGCCGGCTTTATAAACGGCAAGCTGTCGCAAAAGATATCGTTTTCGGGATCGCCGTCGTTATAGTTTTTGATCCCTCCGCTCCTGCCGCTCAGAATATAGCTCAACTCGAAAAAGGTCTCGCCGTCGCCGTAAATTCTGCCGTCGTCGAGGCAAATTTGCAGCTTGTACGGCAGGAAATATTTGTCGCCGGAAAGCGCCATGGCGGCCTCGGCAGGCTCGCTTTCATAGCAAAGATAAATCCCCATCGGCGAGATCTCCGCGGTCAAATAAACATCCCCCGATTCGGTCCGATAAACGACCTGCTCAGACTTCTTTGATTCGGCTTTTTTAAGCCCCGACGTCGGAATTTTCAGCACCTTGTCAAACTCGTCAATTGTGTGAAAAACATCGGCATAAAATCCTCGCCATTTATCAAAAACGCGCTCGTTATAGCCGAAATTTTTAATCGTGAATGTGACATTTTCGGGCAGGCTGTCAAAGCCGAGAGACGAAACTGCAAAGGTGTAAATATTTTTATCCAGGGATATCGGGTCAGCGCCCTCATATCCTTCGCCGCCGTCAAAGTGGACCTGAGAAAAAGTCGGGACCGTTCCCTCGGGACTCCCGCCGAGCGCCTTTAAATCGTCGTCCGAGAGGGCATACTGCACCGTGGCATAAAAACAGTGGTCATCCATAAGCACCAACGTCACCCGAAACTCTCCCGTCTTAATATCAGCGTCATATTCAAACTCATTGCCGTATTCCGACAGATCCTCATGCCAAGGAAATTCGGTCGGGTCTTTAATTTCGCTGTCGGTATAGTCATTGTAGAACGTGTAATCCTGTTCTACATCGGGAGTGAGGTCATCTTCGGCAGGGCTTTCGGTATGCTCGGTTTCACTTTTGATGCCGCTGTAACGGTCAAACGCATATTTCATTTTGCTGAGCCCGTCCGCTCGGCTGATTGCAAAAACGGTCGTTCCGAGCGCGAAAACGCCTATTGCCGCCGCCAAAAGCACCGGCTTAAGCCTGAAAAGGCCGCTCTTTTTGGTTTCCGCATCTTCGGCCTCAAGAAGATATTTGTCATCGATATGCCCGAACGCTCTAATAATTTTTGATATGTTCATTTGCAAAACCCATTTCCTCTAAAAATTTTCTGAGCTTTTCACACAACCTCGTAGGGCTTGTCTTGACCTTTGACTGCGAAAAACCGTACCGCGAAGAAATACCCGAAATCGGCATTAAATGCCAATACCTCGCCGCCATTATAACGCGCGGATCATGCTCCAAAGTCTCAAGAAACGCGGTCAGAAGCTCGGAGAGCCCGCACTCGTCGGGAGCGCTCGAATCCGGCAGGATATTTTCAAGCTCGGAAAAGGAAATTTCAAGCTTTCGTGCGCGCTTTTTTCGCTTCAGAAATTTGAGCCGGTCGAGCGAGACGTTTCTGACGATTTTTAAAAGGTAGCATTTTAAACTCTGCGGCCTTTCGGGCGGAACCGTGCTCCGGACCCGCAGATACGAATCGCAGACGCACTCTTCCGCGTCCTCGCGAACGCGCAGAATACCGTATGATGCGCTATAGCACAGCCCGCCGTATTTTTCGGAGGTCGCAGCAATAGCAGCCTCGTCCCGTGAAAAATACCGCGTGATAATTTCTTCGTCACTAAGCACCAAAAGCCCTCCTTTCTGCGGTATATAAATTAAGACGACATTTCAGGGGGAAAGGTTACGGGGGAATGAAATTATTTTAGAGGTTTTGATATGGTGTGTCAATGCATTCTCACCGTCAAAAAATCGCCAATGCACAGCCCGCATTGACGATTTTATTATAAATTCCTGCCGCGCTCACACCGACACCCATGTGTT